>NZ_CP055156.1:1326247-1989371 GCF_014217805.1 Adhaeribacter swui
ATCGGTTATTTTAAACCGGGTGTCCAGGCGGTAGCCCATCACCCACACAATAGAGTTACCCGAAGTGAGCACTTTTACCCGGTCTTTTAAATTTACCGGTACTTTTTCGTCAATTAAAAAATCGCTGATCTTCTTTTTGCCGTTCATGCCCAAAGGCACAAACCAATCGCCTTCTTTCCAAGTGCGTATCTTCAGCGGAAACTGCAGCAAACCACTATCCAGGGCCGCTACTTTCTTACCTGTATTAATTTTATAATTAGCAGCGGAGAGATGCTTCAGGCTTAATTGTAAATCCGGAACTTGTAATTCGGTTTGCTCCGGCAAAATCTCGTAACTACCAAAGGCTTGTAAGTTTTTAGCGGTAATTACCAATTGTTCCCGGTCTTTTGCCAAGGTATGCGTTGCGGATTCAAAAAGTTTACCGGACTCGCCTTCCAGAGCGACTATAATCGATTGCGTAACTTCAAACGTAAATCCATAAAACTGAAGCAATTCAAATAAAACAAGCGGCAACGCCGCCGATTGGGGAAGACCGGCAATATCCAGGTAAGTAATTCCGTTTTCAAGGCGCAGAACTTGCTCGCGTACTCTTTGCACGTACTCGTTAACCAGTATTTCGGCCGCACTAATTTTAGCGGCGGTTTGTTGCACGGTTTGTTCCAGGTTAGGATTAAGTTGTTTGAGTACCGGAATAACCTCGTGGCGGATTTTGTTGCGTTGGTACAAGGTAGTTTCGTTCGAGGAATCTTCGCGCCAGATAAGCTGTTTGCTGGTAACGTAGTCGTAGATATCGTCTTTGCGCAAACAAAGCAAGGGCCGGATTATGTTACCATTTTTGGGTGCAATGCCGTGCAAGCCGGGTAAACCGGTACCGCGGGTCAGGTTTAGCAAAATAGTTTCTACGGTATCGCTTTGGTGGTGGGCTACGGCAATAGAATCGTAACTTAATTGCTGGCGTAAGTTTTCGAACCAGGTATACCGCAAGGTGCGGGCGGCCATTTGCGTCGATATTTTTTCCTGCGTGGCAAAAGCTTTGGTATTAAAATGTTCGGTGTAAACCGGAACGTTGTATTTCTTGGCTAATTTTTTGACGAAGAGTTCGTCGGCATCGGATTCTTCGCCGCGTAAGCCAAAGTTAGCGTGCGCAATGGCAAATTTTAAATTTAATTCGGCAAGTAAGTCGCAGAGTACTACCGAATCAATGCCGCCGCTAACGGCCGCAATAATTTGGTGGTCGGGCGTAAAAAGCTGGTGTTGTTGCGCAAAGGCTAAAACTTTCTGAATCATAAAATACCCAAGGTAATTTTATTAATTTTGTGGTGATTATTAATTTCTTGAATGAAAAGCACAAAGATATTTCTTTCTCTTATCTTTTTCTTGATAACCTCTATTTCCCTCTTTGCCCAGCAAGCTCAGGAACAAATTCAGTTGGTAAAAGCCGGCTCTTTACAAGCGGGTAATAAAAACGGGGTAAGTTTTACCCGATTGATAGATAACGTACATTTAAAGCAAAAAGAAACCGATTTGTACTGCGATTCGGCGCATCTATATCGTGAAAGCAATACCGTAGAAGTTTATAGTAGAGTACGCGTTACGCAAGGCACTTTAATTATTACCAGCAATACGGGCGTTTATAATGGCAACCAACAAAAAGCCGTATTTAAAGGCAACGTAACTTTGCGCGACGAAAAAATGACTTTAACCACGCCGTCGCTTTCCTACGACATGGTGGCGCGCACCTCACGCTACACCGAAGGCGGAACTATTGTGGAAGAAAACACTAATCTTACCAGTCAGTTTGGTAACTATAATGTAAATACCAAGTTACTGGCATTTAAAGGCAACGTGCATTTAGTGAGTCCGGATGCCGATATTACTTCGGATACGCTGCAGTACAATACCATTAGCAAACTGGTGTTCTTTGTGGCTCCTACTAAAATTAAAAACGAAGACGGCCTGTTAACCGCTAAAGGTGGTACCTACAACACCGTTACCAAAGAATCTATTTTTCAAGGCTCCCGCGTAGAAACTCCGGATTACATCGTAGACGCCGATTATTCGGTTTATAACCGTGCGGCCGAGTATTTGTACGCCAACGGTAAAGTAAAGCTCACCTCCAAAGATCCGGATAATAAAACTGTAATTACCGGTAATACTTTGCAAAGTTGGAAGAGTACGGGAAAATCTAAAATTTATGGGAGCCCGGTTATGCGATCCCTAGTTTCGAACGATACGCTCTATATTTCCGGCGATACATTAGTAGCCGTTAACCACGATAAAGTAGCAAAAGAAAAAGATCCGAAGCTGAAGGATTTTGTGTATGCCTACTATGATGTGCGTATTTTTAAATCTGACCTACAAGGCAAATGCGATTCTTTAACCTACAACGTAACCGATTCGGTAATGCACCTGCGCCGCGACCCGGTGGTGTGGAGCGAGAAAAGCCAGTTGGTAGCCGATAGCATGAATATGTTTATCCGGAATAAAGCCTTAGATAAAATGTACATGTACAACAATGCCTTTATAATTTCGGAAGACACCCTCAAGAACCTGAACCAGGTAAAAGGCCGCAACATGGAAGCTTTTTTTAAAGCCGGCCAAATAGCCAAAGTAAACGTGAACGGCAACGGCGAAAGCATTTATTTTGCTTTAGAAGGTGATACCGCTACCACGGGTATGAACCGCAGTATTTCCAGCGACTTAATTTTGCGGTTTAAAGAAGGCAAGGTAAATACCGTATCTTTGCTTACTAACCCGGAAGCCAGCTTTATTCCACCGCACGAGTTAAAAGAGCCGGACAAACGCTTAAAAGGTTTTAATTGGCGCATTACGGAACAACCTACCAAAGAATTAGTTTTAGCTAAACGAACACCGAAGCAGGCAACCAAAACACCGGAAAAAGCATCTGCTTTAAAAACGGAACCAAGCCCTAAGAAGGCGCTGTTTAAGAGAAATAATAAAAAACCAAAGTAAAGCTAAGTTTCCGAGTACCACGCTGATACCGAAAAGCGTTTGCATATGGAAATAGATTTTTCTAATTTTGCCAATCCATGACCAGAACCTCTTATATAACAGTTATATCGGCATTTTTTATCTTGGTGCTGAGTGCCTGCAGTGATTACAACAAAATCCTGAAGAGCACCAACGCCGATACAAAATACCAGGCTGCTTTAAAATATTACGAAAAGCAAGATTATTACCGGGCAAGTACTCTATTGGAAGAGTTAATTCCGGTATTAAAAGGGCGGCCAGAAGCCGAAAAAGCCCAGTTTTACTTTGCTTATACCCAGTTTTACCAGCGCTCTTATTCTTTAAGTGCGTTCCATTTTAAATCATTTTACGATACGTATCCGCGAAGCGAGTACGCCGAAGAGGCGCTTTTTATGCACGCTAAATCATTATACCGCGATTCGCCTACTTTTAACCTCGACCAAACCAGCACTTATACCGCCATTGAAGCCATTCAGGATTTCCTGAACCGGTTCCCAGAAAGTAAAATGAAGGAAGAGGCCGATAAAATGTACCAGGAACTATCGGCTAAAGTAGAACGGAAGGCTTTTGAAAGTGCCCGTATTTATGCTTCTATGCGGTATTACCAGGCAGCAGTAACGGCCTTTAATAATTTTCAACGCAACTTTCCTTCTTCTAATTTTAACGAAGAAGCTTCTTACTTAAAATTAGAAGCGCAGTTTAACTTAGCCGAACGCAGTGTAACGGAAAAACAGCGGGAACGTTATTTAGAAACCATTGCGTATTATCAGGATTTAGTAGATAAATACCCGAAAAGCAAATACTTAAAAGATGCCGAAGGCTTTTTTGATAAAAGTACCAAGCAACTCGAAAGATTAAAAGATACTACCAAAGGCCCCAGTACAGCCAGTAAGTAGATTTTGAGTAATAAGTAAAGATTATAAGTAGTAAGTTTAGGTAAACTCCTTATATTCTTTTAATCAAAAATAGAAATTTTAAAAATTTTAAATTATAACGGGCTAAATTGTTGTAATACATTATCTGGTTTGCTGCAAGTAACTTTTCTCAACTTGTAACCTATAACGTGCAACCTTTTAACCTTTTAACTTTTTAACTTTACAACTAACAATATGGCAGTTTCATCTTCAATCATTACCCGCAACATGGCCGATTTCGCCAACGAAACGGGCAACGTATACGAGTCGGTAGCAATTATTTCTAAAAGAGCGAATCAAATCTCCGTTAAAATTAAAGAAGAGTTAAATTCTAAATTAGCAGAGTTTGCTACTACCGTAGATAACCTGGAAGAGATTTTTGAGAACCGGGAGCAAATCGAAATTTCGAAATACTACGAGCGCATGCCAAAGCCGACCAACTTAGCCATCGAAGAATTTTTAGAAGGCAAAGTATTTTTCCGTCGTCCGGATGCCGAAGAAGAAACTTCTGGTTTATAATTAGCTGCATGCTGCGGCACAAAAAAATTATTTTAGGAGTTTGCGGTAGTATTGCAGCCTATAAAGCGGCACTACTCACCCGTTTATTAATAAAAGCAGAAGCCGAAGTACAGGTAATACTCACGGCTTCTGCTTCTTCTTTTATTACGCCTTTAACCTTGGCTACGCTTTCTAAACGCCCGGTATTTTCTAATTTTATAAAAGACGAATCCACCGGTGAATGGACAAACCATGTAGCTTTGGGCTTATGGGCCGATGCCTTGGTAATAGCCCCGGCCAGCGCCAACACCATTGCCAAATCCGCCAACGGCTTTTGTGATAATCTGCTTTCGGCTACTTATTTATCGGCGCGTTGTCCGGTATTTTTTGCGCCCGCCATGGATTTAGATATGTACGCGCACCCGGCCGTCCAAAACAATCTGGCTAAGTTGCGCTCCTACGGCAACATAATTATTGATGCTACCCACGGCGAGTTAGCCAGTGGTTTAGAAGGACAAGGCCGGCTGGCTGAACCCGAAGAAATTGTAGCTGTTCTCCAAAAACATTTCGAGGTAAGTGCATTCGCTTAAAGGTAAAACCGTATTGCTTACTGCCGGTCCCACGCAGGAAGCCATTGATCCTGTTCGCTTTATCAGTAATCATTCATCGGGCAAAATGGGCTATGCTTTAGCCGAGTGCCTCGCCGAAGACGGCGCTACGGTGCTTTTAGTAACTGGGCCTACTGCTTTACAAGCCCAACATGCTAACATTACCACTTTTCCGGTAGTATCGGCGGAGCAAATGTACGAGCAATGCCTGCCATTAGCCGTTCGGTCGGATATCTGGATTTTCGCGGCGGCGGTAGCCGATTACCGGCCTAAAGTAGTTTCGGATAAAAAAATTAAAAAAAAGGAGGCTACTTTAACAATTGAACTGGTTAAAAACGTTGATATAGCAGCGGCTTTAGGAAAATTTAAAAAACCAGAACAACTTTCCGTAGGTTTTGCTTTAGAAACAGATCAGGAAACAGAAAATGCACAAGCTAAGCTGCTTAAGAAAAATTTCGATTTAATTATTCTTAATTCGTTAAACGATTCCGGGGCCGGATTCCGCCACGACACCAATAAGATTTCGATTATCGAGAAAGATAAAATTATTACATTTGATTTAAAACCCAAGCAAGAAGTAGCCCGCGATATAGTGCGGTACATAGGGGAGAAAGTACATGTTTAAATATTTATTAGCGGTTTCGTTTAGTTTGTTTATAGCGTGCAGCAGCGCTTTTGCGCAGGAGTTGCAATGCGAGGTTTTAATTAACGACGACCAGGTTACGGTTACCGATAAACGCGTATTCCAGAATATGCAGCGCGATATTTTTAATTTTATGAATAACCAGCGCTGGACTTCTACTTTATATAAGAACGAAGAAAGAATTCAGGCCCGGATGTTAATTACTATTACCAGTGTGCCCAGCATCGGTAACTATACGGCTACGGTGCAGGTACTTTCGGCCAGACCCGTGTATGGTACCGGCTACGAAACGTCGGTGCTTTCTTTTTTCGATAAAGACTGGGTATTTGAGTACAATGATGCCCAACCGCTGCAATTCTCTGAAAACTCGTATACCTCGCAGCTAGCGTCATTGCTTACTTTTTACGCTTATTTAATTATTGGCCTGGATAACGATAGCTTCGCGCGCTTGGGCGGCTCCGCTATGTACGACCGGGCAACCAACGTGCTTAATAACGTTACTTCCCAAAATACCGGAGCGCCGGGCTGGCAAGCTTTTGAAGATACCCGCAATCGCTATTGGTTGTTAACCAATTTGCGCGACCCGCAAATCGAGCCCTTCCGGGTTGCCGTTTACAATTATTTCCGGCAAGGCATGGATATTTTTGCTACCAAACCTGCCGATGCCCGCACTAACATTTTAAATGCCATTAAAGGCATTCAGCAAGTAGCCCAACGCCGCCCCGGCACCGCTATTATCCGCTCCTTCTTCGATGCCAAAGCCGATGAAATATTTTCGGTATTTAAAGGGGGCAATTCTTCCGAAAAGCAAACAATCTACGCCATTTTATCAGAACTGGATCCTACCAACATCAATAAATACCAAGGGCTACTCCAAAGATAGTTATGAGTTAATTTTTTAATTCGTAAAATAACTTACCAGGTACTTTTCTTTTGATAATTTCCCCTGCAAGTCAATTGGCGAAACAGATGTTAATTTGCCAAAATACCTTTACCTTTCTGGTATATTTTAAACGTGCGCTTAGATGCAACATAGAAGTAAATCTTTTACTTTTAAATCCGATATTTGCACCGCTAACAACTCATAACTTTAAACTTATAACTCTTAACTTAAAAAACCGTGGGCAAACGGCAATTTCGGGTAAGTCAGAAAGATTTAATCAGCAAAGCCGGCGATTTGCAGGGGCAAAAGGTACAGGTTATATTGGAAGAAAACCGGGTAATTACCGGGGTGATACAAGATTTATCCGCAACGGAATTATTAGTTCAGGATGCCCGTTTTAATTTGCACCGTATTTCACCGGACCACGTAAGGGAGGTGGTGTACGACCAAGAAACATTATACTAAAGAATGCTGGTTAATTTAAGAATAAAAAATTACGCTTTAATTGAGCAGTTAGAGCTACAGCCTTCGCCGTTGTTAAACATTATTACCGGCGAAACCGGGGCGGGTAAATCTATTATGCTGGGAGCCATTGGCTTGTTGCTGGGTAACCGGGCCGACACCAAAGTGCTTTTTAACACCGCTGAAAAGTGTGTGGTAGAAGGTATATTTGATATTTCGTCGTATCAACTGGAAGATTTATTTACGCAGGAAGATATTGATTATGATACCCAATGCATATTGCGTCGCGAGATTACGCCAACAGGTAAAAGCCGGGCCTTCATCAACGATACGCCCGTAACCCTCGATGCCTTGCGTACCATTGGGGCCAACCTCATGGATATTCATTCGCAGCACGATACTTTAATGCTGGGCGATACTGCTTTTCAATTAAATATTGTAGATCTCTACGCAGGCAATCAAAATTTAAAAAATCAATATCAGGAGACTTACCGGCAGTATAAAAAGCTGGAAAACGATTACAAAAAACTGGAAAACCAGCTAGCCCAGGCGCAAAAAGAACTGGATTACAATACCTTTTTGCTCAACGAACTAGAAGAAGCCAATCTGCAGGAAGAAGAGCAGGAAGAATTAGAGAGCTTGCTGAAGCAACTGGAACACGCCGAAGAAATAAAATTAAAATTAAGCCAGGCCTTACAGTATTTGTCGGAGTCGGAGTACAACGTAGCAGTTTCGTTAAAAGATGCCGCTTACTTGCTTAACCAAGTTTCGGCTTACGGCGACCATTTTCAAGCTTTAAAAGACCGCATCGATTCCTGTTTAATCGAGATAAATGATATTGCTGCTGAAGTAGAAACCGCCGAACGGAAAACCGAAGCCGATCCGGAAAAAGCCGAGCAAACTTCCGAACGCTTAACCCTGATTTATAATTTACAGCGCAAGCATCAAGCACGCGATAACGCGGAGTTATTGCAAATACAAGCTGATCTGCAGCAAAAAGTAAGCAGCGTTTTAAACTTAGACGAAGCTATTAGCCGTACCAAAAAACAAATGGATGCGGCCTACGACCAGGTAACGGCTTTAGCAGGTCAGCTGTCTGAATCGCGGCAAGCGGTATTTACCCATTTTCAGGACGAGATTCATAGCTTGCTGGCCGAATTAGGTATGCCCAATGCCCGCATTGTTTTTCAGCACGTTACAGGTACGCCTACCGCTACGGGTATTGATGTGATCAGTATTTTGTTTAGTGCCAATAAAGGTTCGGCGCCGCAAACCTTAAGCAAAGCGGCTTCGGGTGGGGAGTTTTCGCGGTTAATGTTGTGCGTTAAATATTTGCTAGCCGATAAAACATCTTTGCCCACCATTATCTTCGACGAAATTGATACGGGTATTTCGGGTGAGATTGCCGTTAAAGTGGGTAAAATGATGCAGCAAATGGCCAAAAAGCACCAGTTAATTGCCATATCGCATTTACCGCAAATGGCTGCGCAAGGCGATGCGCATTACTTTGTTTACAAAGAAGACCGGGCCGACCGTACCATTAGCCGCATCCGGCAACTAGGAACCGAAGAACGGGTAAAAGAAATTGCCACCATGATTGCCGGCGCCAACCCCAGCACGCACGCATTCCAGAGTGCCCGCGAGTTACTGGCTCTGTAAATCACGGATTTATCCAGATTCTTCGGATTACGCAGATGCCGTATAGCATTCAGGATTTTTTAAAATTTTCTTATTTTTAAAATAGCACCGCACCTGGTCATTCTGCTTAGAGTTGAATCTGGTTAATCTAAAGAATCCGCGTTCTAAACTTCTGAATTTTTAAAAATTTGCTTAAGTAGTTACTGGTTGGCCAAGATTTGGTAATATTGCAAGGGATACTCTTTAAAAGTAGAGTAATAAAATAGATAAAATTTAAAAAATAGAACTATGGCGTATAACCTACTGCAAGGTAAAAAAGGTATTATATTTGGCGCGCTCGATGAAAAATCGATTGCCTGGAAAGTAGCGCAACGCGCCCGCGAAGAAGGAGCTGAATTTGTGTTAACCAACGCTCCCTTAGCCATGCGCATGGGCGAAATTAAAAAATTAGCCGAAGAATGCCAGGCCCAGATTATTCCGGCCGATGCTACCTCCGTAGAAGATTTAACCAACTTATTTACCCAGTCGCAAGAGATTTTGGGTGGTAAAATCGACTTTGTGCTGCATTCAATCGGCATGAGTCCCAACATCCGGAAAGGAAAAAGCTACGGCGACTTAAATTACGAGTGGTTCCAGAAAACTTTGGATGTATCAGCTTTGTCGTTTCATAAAGTAATGCACGTGGCCGAAAAGCTAGATGCCATGAACGAATGGGGCTCTATTCTGGCTTTATCGTACATTGCGGCACAACGCGTTTTCCCGGATTATACCGACATGGCTCAGGCCAAAGCCATGCTGGAATCTATTGCCCGCTCCTACGGTCAGCGGTTTGCTAAACTAAAAAAAGTACGGGTAAACACCATTTCGCAATCACCCACTAAAACAACGGCCGGTACCGGTGTAGGTGGCTTTGATGCTTTCTATGACTATGCCGATAAAATGTCGCCGTTGGGTAACGCCAGCGCCGAAGATTGCGCAAATTACTGCCTTACCTTGTTCTCGGATTTAACCCGGATGGTTACTATGCAAAATTTATTGCACGATGGCGGTTTCTCCAGCGTAGGTATTTCGGAAGAAATTGTAGCACAAATGAGCAAATAGACTCACCTCCTAAAAATAAAAAGAGCGGCAAAATCATATTTGCCGCTCTTTTTTATTTAATAGCTTTTTTAAATAATCTTTAACAAAAAACCTGCAACTTCTAACTTCTACTCGCCTTCGCGGTTAACGGTGTTTATATCAAAGGCCGGTACGCACAGCGACCAATATTCTGTTTCTTCGTTAAACGGATTAGAATATTTTACCCGGGCACCGGCTTTTACCAATAAAGTTTCTCCGGCCGCTAGTTCTATAACTTCCCCATCCACTTCAATTTGTTTACGCCCCCGGATTACAATGGTAATTTCGTCGAAAGCTGGTTTTTGGTGCGGTTCGCTCCAGTTAGGCGGTGCAATCATGTGAGCCACGCTAAACGCACTTGTCCGGGTAGAAGCCAAGCCAAAATGTTCCTCAATTAATTTATTATCCATTGTGGGCACCCGAAAGGGCTTGGTTTGTTTGTAATATTTTGGCTCCATTTTTTAAATTTTTTAAATATAAACTGAGTACGTTAGCTTTAAAAGTCCGGTTAAATAATTACTTACCCGGGCATTCGCCTTGTGTAAAGCTAACTAAACCGGCATTTTCGGCTACACAGGCATTACCGTAGGTTTTACCATCGCAACCGCAAACCGGCTCGTATTGCTGGGTACATATTCCATCCGTCCGGATTTTAGTAACATCAATACAAGTAGTAGAAGAGGTTTTACAACTCATTATTAACAAACCCCCAATCAGTAACAATTTATGCGCAACCATTTATAAGCGGGTAAGTGAGATTAGAAAAAGTAAACAGCACTTTGTTTTAAGCGTTAATATATAAAGAGCTGGCCTAAAACGCGTATTTATTAGCCAAGTAATTTATAAAATTCTGCTTCATTTACGCACATCGGCCTTAGTTTCTTAACTATTAAAGGGTTGTAGCGTATAGAGATTGCAATACGTAATTTTTAAAAAAATTAACCAGATTCTTTCTTGTAATCTGTAACAGATTTTTAATTTTTTAAAATTTTAACCTATAATTGATAGAACTATGATGTTGCATGTAAAAGACAAAAGTGGTAAAATTATACTGGCCGGTTTAGCTGGCTTAAGCGCCGGAATAATTGCTGGCTTATTAATGGCTCCCGAATCGGGCAGGGGTACCAGAAAAAGTTTAAAAAACAAAGCTTTAGATTACGGCGACCAATTAGACCAAATGGCCCGTAAATTAATGCGGCAATTAGAAGGAAAAAATATAACCGGTACCGGCAGCAGCCTGAAAATGCAGGGCACCTGGGATGAAGTAAAAGGCCGCCTGAAAACCAGATACAGCAACTTAACCGACGACGACTTAGCTTACGTAGAAGGACAAGAAGATCACTTTTTAGGTAATTTAGAATTTAAGCTTGGTAAAGGCAAAAAAGAACTTCGCCGGATAATCGAAGAAATTTAATTTGTAAACGCGCTGCTAATCTATCTTAGCACAATTATTTGGTTCCGATACATATAGATAAAACATTATGTACGTATTATCGTTAGTAATGCTTTAAGCAACGGTAATTAACCTTTTTGTAACTTAAAACCTAAACATTAAACTCTAAAACACTATGAAAGACAATAGCGGTAAAATTATTTTGGCCTTATTAGCTGGGGCAAGTGCAGGTATAGTAGCTGGTTTATTAATGGCGCCGGATAGCGGTACTGTTTCCAGAGAAAATTTAAAAAACTATGCCGGTAAATTAAGCAAAGACTTAGAAAAAACTTTCCAAGAGAGCTTATCTAAAATTGATACCAGCGCTTTATTAAGCTCTATTGGGTTAGGTAATAAAGGTGGCGCCGACGAAGGTGCAGCTAGTGGCTCAGCGGCTGGCGGCGGCAAAAAAGCAGGTGCAAATACTCCTGGCAGTGGAGCCGGCGCCGAAGGTGCGGGAGGCTCAGCAGCAGGCGAACAAGGCCATTCTTAATCATATAAGCTCCCCGGGGAATTATCCCGGATAAAAAAGAAAGATTGATTAAATAGCAGGTGGTTGAGGTAAAAAGATGACATTCAAATAAGTTATTAGTTTTAAAAAGAATTATTAGCTCTGAATACTGACCTAAAACGTCGCATCATAGATTGTAACAGAAGATTATTTAATCAATAAAAAAGGCCTTCCCTTAAAACAGGAAGGCCTTTTGTTTTTATTTTTAAATTTTACGCTTAAACTAAAACTGTAAAATTTAAAAATTCTTTATTCTTCTGATTGCTCTTCGGTTTTCTCCGGTTTCATTTGCGGGAAGAACAATACATCCTGAATGGATTTAGAATTAGTCATAATCATACTCAACCGATCGATGCCGATGCCTAAACCAGCAGTTGGGGGCATACCATATTCTAGAGCTCTTAAAAAATCTTCGTCGAGCACCATGGCTTCGGTATCGCCGCGTTTGCCTAATTCCAGTTGTTCTTCAAACCGGGCCCGCTGGTCAATGGGGTCATTTAACTCCGAGAAAGCATTGCAGATTTCTTTGCCGTTACAAATAGCCTCAAACCGCTCTACCAAACCTGTTTTAGAACGGTGCTTTTTAGCCAACGGCGACATTTCTACGGGATAATCCGTGATAAAAGTAGGCTGAATTAGGTGCGGCTCGCACATTTCGCCAAAAATTTCATCAATAATTTTACCCTTACCCAAGTTTGGGTTTAAGTGGATGTTTAAGCTGGCAGCGGTATCGCGCAGCTCCGGCTCTTCCATCACCGAAATATCAATCTTCGTAAAATGCTCGATGGCTTCGAACATGGTAAAACGCTTCCACGGCCGTTTAAAATCAATGGTATGTTCCCCAACCTGCACCTGCGTGGTGCCGTGTAAATCCAGCGCAATTTTTTCTACCATTTCTTCTACCAAGTCCATCATCCAATAGTAGTCTTTGTAGGCCACGTACAGCTCCATCTGGGTAAACTCCGGGTTGTGGAAACGGCTCATGCCTTCGTTCCGGAAATCTTTAGAGAACTCGTATACCCCATCAAAACCGCCTACAATCAAACGCTTCAGGTAAAGCTCGTTCGCAATGCGCAGATAAAGCGTCATGTCGAGGGTGTTGTGGTGGGTTTTAAATGGCCGCGCCGCTGCACCACCGTACAAAGGCTGCAAAATAGGCGTTTCTACTTCCAGGTACCCGCGGCCATTGAGGTAATTGCGCATGGAATTGGTAAGCTGCGTGCGTTTTACAAAGGTGGCGCGCACTTCCGGGTTTACCACTAAATCTACGTAGCGTTGGCGGTACCGGAATTCCGGATCGGTTAAGGCGTCGTATGTAGTTTTATTGCCTTGCTCATCTACCACTTCTTTAACAATTGGCAGCGGTTTCAGCGATTTGCTAAGTAATTTTAACTCGGTAACGTGCACCGAAATTTCGCCTACCTGGGTGGTAAACACGTAGCCTTTAATGCCGATAAAGTCGCCGATATCGAGCATTTTTTTAAAAACTGTATTGTATAAATCTTTATTTTCGCCGGGGGCAATATCGTCGCGCGACACGTAGATCTGAATGCGCCCGGATGAATCCATCAGTTCGGCAAAAGAAGCTTTGCCCATTACCCGGCGGCTCATTAACCGGCCGGCTAAGGCAACCTCCTGGTAATTATTTTGCTCGGGGCTGTAGTTTTCCTTTATTTCTTTTGCATAAGCGTTAACCTCAAATAACTCCGAAGGATAAGGATTAATGCCTAGTTTTTCCAGCTCTTCCCGCTCGTGGCGGCGCCGGATTTCTTGTTCGCTTAAATGCATGCGTCTTAATTTAAATACTCCAAATTTATAGCAGGTGCAAAATTGATAAATAATTTGGCATGTATCTATATTAATTCTGGAAATGAGTTAAATAATTCTGCTTTTATGTTTTATAAAAGTTACGAATTGATTATATTGTAAAGTATTGATAATCTATTGGGTTAGATAATTTAGTTGTTTTAAGTGCGTTATAAAACAAGCCGAAGGATTAATTTTTAGTGGTACTTCCTGTTTTTTAAATTTTTTGCTTTTTGTGAAAGAAATTGCCCGTACGCTACCTAGAGCAACTTTTCTAAAAAATTTGTTTTGTTTTCAAGAGCTCGCGGCAAAACATTTTAATAGAAAATTCAGTTAAATAATACACGATTAAGCCACATATTTCTGGGCTCGCAAAAGAGCTACAAGTAGATTTATACCAAACCAGCCGTAAATTATTTAAAAATATTCCCGAGAGAGACTATGGGTGTTTTCGGACATTCGTAGTCTTTTCGATTTTAAAAAAAGACCCGGCCATTCTTATAAAGTAGCCGGGGCTTTTAACTCACTTCCTAAACTAGCTCACGGATGTAATCCACCAGACATTGCCGGAAGGGTCCGTAACCCCGCAGGTACGGCCGTAATCCTGATCTGATAATGGCATAATGGTTTGGGCACCAGCCTGCACAGCTTTGTGGTAAGTTTCGTCGGCGTTGGGCACGTACACAAATAAATTTGCTGGTTGAGCTTTCCAATCTTCCGTAGCATCGCAAAACATAATGGTGCTTTCGTTAATGCGTACTTCGGCATGCATGAGTTTGTGATCTGCCCGCTCCCGCTCAAAGGTTACTTCGGCATTAAATGCTTTTTTCACAAAGTCAATAAAGGCGGCAGCGTTATCAAGCATTAAATAAGGCATTACTGTTTGGTGGCCACTAGGTAGGTTCATAGATTTAATGTTTTATTTGCGGAAAAGTATTTCAATTTTTTAAAATCGGGAATAATGTGCGCTTAATCGTAGTAGCCGTAGGCGTAACCCGTGTAATAAACCCTAGAATATCCGCTTCTCGTCAAAATTTTAAAAATTTCTATTTTGGCAGCGCTTTACGAGGTGGTTAAACCTTGGCAGTATTCCAATAACTTTTTAAGGTCCGGCTCTTGCTTCCAGTTCACTTTATTTGCCTTCAGGTACGCATTTACCTGGTCTTTAAACTTCTGAAAAACGGTTAGTATTGCAGCTTTGGAAGCGGGCAAAACTTTATGATTCTGGTCGATAATATAGAAAGTGTTTTCTTTTACCAAAAGTACATCGCCTTTAGCTTGTAGCTTTTTAACTTGCCCGTTATGGTCGACGTAAAAACTGTATTGCCTGATTGCCGAGACCGCCGAAGATTGATCGTATGCTGCCTGTTTCTCGTTTTGTACCATCTGAATGGTTTGCTTTACCCCTAACTTAACCGGTTTATACGAAGCAACTAGTTGCAGATACCCTACTTTGGGTTGGTAGTAAAAAGTATCTTGGGCTACTATAACGTGTTTTATCAGGTATTCATTAGCTAACGAAAGCGTATCATTACCGGGATTAATAAATTGCATTTCATCTAATAAAAAATTATAGTTAAGTACTGCGTTAGCCATTGCGCCATTATTATAAGTTACCAGCCCTGGCTGAAAGTTATTATACTGGTATTTCTGATCATTGGGAATCTTCTTTATTGCAGTATTATCGGTCTTTAGCTTTGTTTGGCCCAAAGCGTGAGTACAAAGTACCGGAGCACCCAGTAGTAGCATACCTAACAATAAACTTATTTTTATCATTGTTCTGTTTCTTCCGGTACGTTTAGCGTTTTCTAATTACCGCTGATTAGCAAATGTTTGATTTATCCAGCAACTTTCTTGTTTAAAGTACTTTTAAATTTCTGGGTTAGCAATTATTTAAGAACTAACACGAGAATACTAATTTTTAAGTATTGTGCTATGCCAAACGGTTCAATACGTTTATGGTACTAGTTGTAAGTACCCCACCAGTTACTTTACCGGCTTCCTAAATCTTGGTTCTTATTATACACATTTTAATAACTATTTAAAAGTGAACAAGATACTTGAAGCCCAATTTTTTAAATAAACCAATTAAAACATTTAAGATTTTTAATATATTATTTTTTATATATTTTTATTGCATTACTTTTGCACTTGAACAAATAAGCAATAAAAGCAGGAACATCATTCCTGAATAAAAATAATTAGCGGTATTTCAGGGTTAGTTCCAATAAAAAAATAAAAATAATCCAGCCTCTAACTGATTGATCTACAATATAGAAAAAAGCAGATTAAAATAATTTTAAGTAAAAATTAAAAATTTTAGATATAAAATATAAAATCAGCACTATTCTTGTTTAAATGTTTCAAAATAGTCTTGAATAATTTCAAAGCGATAAATAAAACAGGTTGTTAACTTTTAGATAATATTAAATAGCACATGGGAAAATAAATACATACTATAAGATTATATCGGCATTTATATGCTAAACAGCCTCCTACTATCAAATTAAGCTACTTTTTACTTACTCAATTCCAATATTAAAATTTAATCTATGCTGCCTACCCGGTTTAATTAAGACTTTGTGGGCAAATTTTATTTAATAATAAAAAAATTAATATCACTTTATTTAAATTCTCCTAAAACTAAGTACTCATGAAAAAAGGATACTCCTTTATTCAAAATCGAACGCCCAATAGTACGCGTTATTGGTTATTGCTAATTCTGCTTTCTTCAGGATTATTATTTAGTTGGCAATCTAATGCCTTAGATCAGGCCCGTAAGTATACGTTTGGGCTGGCCAACACCATTATTTCGAACATTAATAATGCTGTTGTCAACGCTGCTCCGGTTATTATAGCTTCGCCAGAGGCTCAAACCATTACTGCCGGCAAAACTTTTTCTTTTCATACAGGAACATTTTCTGATCCGGATGCTGGCGATGAGTTAACTTATACAGCTACTTTATCGGATGGGAAAGCACTACCAGCCTGGTTGCAATTTAATGCGGCTACGCAAACCTTTAGTGGCACGGCGCCCAGCACCGCTGGTCTTTCTGTAATCCGGATTACGGCTACCGATAAATTGCAAGCTTCTATCAGTGCTTCTTTTTCAATAAACGTTGAGAAGGAAGCTCCAGTAGTAGCTTGTTCGCCTTTGAGTGCTTTACCTTGTTCCGACATAGGAGTATCATTGCCTTACATGCTGATTTTTAATAGCAGCGAAGGCGGCTTAGCAGATAAGAACGGGGCCAAAATAGGTTTTACGATGGTGGATGCACCTTCGGCTCGTTTAGCAGCTGATGGCACTCCTACAAATCCAGCCGTACCCGGTTATGAACCCGGCAGATTAACGCTCGATCCATCTGGTAGCGGTAAACTTACCATTACCACCTCTCCTGGCATCGCTTTCTTACGCAATGGTAGCACTTCTACCACTACTAGTGCTACTAACTCCCAGTTAAATGCTTTGGGTGTTGGGGTAGAAGCAAGTCAGCAAGATATAGAAATAGAAACCACTTTGTTACAACCTGCCGCTGGCACCAACAAATCAGAGCAAGCTGGTTTATGGTTTGGTTTAAACGAAGATAACTTTGTAAAAATAGTTGCTGTATCTTCTACTTACGGCAGAAACAATTTTGAATTCCGGCGCGAGGTTAACGGCTTATCCTCTAATACCAGTGCAGCAGATAAAATTATTACTGCTACTCCTGTTGTTTTAAGTAAAAGCATTGTAAAATTAAAGTTGATAGTTAAACGCGGGGCAACTGCTACCTCCAACGGTACCATCGAAGGCCGGTATACTGTTGATGGCAACACGGAAGTATCTATGGGTACTTTTGAGCTGCCAGCCAGCTTTATTACAGGCAAACAAGTAGGAGGCAAAAACCTTTCATTTGCCGGTATATTCGCTTCGCATCGCCTGGCTACTACTCCGGTTAATTACTCGTTTGATGATTTCAGCATTAAAGCATTAAACAACCCGGCTACTAAAACGCTAACCTTTTTGCCAAATGCGCTCGACTTTACCGCCGTACAAGGAGGAACCGTAACTGCTAAATCTACCGTTCTTTCAGCTAACCAAGACCAACCCGGTGTTAGATTTACTCCAACTACAGCCAGTTGGTTAACTTTGCCAAGTGCGGCCCTGGGTACCGTAACTTTTAATTCCAACAACATTAGCTCTACCATGAGCCCAGGCTTATACGAAGCTAAAGTTGTTGCTACTGCCGATGGTTACGAGCCAGCGGTACTTACTATTAATTTAAATGTAACCTCGCCTGCTGTTGCACAGGAAATTAAAGTTAATTTCCAAGATGCAACCACTGTACCTCCTACGGGTTGGGTGCGCGATTATGGCCAACCATTTGGTTTAAAAACAGGTCCTTACCAAGACGGCAATCTGGAATATGGTTGGAGAAAACGTTCTGACGGCACTGAATTAGATCTATCGGTACCGGGTAATGGCAGAAACCGGAACCCTAGCCTGAGCAAACCTATTGATGTATTGCAAGCTACGGTAATGCACATGCAGGCTAATGATATTGCCAGCTCATTTACCGGTACTAAAACCGAAGGTTATTGGGAAGTTAAAGTAGCAAACGGCCAGTATGACGTTACCGTTAGCGCTGGTGATGCTTTACCAAGCACCACCGTACCTCCCGTACCAGAAATCCATAGTTTAAATGTGGAAGGTGTAAGTGCCATTAGCGGCTTTATACCAAGCGGAACAAAAGGCAGCGCCACCCGGTTTAAATCAAACAAAGTTCGTGTAACTGTTACCGATGGCTATCTTACTATTAACGCCGATGGGGGTACCAACACTAAAATAAATTCTGTTCATATCTTACCAGTAGATACCAAACCGTATCTGCTATGGTCAACCAGCTCCCACAACTTAGTAATTGAGAAAGGCACCACCACTAGTAAAACCTTTTCTCTGGACTTAAGCAACTCCGGTACCCAGGAGAATTTACCGGTTTCTTTAAGTGCCACTTACAATGCAGGCGCTTCCAATTGGTTAAGTTTTAACGCCACACACAATAACAGTGAACCCAACGTAATCTTTGATTATACCGCGGCTAAAAATCTACCAGAAGGCACTTACTCTGCTACCATACTGGCATCTGCAGCTGGTTACAGCAGCGCTAGTACTACAGTGCAAGTTAGCGTTGTAGCTTCTGGCAGCAATCAGCCTTACGTTATTTCTTCTACGCCAGCTAACGGTGCCACTAACGTAAGCGTGAATACTTCCAGCATAGCAGCTAACAACTTATATGTACCAGAAGTTGCCGGTTTTAAAGGCGGGGTAGATAATTCTACTTTAAATGCTTCTTCGGTAAAAGTATTAAAGGTAACTGGCAGCGTTACATCCGAAATACAAGGAGTGATTCAGGGAACTGGTGGTGGAGATGCTATCAGCTTTTCTCCAACCTATGCGCTGGAACCCAATACCACCTATAGATTCGTAATTACCAGTGCTGTTAAATCTTACAGCGGCGCTGCCTTTATTCCTTACCAGGCTACTTTTACTACCGGCAGCGTATCAACGCCAAATGGTTCAAATTCTATAGAATTTGCTAAACAAACCATCCCCGGAACTACCGGTAAAAAGTATACCAGCTTAACCTTTGGCCCGGATGGTAGATTTTATGCCCTGCGTTTAGACGGAGTAATCGAACGCTTTAATGTAAATCGTGAAACCGGCATGTTATCAGGCTTGGTTGAAATTACCTCGCTGGTAGTAAAACGCGGTGCCCGTTCTGCCGTTGGTTTAACTTTTGATCCTTCATCTACGGCCTCTAACTTAATTGCCTGGGTGTCACATTGCAGCGCTGGCTTAACAAATGCCCCTGAGTTTGATGGTAACTTATCCCGGCTTTCTGGCCCCGATTTAGGCAGTGAAGAACTGGTTGTAACTAAATTACCGCGTTCTCAAAAAGACCACCTGGTAAACAACATTGTTTTTGGTCCGGACAAAGCCTTGTATTTTTGCCAAGGTAGCAACAGCTCCATGGGAAGATATGATGGCACCTGGCAGCGTGATGAGAGTTTGCTGGCTGGTAGCGTATTGCGCTTAGACTTAACTAAATTAACTGGCATAACTTTGCCTTTAGATGTTAGAACCACCGCTAACCTAAGTGTAATTAACTCCGCTCCGGCTAACAATATCCGGATGTCTGATGGCACTTACAACCCTTATGCTATCAATTCTCCGCTTACTATCTACGCTTCTGGAGTACGTAACGCGTACGATTTATTATGGCATTCAAATGGTCAGTTATACGTACCTACTAACGGTTCAGCCGCCGGAGGTAACTCACCGGCTTCCGTAACCGGTACCCGTCGGCCAGATGGTACGTTCTATAACGGCCCAGCCATACCTGCCACCAGCTCCATACAAGTACAACCAGACTGGTTATTCCGGGTTAACCCATTAAAACCAGTAGGCTTCTTTGGTCATCCTAACCCACTTCGGGGAGAATACGTGGCACACCGTGGCTATGTAGATAATCCAAAATATCCTTCTACTATTGTGCCAGACGCAAATTACCGGGGCGCTGCATTTGACTTCGAGTTAAACAAATCGCCAAACGGCGTTATTGAATACAAGAGCAATAACTTTGGAGGAGCCTTAAAAGGCAGAATTTTAGTGTGCCGCTTTAGTGGTGGTAGCGATATTATCGTGCTGGAGCCCGGCTCCATGGTAAAAGACCCTTCGGTTAATTCAGCTACTGCCAACGATAAAATATATGATATTGTAAAATCGCAAACTGGCTCCGGCACTAACGGTATTACTGGTTTAGGTGGTTTTGTTAACCCGCTGGATCTAACCGAAGATGTTCAAACCGGTAATTTGTACGTAATTGAGTATAACTGGAATAATACCTCCGGCAAAACTGCTCAAATTACGTTGCTAAAAGCTACAGCAGTTTCCGCACAAACAGGTATTGCCACCGTAAGCCCAACTGAAATTATTGATAACGATGTAGTAGGTGGTGCTGCTGGCCAAAACCATACTATTACCGTTGCCAACACCGGTAACAGCACTTTACAGGTAACAGGCTTGGTATTGGATGGGGTCGATAAATCTCAGTTTCAATTAGTAGGCGCGCCTACGCCAACCACGGCCTCTCCGGTAGTTATTGCCCCTAATAGCGCTGTTACTTTTAACGTAGCGTTTAATCCTACTTCTACTGGTGTTAAAACTGCCAAAATAGTTGTTACCAGCAATAATAATGCGGTTAAAGAAGTAACATTAAAAGGTTTAGGCACAACCGGTTTATCTGGCACTAACGAACCATCTTTGCAAGCGGTACTGGATGTACACGGCATTAAAGTGAACGTGGGAGACGATAATAAATCTACCAATATCATTCATAGCACCAATTTTAAAGCGCCTTTATTGGGCGAAGAAGTAGCCGCGCAACAATTTATCCGGGCTGAAGATGGACCAGTAACCATTAAGCCATTGTCGGTGTTTGGCCCACAGCATACCGGTGGTATTGTAACTGCTTTTGGCTGGTACAACTCTGGTAATGCTAATGCTAAAAACGAATTGTTTTCTGTGGCTAACAGTAGCTACCAGACTGTTGATGTACAAACTACTGGAAACCTCTCTTTTGATCCGGGCAGTGTTAGCTTTGGTTTCTATTCCCGTTGGCCTTATTTTGAAAACCGGCATTTATATAGCGAAGATGCCCTGAATACTTTTACTGGTGCCATTCCGCATCACGTACGGATATATCCGCTTAAAAATGCAGATGGTACCTTAGTAGAGAATGCTTATATTATTGCCACTGAAGAACATGTTTCCGGCTATGATTACCAGGATATAGTGGTAGCTGTATACAACGTAAAACCTGCCAACCAGGTTGTTGCCAAAAAGCTTACTTTCTCCGGCGAATCTTTAGCTTTTAGCTTAACCACAGGTACTCCTACTCCGGCACAAACAATTACTTTAACCGCTAGCACCGGTACTCCTACAGTAGTCCTTACACAATCAGAAGGTAGCCAATGGTTAACTATACCTAATGCTGGTTTAGGCACCCTGTCCTTTAATGTTCAAGATGCCAACCTGAGTCCAGGTACTTATACCGCTACTGTTACAGCTTCGGCAGAGGGTTATTCAACCACTGCCTTTACCGTAAGTTTAGAAGTAAAATCGACTGGTGGTACGCCAAAGCCGAGCAATGCGGCAATGATAGTAGAAAATTTAAATAAATTTCCTGCTAACGATCGGCTTACCTTTTCATTAATCCAAACGCCGTGGCGCAGAACTAGTCCTACTATTACGCCCTACAACCAAAACCATGATAGCGTAACAGTAAGAATCAGTAACCGTGGTTCCGGAGCACTTAGCGTAAATAACTTAGTTCTTTCTAACACAAGCGCCTGGAAAATTGCTGCTGTGAATAATGAGCCGTATAACGCTGCCACTAAACTGCCTATTACTATTGCACCAGGCGGTTCTGTTGAGGCGACCATTCAGTTTGTTGCTAAATTATCAAGTGGTCGGATTAAAATCTTTAATGATACATTATCCATACTATCGAACGATGATTTAGAGCCTAAGAAGAAATTTGTGCTGCACGGTTTGTGGCAATACAAAGGCGAAGGTGCAAACGAACCTTACCTGCAGGAAATAGTGAATGCTTTTGGCTTTAAAACCAATGTTGGTATTGGCAAAACAGATGGCAACGAGGGAACCAAAATAATTGCCAACTCGGATGAGATATTTTCACAATACTTTGTACGGGCAGATGCCACTAAGCCGGCCTATGCTATTCAAATGGCTGCTTACCATGGTTGCTGCGCTTCCGTAGAAACACTTCAGTGGTTTGCTCAAGGTGCAACTACGCATACGAATATACTAAGACACCGTGCCCTCGATGGTCAAACCTTGTTACCTTATAAAGAGAGCGCAACTATAGTACAAGCCGAAGCATCATTCTCTCCTACTACTCCTTTTGGCTTTAAAGTTAGTTCATCTTATAGCGATCTTTCCCGTAACGGAGAAGGTAGAATAGGTATCCGGGTTTACAAAGCCATAGATCCGAAAGGCAATATAATTCCGAATGCATATATTGTTGCCCACGATTACATCAATAACCCAGGTGTAACTAATTACGACTACCAGGACAATGTTTACTTTGTAAGCAATATCAAACCAGCGGAAGGCCCGGCTTACTACTCCGAGTTAGCTGCTGCTCCATCGGCATACGACTTTGGTTCTGGTCGTGTAGGCACAACTACAACCCAAGCCATTAACCTGAGCAACTTAGGCAAAGTTTATGCAACGGGTAGTGACCCAGCAGTTACTATTAAAAGCTTAGAAATAAGCGGTATTAACGCTTCCGACTTTACAGTTTCCGGATTAACTACATCCACTTTAGCTGCTCAGGCAGGCGCCACAGTTAACGTTTCCTTCCGGCCAACTAGCCAAGGCATTAAAAATGCGGCGTTGCTGGTACATTACAATAACTCGACCTCGCCATTACGTATTCCACTTTATGGAACCGGCGACAATGACTGTGCGGCTATTACTGTGGTAAAACGGATTAAAGGTGGTGCCGATGCAGTAGTAACCATTAACGGAAAACAATGGGAAGCAGATAAAGCCTACCGTCAGGGTTCTGTACAATTAGACAAACCTGCCGTTACCCCGATAGCTGGCACCGAAGATGATGTTTTATACCAAACTTACCTTTCCGCTAGCGCTAACCTGGCCGAAACCCGTTATCAAATTCCGTTAGCGAATGGAAATTATATGATTCGGCTACACTTTGTTGAGAACTACTTTACTACTGGCGGAAGCCGGGTATTTAGTATTGCCGTAGAAGGTGAAACCCGTCTCGCTAATCTGGATATTTTCCGGGAAGTTGGTTATAAAGCTGCCTTAGTGAAAGATTTTGAAGTAACCTTAACCGATGGCCAGTTAAATTTAAAATTCAACCCTACAGCTAACCGGGTAGCACTTGCTGGTCTCGAAATATTTGCAGTATCTGGTAGCCAAAGCACTTTAGTTCTTAACCAGAATACCATTACAGGAGCAAGTTGTAATGCTAACAACGGTTCTATTACCTTAAGTGCAACCAACACCACTTCAACTGACCTGCTATATAAATTAGGCATGAATGGTACTTACCAGGCTTCACCTGTATTTAACAACTTGGCCGCTGGAACCTATACTTTTTACGCCAAAGAAAATAAAGCTGGTGGATGCGAAACATCAAAAGCTTTTGTTATTCCGGCGCAAGAAAATAATTTAAGCTTTACGCTTACTGCACCTGTTATTTCCTGCGAAGCAAATACGGGCACTGCTACCATTGGCAATATTACTGGTGGGTCAGGTAACTATACCATTACCTGGAATACCACTCCTGCACAAACCGGAACTACTGCCACTAACCTGACTCCCGGGGTGTATACAGTAACGATAACAGATGCGTCAGGCTGCAGCAAAACCCAGAACTTTACTGTTACCCGCAATCAAAACTGTAATGTTACTGCTGACGCCATCCGGATAAATGCTGGCGGAACAGCCTTCACAACCTCAGATAACCGGACGTTTATGGCGGATGCTTACTACGGCGGAGTAGACCGGATTGCTACCCCAAGCACAGCCGCTATTGCCAACACCGAGGAAGATGTTCTGTACCAGAATTACCGGTCAGCTACCAACTTTAACTACAGCATACCGGTGCAAAATGGCACGATGAATGTGGTGCTGCACTTTGCCGAAGTTTACTTCACCGCATCTGGTAAGCGCATGTTTAACGTAGATATCGAAGGTGCCCGTAAGTTAACCGACTACGACATCTTCGTGAAAGCAGGAGGTGCCCTGAAAGCAGTTCAGGAGACCTTCCAGGTAACAGTTACTGATGGGGTGTTGAACATTGATTTCACCAGTGGCAAAGTAAACATGCCTGCCCTGGCTGCTATTGAGGTAATACCGGCAAATACTACTCCGGTAAACCAAGCACCGGTATTAGCTACCATTGGCAATAAAACAACTACGGTTAATCAAACCATCAGCTTTACAGCCAGTGCCACAGACGCAGATGCTAATCAGATTAAAGCATACTCTTTAGTAAACGCTCCTACTGGCGCAGTTATTAACGCTTCAACAGGTATGTTCACCTGGACTCCTACACAAGCCGGCACCTACACCTTTACGGTTGTGGTAACCGATAATGGTTCTCCTGCCCTATCGGATGAAGAACTAATTACGATCACGGTAAATGGGCAGACCCCAGAGTTAAATGTTGCTCCAGTATTAGCAGTAATTGGTAATAAAACCGGTACAGTAAACCAGGCAATAACTTTTACTGCCTCTGCTACGGATGCTAACCCGAACCAAACCCTAGCGTATTCTTTAGTAAATGCGCCAAGTGGTGCAGCAATTAATGCTTCGACGGGTGCGTTTACCTGGACTCCAGCTACTGCAGGCACATTTAACTTTACTGTAAAAGTAACAGACAATGGCTCACCGGCTCTAAGCGATGAAAAACCAGTTACTGTAACTGTAAGTAATGTTCCTGTTACAGCTGACGCCATCCGGATAAATGCTGGCGGAGCAGCCTTCACAACCTCAGATAACCGGACGTTTATGGCGGATGCTTACTACGGCGGAGTAGACCGGATTGCTACCCCAAGCACAGCCGCTATTGCCAACACCGAGGAAGATGTTCTGTACCAGAATTACCGGTCAGCTACCAACTTTAACTACAGCATACCGGTGCAAAATGGCACGATGAATGTGGTGCTGCACTTTGCCGAAGTTTACTTCACCGCATCTGGTAAGCGCATGTTTAACGTAGATATCGAAGGTGCCCGTAAGTTAACCAACTACGACATCTTCGTGAAAGCAGGAGGTGCCCTGAAAGCAGTTCAGGAGACCTTCCAGGTAACAGTTACTGATGGGGTGTTGAACATTGATTTCACCAGTGGCAAAGTAAACATGCCTGCCCTGGCTGCTATTGAGGTAATACCACAAGTAGTAAATGGTTCCACATCAACGGGGAATGATCTTTCTTCAGAAGGAAGCAATCTAAGTGCTTATAACAAAGCAACTGTTAACTTATATCCAAATCCGAATCCGGGAGACCAAGTTAATATTGATTTAACTAGCTTCAATTCAAAAGAAGATATTACCTTATCAGTACGGGATTTACAAGGCCGACTCATCCAAGTGAAAACTGTTACTGCTGATGCAGATGGTTCATATAAAGTTAGCCTGGCATTCTCTAACCAATTAGCTCAAGGAGAATATATTATAATTGCAACCAGTAAAACGAAACAAGTTAGCGCCAAGCTACTGGTACGCTAATCCCTCTTCCGGAAGAACTTAATAGTTTGTACTATTAGGTTCTTTAAAATAGTAGTAAAAGCACCCGAAATCATAGACTTCGGGTGCTTTTGTTTTAATACCTGCTTTTAACTAAACCCCATTCTAAAAAATACTAATACTCTACAGAATCGGCTATGCTACTTTGAACAACATTACTAATTTAAATAGCATTATAACAACCTACAGGCATTAACCTGCGTATAGTTTTAGTAAAACATATATCTATGAAAGTAACAGTAAATGAAAAGCCTTTCTTACCAGATGGTCGTCATGTAGTAACGATTACCGAAATAGAAGAAGGTACCAGTGAGAACAAGAACGTACCTTTTATAAATTGCCGATTAGAAAATGAGGAAGGTTTTATAAATCAGCGTTTTTATTTAAGTGAACCAGGCCAGCCAATATTGGCCAGTTTCTTTAAAGCACTGGGTCTGGACAAAACCGAAGTTGACACAAAAGAACTACAAGGGAAAACCCTCTCCGTAGAAGTAGAAGAACGCACCTATACCGATGCTGACGGCAAAGAAAAAACTATTAAACAAGCTACTAATTTTGAGCTTGCCGGAAAGGCTAATATCTCTCATAAAATTTAAAAAATAAAGGAGCTGTTTAGCTCCTTTATTTTTTAAATTTTACATCATTTTATATTCCTACATTCTTACAATTTAGCAACTTTGCATTCCCATTTTTTACGGTTCACCAGACTATAGATTAGTTTTAAATAATTGCCGGTCTGAGAAGTACCGTTATTTAAATCAAAAGCATAATAACTTTCGCTGTATAAATAACTAAGGCAGAGCAAATTTAAGTATCTGGAGTAGTTCTTCCGGTTTTCCGGAGTACTTTATGTTTCCCAAGTCAGTTTTTGAATTACCTTTTAAGATTTATTCGACTTTATGATTGGTAACCGACAAGCAGCCCTAAGCTTTATTTTTGTAACTCTTCTTATTGATGTTATCGGCTTTGGCATTATAATACCGGTTATACCTAAATTAATAACTCAATTAATTAATGGTAATTTGAGCGATGCCTCCCGATATGGCGGCTGGCTGATGTTTGCTTTTTCGGTAATGCAATTCCTATTTTCCCCGGTACTTGGCAACCTTAGTGATCGTTATGGTCGTCGCCCCATTTTACTTATTTCCCTGTTTGGCTTTGCCTTGGATTACTTGTTCGTAGCCTTTGCTCCTACTCTAGCCTGGCTTTTTGTGGGCCGTTTAATTGCCGGCGTAACTGGTGCCAGCATAACAACTGCTACCGCTTATATTGCTGACATTAGCACCCCAGAAAAGCGTGCCCAGAACTTTGGAATAGTAGGTGCTGCTTTCGGATTAGGTTTTATTATTGGTCCTGTTATTGGGGGTGTATTAGGGCAATTTGGTCCCCGGATTCCTTTTCTGGCTGCCGCCGCTCTTACTTTAATTAATTGGTTATACGGCTATTTTATTCTTCCAGAGTCTTTATCACCAGCACATCGCCGGCCATTTAGTTGGAAACGGGCTAACCCTGTTGGTTCGTTGTTACACTTAAAGCGTTATCCGGTGATTATTGGCCTGGTAAGCTGCCTGATATTTATTTACATAGGAGCCCATGCCACACAAAGTACCTGGACTTATTATACTATGGAAAAATTTAAATGGAATGAAACTTGGGTCGGTTACTCCTTAGGAGCCATTGATGTGCTGGTGGCTGGAGTACAAGGCGGTTTAATCCGGTTTATCAATCCGTTGTTAGGGCCTAAACTTTCTGTATACCTGGGTTTAGCATTATATAGTGTAGGCTTTGTCTTATTTGCTTTTGCCACTAAAAGCTGGATGATGTTTGCTTTTTTAATTCCTTACTGCTTGGGCGGGATAGCTGGCCCGGCGGTACAAGGTATTATATCGGGGCAAGTACCCGCTAACGAGCAAGGCGAGTTACAAGGAGCTTTAACCAGTTTACTAAGCTTAACTTCTATTGTGGGCCCACCATTAATGACTAACCTATTCGCTTATTTTACCTCCAACGCTGTTCCAATTTATTTTCCTGGAGCGCCATTTTTAATGGGGGCTTTACTTACATTAATTAGCTTGATTCTTGCCTTACGTTCACTGGCAAATTATCAGACTCCGGTTAATACTCCAGAAGAAGCAATTTCTTCCAGGTAAATGCTGGTAAGTCAATTTTTTAAATTTTAGCTATTTATAGATCAAATTCTAATTTTTTAAAATTTACTATTTACTTGTTCTAACATAACAAACGTGAGTTCGAGATAAGAACTCATCTACCTTTTCACTATGGCGCGGAAGTTACTTCCGTGACTTGTATTTAGGTAAGTGTCAGTTTTCTCTTTCCATTTAAGTAATCGTGGAAGAATTCAAAGAATTCCAAAAGAATTTAACCAGTATGTAGCCAATTATATACTTTTAGAATAACGTAGATGAGGCTGAATTGCTTATTTCGAACTCACGTTAACAAGCTAACATTCATTTTTTTTAATAATCCAGTATAATAGAACCACGTCTTACATTAATTACTTTAGGCGCAGCAAATAGTACTGCTTCGGGCCACTTTTATGAAAAAATTTTTAACTGGCAACGGCTTTCGACAAGTAATGAAAGTATTATTTTCTTTCAATTAAATGGCATTCAATTAGCGATGTTTCTGCACAACGAATTAGCAAACGATACTGGTGTTTCTGGTAATGGAGGTGGTTTTAAAGGTTTCAGTCTTGCATAAAACGTACGCAGCGAGCAAGAAGTAGACGAACTTAGTCTGGAATTAAAAACTAAAGGTGTTACTATCGTAAAAGGCCAGAAAATGTTTTTGGGGCGGTTATAGCAGTTATATAGCCGACCCCGATGGTTACTTATGGGGAATTGCTTTCAACCCTTTCTTACCGCTTGATGCTAATGGCAATGCCATAAACGAGTAAATACTAATTAGCAAAGCAGAATTCTTTTTTCCAAATTTCATGTTATTGAGATTTATGCGATGACGCTTCAACACCTATCTTGCTTTAACATGGAATCATTGCTGATTTTAAAATAAGTACTTACTTGTATTTATAAGTTAGCATACCCATCTAAAAAGCTTGCATTTCTAAATTTACATTGTAAAAAGTATTATTAACAATTTGGTTCACTGATTAAAGTTATAATGTTAAAAATAATAGTAATATAAATTATACCTAACTTGGATTTACCCGTTATAATACTTTGATAATTTAAGAATGGCTTAATCTTTGCACCCACCCTTGGCTTGAAAATATTGTCGGTAAAAGTTTTACAAGACAAGAGATATTAGTGAATAAACATTAAATAAATATAATATATTATTACAACTATATAATTCTGTTATCGTATATTTGTTTTAAAATAAATGTATTTGATTTTAAGTACACTTTGGTTCTAACTTAAGTTATTTGCTGATAAAACCAGCTTATAAA
The DNA here is from genome assembly GCF_014217805.1 of Adhaeribacter swui. Taxonomy (NCBI): domain Bacteria; kingdom Pseudomonadati; phylum Bacteroidota; class Cytophagia; order Cytophagales; family Hymenobacteraceae; genus Adhaeribacter; species Adhaeribacter swui. Next base: position 1,355,529 of record NZ_CP055156.1, read on the forward strand.
GAAAACAAGGATTAAACTAACTATTACTATAAATTAATCATTATTAAATCAGAAGGTATATCTAACAAAATACCAGATTATAGCTCACTAAATATTTTAAATTTTTAACCTATATTTAATATTTTTTATACTTTTTTTAGGAATTATCTATTTACTTTGTAATTATATTATTAAAACATGCACCAAATTAACGAGAAGTTTACTAGAAGAATGTATAAATTATTTTATGTATTACTCTTAACAGTTGCGTTCTCATGCCGCCCTGGCCGGAATTTAGTTTATTTTAGCGATTTACAAGCAGATAGTGATCAAAGTACCAATATTGTAAATACAATAGAGCCTAAGATACAACCCGATGACTTGCTCTCCATTACAGTAAGTACGCTTAATCCCGAATCAAATGCTTTATTTAATAGTGGTATTTTGTTGCCTAACATCAATAATCCAAATAACATAAGCGGTAATGCTATTAAAGAAGGCTATCTGGTTGATAAAAATGGCTTTATTAGTTTTCCGGTTTTGGGTCAAATTAAGTTAGCGGGTTTATCTAAAGAAGAAGCTACGAAGAAAATGATCTCGGAACTTAAAAGATATATTAAAGGGGAACCAATTGTTAACATTCGCTATTTAAACTTTAAGGTTACTGTTATTGGTGAAGTTAACAGACCTGCCACTTTAGCAGTACCCACCGAAAAAATAAATATTATAGAAGCCTTGGGTATGGCTGGCGACATGACAGTGTATGGCAAACGCGAAAATGTTTTAATTATCCGAGAAAAAGAAGGCAAACGTACGATTACCCGTATTAATTTAAATAACAAAGAAACACTTAACTCGCCTTACTTCTATTTGCAGCAGAACGATGTGGTTTATGTAGAGCCGGATAAGAGCCGGTACAGAGCCGCTCAAGCAAATACCAATAGAACTTATACCTCGGTGGTAGTGGGTATTATATCTATTGCTACTCTTATTATAACAAGATTCTTTTAATTAGTAAATACATATATGGTTAATAGAGAAGTTCTCCCTTTTGAGACAGAGCCAGTAAACCTAAAAAACGTTATAAGTAAATATCTAAAGTACTGGCCCTTGTTTGCGGCGTCTATTGTACTTTGCTTGTGCCTTGCCTACGCTTATTTACTATATGCTACTCCGGAGTATAGTATTGTAAGTACCATTCAAATTAAGGATGATAAAAAAGACCCAGGAGCTGCTAAAAGCGATGCTTTTAACGACTTAGACATATTTGCTTCTACCAAAAATATTCATAATGAAATAGAAGTGCTAAAAGCTAAAAGCTTAATGCAAAGAGTCTTAACTGAACTTTCTATGGATGCCAGCTACTTTGTAGAAGGCCCCATTAAAGCCAAAGAAGTTTACGTTAATTATTTACCTATTAAAGTAGCTGTGCGCCAATTTAATCCATTAGTTTACGACAACCAACGGATTGCCATTAGTCTAGAAGATAAGAATACTTTTACCTTAAAAGATGCTTCTGGGGTAAAAGCTTATAAAATAGGTCAAGAGATCATCAAGCCTTATGCAACTTTTACAGTAAACGCTAATCCTGCTGCTCCAGCTAGCGATGTCAAGTACATTGAGGTTAAGTTTAATAACTTAACAAAACTGGCAAATTCGTATAACTCTAAATTAGAAGTTGCTCCAATTACGAAAGAAACCAATGTACTTTCTATTACTTTAACCGATGCTGTTCCGGAAAAAGGAAAAGATATTATTAACAAACTGATAGAAGTATATAACAAGGAAGCAATGGAAGATAAAAATAGCATTGCCACTAATACTATTCAGTTTATTGATGCCCGATTAAAAGACCTTACCGGCGAATTGTCTGATGTTGAAAGAAACGTAGAAAAATATAAAAGCCAGCAACTATTAACAGATGTAGAAGCCGACGCCCGGTTATCCATCAGTAACGCTAGCGATTATACCAAGCAGTTAACAGATTGGGGTATTCAAATTGATGTATTAACATCTTTGGAAAATTACTTGAAAAAGCCTCGTAGCAGATATGAGTTAGCGCCAAGTAATTTAAACATCAAAGATCCTATCTTACTCGATTTAATCTCTAAATTCAATGCTTTGCAACTGGAGCGCCAACGCATGCTACGCACTACTCAGCTAGATAATCCTTTGGTGCAGAATATAAACGAGCAGTTAGCCAATTTGCAAACTACAATGCTCGAAAACCTGAAAAATATCAAGGGCGGCTTAGTTATCACTCGTAATCAGTTACGTTCTAATTTAAATCAGAATGCCTCCAGAATAAAACAGATGCCGTCTATGGAGCGGGACTTACTCGAAATCAATAGACAACAAGGTATAAAACAAGCGCTTTATCAATACCTGTTACAAAAACGGGAAGAATCTGCTTTATCTTTAGCTGCAACTGTTTCAATCTCCAGGGTAATTGATGCTCCTGCGGCGGGCGACGATCCGGTAAAACCTAGAAAACCATTAATATTCTTTCTAGCATTTATTATTGGGGTAGGCCTTCCTTTTGCTTTTGTCTTTATTAAAGACAGCTTTAACGAAAAAGTTCAGGAGTTTAAAGATGTGGAGCTTGTTACCGCTGCCCCATTGCTTGGCGAAATTTCGCATAACGATACCAAAGAAACCCTGGTAGTAACGGATAAAAGTAGAAGTTTAGTAGCAGAGTTATTCCGCCATAACAGAGCCAATCTGCAGTTAGCTACTCTTGGTCAGGACAACAAAGTAATATTGGTTACGTCCAGTATGGCAGGTGAAGGGAAAACCTTCTTTAGCTTAAACTTAGCTTCCAGCCTGGCCTTAGCCGGCAAAAAAGTAGTTGTTCTGGATTTTGATCTTAGAAAATCAGGATTAACTCAAAATCTGGGAATTCCGAATGAGAAAGGTATTAGTAACTATCTAGCCTCAGAAGTATCATCCATCGATGACATTATAGTTTCTTTACAGACTGTCTCCGGACTTTACGCTATCGGTTCAGGTCCTATTCCTTACAATCCGGCAGAATTAATTCTAACAAATAAAGTTAGCGAAATGATTGAGGAATTAAGAGAAAGATTTGATCATATTGTATTAGACACATCGCCGGTTGGACAGGTAGCGGATGCTTTATCCCTCTCTCCGTACATCGACTCCACTATTTATTTGATGCGGTATAATTACACTTTCAAAGATCAGATAAATATTATTGAGGATATTTATAAAAACAATAAACTCAAGAATCTAATGATGGTGATGAACGATGCCAAGAAGCTAAAAGGCTATGGCAGCTACGGTTACGGTTATGCTGAGGAGAAAAAAACTCCTTGGAAAATGAGATATAAGAATAAGGCTAACGTTTAGTTTTTAAAATTAAAATTTTTTAAATTATACAATCAGAACTAATCTAATAAGTAATAATTTAAAAATAAATGCTTGTTAGGTTAGTTCTGGAATACCACAAGTACCAGTCATTCATATAGAAATAATTAACATTATTTCTCATTTGTAATTGAAAGATAGAGGAATGGCTACAATTTTGCTTTCATCACACCAACACAAAATCACAGGCTCATTATAACACAGCTATTATCTGCTTACATAATGATTAAGCTAATCTAGTATTTATCTCTTATTAAAAAATGGATTCTCAAAACCTGAAAGGTAAAGTAGTAACAGGCGTTTTCTGGAACGTTGTTCAGCTTGTTATAAATAGATCTTTTGACTTTGCTATTAAACTTATTCTGGCCAGGCTTTTATTCCCTAATCAATTTGGGATTGTAGGAATGGCTACCGTATTCACAAGTTTTGTTCAAGTTTTTAATGATTTAGGAATTGGGGCGGCTCTTGTACAACGAAAAGAAGAGCAATTAAGAGAAGAACATTATCATACTTCTTTCTGGACAGGAGTAATATGGTCGGTAGGTATTTATCTTCTGATTTTTTTTGTTGTGGCTCCGTTAGCAGCCACATTCTATAAAGAACCTATTTTAAAAAGTATCATCCCCATACTCAGCATTGGGGTACTATCTAGTCCGATTAACTTAGTACACAACGCCCAATTAACGAAACAAATGAATTTTAAGAAACTTGCTTTTATAAGTAATGTTTCTACCATTTTTTCGGGAGTACTTGCCTTGATTTTAGCTTATTTTGGTTTAGGAGTTTGGGCCTTGGTATTTAACTCAGTTGCCACTTTTATTGTGGCAATGCCTCTCTATTTTAAAGCAACCGGATGGTATCCTAAGTTCATCTGGGACAAACAAGCCTTTCATGATATATTTGGCTTTGGTGTTTACACCACTGGAACCAACTTATTTAATAATCTGATACAAAAAATTGACTATTTACTTATTGGGAAGCTATTAAGCGCATCAGCTTTAGGCACGTACACATTAGCCTTTGTACTTACTGATACTTTTAGAAGCCAGCTGATGAACATTATGAATAAAGTAATGTACCCGGTATATGGCAAAAAACAAGACGACCCTCTCTCCCTAAAACGTTACTATCTAAATGTGGTAAGATATAATAGCATTGTAATTTACCCTATAATGTTGTTTTTAGTTGTATTGGGTGAACCCTTTATCCTTAACTTTTTTGGCAGTAAGTGGCACGATACCATTTTACCTTTAAAAATATTAGCATTATCAGTTATGGTTCATATGATGGTTAACAGCCATGGATCCTTAATTCGTGGACTTGGCCGCCCTAAGTTAGAAATGAACATGCAGCTTTTTAAAGCTATCTGTTTGTACGCGCCTCTTATCTCCTTAGGTATATATAAATATGGCATTATAGGTGCTGCTTTGGCTTATTTAGTAAATAAAGCCTTAGAGGTTATAATTGCGCAGTATTTTTTAAAAAAGCTCTTGAATGTTTCTTTTACAGAATTAATGGTTGCACTAAAAGCACCAATCGTTGCGAGTATGGTAGCATTCGCCATCTCTTATTTGCTTTTTAATGCAAAAGTACATTTTATACTTTGTGCCCTTAGCTTAGCAGCAAGTTATGCGGGTGTAATCTGGCTTTTTATGAAATCTGAACTTACCGTTCAAATTCAACAATTTAAAAACCGGAACAAGAAACAAGTAGCTATTTAGAATTAGTTAAGCCAATAAGTAAGCTTTTCAATAAATAAACTGTCAGACAAATTTAAAAACCTGTTTATACCGTAGTAATCCTAAATCTATTCTGTTTTTAATCTTTTAAATCGTAACACGAACCATTGTAAAGCAGATTAGCTTTTGTAGATAAGAACAAAATTTTAAAAATAATAAGCAGCTTTATCCATATTAATTAAAAAGTAATTTTAATGCCTCTCAATCCATTTATCTCCGTTATAATTCCTACCTACCACGATTGGAAAAGATTATCATACTGCATTGAAGCATTAGATAAACAAACTTATCCTAAAGAATTATTTGAGGTAATTATAGTGAATAACGATCCAAAGGATCAAGTTCCTAAGGGTTATTACCTGCCCAACAATATAACCATTACAGCCGAAAGAGCTTCTGGCTCTTATGCGGCCCGAAATAAAGGTATAAGTTTAGCCAAAGGAGAAATATTTGCATTTACCGATTCAGACTGCATACCTGATGTTAACTGGCTAACCAATGCGGTACAGTTTTTTAAAAAACATCCGGAGTATGACCGGATTGGTGGAAAAGTAGAGTTGTTTTTTTCTAGTTCGCAATACACGCTAGCAGAAGCTTACGAAATTGTATATGCGTTCCGTCAGGATGAAAATGTAAAAAAGGGAAGATCGGTTACGGCCAATATGATTACTAAAAAAGAGGTTCTGGATGCAATCGGTCCTTTTAATCAAGGCATGTATTCTGGTGGTGATTTTGAGTGGGGAGAAAGGGCTTCAGGAAGTGGTTTTAACATTGGCTATGCTCCCGATGTAATCATTAAGCATCCGGCTAGAAAAGAAATAAAGCAAATAATTAAAAAAGCACGCCGGGTAGTTTCTGGGAAAGCAGAGATGGTTAAAAAAAGTACCCTTGAGAAGTATATAAACTTTTTTTACGAAATGCGCCCCCCTTTAAAAGAATTTAAACACATTTTTTCCAGAGGGAAACAACTAAATACCCGATTAAAGCTACTGGTGTTTTTCACCAGGTATAATATAAAAGTTACCCGGGCTTACGAGGAGTTACGCTTAGCCCATGGTGCCAAACCCATGTATGATGCCTAGCAAAGCCTAGTATTCCTTTTATTATCTGTAAAAAAGCACCCTGCAGTTTTATTAATATTTAAAAAGTAAATATTTGCTAATTACCAACACCAAGCATTTTGCTTCCATACCTGTACTGAAAACATGATGAGTGCCCATCCTTTTTTTTCTGTTGTTATTCCTGTTCATAATAAACTGCCGCATCTCGATAGATCGGTAGATTCGGTTTTAGCGCAAACCTATCCTAACTTCGAAATTCTTTTGGTAGATGATGCTTCTTCGGATGGATCTTCTGAAAAATTAGCTGAATTTAAAGATAACAGAATAAGCAGATTCCGGCGAGATACCCCTGGACCAGGCGGATATGCTGCCCGGAATGTTGGCATTGAAAATGCAAAATACGATTGGATTTGTTTCTTAGATGCCGATGATGCCTGGGAACCATACTTACTGGAAACTTTAGCAGAAACAATTAAGGCAGACAAAGAAGTAGAGATAATAAGCTGGGGCTGGTACTGGACAAAAGGAAATGAAAAAAGGCTCGACCATTTTTCTATTGCCAACAAAGCTGTTCAAAGCAGAACCTTTAATTTAATTGATTTTCTAAATGGCCCGCAGCCTATCTGGACCGGGGCAGTTGCAATGAAAAGAGAGGTATTGTTAAAGGCAGGTAAATTTCCGGAAAAAAACTTTAGACGCGGCGGCGATATGGATACCTGGACCCGATGCCTTTGGCAAAGTAAAAAAAGCGTCTGGCTTAATAAAACCATGTCCTACTACTACATTGATTCTGTGAACATGGTTACTCAAAAAGTAAACCGGGAAACAGGATTTATTTTTTCGCCTTTTCTACAGAATTTATTACAAACAAGTAACGATAAGAATCTAAAAGAGGCCATTAAATGTTATCAAAACAGATATATCTACATTGATATAAACGGAAGTGTATACCAAGGTAAAGGAATTAATTATAGCTTATTAAAAAAGATGAACCTGAATAAACAAGGTTTATGGCTTTATTTAAAGCTGCATATTAATAACCTAAGACATGCCTTTAAAAATTAATGAAGCAATTAAATCAAGATTACCTGTTAAATAAATTCTTCGTGTTTATCATATTAAATTTAATAAATCATACCTGATAAATAATGAAACAGGTGCTTATACGAAAAAGGCAAGATGATGAGAAATAGTAAAGCTACTACTTGGGACTGGGGACTAATAATTACTTATTTTTCGATAGCAACCGTTTTTTTAGGCTCACCTTTAGTTAAACTGGATGTTGGCTTTTTTCAATTATACCCTTTAAGGCTATTCGGTTTTATAGGCTTTTTTCTTATTTTATCCAGAGTTGGTTGGGGCGACCCTTTTCTGGAGCTTTATTACAAGTTTAGTTTATTTTTCTTAATTCTAGGTTTAGTCAGTATAATCTGGGCTCCTGATACCACTTTGGCAATTAAAGAATTTGGAATTTTACAAACCGGAATAGCTCTAACCTGGTTGGTTGTAAGATATATTAATACAGAAGAAAGAGTTAATACGGCTTTAAATATTTGGATAATAGGAGCTCTGTTTGTGAATGGTATTGGGTTATATGAAATTTTTGCTCAGAAATACATAATTGCCGCCGAAGTTGGTGGTAAAAATGAGAGGCTTGCAGTACGTTTAGGCTTTCTGGCACCCAGGGCTATATTTGCCAACCAAAACAATTTCGCTTTTTTTAATGCTCTAACATCTCTGTTGTTATTAGGCAGATTAATCAAACAATATCGTCCGTTAAAATGGTATGTTTTAAATTGGCTTAGCTTTGCCATAAGTTTATATGTTTTAATTTGTTGTTACTCCAGAGCAGGTATTGCCGCGTTTGGATTAGGTGTAGCTTTATTCTTTCTTTTTAGCTTTTTTTCTCATAATCATTACAAGCAAAACCTGGTTAAAATTATTTTTGGCGTTGTAATTTTATTTATATGCCTTTTGATAGTTAATCCTTCTATTCTTGATGCTGTAACTAACAAGCTAAATTTAGTTATTGAAAAAAACGAAACCTCATCTTCATCTAATGATACCCGGGTTGATCTTTATACCACTTGCCTTAATTTTGCCCTAGACCACTTAGGATTTGGTATGGGGCCAGGTTCATCCATTTTTCCTTTGGATGGCTTACCGCCGCATAACTTTTTTCTGCATATTCTGATGGAGTATGGTATTGTTATCCTGATTGGTATCCTTTACTTTTTAGTTGCATCTGCTAAAAAATTAGGCTTATATCAAACTGTTATTAACAATGCCTTACCAGCTATGTTTAAAGCAACTGTAGTTGTTTTTCCAATTATGGCAATAGGTCCCAGTACTATTTTGGTTGAGGGTAGTTTCTGGTTATGGTATGGACTTTTATTGGCTTATAGTTCCATTATGTATCGAAAAAGCCGGATGTTGTACCAACAAGTAGTAACGCAAAAAGAATTAACAATATAGAAGCTTTTTTAAGAATTTCTTATATTGTTTAAGCAAGCAAATTATTTTATTTTAGGTATAATAATAAAGTTCTCTCTATTAAAAGTTTAAGACAATCCTACTTGTTTGCATAGCTTTATGCTTGGTGCTTCTTTTCTATTTTTGCATAATAGTCATTATATTGTTTAAAATATGAAGGCATTTACACCATATATCTCCATCCTGTTTGTTTTCTTTTTCCTAACTCTTTCATTTAAAGGTGGGGCGCAGGTGCGACCCAAGACTTTTATAATGAATGCCGATCTCCTAATGCAAAATAGATTTAAGATTAATACAGGTAATGAACAATGTTTAGCAGCCTTAAAAGTACTACTTTCAACAACTGCCCCATCACTCGCCAGAACCCCTTACACCATAGTAAAAAAAACAATTGCTCCTCCTAGTGGTGACAAACACGATTATATGAGTTTAGCGCCTTACTGGTGGCCCGATCCTAATTCGCCCGATGGATTACCGTACATCCGGAAAGATGGGCAATCAAATCCGGAAGGTAGTACTATTAAGGACAATACTTACATAAGAGATTTAAGTAAAGATATTCGCCTGTTAGGCCTTTCTTATTATTTTACAAATGATGAAAAATACGCAAAGAAAGCAACGGAACTCTTAAAAGTATTTTTTCTAAACAGCGCTACGCGCATGAATCCAAATTTAAATTTCTGCCAAATTAGAAGGGGAGTCATGACTGAAAGTGGTGTAGGCACAGTAGATACCGAGCATTTTACGCAATTAATAGATGGCGTTCAATTATTAGCAGGCTCCCGTTCCTGGACTAAAGAAAACCATGCTGCCTTACAAAATTGGTTTAAACAATACTTAAACTGGTTATTAACCAGCGCAATTGGTAAAGATGGGGCAACACAGCCCAATAACATTAGCACTTACTATAATCTTCAGGTAATTACATACGCTTTGTTTGTAGAGGATAAAGCCTTAGCAAAATCGATTATCGAAAAGCAAGTATATGATTTACTAGAGAATCAGTTCTCCCCAACTGGTGAGCAGAAGCTGGAACTTGCCCGCACCAATTCCTGGACCTATTGCAATAAAAATTTAAAAGGTTGGTTTGATATAGCCAGTGCCGCAGAGATTCTAGGAATAAATTTATGGCATTATACCTCACCTACAGATAAAAGTTTAAAAAAAGCATTTCAGTGGATGGTACCTTACGGCGCAGGTGATAAATCTTGGACCTTTGATCAAATTGGGGACTTAAAGATAGAATATTTTACAATGATTGCCAGAACTGGTTCTGCTGTATATAAAGATGTAAATGTCCAATCAATATTAGCAGAAAACCATGCTCAATTTGTATCTGGTTCGTACATGGAACTCTTAACCTCACGCTACTACTAATATTTTTTAATTATTAAAAAACGATAGAGGGCTGGTTAATGAAAAGGCAGCGTACAAACCATTGTCTTTTCTTTAACCAACCCTCTGTTATTTCCATTAACACGCAAATAGCTTACTATATTTCTGCAAAGCTGCTTTTATAAAAGGAGCATTATTATAAGCTACGCTTTTACATATAAACGTTTATTATTTTAAAATTTTTAACAAAAAAAGCAAATACAAATTAAAATATTTACTTTTGCAGCAATATTATTAAAAATCATAAAACTAATCTTTAGTACCATTGGATTAGCTTTATGAATATTTTACAGACTTAACAATTTACATTACTTTACGAAATAGTTTAAGTAAATATAAAATTGGCTGAATATTTGTAAAGCCCCAATTGCATTAATTTATTTTAATATAATCTTTTTCTTTGATAGCGTTTAGCTTAAACTAAAGCCACATGTCCGTTAAGAATGCCCTACATATAAATAGCTATTTTCTAGATAATAAAATTCATTATAACCTTAGGAATGCTGTTCTAAAGTATCGGCCTGACATCTTTTTAATTCCCGTTTACAAAAGCTTTAAAGCCGAGAAACACATTGACGGATTAGATGTAGACTACATCTTTGACAAAACAGACAAAATCTTCTTTTTTACTAAAGCCTTAAAAGTAATTAAGTTAGCGTACAAGAAAAAACTTACGGAAGGTTACACCTACATTCATGCCCATACGTTGATAAGCGATGGCATACCAGCTTATTTACTAAGCAGGATTACCAAGAAAAAGCTGGCTATAACTGTTAGAAGCGCGGATGTAGATGTTTACATGAAAAAAAGTGGTTTATTTCGCTTTATTGCTAATAAAATACTTACCGCGGCCAATATGGTCTTCTTTGTATCTCCAGCTTATAAAGAAAAAGTCATAAACATATTCCCGCACATAGACAATAAAAAGTACTTTCCGTTACCTAACGGGATAGATGATTTCTGGCTTAAAAACCAACACACTAAAAACAAGACTACCGAAGATTTAAAAACAGTAAACATCTTGTTTGTAGGCCAAATAATTAAAAGAAAAAAGCTTGACCTGCTAATTGATTTTGTAAAAAAGTACAACGACAGGAAGTATGTTTTAAATATTGTAGGAAAAAATTCATTAAACCTGAATTTTAATCAAATATCCAAATCTGTTAATAATGGAAATGTTATTAATTACATTGGGGAAGTAAAAGACAGGAATAAATTACTGGAAATTTACAAAAACAACGATGTTTTTATATTGCTGTCTTACCGCGAAACTTTCGGCGTTGTTTATATTGAAGCCCTATCGCAAGGACTACCTATTATTTATACCAGAGGCGACGGTGTAGATGGATACTTTAAAGAAGGAGAAGTTGGTTATTCCTGCAGTAATGAATCTATGGATGAGTTAAAAGAAAAGCTGGATTTAGTTGTAGCTAATTATAGCTCCTTAACTCAAAACACAACAAAAATCAGCCAGAACTTTGAGTGGGATCATTTAATTAAGAACTACATCAACAACATCAACAACAATCTTTAGCTAAAAGCTACGCTGTTCCAAGGTATTGATTATTTATTTACAAGCTTTTCAAGTTTATACAACAGCAAAAAATAATAACAATGTGTGTTTTAAAGCTAGCGCAGCCTTAACCATTTGATGCTTAGCACACGGCTCACTTAAACTTAGGTATTAATAGAGGATGAAAATAGTTTACTTTTACCAGTATTTTGGCACTCCGAAAGGAGGCTGGAGTACGCGGGTATATGAAATGACCAAAAGATGGGTTGCTGCTGGCCACGAGGTTACGGTAGTTACATCGCCTTACGATAAGTCTGATTTGCCAGTAGGAAAAGGATTAATTTCTAAATATGATTTTGAAGGAATTCAGGTAATTGCTATTAACCTGTTGCAATCAAATAAACACCACGTACTTAAAAGACTTTTCACCTTTTGCGCTTTCTCGTTAATATCCATCTTCTATAGCCTTAAGTTAAAGTGCGACGTAGTAATCGCCTCTTCGGGGCCTATTACTATTGGTTTACCGGGTTTAACAGCTCGTTATTTAAGAGGGAAAAAGCTGGTTTTTGAAGTAAGGGACCTGTGGCCGGAAGGTGCTATTCAATTAGGCTTTATGAAAAGCAATTGGATGAAGAGCATTGCTTATGGTTTTGAGAAAATGTGCTACCGGGCTTCTAGTTTAATTGTTGCTTGTTCTGATGGCATGCGCGATTCTATTAAAACCAGATATCCGGAAACAAACGTGCTGGTAATTCCAAACGCAAGTGATGTAGAGTTATTTCAGCAACCCATTAATTTAACGTTGCCCGAATGGACTCAAGGGAAATGCGTGTTTGTGTATACCGGTTCTTTGGGGCTCATGGACGATTGCCAGCAAATAATTATGGCCGCATTAGAGCTTAAGAAAAGAGGCAATAACCAGGTTAAAATCGTAATGATTGGGGAAGGAGCCGAGAAAAAGCAGCTACAGGATTTATGCGTTAAATATGCCCTGGATAACGTTCATTTCTTAGGCCTTATTCCTAAAACCCAAGTTATTGGCTGGTTGCAAAAAGCCTACGCTGCATTTGTAGTTTTTAAAAATTTAGAAGTTTTGCAAACAAGCTCTCCTAACAAAATGTTTGATGCGTTTGCGGCCGGAGTACCTATTGTGCAATCTACCCAAGGATGGATTAAGCAAACGTTGCAAAGGCATAATGCCGGCATTACTGTTTTACCGGATGAACCCGCCACCTTTGCTGATGCAATTGAATACCTGGTTAATAATCCGGCGGCCCGAAACCAAATGGCGGCTAATAGCCTAAGTTTAGCTCAAAACTATTTCAACCGGAACAAGTTGGCCAGCGATTTTTTAAATGCCATGGTTTTGTTACATACTAAGCAAAGATAAAATGAATGTTTTATTAACGGGATCATCGGGCTTTTTAGGTAAAGTATTACAATCGAGCTTATCAAACCAAAACTATAACGTTATAACCTTAGGCAGGGCCAGCAGCAATAACATTAAAGCCGACTTGCAAACAGGTGTTCCGGTTATAAATACGTCGGTAGATATAGTAGTACATGCGGCCGGCAAAGCGCATGTTGTGCCCAGAACCGAAGCGGAAAGCAAGGAATTCTTTCAGGTTAATTTTGAAGGAACAAAGAACTTGTGCCAGGCTCTTTTACAATTAGATAAGCCGGTAAAGAGTTTTATTTTTATCAGTACAGTAGCCGTTTATGGCTTAGAAGAAGGACAGCTTATTCCGGAAAAGCAACCCCTTAAAGGAGAAACCCCTTATGCCAAATCAAAAATTTTAGCCGAAGCTTGGTTAAAAAAGTGGGCTAAGGAAAATAACATTACACTAGGTATATTACGATTGCCGTTAATTGCCGGCCCTAATCCACCCGGTAACTTAGGGGCCATGATTAAAGGCATTCATACCGGCCGGTATTTAGGTGTTGGTAAGTCCGATGCCCGTAAAAGCGTAGTTTGGGCCGAAGATGTAGCAACCATTATTCCGAAAGTAGCAGAAGTAGGCGGCACTTATAATTTAACCGATGGCTACCATCCCAGTTTTAAAGAATTGGAAGATGGCATTGCTGCTGCCACCGGTAAAAAGCAACCTAGGCATATTCCAGTACCAGTTGCTAAATCTATTGCTTTGTTTGGCAATTTACTTGGCTCAAAATCACCCATAACTACTTCCAAGCTGCATAAAATGATGTCGACCTTAACTTTTGATGATTCAAGAGCAAAAGAAAAATTGGATTGGCATCCAACGTCTGTTTTACAAAACTTGCCCATGATCGTATGATTTACGCATTAATTACTTTATTACTTTTTGGTCTTTTACTCGGGTATTTCCGGATTGCCGACCGCTTTAACATTATTGATAAGCCTAATAATCGAAGCTCCCATACGGCTATAACAATTCGGGGCGGGGGGATTGTATATCCTTTTGCCATGGTTTTGTATGCTGTCTTTTTTCACGATGTATCGGCCTACTTACTTCTTGGCATGCTGCTCATTAGTTTAATCAGCTTCTGGGATGACATCAGCAGTTTACCCAGTCGGGTTCGGATAATTGTTCATTTATTAGCTGTTACAGCTTTACTTTGGTCGGTAAATGCCTTCCAGTTGTTGCCCATCTGGCTTATTCCGATAGTATACGTATTTATTATAGGTATTATTAATGCCTATAACTTTATGGATGGCATTAATGGAATTACTGGTTTATACAGCTTAACCATTTTATGCTCACTCCTGTACGTGAACGAGTACGTTGTTGCCTTTGCTGACTCAGATTTTATTATTTGTCCGATTTTAGCTTCACTCGTTTTTCTATTTTTTAATTTTCGTAAAAAAGCAAAATGTTTCGCCGGTGATGTAGGCAGTGTAAGTATTGGTTTTTGGATTCTTACGCTATTGCTGATGTTAATTCTTAAAACAGAATCCTTAACGTATATCCTCTTCCTGGCAGTTTATGGCGTTGACACGGTACTCACTATCATCCACCGGCTTATTTTAAGGCAAAATATTTTTGAACCGCACCGGTTACACTTTTACCAAATATTGGCAAACGAGCGTAAAGTACCGCATTTAGTTGTTTCGGGCTTGTATGCGCTGGTGCAATTACTAGTAAACGGCCTGGTGCTGTTCTCGTCCCTTGATTTTATTTACATTTTTGTTCTGGTGGCCTTGCCTTTGGTTATGATTTACATAATTGTAAAGCCCCTTTTAATGCCCAAACGCGTACTCTCATGATAACATCTTTTGTTATTTACGGAGCCGGCGGCCATGCTGCCGTAGTAGCAGATTTAATAAAATTAACAGGAGGTACAGTAGAAGCTTTTTTCGACGATCAGCCGAAAACAACGCCAATCGGTTTAGCCAAACCGTACGCAGAAGATCTATACCCCGGAGCAAAAATGATAATTGGGATCGGCAACAATAGCATCCGGGAAAAGATCGCGAATAAAGTAAGTCATTCGTTTGGCACATTAATTCATCCAACAGCTTATGTGGCCGAAGGCGTGGAATTGGGCGAAGGCACCGTTGTTCTGGCCAATGCGGTGATACAAACTAATGCAAAAATCGGGAAGCATGTTATCATCAATGCGGGCGTTTGCATTGACCATGATGCCATAGTAGATGATTTTGTTTTAACCTACCCAAATGCTTACGTTGGCGGCGGCGCAACCTTGGAAAAAGGCGTGTTAGTTAATGCGGGAGCTGTTATCACCAGAGGCGCTATTGTACTGGCCGGCTCAGAGATACCGCCTTTGAGCGTTTATAGATAAGCTTTATTTCGGCTGCAACAACCAGCTGTCATTGTAATTTTTTAAAAATCGCTCTGCTGGCTGCAATAACAAAATGGCTATAATTAAACTTTAGTTCTCTAATAGTGAAGCACTGCTTTTTAATTAGTAGGGATATAAAGTTTTAATCTTTTTTAAAAATATCCATATTCTCTGTTACCGAGACCAGAAACTTTTCGCCGGTAGTAAGATCTACTTTTATAAGCTGGTGATGGTTGGTGTCAGTAACCCATAGCTTTCCAGCAATAATCTCTACATCGTTCGGTTCGTCTAAACCCGCTAGTAAAGTAGTTATGCGATCATTCTCCAAGTCCACAGCTTTTATTTTTCCGTTGTAAGTATCAGCAATGTAAAGTTGATTTTGGTAATAGGTTATGCCCATGGCATGCTGCAACTGAGCGCCATTTAAGTCGTCATCTACATCGCCGAAATCAAATAAGCCGGTACCAATTAAGGTATTTACTTGTTTATTATCTAAATCTATTACCCGAATAGCACTGGCTTCGGCATCGGCAACGTACAACATTTGGTTCTGCAAAACTAAACCACTGGGCTGATTAAAAGCAGCTTCCAGCAATGAGCCATCTGCTAAAGCTTCGCGACCGGTACCGGCAAATCGCCAAACCTGTTCGGTATTTAAGTCCATTTTTAAAATTTGGTGGTTACCCGCACTGGCAATGTATAAAATATCGTTGGCTACGGCTAAATCCCAGGGGCTGTTGGGGTTTACCGGCTCGTTTAAGCTGTCTTCAAAAAAGTAATAACTCAATTCGCCGGTTCCGGCTACGGTGGTTACCCAGCCGGTTTCTACATCTACTTTGCGAATAGCATTATTTTTCGCGTCGGCTACGTATAAGTAATTGCTATGTAATGCCAGGCCATGTGGCTCATTAAAAGTTGCTTCGTGGCTGGCACCGTTAGTAAACCCGCGGTCGCCGCTGCCAATTATCTGCAAAATTTTTCCGTCCTGGTTAATTTTTAAAATTCGATGATGGCCGCTATCCGATAAATATATTTCCCCGGCGACGTTAACCAGTAACTTCGATGGGAATTGCAAAATGCCTGGCAGTTGCTCTTCTGCCTGGAATGAAAAAATGGTGCGGTTAAGTTTATTTTTAAAATTTTCGATTAATAAAGCAAGATTTGGCTTCACAATATCGTAAATGCCTTCGCCGGCGCGTTGCCCAATCACTTTACCATCCGGATCAATTAATACGATGGTGGGCCAGGCATTTACAGCATAATGTTTCCATACTTCAAACCCGGCGTCATTTACTACTGGGTGTTTTATTCCAAATTTAAGAATAGCCTTCCGGATGGCATTGTGAACTTTCTCGTTGTCGAATTTGGCCGAGTGTACGCCTATTACTACTAATTCTTCTGGAAACTCGGCCTCTAAACGCTGTAAATCCGGTATAATATGCTGGCAATTAATGCAGCCTAATGTCCAGAAATCAAGCAATACAATTTTACCTTTAAAATCGTTAATAGAATACGATTTCCCGTTGGTATTGAGCCACCCGTACTTGGTATTGATTTCAGGAGCATTTACGCGGCCAGTTAGCATGGTTATAAGCTTAGCAGAATGAATGAAAAGTTGAAGTACGAAAAAGCAAGCTGGTAGTTGAACCGGCTGGTAATGTTAAAAGTTACAGAATACCTTTAAAGTTTTAAAATCTTCAACTTAAGCCAATAACAATAGTAAACTTTTGAATTGCGAGATATAGCTGGCATATTGCAGTTTGTGCCAACTAAAATCAAAATTTTAAAAATTTGTAATTTTGCCCCTATGAACCAACTTTATTTATCTGATTTCGGCACCATCTTACTTTTTCTGATTGGAGGAGGGCTTTTTATCTTAATTGGTTTAGTAACCGCCCGTTTGATTCGGCCAGATAAGCCAAACGCAGAAAAGTTAGCGTCGTACGAATGTGGTGAAGAAGCGCAGGGCAGCTCATGGGTACAGTTTAATCCGCGGTTCTATGTTATCGCCCTTATTTTTATAATTTTTGATGTAGAGCTGGCCTTTCTATTTCCGTGGGCAGTAGTTTTTGGGCAACGGTCGTTAATAGAAGAAACTAATGGTTTGTGGGGCTGGTTTGCCCTTACCGAAATGTTTATCTTTATTGGCATTCTGGCACTTGGCTTAGCTTACGCTTGGGCGAAAGGCCATTTAGATTGGGTAAAACAAAAACCGATCATTCCGCAAAGTATTTCTAAAGTACCGCTCTCGGCTTACGCTAAAATAAACGCGCAACATTACCAAGTAAAACAAGATTTAGTAGAAACAAAGTAAATCGTCTTGTAAAAAAGACGAAATTAAATAAAATGAACCCACTACCAGGCAGAGAGAAAACCGGAGAAGGCAGTATTATTATTGGTAAGTTAGACGATTTTTTAAGTTACGCGCGGCTATCGGCGTTATGGCCCATGCAATTTGGCTTGGCTTGTTGCGCCATTGAAATGATGGGAGCCTGGTCATCGGCTTACGACATCGACCGGATGGGCGTTATTCCGCGGGCTTCTCCCCGGCAATCAGATGTTATTATTATTGCCGGAACAGTTACTTTTAAAATGGCCGATCGCATCCGGCGGCTTTACGAACAAATGCCGGAGCCGCGTTATGTTATTTCGATGGGTTCTTGTTCTAACTGCGGCGGACCGTATTGGGAACACGGTTATCACGTGGTAAAAGGCGTAGACCGGATTATTCCCGTGGATGTTTACGTACCTGGTTGCCCGCCCCGACCTGAAGCTTTAATTGGCGGATTTTTACAGCTACAAGAAAAAATCCGCCAAGAAACCTTACTGGCTCCTCCCAAAGCAGTACAACGTTTGATGAACGCTAACCCGGAACTTACTCCTACCGCGAATCAAACGGAAGTTTCTGTTTAAAAATTTAAAAATTAAAAAATCTGGTAAGTTATTACTTGCTGCGGTTTAATTAACACGAGCATGTCTTTTGAGGAAATACAGAATATTATAGTACAGGAATTTGGTGATTCTGTAATCGTACGCGAACAGCCGCAGGATTTAATGCCTTACCTGGTTATTCAAACAGATAAAATAGCAGCGGTATGCGCCGCATTACACGCCAACGAGCAATTATACTTTGATGTATTATCTTGCCAAACAGGTATTGATAACGGGCCAGAGGCAGGTACTTTAGAAGTTGCTTATAACTTATATTCTATCCCCTACAATCATCATTTATGCCTAAAAGTAGTAATTCCTCGCAACGCAGCAGAAGAGTCATTACCGGTTGTTCCTACCGTTAGCCATATCTGGCGCACGGCCGATTGGCACGAACGCGAAATTTTTGATTTAGTGGGTATCCGCTTTTCCGGTCACCCGGATATGCGCCGGATCTTGTGTGCCGCCGATTGGGAAGGTTACCCTTTACGGAAAGATTACGAAGCCCAGGAATATTACCATGGCATCCGGGTAGCTTTCGACGAACATAACCGCCAGAATGGGTTTAAAGGAGAAAACTGGCGTAATAATTAATTTCCTTTTCAAGATTGTGCTCTAGCAATAGAGCTAAAATTTAAAAAATTGATCTTTGGTTAATAAACCTTAGATTTTTAAAATAAAATGACTAGCCGCTACACGGAATATTTACTGCAAGCCGAACCCAACAAATTTGAGGTATCGGATTTAAAAGCCGGCGAAATGCTTTTAAACATGGGGCCGCAGCACCCTGCTACGCACGGCGTATTACGGCTGGAGTTAATCACCGACGGCGAAATAGTAGTGGATGTGGTGCCGCACATTGGCTACCTGCACCGCTGCTTCGAGAAACATGCCGAGTCGTTGGCGTATAATCAAACCCTGCCTTACGTTGACCGCATGGATTACCTGGCAGCCATGAACTCCGAACATGTTTGGTGCATGGGCGTAGAAAAAATGCTCGGGCTTACCGGTCAATTACCTAAACGGGTGGAGTACATCCGGGTGCTGGTAGCCGAACTAAACCGGATTGCTTCGCACTTAGTGGCTATTGGCACTTACGCCATTGATATAGGCGCTTTCACGCCGTTTTTATGGTTACTCCGCGATCGCGAACACATCCAACGTTTACTCGAATGGACTTCCGGCTCCCGGATGTTGTATAATTATATCTGGATTGGCGGCTTGTATTACGATTTGCCCATCGGGTTTGAAGAGCGCTGCCGGGAATTTATTGATTACTTTTTACCGAAGCTCGATGAGCTGGATCAGATTTTAATTAATAACAAAATATTTATCGACCGAACGGCCCACGTAGGCGTATTGCCGCTGGATGTAGCTATTAATTATGGCTGCTCTGGACCTATGCTGCGTTCTTCGGGTTTAAAATTTGATTTACGCCGGGTAGATGGGTATTCAGTTTACCCCGAAATAGAATTTGACATTCCCATTGGTCAAGGTTTAGTGGGCACTACCGGCGATTGCTGGGACCGGAATTACGTGCGGGCGCAGGAAATGCGGGAATCATTAAAGATTATCCGCCAATGCTTACACCGCTTAACTACCGATTACAAACGTTCGCCTGACTTTGATCCGCAGGCCATGTGCCCCAAGAAAATAAGACCCAAAGAACAAGATTTCTATTTTAGGGCAGAAACGCCGCGGGGCGAATTGGGCTATTATTTTAGAGCAACCGGCAAATCAGATATCCCGTTTCGGTGCAAAGGGCGTTCGCCTTGTTTTTCTAACTTATCGGTTTTACCCGAAATTGCCAAAGGTTGCATGGTTGCCGATTTAATTGCCATTGTGGGTTCCGTAGATATTGTATTGGGAGAACTAGACCGGTAGAAAAGCTACAAACAAAATAAATTTTAAAAAAACTATTTGTTCCGGATGCTGGTATTTCCTTGCCAGATTTAAATTTTAAGATAAATAGATAAATGAAAATTTTAACGGCCGCTCAAACACGCGCAGCAGATGCGTACACCGCAGAACAGGAAAACATTCCTTCGCTGGAATTGATGGAGCGTGCCGTAAGCGCTTTTGTAAACTGGTATCTAAATAAGTTTTCGAACAGAGTAAAAAAACCTGTTTTGATATTTTGTGGACCGGGTAATAACGGCGGCGATGGTTTAGCCATAGCCCGGTTATTGCATCAGCACCAATATGTAGTTCAGGTATATATTTTAGCTAGCAATAATAAGTATGCTCCGGATTTTACCGCTAATTTAAACCGCCTGCCTGAAGCCATAATTCCTCAATATCTAAACCAAATAAGCGATTTTCCTCAAATTCCGGATAATGCCATGGTGTTGGACGCCTTGTTTGGCACTGGTTTAAATCGCCCACTAACCGGTTTAATTACCGATTTAGTGAGACATATTAACCAAAGCTCCGCTATGGTCGTGGCGGTGGATATGCCGGCCGGTTTATTCGCCGATGTTCCCAATGCGCCCACTGATGCCATTATTGAAGCAGACTATACTTTATCTTTTGAGCTACCGAAGCTAGCTTTTCTTTTGCCCGGCACCGCCCAATACGTAGGCGAATGGACGGTAGTACCCATTGGCTTAAATGCTGATTTTATTTCCCAATCGCCTTCTACTCACTTTTATATTTCGCCGGAGGTACCAGCTAAAATTTTAAAAATCCGGCCAAAATACGGGCACAAAGGTTCGTTTGGTCATGCTTTACTTATAAGCGGTAGTTATGGTAAGATGGGGGCTACCGTACTTTCTTCGCGGGCTTGTTTACGGAGCGGAGTAGGTTTGCTCACAGTTTACTGCCCGGCTGTGGGGTACAATATTTTGCAAACGGCTGTACCCGAAGCCATGACACTCACCGACCCGGAAGATAATTACACCTCGCAATTACCCGATATAACTACTTACAATGCCATTGGCATCGGCCCCGGCCTCGGGAAAGAAGCAGCTACTCGGGAGTTAGTAAGCAAACTACTAGAAACTACCAAAGTGCCTTTAGTGATAGATGCGGATGCTTTAAATATTATTTCGGAAAATGAAAATTTTAAAAAATCGATTCCGGAAGGCAGTATTTTAACGCCGCACCCCAAAGAATTTGAACGTTTAGCCGGTAAAGCTCAAAACGATTATTATCGCTTAACTTTATTAAAAGATTTTTGCCAGCAACATAACTGCTACGTAGTTTTAAAAGGCGCGCATACGTGCATTGGTACTCCGGAGGGCACGTATTATTTTAACAGTACCGGCAACCCAGGAATGGCTACCGGCGGTACCGGCGATGTACTTACCGGCATTATTACGGCTTTAGTGGCGCAGCAATACTCCCCCCTGGAGGCTTGCATTTTAGGAGTATACCTGCACGGTTTAGCTGGTGATTTAGCTAAAGCAAATTTAGGCGAACAAGCACTACTTGCTTCGGATATTGTATCGTACTTAGGGCAGGCTTTCTTAACTTTAAACGCCCATAAACTGAATTAAAGCTGTTTTTTTAAATTCTGTTTTCTGACCTAACTTTTTAGTACGTAGCCATAAATACCAGCAGCGATTGTACGAGCATCATGCCGTCAGCGAAAATTAAATAATAATACTCGCTTCGTTTTTCGTGGCTCAGCCACACTACCGCTAAGGCAATTACGGCAGATACTTCTAAACTCAATAAGGCTGGTCCCACTTCTGAAAGCCAGGTAGCTACAGCAAATACCAGCAGCAATATAGTAGCCAGTATTTTAGTAAATAATACCCCCACTAAGCCCGGGAAAGTAAGCGTATGCGTAATCTTATCTTTTTTATAATCCCGGATATCGAATAATAAAGTTAGCGCAAACAAATAAGTAAACCGCCGCAGGAATAATAACCCAATATCAACAGAAATACTTAGCTTATTGGTGGCTAAGAGCGGTAAAATAACAGTAACGCAACTCCAGACATAGGCTATTAAAAATATTTTTAACAAAGGAATGTTGCGTAACGGAATTAGATCGCCATTCTTTTGGGGGATTATCCGCCAGGAATACAGCATTGAAATTATTACTAGATGCGCAATAAGCCATAAATACCGGGGTTGCCCATAATTAATAAACAAAAACAAAGCGATAGCACCCGCTAAACCTATACAAAAAAGTAGCTTTTGCCGGTAATGGATTACCCAAATTTTCCGCTCCGAAACAACTACGTTCTGATTAAATTTATAAGGCAGCAAGCCATCTAAATTGTAAATAAAAAAGGTAGCAAGAAAGGCTAAACTTGCTTGCCAGTACCTAATAGGCAGATTTAATAATAAATACGTTTGACAAACCAACCCAAAAGCACAGGTTGCAATAAACACATTGCTAAACAAAATGCCTTTACCTATACTCCGGAAACTAGCAAGTATACTCAAGTGGGTGTGATAATGATAATTTTTTAAAAAATCCGATAAACTAAACCAGCTTTTTCTTAGCTAGCCTATATCCTTTTAACTAGCAAAGTATTTAAACGTGTATTGATTTAAC
Source organism: Adhaeribacter swui (assembly GCF_014217805.1). Taxonomy (NCBI): domain Bacteria; kingdom Pseudomonadati; phylum Bacteroidota; class Cytophagia; order Cytophagales; family Hymenobacteraceae; genus Adhaeribacter; species Adhaeribacter swui. The sequence continues at coordinate 1,378,320 of NZ_CP055156.1, forward strand.
AAAAAAAAACCGGCTTATTTTAAAATAGCCGGTTTTTGAATTTTTAATTACATCGGAAGCGGTTGCCTGCTTTGGCTTGAACTATTTTTCGCTAAATTCAGGTTTATTCCGGAAAGTATTGTTGTACAATTCAATACTCTTATTGATAATTTCGTACGCCTGCTCTCTTCCTAAAAACTGTTCCACTACTACTTCTTTGTTTTCCAGCTTTTTATAATCTTCAAAAAAGCGGCGAATCTCTAATAAAGTATGTGGCGGCAGCTCCGAAATATCGCTTACGTGATTTACCGACATGTCATTTTTAGCCACCGCAATGATCTTGTCATCTTCTTCGTTGTTATCAATCATTTGCATTACGCCAATAACTTTGGCTTCGATAATACACATGGGGTGCACATCAATAGAGCAAATCACCAAAATATCCAACGGGTCGCTATCATCACAGTAGGTTTGCGGTATAAAGCCGTAATTTGCCGGATAATGAACCGACGAAAATAAAACCCGGTCTAATTTTAATAAGCCGCTTTCTTTATCTAATTCATATTTAGCTTTAGAACCTTTGGGTATTTCAATAATACCGGTAACTACTTCTGGCGCGTTTTCACCGTATTTTACGCTATGCCAGGGATTATTTTTTCTAGTCATTTATATTAAAAAATAAAATTTTTAAAAATTTTTAAAACACGATCTATCCGGAACAGCCGTACTTACCTGCTTATAACCACATGTATTTGCCCCCGTGTTATTGAAAGCGTAACACTTCTTGCAACGGCTGTCCGGTGCACGCATTAGGCTCCTGAATAGAAAGTGCGTAAGCCACTGTAGGGGCAATATCCGTAATACTAGCCAGGTGAGCCGATTCACCGGGTTTTACTTTCCAGCCGTACCAAAGCAAAGGCACATGCGTATCATAACTGGCCGAAGTGCCGTGGGTTGTACCCTTCGACAACTTGCCGGAATTTCCTTCTATCCAGCCGGGTTGCAGGGTTACAATTACATCGCCGGATCGTTTCGGGGAATAGCCATTTAAAACAAAGCCCAGTAATCCACTCGTCCAGTTAGCTTGCAATATGGTTGTAGCAGTGGTTGTACGTTGAATGCCGTTAAATTGGAGAAGATAATCGGCAACTTTTTGCTGAATTTCTGATAAATTAACTTTTTTGCTTTGTATCAGTTTCCGGTTGAGATAAACCTGCTGGTTACTGTACGATTCTACCCAATTGCCTACACCATACTGTTTGTTTAAATATTGTTTTAAAGAGTCCTGCATCACACGCGGAGATTCACTATTGGAGGGTATTCTTAAAGAATTTAAGTAACCAACGTTGTTAGCTGCGGCATGGTCGGCTGTTAAAAAAATCAGGACATTATCTTTGCCCACCTGGGAATCTAAAAATTTAAGAAAATCGGCTAAATCCTGATCTAAGCGCAAATAAGTATCTTCTACCTCTATTGAGTTAGGGCCAAAATGGTGACCAACGTAATCGGTACTAGAAAAGCTAAGAGCCAAAAAATCGGTAGTTTTACCTTGCCCCATTTTTTCTGCTTTTATTGTTTCTATAGCAAACTCTTTGGTAAGCGTGTTACCAAAAGGAGTAGTCCGGAGAATATCCGGATTTTTTGCCAGCAATTCTGGTAAGTTATGCGGAAAAACCGGCCGTGCTTGCCCAGAAAATGTATTTTCAAAATTATTATCGTCCGGAGTACTCTCGGTGTATTGCGCTATTGGCAACAGCGTAGTCCACGGGTTTTTCACATAAGAGTCTGGTAAATTGCGGCTATTAAACTGCTGCACCCAAGCTGGTAATTGCTTCATGTAAAAAGTACTGGTAATAAAACCCTTTACCGCAGAATCAAACCAATATGCAGCATCAGCGGCATGGCCGGCGGGTAAAATAGAGCCACGGTCTTTCAGGCTAACCCCAATAACTTTGGCTTCTTGGTTGGTAGCTATTTTCAACTCATCTGTAATAGTAGTGGCCAACATATTAGCCGGCGACATTTTTCCTGCATCCGAAGTAGTACCCACACCTTGTACCGTTAAATCGTCGGTACAGTAAATAGATTTTCCGGTTTCCCGAACGTACCAGTTATTACCGATTATACCGTGGCGAGCTGGCGTTGTTCCAGTATAAACGGATGCATGGCCCGGGGCAGTGGCGGTAGGCACGTAATTATAATGCGTATTTCTATAATTAAACCCTTGCTGCATTAATCTTTTAAAACCCCCATCGCTGTACTTATTACAGTAACGGTATAAATAATCATAACGCATTTGGTCTACAACTATCCCAACCACTAGTTTTGGTCTTTCCAGTACACTTACTGTTGCTTTCTTAGCTTTCTTTTGAGCCATCAAACTGGTTGGAGAAAACATAAGACTGGCAAAAAGAATAATGAGGAGAGAAGAGGCGTGTTTTTTCACGAATATTTAAATTAAATGTTCCTAAATTTTATGGATGCTAAATTAGTTGCTATTTGGTAATAATACCTCCTTAAAACCTTGTCTATATTCTAATAAACAGACTTTTTATCTAGATTATAGTAAACAACTAATAAGCAAAAAGGCTCTTGTATAAAGAGCCTTTTTGCTTATTAGTTGTTGTTGCCATGTAATATTACACATTAGCTACCTGCGGCCAATGCTTCTGCGCCACCTACAATTTCTAAAATTTCGGTGGTAATAGCAGCTTGCCGCGACCGGTTATAGGTTAACTTTAACTGTTTTAGCAGTTCGCCTGCATTATCTGTTGCTTTATCCATGGCCGTCATACGGGCACCATGTTCTGAAGCGTTGGACTCTAAAACAGCTTTATAAAACTGTATTTTTAACGATTTGGGTATTAGCTCCTCCACAATTCGCTCTTTCGACGGCTCAAAAATATAATCGGTATTTGTGCCTATGCTCGCGTTAGCTACTGCTGGTTCCTGTTCCTGAATTGGCAAAAACTGCTCGGTACGAATTATTTGAGTAGCTACGTTTTTAAATTCATTGTACACAATATCTACCTGGTCGTAATCACCGGCCCGGAAAGCATCCATAGCGTACTCGGCTGCTACTCTTACCGTATCAAACGACAATTGCGAAAATATGTGCGTATAATTTCCTGCCAGCTTTGCGTTGCGTTTAGCAAAAAAATCGTGTCCTCTTCTGCCAATTGCCAAATATTCTACGTTGCCCGCTGCTGCTTGGCGGCTGTAACGTTCATTAACCAGGTTATTTACTGCTTTTATTACGTTGCTGTTAAAAGCGCCCGCTAAGCCCCGGTCCGAAGTAATTACTACAACCAATACACGATTAATCTCCCGGCGTTCGGCGTACAAATTAGGGGTAGAATCAGTTGTAAGGCGGGATAAATTAGTTAAGATGCTGCTTAACCGTTGCGCATAAGGTCGCATCCGGATAATATTATCCTGAGCCCGCCGTAATTTGGCGGCCGCCACCATTTTCATCGCTTTAGTGATTTGCTGGGTGGAGGTTACCGAAATGATCCGACTTCGTACTTCTTTTAAACTGGCCATTTATTGTTTATAGATATGTAAAAGGAAAGTAACTGGAGCGTACTTTCCTTTTTGACTCTAAGCTATTTATAAAGCAATTACTTTTTTAAAATTTAAAATTGTAAGTGCTAATCTTTTTTATTTCTTGTATTTCGCAGAAACCTCTTTAGCTACTTGTTTAATAGCCGTGATTGCCACGTCTTCTAATTTACCGGCACGTAGTTGATTCAATGCTTCTTTGTGGTTCAGTTCCATGCTGCGCAGAAACTCTTGCTCAAAATGCCGAACTTCGTTTACAGGCACATCATCCATTAAACCATTGGTACAGCAATAGATAATAGCAACTTGCTGTGCAACTGGCACTGGCGAGAATTGTGGTTGCTTTAAAACTTCCAAATTCCGACGGCCACGTTCAATGGTTAATTTAGTAGAGGCATCTAAGTCTGAACCAAATTTAGCAAAAGCCTCTAACTCCCGGAACTGGGCTTGATCCAGCTTTAAAGTACCCGCTACCTTTTTCATAGGCTTAATCTGGGCATTACCTCCTACCCGCGAAACCGAAATACCCACGTTAATAGCCGGACGGATACCCGAGTTAAATAAGTTGGTTTCCAGGAATATCTGACCATCAGTAATGGAAATTACGTTAGTCGGAATATAAGCCGAAACGTCACCTGCTTGGGTTTCAATAATTGGTAAAGCTGTTAACGATCCACCTCCTTTTACCAAAGGTTTGATAGAATCCGGCAAATCGTTCATATTACGTGCGATTTCGTCAGAAGCGTTTATTTTAGCCGCCCGCTCTAATAAACGAGAGTGCAGATAAAATACGTCACCTGGGTACGCTTCCCGTCCTGGCGGACGACGTAATAACAAAGATACTTCGCGGTAAGCTACGGCTTGCTTTGATAAATCGTCGTATACTACTAGTGCCGGACGGCCTGTATCGCGGAAGAACTCACCAATAGCTGCACCGGTAAAAGGAGCAAAGAATTGCATTGGCGCTGGGTCAGATGCTGAAGCAGAAACCACGATAGTGTAATCCATGGCTCCACCTTGCGTAAGCGCGTTTACTACCTGCGCTACCGTAGAGGCTTTCTGACCTACGGCTACGTAAATACAATAAACTGGCTCGCCCCGCTGATAGAATTCTTTTTGATTGATGATGGTATCAATAGCAACGGCTGATTTACCAGTCTGGCGGTCACCGATAATTAACTCCCGCTGACCCCGTCCGATTGGAATCATGGAGTCAATTGCTTTGATGCCCGTTTGCATTGGCTCATTTACCGGCTGACGGAAGATTACGCCGGGCGCTTTTCTTTCCAAAGGCATATCGTACAAAGGACCGGCAATCGGGCCTTTACCATCAATGGGCTGACCTAAGGTATTAACTACTCGGCCTACCATGGCATCACCTACCTGGATGCTGGCAATTTTGTTGGTCCGTTTTACAGTGGCACCTTCTTTTATATCACTGTAGTCGCCGAGCATTACGGCTCCTACATTATCTTCTTCTAAGTTCAGAACGAGAGCTTGCAGGCCATTCTCAAATTCTAATAACTCACCGGACTGGGCTTTAGACAGGCCGTAGATACGAGCTACCCCATCCCCTACCTGCAATACAGTACCTACTTCTTCTAACTCGGCTTCGGTTCGAAAATTGGATAACTGTTCTCTTAATATCGCTGATACTTCATCAGGTCTAACTTCTGCCATGATTATAATTGACTAGTGTAAGAATTATCTTTTAATTTATTTTTTAAACGTAGTAAGCTGGTACTAATCGAATCATCAATTTGCACATCGCCAATACGTAAAACAAAGCCCCCAATTAAGCTTGGATCTACTACTTCTTCCAGAACTACTGTGCTCATGCCAGTGCGGTTTATCACCAACTGGTTAAACTCAGCCCGTAAAGCTGGAGTAAGCGGAGTGGCCGTAGTAACCTGGGCTTTTTGTACTTTTTTCAACAAATTGTACTGAGTTAAAAATTCCGTAGCGACGCTGCCAAGTACAGCTTCCCGGTTTTTTTCTGTTATAATGGTAAAGAATGATAAAGTTAGATCGTTTACTTTACCGGTAAATATTGCTTTTAATACTGCCAGCTTCTTATTGTGCTTTACAATAGGATTACGGAGCATTAAACTTAAATCGCGGCTAGCGGTTACAGTTTGGTTAAAAAGCAACATATCCTGATAAACATTCTCCAGAATACCTCTTTCCTCCGCTAATTCAATAAGCGATTTAGCATAGCGGGAAGCAACTCTAACGTTGGACATATATTATTGATTGGTTGCTAGCTTTTAGTTGGGAATAAATCTTTTACTAAGAACTAATTTAATTTTACGTCTTTTAAATATTCTTGCACTAAAGCTTGCTGCGTTCCGGCATCGCGCAGTTCATGTTTTAAAATACGCTCAGCAATTTCTATCGAAACTGTTGCCGCTACATTTTTAACTTCAGCTAAAGCAGATTTCTTTTCGTTTTCAATTTCTGCTTTTGCTTGCGCAAAAATACGGTTACTTTCAATGCTTGCCCGGTTTTTTGCATCTTCAATTATTGTACGGCCATTATCAGCCGCTTCTTTCAGGATGCGATCCCGTTCAATACGGGCTTCCTGCAAAAGTTTTTCGTTATCGGCTTTTAAAGCCTGCATTTCTAATTTTGCTCTTTCGGCCATACTTAAAGCCGATTCGATAGATTGCTCCCGCTCGCGCAAAGACGCCATAATAGGCCGCCAAGCAAATTTAGATAGTAAAAATAAAACCAGAATAAAGGTAATGGTTTGCCAGAAAATAAGGCCTATACCCGGGGTTACTAATTCCATTTAATTATTTTTTCGATTAATACTGGTTAAAACCAATTTTTAAATTCACTTTTTAAACAATCACAATAACGACTTATCTTCATTCTAATTTCCAGCTACCCGCGCTAGAAGGCATGCCCTAAGAGCCGGGCAGCCGGAAATTAAAGCATTTAGCCTTTGAATGAAATAAGCAGACAAACTACCACCCCAAACAGGGCCACACCTTCAATAAGAGCAGCCGCAATAATCATTGCCGTTTGGATACGCGCAGTAGCTTCTGGCTGACGGGCGATAGATTCCATGGCAGAGCCACCAATTCTACCGATACCTAAACCGGCACCTAAAGCAACTAAACCAGCACCGATACCGGCACCCATAATTGCTAAACCTGTACCTTCAGAAAGGCCTTGTACAACTTGAAGCAAAAGTGCTAACAACATAGTTATAAATTAAAAAGTGAAAAAAATTAAAAAAGTGTTTAGTGTGCTCCATGTCCCATATCGTCGGCGTGGTCATGCTCTTCCACAGCGCCGCCAAAATACATAGAGGTTAATAAGGTAAATACATAAGCTTGCAATAAGGCTACAAATAACTCCAGAAAGTTCATAAAGATGGCAAAAGCCACACTAATTGGCCCGATGGCAAAACTTTTAAAAATGAATATCAGCGAAAATAAACTTAAGATAATAATGTGCCCCGCAGTAATGTTAGCAAATAACCGGACCATTAACGAGAACGGCTTAGTTAAAATACCTACCAGTTCAATCGGAATCATAATGGGCAATAAAGCCGCCGGCACTCCCGGGGTTTTAAAAATGTGCGCCCAATAAGCTTTGTTTGAGCTAAACAAGGTTATTATTAAGGTAAACACCGCTAATACCAACGTAACAGCAATGTTACCCGTTAAATTAGCGCCACCAGGCATTAATCCCAGCAAGTTATTAAACCAGATAAAGAAAAATATCGTGAGCAAATACGGCAAGTAACGCTCGTACTTCGGACCAATATTGGGTTTAGCAATATCATCGCGGATAAACAGAATGATTGGCTCAAAAAAGGACTGAATGCCGCGAGGAGCTTTGCCCCGGTTAGTCTTATACCGGCCAGCTATGGTAAAGAATATAATTAATAGTAAAGCTACACTTAAAAACAACGAGGCTACGTTTTTAGTAATAGAGAAATCCAGAGGGCCAACGTGCTTTTCTTTACCATCGGCTGTTGTTTCGGTTACAGGCTCTCCTTCTTCGTTGGCGTAATAAATATGCCCGTGCTCTAATACGTAGCCTTTGTAAGAAACTAATTGGTGATGCTCGTTATAAAAGTTACTGGACGAAAAAACTTCCAAGCCGTTTTTACCATAAACAATTACCGGCAAATGCAAAACGAAATTATCGGCAAAATGCCAGGAATAATCATCCGTAATGTGATGCGTAATCATGCTACCCGGATCAAATTTAGTCTCCTCGTGCGCGGGTTCAGCGGCAGTAGCAATAAAAGAAAAGAAAGAAAATAGTACAACAAGTAACTTCTTCATCAAGAGAGTTTTATATAAAGACCTTTATCAACAATTAAAAGGCTATAGCTGCTTTTTTGAATTTCGGCGCAAGTTAGTCAGAATGTGGTAAATTTCAAACCCAGTAAACAGAAAATAAAGTAAAAAGAAATTTAAAGTAAACTGCAGCTCGCGCTCCGCAGAAAAGTACACGTAAATAAAAACAACTCCCATGCACATGAGCACCCGAAAGGCCGTTGCGCCCATGTAATACATTTGAAAATTACCCGGATCGCTTTTGCTGCCCATAGTAATAATGTAGTAGGTAAAACCCGTAACAAATACAAAAAATAATACCATGTACCAGAAATACGGATGAACCAGGTTATAACCTTGTAAATAAACAAGGGCGCCAGCCACCAGCACCAGAAATAGAGTAACAAAAAGCAAATTTTTAAAAAAAGACATATATTAGTTACGTAAAAAACTAAAGGTTAATAAACTACTTGTACTTAATTATATAACAGGGAAATTCAGATTAAATAATGACGGGTTATTTTCCTAATTAGCATTTAACTTGACAGCGACTGTAACTAATTATCGTATCAAAATTACTTCATTACCGAAACAATAATTTTATAAATAGAACCAATTACTCCCAGCAGCATAAACAAGATGGTAAACCAAGGATTTTTATTGCCTAAATAAGCATCCAGCCGCATGCCGCCGTAGGCCGCTATTCCCAATACAATCAGCATTTGAAAGGCCAGGCCAGAGTACTTCATGTAAGATTGTAACTTGCTTTTTTCTGCGTCAGAGTTTTTAGAAGAGTCTTCGGATGCCATAACGGGTGCTGATTTACAAAAGTACAACTTTAATTAATTTTAGAGAAACTGGTCCTTCGGTTCAATTGTTGTGCCTCGTAATTAGTAACAGATAAAAGGTTCTGTTTACGAATATTGTATCAGCCATACAAAAATGGTTATTTTTAACCTTTAATTACTTTAGGCGTTATCCGTGTAGTTGGTTAAATACTTTTTACTGATTGATATATGTTAAATCCATTGGTAAAACGTTATTCAAAAGATTACCCGGTTATTAATCCTTATATCCTACGTAGCACTTATACCTCTTACGTTTTGAAGAAAAAAAATTTAAATATTCTTCTTCTTTTTGCCACTAGTTTTTTATTCTGGCAATGTGCCAGTTCCGAAAAATCAGGAATGCTGGGCCAGGTCTATCATAATACTACGGCGCAATACAATGCTTATTTTTTAGGTAGCGAACGATTAACCGCGGCCGAGGCTAAAATTACCAAAGCTTCGCTGGATGATTATAACCATATTTTACCGCTGTTCCCGAATACAGATACTGCTTTTACTTCCCAGTTTCGCCCAGAGTTTGAAGAAGTAATCAAGAAAGCTTCTTTCGCCATAAAAAAACACCCAAAGAGTAAATGGACCAGCGACAGCTACATTTTGGTGGGCAAAGCGCGTTACTTTATGGGAGATTTTGATGAGGCTATTAGAACATTCCGGTTTGCTAATACCAGCAGCAAGAAAGACCAGGTGCGGTACCGCGCCCAAGTTTGGTTAATGCGCTGTTTTATTGCCCAAGGCGATTTCGAAAGCGCCGCTGCTGTTTCGGATTTATTAAAAAAAGTAAAACTGAACAAGAACAATGCAATCCATTTATTTTTAAACCGGGCAGAATACCATTTACAACAAAAAGACACGACCTTAGCAATCAATAATTTAAAATTGGCCATCCCGATCATGAAAAACAAGGATTACCAGGCTCGAGCCCGGTTTATTCTTGCCCAACTGTATCAGGCAACCAACCAAAATAAACAAGCTTTTGATGTTTATACCCGCATTGTAAAACATAACCCTCCTTACGAACTTGGTTTTTACAGCAAGTTAAACTTAGGGCAAGTAACCGAGTTATCTAACCCCGACGATAAAGCCCGGGTTGATAAATACTTTACTAAACTGTTAAAAGATCCTAAGAACCTTGATTTTAAAGATAAGATCTATTACGAGATGGCCCGTTTTGCCTTAAAACAGCAACAATACGAGCCAGCTTTGGCGTATTTACAACAATCAACTAAAGCGCCGTCTACCAATGAAACCCAAAAAGCATATTCGCATTTACTAGCCGGTAAAATTTATTACGAAAATCTACAAAAATATAACTTGGCTTACGCTTACTACGACAGTGCGGTACAGGCAATGGATCCCATTAGCGTGGATTACCAGGCGGCCTCGGAACGGCGGGATGTTTTAAAAGAATTTTCTACGCATTATACCACGGTACAAACGCAAGATAGCTTGCAGGCTTTAGCCCGCCTGGATTCTGCCAGTTTAAACAAGCGCATTGTTACAATCTTAGAACAAAGGGCTCAGCAAAGGCTGCGACAAGAACAACAACTAGCCAATGATGCCTCAAACCAAAGTAACTTATCAAATTTAAGTTTTGGTTTAAACAATGGAAATAACCGACGGGGCAACAACGCTAATTCGGGAGGTACCTGGTACTTTGATAATCCAGCTTCGGTAGCCCGGGCTCGGGCGGAGTTCGTACAAAAGTGGGGAAACCGGCAGTTACAAGATAACTGGCGTTTGTCTAGTTTAGCGTCCTCTGTAGCTACGCAATCTCCCACCAATACGGCAAACACCCCGGATAAAGGACCCGATAATACAGCTCCGGACTCAATCGCGAACAACCCGGCAATAGCTCGCCAAGAATTGCTTCGTGATATACCCAATAGTCCGGAAAGGCTGCAGGAATCTAATAATTTAGTGGAAGAAGCCCTTTTTAACTTAGCTAATATTTATCAGCAGCAGTTAAACGAACCAGTGCGAGCGGCCGAAACTTTCGAGAAATTACTACAGCGATTCCCGGCTACAAAACATAAATCAGAAGCATACTATAGTTTGTACCTAATTTACCAGGAACAAAAAAGCGATAAAGCTAAAACCTACGCCGATTTAGTTAAAAAAGAACTCCCGGGAAGTAAATACGCCAGATTAATTGATCAGCCTGATTATTTAAAACAGGTTTTAGCTAATAACAATAAAGCCCGGCAACTGTATGATTCCGCGTTTGTAAATTACCATCGCCAGCGCTATCCGGTGGCCATTACTCTGGCTAACCAGGTACAACAGCAATACCCGGACAGTGAACTGGCCGACCGGGTGGCTTATCTTAAAGTTTTGCTCGCTGGCCGCACGCAAAAACCGGAAGTATTTAAAACAGCTGTAAGACAGTTTATCGAACAGTATCCCAATAGCACGCTTATTCCTAATGCCGAAGAAATTTTAAATTCTTTTGAAGCTTACGAAAGCGGTAAGTTATCCTTAGCGGAATTTAATAAAACCAGAGTTCAAAGAAAGACCGCTCCCGACGTACCGGAGGTTACCGAAGAAGAACCAATTGCGGAAGAACCAGTAGAGGAAACGGTAACAGAAGAACCAGTTGCGCCGGAACCAGCCGAAGCAGAATTACCCCGGCCAAACCGCCGGAGGCCGCAACCTAGACAAAACAAAAACAACCCGGCCGCTCCCGTTGAAGAAGCTCCTTCGGATGTAACCGACACCAATTCTGAACAAGCAGATCCGGTAGCTGCCGAACAAGATACCGTAACCCAAGCCGTAGACCCGGTAGAAAACACTACTCCTGGGGCAGGCAATAATGCAGCGCCAGCTACCGAGGCAACTCCTACGCCTACAACTCCGGCTCCGGTTACTCCTGCACCTGCTGAGCCAAAAGCTAGTTATACAGCAAACCTGACTACCCCGCATTTGGTAGTAGTGGCTTATCCTAAAAATAACCCGGCATTTAAAGATATACTTACTAAAATGAATGCCTACAATGCCAAGTATAACCTGGCCGATAAGTTAACAGTAGATTCTACTTCTTTTAACGGTACAACTAATTTTTTAATTATTAAGGAATTTGATGCAGGTAAAAAGGCAGCCAGTTATGCTACGAAACAAAAGGCGCCGCAATCGCCTTTAAGTAAGATTAGAGGAATAGAATTTGCTACCTTTGCTATCTCTTCTGAAAATTTACTGATTCTAATGAAAGAAGGTAAATTAGAGGATTACCTGGCTTTCTATAAAAACACTTATTTCTAATTCATGGCTTCGCCTAAAACAAATAATTATTATTCTAAAATTATTTCTGCTATCTGGTTAATTTTTATTGCCGGATTACTGGGTTTAGGTTTATACGTTTACGCTGTAAGTATAAATTTTTTAAATTTATTTGGTGAGTTACCCGATTTTAGAGCCCTCGAAAACCCCAAGAGTGTATTAGCTTCGGAAGTATATTCAGAAGATAATGTATTAATGGGTAAGTATTTTTTAGAAAACAGGTCTCCGGTTGATGAACTACGCGACCTGCCCCAGAACCTGATAGATGCGCTTATTGCTACCGAAGACATCCGTTTTGAAGAACACTCCGGCATTGATTTTAAAGGCTCTTTTGCCGTAATCTATTATAAACTTACTGGCAAGCAAGACCGCGGCTCAAGCACGCTTACCCAACAATTAGCCCGTAATTTATTTCGTACCCGCACCGACTTAAACAAAGGCCTTTTAAGTTCGGTGCCGGGTATGCGCATGCTCATTATCAAAACCAAAGAATGGATAATGGCCATCCGGCTGGAGCGCTCTTACTCCAAAAGAGAAATTTTGCTCATGTATTTAAATACCGTTGATTTTGGTTCCGGTGCGTTCGGGATTAAATCAGCAGCCAAAACTTTTTTTAACAAGGCCCCCAAGGATTTGCAATTACAGGAATCTGCCGTACTAGTGGGTTTGCTGAAGGGTCCTTCTTACTTCAGCCCGGTTAAAAACCCGGAACGGTCTTTACTGCGCCGCAATACGGTAATTGACCAAATGCAAAAGTACGGCTTTATTCAGGCCACTGAAGCAGAACAGGCTAAAAGCACAGAAATTGCTCTTGACTACCGTGTCGAAAATCAAAATACCGGTATTGCGCCCTATTTCCGGACGGAGTTAAGTAAGTTTCTGTTGCGCTGGTGCAAAGAAAACGGCTATAACCTGTACGAAGACGGTTTAAGAATTTACACCACTATCGATTCGCGGATGCAGCGCTATGCCGAAGAAGCCGTGCGCGAGAACATGGAAAAACAGCAAAAGCTGTTTGCCAGCTACTGGAAAGGCCGCGAACCCTGGACCTATGATAATGGCGCTACCATAAAAGGTTTTTTGGAGCAGCAAATAAAGCTTACAGATCGCTACAAAGCTTTAAAAGCACGCTACGAAGACAATGAGGATTCTATCAATTACTACCTGCGCAAGAAAATACCAATGAAAGTATTTACCTGGGAGGCCCCCGGCGAAAAAGAAGTAGTAATGAGTCCCATGGACTCGCTGGCTTACTACAAACGCTTTTTAAATACGGGCTTTATGGCTATGAACCCATTAAATGGCTACATTAAAGCCTGGGTGGGTGGCAACAATTACAAATATTTTAAATATGACCACGTAAAACAAGGGCGTCGGCAACCGGGCTCTACGTTTAAACCGGTAGTATACCTAGCCGCTATTGATAATGGATATTCGCCGTGTTACCAGGTTATGGATGTGCCCGTTACCTTTCCCGCCGAAGATGGTCGCCCCCCTTACACCCCAAAGAATGATGATAACGTATTTTCCGGGCGTTCCTTTGATCTGCGCGAAGCTTTAGCTTTTTCAAAAAATTCGGTTACTGCCCACTTGGTGCAAAAATTAACGCCGGCCGTAATAGTAAAATATGCCGAGCGCTTAGGCTTTTCTTCTAAAATTGAGCCAGTACCAGCCGTGGGTTTTGGTTCCAGCGATGTGTCGTTGTACGAAATGTGTGGGGCTTACGGTACTTTTGTAAATAGTGGCAAATGGACAGAACCCGTTTACCTTACCCGCATTGAAGATAAAAACGGTAATTTACTGCTCAACTTCGTACCAAAATCACGGGATATTATCAGCGAAGAAACGGCTTACTTAATGGTGCATTTGTTAAAAGGCGGCGCTGATATAAAGGGTGGCACTTCTTACTATGGCCTTCGTTTCCGACATAAACTTAAAAACGAAATTGGCGCTAAAACCGGCACTACCAGCAATTATTCCGATGCCTGGTTTATGGCCATTACGCCCGATTTAGTTTGTGGATCTTGGGTTGGCGGCGAAAACCGGAGCATTCACTTCCGGAGTGCGGCTTACGGGCAGGGAAATAAATTAGCCCTTCCACAATACGGCTTGTTTATGCAAAAAGTACTCGCGGATAAAAGTATTGCCATTAATACTGGCCCATTCCCGAAACCTACTGCACCGTTAACAGTAGAAATTGATTGTGCCAAGTACAATAATATGGGCGGTTTACCGCAAGACTCGGTTAACCAAAATGAAATTTTAAACCCAAATATTCAACTGGACGAAGGGATTTAAAGCTCATTCCGGATAACCACAGTTGGTTTCATTAAAGGTTATCACCACGTATTTATACCGGGCAAGTTATTTATCAATTTTTAAAAAATTTCAATTATAAGAAGTTAAAAATCAGCGATAAGGAAGAAGTTATGCCTGCCGACGAGATTATACGGGAAAAGATAAAACACTTGCCTAACCGGCCGGGCATTTACAAATTTTTCGATGAAAACGACGAAATTATTTACGTCGGGAAAGCAGTAGATATTCGGAAAAGAGTAAGCAGCTATTTTAATAAATCTACCCAGCATAATAAAAAAACCCGAAAGTTAATTTCTAATATCCGCAATATTCAGTTTACTATTGTGGATACCGAAAGTGATGCTTTTCTGCTGGAGAACAACCTGATTAAGCAGTACCAACCTAAGTATAATATTTTACTGAAGGATGGTAAAACTTACCCTTACATTTGTATTACCAACGAGCGTTTTCCCCGGGTAATCAGTACGCGTAATAAAATTAACGACGGCTCCAAATATTACGGACCGTACGCCAGCGTTACCAACATGAACGTAGTTCTGGAAATGATTCGGTCGTTGTACCCGCTCCGCACTTGTACGTATAACTTATCACCGGAAAACATTGAGCGGGGCAAATTTAAAGTATGCCTGGAGTACCACATCGGCAACTGTAAAGGTCCTTGCGAAAACCTGTACGATGAGGAGTCTTACAACCAACACATCCTGCAAATCCGCAGTATTTTATCAGGAAACTTAAGTATTGCCAAAGCTTATTTTAAAGATAAAATGATTGCTGCTGCCCAAGAAATGCAATATGAAGTGGCGCATAGCTTTAAGCAAAAGTTAGATGTTCTGGAAGATTTTCAGGCTAAATCTACGGTAGTAAGTAATACCCTTACCAACATCGATGTCTTTACCATTACTTCAAACGAAAAATGCGCCTTTATTAACTACTTAAAAGTTATGAACGGCGCCATTATCCAGACCCAATCACTGGAGATTACTAAAAAACTGGATGAATCGGATGCCGATATTTTAGCAACTATTATTGTTCAATTGCGCCACGATTTTGAAAGTGAATCCAAAGAAATTTTAACTAACGTTGAGTTAGAATTACCTCTAAATAACGTAAATATTACAGTACCCCAAATTGGTGATAAGCGGAAACTGTTGAACTTATCGTTAAAAAACGTGCTATACCTGCGCAAAGAAAAGGAAAGCATGAACGAGAGATCGAAAGATTCTAATGAGGTTCGGATTATGGAAACGCTTAAGAAAGATTTACGCTTAAGCGAGTTACCCAAGCACATTGAATGTTTTGATAATTCTAACATTCAGGGTACTACCCCCGTAGCCTCTATGGTTTGTTTCCGGAATGCTAAACCCAGTAAAAAAGATTACCGGCATTTTCACATTAAAACCGTGGTGGGTCCCGATGACTTTGCTTCCATGTACGAAATTGTGACGCGCCGTTACCGCCGGCTTTTAGATGAAGATTCTCCGTTACCCCAGTTAATTGTAATTGACGGAGGAAAAGGACAACTGGGTATGGCGGTGAAAGCGCTAAAAGATTTGGGCATTTATACCCAGGTAGCCGTAATAAGTATTGCCAAACGCTTAGAAGAGATATTTTACCCGGGCGATACCTTGCCGCTTTACATTGATAAGAAATCAGAATCGCTGCGGTTGCTGCAACGTATCCGTAACGAAGCCCACCGTTTTGGTATCACCTTTCACCGCGAACGACGTAATGCCGGTACACTTAAAACAGAGATTACCGATATTAAAGGTTTAGGACCTACTACGGCACAAAAGTTACTTTCTAAATACAAATCAGTAAAAAAAATAAAAGAGCTATCCGAGGCTGAGTTAATTGCTGAGATTGGGAAAGCTAAAACAAAGATTCTCTTGGATTACTTTAATCAGGAAAGCACGGCTTAAAAGAAAAGCAACCATATTCTGGCAAAATTTTTAAAATTTTTATATCTGATAACTTATAAATTTATTTCTCGCTGCAACTTATACGCCTTTGTTTAATATATACCAGAACATGGTATTAAAAAATGCTATTTCCAGAATTCATCTTTTTCTCCGCAAAGAATATTTCGATCCAGACATTTTCCGAGCCTTATTAATTACTTCAGGTTTACTTGTTCCGTTAGTAGTATCTCAATATTTTGGCCTAGCGCTTTATGGTAGCTTTGCTGCTATAACCTCTCAATTGTTGCTTTCTACTAAGCTGCAAACAACCTACCCCCGAAAAGCATTTATACTGGTTTTCAGTCTAATTTTTATCAGTATTGCTCCCTTTATAGGTACCATAGTTGGTCCCCACTTTTGGTTGGTAGTAATAACCATGGCCATTATTGCCGGCATCTCTTCTTTGGCTAAGGAGTTGGGCGCCCATGGTCAGACGCTTGGCCTTTGTGCGGTTATTGTTTTTTTATTATCCTTAAATGGTCCTCACGATATTGAAACCGGTTTATATCGTATGTTGGCTACCTGGCTGGGTGGTATGTGGGCTTCGTTGATAATGTTGTTCTTTTGGCCTATCCGGCCTAATTTACCTTATTATACAAACTTAGCTTTGCCTTGGGAAATAGGCGGAAATCTGGCTGCATGGCTAGCTGACTCTCCCCGTAAATCTGAGTCCAACGATGATATTCAAAAAAAAGAAGCTAATCTGCGTACGGCCATTAATAATGTATTACCTTTTTTGCGAAAAAAAGATCAAGAATTTTTCCTTATCCGCCGCGATTTATTAAAAGTTGTAAGGGCTTCTTCCCGTTTTGGCGCTACCATGTTAGCCATGTACTCTAACCTGGAAAATGTACGTCAGCAAAAATTATCCGGACCGTGGAAGTACGACTTACAGCTCTGCTTTTCTTGTGCCTCGCAAGCGGCTAAAGCAGTAGCTAACATATTGGTTATGGGTCGGGAGAAAGATTTCCGGCATCTAGAAAAGATGATTAAAGAGGCCCAAGTAGCCACCAATCAATTGCAACAACATCTGGATGCTAAAGCAGCTGATTTATCGAGTAGTTTAGATTTACACAGAATTGTTATTTTACTTCAATCTGCGGTGCATTATTTACAAGACGCGCAACTTTTATTAAACCGGATTAGAGAAAAAAGAAAACAAAAGCAGACGCAATCTACGCCAATGCACTATCCACCTTTAAGCAAATTACTGGCGGTTTCTAGTTTTTTTAAATTTAAAAATGTTCCGTTAAAGCATACTTTGCGGCTCATGATTTTAACGGCTATTTCCATTGCCTTATTTTATATTTTTGATATTCCTAGAGGCTACTGGATTGCCCTTACGGTTATGGTAGTTCTGCAACCCGATTATGGCACCACCCAGCAAAAAGCATTACAAAGAGTAACTGGTACCACCATCGGAGCTGCTTTAAGCACATTATTGCTCATCCAATTACTATCACCGGGCATCTATATTTTGCTTATATCTATATTCTGCTTTTTGTTCATTTACTTACAACAGCGCAACTACACCCTGGCCGTTGTATTTGTTACCATGATGTTGGTAGCAATGTTCGAGATTTCGGGTAATATAGACTGGCATTATGCTACTTATCGTTTATTTGCGACCAGTTTAGGTGGCGTGTTGGCCATTGTAGGGGCTTTTTTACTCTGGCCCAATTGGGAACGGTTTCGGGTACGAAGTATATTAGCCAAAGGAGTACTGGCTAACCGCGATCTTTTAATACAATTACAACACGAATTAACAGCTAAAACAGGTTTTCATGCGCGTATCATTGCTGATCGGAGAAAAGCCGAAGTTGCTAACTTATCCATTGCAGATTCCATTGTGCGCTTAAAACTAGAGCCTGGCACAAAAAAACAGAAGTTGCAATTAGCCCAGAGTATTGCTTTTGAGAACAACCGTTTAACCAGAGAATTAACTTCTTTCGCAACGCTTTTACCTGAATTTAGTAAAGAAACGTCTTTCCCGGAAACGGTTACTGTTTTAGAAGATTATACTGATCAACTTACCAGGTATGCGGATTATATTGCTTCAGAAAAGATAGTAACGGAAAATATTATTGCTGATATGCCATTCCGAGCTGCTAGCACCATAATGCAACTCCCGCCCCATACATCATTTGAAATAGATAATCCTCAACTGCATGTAAATACATTAGCCCTTAAGGAAGAACTTATTCATGAACAAATAAATAAGATTGCTGCTACAATTTATAATTTAAAAAAACACGTTCAGGCTTTAAACCTTTTATAGCCGGTATAGTCGCTGCTTCTTATTTTTAGATTCTTTGTTAAAGCCTTTTCCCGGGCAGTTTCAGCAGCAATACATTTGCTGAAAGCAAAAGTTTTTACTTAGTGGTTAAAACATCATTCCAGCAAGTATTTTTAACTAGCGCTATAAATATTAAACAGCTTTATAATAAAAAAGGAGGCATTTAAAGCCTCCTTTTTTATTATTTAAAAAACTAATTTTTTAGTAACTCCATAAACTAGATTCCCATTCTATCAACTCTTCTACTGCTTTTTGAGAAGCCAACAGACCTTTTTGCGACCCTTCGTTGATAGTAGCTAAATCATCATCGTTGGCGTTAGATACTTTTTTAATGTAAGAGCTAAATAATCTTAAATCAAATGCATCGGCTAAGTTTTTATGCTGCGCATCATTTTGCTCATTATACCAAATAGCATCGTTGGGATGCGCCCGGAATACTTTTACTAAATCACTGTATTTAAAAGAAGCAATTCTTTCTTCTACACCTTTAGCTGAATATTTTACAGGTATTACTAAAGTAATAGCTTGAATATCGTAATACATCCGGGAGCGCTTTTTATCGAAAACAATGTTTTCTTTCATTTCCAGTTGATAAAGCTCTTTCGGGAAAAACTCATTCATACTTACCACTGGGGCAGCGGCTGCGGTTGCTCCTTTTTTGCCTTTGTTATTTAACTTAGCAAAAACATCATCTTCCTCAGCAGGAGCATTACCAAAAATCTTTTTTTCTTCCTCCGACATAGCATCACCTGCCTCATCGGGTTTCGTTAACTTCACACTAAAATCATTACCTGATAAAGGAGTGGTTAAAGAATCATTTTTGTAAGGTATTAACTCACCTCTTTTTGCGGCATCGATTATTACTTTTGTAATTTCTTTATTTACCGAAAACATCGGTTTGTTCTGCTTTTCCCGTAAGTCCAAGCCGCGCCAAACTACCTTTTTATACATGAGGTCAGTTTCTGGTATTGGTCTGGCGGAGGCATTACCACTTGTTACAGTAGTGGATGTTTGACCTGCTCCACCATTTACCGAACCACCTGCCGCTGATTGTTGCGTGGCCCCCCCCTGCGTTGCAGGTGTAGTTTTGGCTGGTGTGCCTGTTGCTTTTGGTAGACTTAGCTGTTGCGTTTGTTTTGAAGCAGGAGTACCAGTAGATTTCTTTTGCTGAGCAAAAGCATTTACCGATAAACTTACACCTAATACCAATATCAGAAACTTATTCATATTAATTTAATATTCAAAAATTAATTTAATGCTATCACGAATGACTTACCACCTACAGGCACATCCTCAAATTGATCTTTGTAATTAGCACGTTTTAAATCTTTTACTGTTACAATCAATCGGTCGCCTGGTCTGGCCTGGGCTGCCATAGCAGTAATGTTTGCTGTTTTACTACTAAAAGATTGTTCTTGAACAATATTTCTTCCACGGGCTAATGTTACTTCAAATTCAGTTACCCGGAAGCGAGCATCTTGCGGTAACATATTTTTAAAGCTTTCATCCGCAATAGCTTCTACTGAGATTTGTCTTGGTCCGGGAGCAGGTAAACCTCTTTTTTCATCAACCGGACGGCCGTTTGCTAAACAAACAATATCCGGACGGGGCACAGGACGAACCTGGAAAGTTTGATTACCGATAGCGGCTCCACCACTGCTAACATTTAATGTTACTTGGCGGGCAGTTGGTAAAATCATTACCTCACCTTTTTTAGTACCTTTTGACACTTGAGCTCCGGATGCTGAGAAAGAAGGATCATATAATGCTCCCAAAGCAGGAACCTGAACGTCTAACTTATTTCCGCAGTTCAAATATAAAGCTTGTACCGATGCTGATTGAATAGACATAACAGGTTTTGCTACTACGTATTCACCAGAAACGTTAAAGGTAGTATCCCGCCCATTTTGGGTCATTTTAATCTGACCTTTCCATGTTTTTTTAGCATTACCATCTTTGTCGTAAGCACCAGCCGAGGCAACAAACTCTACTTTACCACGGCCATTCTCTACTTTTACTGGCCGGCCTTCGAAGAACATGCGCGGAGCAATAGCACTTGAAGTAGCCGCAATAAACATTTCGGCGGAGTATTTAGTACCGGCTGCTACGGTGTTAGAAGCCGCGCTGTAATTACCAAATATTTTATCGAATTTTATAATATCGGCTCCTACTTTACCGGCCAAAGTCTGCAGAATATCTGCCTCATATTTTAAAATTTCTGTTTCTTTTTGAGCCAGAACTGCTAAAGCGGCAGTTAAAGGAGTAGCTTCAAAATTAAGTTCGGCAAAATCTTTTCTTTTCTGGTTAGGGTCTTTACCAGCTATTGGGTCGTCTTTGGCATCTACGGCTAACTGCGGAATAGATGGATTATAAACCCGCATTTCATTAGCATATTTATTTAAACGATCTTTTAGCTCGTACGCTTTTCCTTTACCTTTATTTGGGCCAATCATATAAGTAGCTACTGCATCTTCCGCACTTGGATCTTTATAAGCATCACCTTCCATACCACCGGCTCTCTTAATCAGTTCAGCACGCAGGCCTTCTACGTAATTAATAATTTCGGTAGTTTTAGCACGAACTTCAGAAGCTTGATCTAATACTTTTTTATCGTTGGGGCGGTTACCACCTTTCGCAACTGTTGTTTCTATTGATTTCCGGACTCCGTCGTTATCTGATTTAGTTTTGTTGTTAACCGTCATCAAACTGTCGTCCAGAAACTTAAATTTTAAGATGATCGCAGAACTTACTTGTAACGCTAACAGCGCAGTAAGTACCAAGTACATCATACCAATAAGCTTCTGCCTTGGGGTTTCTTTTGCTCCAGCCATTTTTTATAAAATGCTTTTTAATTAATTGTTTTTGTTGTTAGCTCAGGATTAAGAACGCATCGCATTTAACATATTACCATACACATTATTTAAAGAGTGCAGGTTTTTAGTTAAAGTGCCAACTTCGTTTTTAAACTGCTCTGTATCTTTAGATGCATCAGTCAGGTTTTGCATTGCTACAGTTAAGCTACCATAGAACTTGTTCATCGACTTTAAATGATTATTGGCATCTTGCAGTTCCATTTCGTAAACCGCATTTAAAGCACCTAAGTTCTTGGTTACATTCTGCACTTGTTCGTGGTATTCACGTGTGTTAGAAGTAGCGTTAGCCATTTGCTTAATAGCATCAACGGTAGAAACATATGCCTCGTTGATTTTTTCCAGGGAGCCGGCAGCAGTTCTAACTTTAGTAGTGTATTCTTTTGTTGCAATGGTTGCATCCCCTAAATCGGCCATTTGCGAGGTAGCTTCGCTCAAACGATTCAGTCCTTGACCTAAAGAGCTGATGCTGGCAGGAGTTACATTGGCATCACGCAACATCTTATCTAAGTCACCCGTGATAGAAGGACCACTTGGGGTAATTTGAGCTTTAGGCCCTGTGTAATCATCGGCCAATTGCGGGTAAACACGAGTCCAATCTACATCATGGCTTTGCGGTTGAAAAGCACTTAAGAAAAAGATGATGGCCTCAGTTAACAGACCTACAGTAAGCATTGCCCCAGCACCTTCCCAGTGCTGAATTTTAAAAAGAGCTCCTACAATTACAACTGCAGCACCGATACCGTATACTTTTGGCATTATCACATCAAAGAGGAAATTGCCACCTTTTGCTTTACTCATTTTGTTTTAGAATTTGTTTTTTTGTGGATGATGAATTAACTGTTTTGTTTTAGATTTAGTTTGAATTGCTTGTACTTACTTTTATTTATTTTTCTTGTTAAATAGAAATCTAAGTTAAATACTATTTTGAACGCTGGCGATCACCTAACATGATCATAGAATTACGGAATCCAATGTAAGAGCGGGCTGAATCTTCAAATTCAAAGTTCCGGGTACCTGTTTCCAAGAAATATGCCACATCTTTCCAGGATCCCCCTCTTACCACTTTACGCGGTTCGTTATCATTATTATAAACAGGGTTTAAATCCCAAACCACTGGCACCGCTGCATCATAATAAGCATCTGCACACCACTCGGCTACGTTTCCGGCCATATCATATAAACCAAAATCGTTCGGAAAATATTGCCCTACCGGGCCGGTGTAAGAATAGCCATCGCTGTAATAATCGCCTCTGCCTGGTTTAAAGTTAGCCAACATACATCCTTTCGCATTACGCAGGTAAGGCCCACCCCAAGGGTAAGTAACCATATCGCGGCCACCCCGGGCAGCATATTCCCACTCTGCTTCAGAAGGCAACCGGAAATCGGGCATAGCCGCTTGGCCATCTTCTATTAAAAACGCATTCTTACGCTTGGTGCGCCAATCCGAAAAATATTTGGCGGCATTCCAATCCACACCCACTACCGGATAATTATCAAAAGCCGGGTGCGTATAATAATATTGCATCATGGGGTCGCCCATAGAGTAAGTAAAGTCCCGCATCCAAACCGTTGTATCCGGATACAGTTCAGTCATTACATATTCTTCTCCCAAAATATCTAAAGAGTCTTCCCGAATGGCATTCATAAACTCCCGATATTCATTATTCGTGATTTCAGTTTCGTCCATGTAAAATCCGCGAATAGTAACTTGCTTATTCAAATTAGACATGGTAGCGGCAATATCCTGATCAGTTTGCCCCATATGAAACGTTCCTCCAGGGCAAGGCACCATTCCGTAGGGAACTTCCTGAGGATTAAACTCTGGACGATCTTGCGCCCCTATTACGTCTCCTTCAGGACCGCCGCGCATACCGCAACCGCCTAAAACTATTACTGAAACAGCAATAAAAGACAATTTTAGAAATTTATTCATAACCAAGGTAAACAAAGAAGTAATATCAAATATAACTATTACAATTTTAGTACTGAGCAAAGGTAGCAAAGAGAAAAATTAAAAACAATAGCTTTTAATTAGTATTTCTCCAACTTTAACAGGGTTTATAGCAGATATTATAAGCAATCATAACAAATACCCATATTGTTGATAATCAGCAAATTACAAATAAAGGATATTAACCCAGATTTTTTTGTATATATCCTAGAAACTATAACGTGGAGTCTTAATAATAGGTTTTATAATATTCGCAGGTCGAGGAATGGAATAAGCAAGAATCAACTCGTGTGACGTTAAAGCTTTAGCTTCTGGATTAAAAGTTGTTAAATCAAAAGCATAACCAAGTTGCAATGCATTATTTTTAGTTAGATACAATCCAGCCATTGCAGTTACAGCTTCTTGGTGCCGATACCCCACTCCAGCATAGTACTTTTCGTTTAAAACAGCCCTCCCTCCAGCTTCAACTGACACCTTATTTAAATCATATTTCACTATTGCTGTTGGCACCACCGTTACCGCCGGCGAAACTTCTAGAAAATAACCTGCCGTAAAAAAAGCATGATTTCGTGCTGTAAACAAACCAAACCCATTCGTCCGGGTACGGGCACTGTCTTCAAACCTAAACTGTGATTGCAGTAAGTTATTTATTCCCCCGCCAATATACAATTTAGAAGACTGATACCAGAGCCCCGCACCAATATCATATTTACTATCTGAACTATTCTCCGGAACACTAGGATCATCCGGATCGTTCGGTCGATAGCTTCCTTTTTTTATATTTGTTAAATTTCCCTGAATACCTATACCTAGTTTGCCGGATCCAACTTTTAAATGTGCAGAATACGCCAAAGATGCGCTACTTGATTCAGTAGCACCTAACCTATCATTGGTGGCATAAATCCCTATCCCTCCGCCCAAAAATCGTACCGGCATTGAAATAGAAATTAGTCCGGTTTTAGGCGCACCACTGCCATCAAAGCTAGCTTGATACCCGGCCCATTGATAACGATATAACATATTTACTTCCGTTTTATCCGTAATGCCAGCGTAAGCGGGGCTCAGATACATCCCATTAAAGCTATAATGACTAAATTGGGGCTGTTGCTGCGCCAAAGCACTTACCTGAACAATTAAAAGTACAGTTAAAACGTAGAAATATTTCCTCATAGTACGGTTTAAAGAAAATTTGGGTATACCAATAGCTTTTAAAAAGCGTGGAATCTAACCAAAAATAGATAAAAATATAATGCAAATGCAAAGCAACACAAAATCATAACGATTTTTTGTTCGCATCTTATATTTTCAACCGTACGTTTTTTTAACAGGAAGGTGTTACTTTTTTCCGGCTTGTTTTTGAATATAAAGTTCAATGGCACCCGTCATAGAAGGGGCATTGGGCATAGGCGCCACAATATCTAATTCCAGATTAGCATCCAGTACCGCTTGCGCCGTTGTAGGGCCAAAGGCTGCAATACGCGTATTGTTTTGTTTAAAGTCCGGGAAATTTACAAATAAAGAATGTATTCCGGATGGACTAAAAAAAGCAATGCAATCGTATTTTACTTCGGCTAGATCAGATAAGTCAGCAGCTACTGTTTTGTAAATAACGGCTTCGGTAAAGTTAAAATTGTTGGCCCGCATAAACTCCGGAATATCGTCTTTCCGGATATTAGAGCAAGGATACAGAAACTTTTCGTTCTTATGCTTCTTAATAACCTCAAATAAGTCAGTAGCCGTCTTTTCGCCAGTAAATAATTTACGCTTGCGAAGTACTATATATTTTTGCAGGTAATACGCGGTTTGTTCAGAAATACAAAAGTATTTCATCTCGGCTGGCATTTCAATCTTACTTTCGGCACAAATCCGGAAGAAGTGGTCAACGGCATTACGACTCGTGAAAATAACAGCAGTATGCTCCAGAATATTAACCTTATCTTTCCGGAACTCTTTGTAAGGTACAGGTTCCACTTGAATAAACTCCCGAAAATCTACCTTAATGCCATACTTTTGAGCCAGCGTTAAATAAGGAGAATTATCGTTAGTTGGTTTCGGCTGGGTAACTAAAATGCTTTTTATTTTAACGGCGTGTTTATCAGTACCCGGCTTTTCTTTACTCTCGGCCATATATTAGTTCTGTTGTTCGAATATATTTCTAAAGTCGTTTTTGGAGCTACTCCGGCTTATTTTGTACTTAATAAGTAAAAACAATCAACTTAATAAGTATAATAAGTGGTATTACTTCCGTGGCGCAAATGTACGAAAACAAATGAAGATTACGAAGCGACACTTTTTTATTTAATGTGTAAAATATCCTTAATACAGTAAAAATCAGAATACTGGCCACCGCAATATTAGACACGAATAAAACTAATTGGGGATTAGCGGTATTTAACACCAAATACAACAGCATAATTAGCGGGAAAAATAGGCCCATAAACAAAGTAGTACGCAAAAATTCGCGGTATTGCGTCATTACTAACTGCTTTAAACCAAAAATAATCCCCATTACCCGTAAAAAAATATACTTAACAAGAATAAAAACAAAAATCAGAAAAGTATAAAAAACAATTTTAGAAGTAATATCGGCTTCTGATACCAGAAATAAGCGATTAAAGATGAAGTTATTCTGCACATTCGTATGAATAGCAACAATTACCAACGCAAAAGAGAGGGAAAAAGCTATCACAAATAAAATACTAGACCAGCTACTAATTGGCTTAGCCAGAAAGCCTTCTTCTAAGGATGAACTTCTTAAAAACGTATTAAGCCGGAATATACTATAGAAATCGCTGGTATATGTAGTTCGCAGGCTGCCGTACATAAGCCCGATTAATAGCAAGAATAAAATAAATACATTTTGGTTAGGTATGTTTTTGGGCTGAATACTAATGCTGGCACTAACTGGCTTAATATTTACTTGAATTTCGGCAGCTTCTTGTGGCGTGAGTACGGCATTCCGGAAAGTTTGATAATTTAACTGCCCACCCGGATGCCAGATACATAATAGATGCTGCCGGAGCGCATCGGGTTTATTAATTATTAGCTTTGTTAAATCTACCTCATAACTCGCCACCGAATCTGCGGTAAAAATAAGCTGGTTATCTATAAAAATACATAATCCTTCGCGAGCAGTAAAGTTAATTCTAAAGGGCTGCTCCGGTCGGATATATACCCATTGGTACAATGCGTTTACCGGTCCGTGGTAATCAGGTAAATATAAGGTTAGTCGATTATGGGCAGGTTTAAATACCAACCAATCAGCAGATATCTGGTTCTTATTTTTAAGATTAATGTTGCGGCCATCCTGCGCCTGCAAACTACTGGCCAGCAGCCATAAGCCTATAAAAAACCCAAAGGTTAAAACATGGATTTTCTTAAGCCGAAATGCGGGCAGGAGCTTTAGCTTTGTATACACCTAAAATAAAACTTAACAGAACCGAAAACAGTACCAGCGAACCTAACAAGTATAAATTACCCATGTGGTCTAATAATACTACATAACCGATAACGATAATATTAATAAAAGCTAAAATAAGTACCGTATTTATTTGCCGGAACCCCATAGCTAATAATCGGTGGTGAATGTGGTTTTTATCCGGTGAAAAAGGGGATATACCTTTAGAAATGCGAATAATAAATACCCGCACAGTATCAAATAAGGGTACAAACAAAATACCTAATGTAATGGTGGGCGATGAGTTTACCACCCGCATTTCAATAAACTCAATGGCTAACACCGATATAATAAACCCGCAAAGCAAAGAGCCGGTGTCGCCCATAAAAATGGTTGCTTTATGAAAATTGTATCTTAAAAATCCTAAAATTCCGCCGATGAGGCAAACAGCTACAAAAGCGTAGTTGCTGTTGTGCATAAAAAAGAACCAACCAAAAGTACTCGTAATAATAAGAACAATTGTGCCGGCTAAACCATCCAGGCCGTCTATTAAATTAATGGCATTGGTTATACCCACAATCATTATAAAAGTAAAAGCAAAGCTGGTACCTATTGGCAGCACATGAATGCCGAATATACCCTGAAAGCTGGTTATCCGGATATCGGCCATTACCATAACAATACCACTGGCCAGCAATTGTACCGCAAATTTTTTAAAAGGCGATATAGCTACTAAATCATCTTTTAAGCCAATAAAGAACAGAATAATACAACCGGCTAATAACTGCTGCACTCCATTGCCTAAATCACCGAATATGGTGAGCGCCGACATAAAACCCGCAAATACAGCCAGGCCTCCGAGGCGCGGAGTTAATGATTCGTGTACGGTGCGTAAGTTTGGCTGATCCAGAATATTTTTTAAATGGGCTACATAGATAATAGAAGGTACCGCAAACAGGGCAATTAAGAACGACCAACTAAA
Organism: Adhaeribacter swui; assembly: GCF_014217805.1. NCBI lineage: Bacteria > Pseudomonadati > Bacteroidota > Cytophagia > Cytophagales > Hymenobacteraceae > Adhaeribacter > Adhaeribacter swui. The sequence goes on from NZ_CP055156.1 coordinate 1,406,055, forward strand.
AGAAAGCAATAATGAAATCATAGAGTATTTGTAAAAGTAATGCAATTACTTTTATATGCAGACGACCTAATAACTGCAGCCCGTATAATTGTATAAACTAAAATAAAGTTACTGATTGCCGGGCTACTTGCCATTAAAATTTAAAAATTTTAAAAAATCAACAATTACTCTTCCCGAAATCCGTTCACAATCCTTCCTAAGTGCATTTATTTAAAGGCCGGCTGTAAAGTATTATTAATTATGCAGTACTCCTTTGCGGCCAACCATCGAAATATAAATAAGGTTTTCTTCTACAATAGAACCTGGCACAAAAACAAACTTTTTATCGTAGATCTTACGCCCGATGTAGTAACTCACCCAATACTCATTATAAAGTTGAAAAATGGCCGGATCGATGGGTTCTATTTTTACAAAACTTTTAGGTTGCACCTGTTCAAACATGTGGCGCAAAACAGAAGTTTTTATTTTTTCCCCTTCTTGTTCACCATATCCCTTGGATGAAACCAACACATTATCCAGATACAGATCGTTCTGGTTGATAAGATAAACACTCCAGGCGGGCGTACTTGCTGTATCGGACTCCGAAACCACGGCAATTGTAACTCCTTCTACCGGATCAAAATTAATATCTTGCTTCATTGGTAAGTATATGGCAGGTAGCCCCAAAAAGTTGTTCAAAATAGCTTAAGAGTTTTTCTTCTACTTCCGTCAGCATAACAGGTCTGCCAAGTTCTTGCTCCATAGAAGTAACCGCTTTATCAGGAATACCGCACGGAATAATATGATCGAAATAAGTTAAATCGGTATTTACATTTAAGGCCAAACCGTGCATGGTTACCCACCGGCTGCATTTAACACCCATTGCACAAATCTTCCGCGGGTTTTTCTGTTCCTCAAAATCAAGCCATACCCCCGTTAAACCAGCAATCCGACCAGCCCGAATGCCAAAATCGGCTAAAGTTAGAATTACAGCTTCTTCCAAGAGCCGGAGGTACTTATGAATGTCGGTGAAAAAATTATCAAGATCCAGAATAGGATAAGCTACTAGTTGCCCTGGCCCATGGTAAGTGATATCGCCACCCCGATTAATTTTATAAAACTGGGCCTGGTGTTCTTGTAAGCCTTGTTCATTTAATAACAAATGGCTTTCCTGGCCGCTTTTACCTAGCGTATATACGTGCGGATGCTGGCAGAACAGCAAATAATTAGGCGTAATCTTTTGTTCTTGGGGTGGTAAATTCCGGTTATCTGTTTTGATGGCAATGGTTTGGGCAAACAATTGTTCCTGATAATTCCAGGCTTCCTGGTAATCTATAGTGCCTAAGGGAATAAAGGTAACTTCTTTATTTATCACAGATTTTAAAAATAATCAATCAACAGGTTTTTAGCTTTAACTAACGTAACCTTTAAACTAATATTACAACTTAATTTAGTAGTTAAAGCACAATTATAACAGGGACTCGCCAAATTATAATTGTGCTTATATAAAAGCTTAACAAACCGGAATTACAAAAAAATTCAGTGCTTACTTATTTATAAAAACAATAAAGAAGTAATTAGGATGGTGTAGGGCAGTTAATTTTTAAAAAATTGATTACACATGCCCTTATAAGCATTAATCAACCCATTGGTGGAGCAATCGTGCGCAGTAATCTCTTCGGTACTTTGCAGTTCAGGCAGTACTTTTTTGGCTAATTGTTTTCCCAGTTCCACACCCCATTGGTCAAAACTAAAAATATTCCAGATTACGCCCTGCACAAATATCTTATGTTCATACATGGCAATCAAACTACCTAAGGTACGCGGATCTAAAATTTTAAATAAAATAGAATTAGTGGGTTTATTTCCGGCAAATACTTTAACCGGCGCTAACTCTTTAATTTCGGCTTCGGATAAACCGTCATTTTTTAATTCTTCCACTACTTCCTGCAAAGATTTACCATTCATTAAGGCTTCGGTTTGTGCAAAAAAGTTCGATAGCAACTTAACGTGATGGTCGCCGGTAGGATTATGGCTGATAGCAGGCGCTAAAAAATCGCAGGGGATTAACTGAGTACCTTGGTGAATTAGTTGATAAAACGCGTGCTGCCCGTTGGTACCAGGCTCTCCCCAGATAACCGGCCCGGTTTGGTAAGTAACCCGGTCGCCGTTACGATCTACGGATTTGCCGTTACTCTCCATATTACCTTGTTGAAAATAAGCCGGAAAGCGGTGCATGTACTGGTCGTAAGGTAAAATAGCTTCGGTTTGCGCCCCGAAAAAGTTAATGTACCAAATGCTGATTAAAGCTAATAATACCGGAATGTTTTTTTCAAAATGCGTCATCCGGAAATGCTTGTCCATGGCATGCGCTCCTTCCAGTAACTGAATGTAATTTTCGTAACCAATGGAGCACGCAATAGAAAGCCCGATAGAAGACCATAGCGAGTAGCGGCCTCCAACCCAATCCCAGAACACAAACATATTTTCTTCGGCAATACCAAACTCTTTTACGGCCTCCAGGTTCGTAGAAATCGCGACAAAATGTTTGGCTACTTCGGCTTCGTCCTGCGCGTGTTCCAAAAACCAGGTTTTAGCCGTTTCGGCGTTTGTCATGGTTTCCTGGGTAGTAAATGTTTTAGAGGCAATCATGAACAGCGTCGTCTCAGGGTCTACCTTTTTCAGGGTTTCTACAATGTGCGTACCATCTATATTGGATACAAAGTGCACTTGTATGTTAGGCTTTTGGTAGGGCTTTAGGGCTTCGGTTACCATGTAAGGCCCCAGGTCAGAACCGCCAATGCCAATGTTTACAATTTGCGTAATTGGTTTGCCGGTATAGCCCAGCCATTCACCCGCAATTATTTTTTTTGAAAAAACTTCAATTTGCTCTAATACCTGGTTTATTTCCGGCATTACATCTTCGCCGTCTTCGTAGATTGGGTCGTTCGACCGGTTACGTAAGGCAACGTGCAGCACGGCCCGGTTTTCGCGCAGATTTATTTTATCGCCACTAAACATTTGCTCAATGGCATCTTTAACCTGCGCTTCTTCTGCTAATTCCAGCAGAGCTTCGAGGGTAGTATCATTAATTATATTTTTTGAAAAATCAACTAGAATATCTTCGAAGTGCAACGAAAATTTAGCAAAACGGCTTGGATCCATAGCAAACATGTCTACCATATGATTATCTTTCATGATAGCATAATGCTGCTCTAACTTTTTCCAGGAATTCGTGGTAACCGGGTTAATGTTTTGTAACATAGTAGTAGTTGCTTGACTTGGGCGAAATTAATAACATTCCCAAAAGAAAAGTCAGTAAATTTTTAAAAAATTGCGGTTTCCTGCGCAACAGGAACAAAAGTAGAACCTTTACAATAGGTAACGGTAACATTTTACATGGCAAAACATAACCAAACCGGCCAGATAGGCGAGAAAATAGCCGCTGCTTATTTAGTTGAAAACGGATATACTATTCTGGCCAGTAATTACCGCTACCACCGGGCCGAAATTGATATAATTGCGCAAAAATCTACGGTTTTAATTTTTGTAGAAGTAAAAACGCGTACCACTACCCGGCACGGCTTTCCGGAAGAAGCAATTACCCCAAAGAAAGTAGATTTGTTTTTACTGGCCGCCGAAGAATTTATTTACCAGCTAAACTGGCAACACGATATCCGGTTTGATATTATTGCGATAAGTGGCGGCGACCACCTGCCTTATGAGATTCACCACATCGAAGATGCATTTCATTAGTCCACGGTCCATAGTCGCTAGACCACAGTCCCCGGACGGGCGATTTAGTAGTTGCATATTAACCGGTAAAAAAGTATTACAAGCTTGGCAACTTACTCCTTGGTAATGGAGTTAATAATTTATTATTAGCTTATCACTATACCCCGATAACTATAATCTATAGACTGTCGAGGATGGACTGTCGACTAACTCACATTTTTGGCCGCTTATCCAGTTTGCCTTTTTCGTAAATAAGATTGCCGTTGCGGTCGTATTCTTTCAGCAGAAAAGCTTCGAAAGGTTGATCATCGGCAGTTTCCGGGTACTGGTATTCGTAATGCTTGCGGTTCCGGAAATTGTAAAACTCAATCCATACTCCCACTCTTTTCCCTTTTTCAAACTGTCCTTCCCAAGCCAGTAAACCGTTCTGATGAAACATCACGTAATCTCCTTCTATGCGGTTATTAACGTATGGTATTACTTCTTTCATTTTTGTTTGGGCGCCATCGTAGTAATTTACAATAGCATCCCGGGGAAAGCCTTTCTCGAAGTGCGACTTGCTGGTTAAAATACCTTGTTTGTTGTAAGACTCCCAACGTAAATGCCGGGTTCCGATATAAAAATACCCTTCGGCTACTACCTTGCCCCCAATCATTTTTTTGTAAGGCCCATGCAAAACCCGGGCACGTTTCGGGTCGATGGTACGTGCTTTTTTAATCCGGTGGCTCTTCGTATCGTAAAAGTATTTGGCGGGGGCGTACATACTGGGCTCTACATACTGAGCGAGGTATGAAAACTTCTCGATGGTGGCATTTGGGCCTTTACCAGATTTCACATACCCTTTACGGATGCGATAGCCCAGGAATAACTTTTTGCTCTTTTTTTGCTTCTTCCGCTTTTTTACGTCTTGCTGCGTGGTATCCACCACGGGCGTAGTAGCCAGCGATGGCCGGGCTGTATCTACGGGTGCAGCAACCGGTTCAACTAACTTTTTTTTAAATAATCCGCCTTTTGCCGACGTTGTTGGTGCAGTTTCGGCATCTACGTTGTAGTTGCGCTGGCTACAGCTGGTACTTTGCCAAACCAGAAGCATACAAAGTACTCCCGTTAAAATCTTAAACCGGTGCATTATAAAAAACAGTTAAAAAAGGTTGATGCATGATCAATTAAAAACCGAAATAAGTAAAATTGTCCTGTATTATAATCAGGAGCTAATCAAACTTATTTAATTTTAAAAACGATTCTGGTATTCTATTTCTTATTTAATATAATGCAAAACTTTTATTTCAATATTCCAGTTCAAGTAAGAGTTTTAAATATTACAATAACCATGCTCCTGGCTATTCTTAACTAATAGAAGTGGCTATGCTTTAACTTAAAAGAATTGCATTAAATTTAATTGTGGCTAACTTTACCACCTATAACTATTGCTGGTGTGAGCTTATTCCGGAAATTTACCGCTTATTTCATGCTCTTGCTATTTTGCCGGATTATTATTCCGGACGAAATGGTACTGGCCTTACACCGCCATCAGCACACAACGCATAAGCCCATTTCCAAAAATATTACTGCAAAACTGGAACAAAAGCATATCCACTGCCCAACCGATCATTTATTCAACAGTCTCTTTTATTTTACGCAAACCCCATTCCGGGCACAAATAGTTTCCTCAGTTACTATCTACCAGGCAGTAATTACTTCGGTATGGAAATTTACTTTTCCTAACAATCAGGCTTATCGTGGGCCACCGGTAGCATAATTTTTAAATTTTTGTGCTCTCTTACTATTATGATCAGGGTTTACTTTATCCTGAAATAGCGCAATTTATTTTTAATTAAGTTTATTGGTATGCCCCCACCCGGGTAATCCCAATAGCTTTTATTATGCTATTATGCCTAAATTAATACTGTACATCTTATTCTTTATTGCAGCCGTTCCAGCTCTGGCGCAAAATACTTTAACCGGAAAAGTGATAGACCAAGCTACTCAGGAACCTTTAATTGGAGCTACGGTTTACCTGCCCGACCTGCGAAGGGGAGCTGCCTCCAATTCCACCGGAGATTTTCAAATCCGGAATTTACCCCAAGGCCGGTTTCTGGTGCAAATTAGTTATGTAGGGTTCGTTACCACGGCCCGTTCTATTACCATTAACGGCGACACCAAAATAAACTTTCCGCTTTCTTCTTCCGCTACCGAAATAAATACCGTAATTATTACTGGTGTTTCGGCTTCCACGGAAATGCGCCGCAATCCGGTACCTACTTCGGTTATCAACAGCCAACAATTAAATCAGCGTTCGGCCAGTAACATTATTGATGCCATTGCCCATGCGCCGGGCATTTCTCAAATTTCTACCGGGGCTGCTATTTCTAAGCCGGTAATCCGGGGCTTGAGCGCGAACCGGGTTGTAACTTTAAACAATGGCATGCGGCAGGAAGGCCAGCAATGGGGCGATGAACACGGCATTGAAATTGACGAAGCTTCGGTGGATCGGGCCGAAATAGTAAAAGGCCCCGGCAGTATAATGTATGGCTCCGATGCCATGGCCGGCGTTATTAATTTTATTGCCGCCGACCCCGTAGAAGAAGGTAGAATAGTAAGTAGTTTGACTTCGGGATATCAAACCAACAACCGGTTACAAACTTATTCTCTTTTTAATGCGGGCAATATCAACGGTTTTAACTGGCAGGCGCGTTTAAGCAGCAAACAAGCCGGCAATTATCGGAACCGGTACGATGGCCCGGTTTATAATTCGGGTTTTAACGAGTTAAATGGCAGTGGCTATATTGGCTTAAACAAAAGCTGGGGCTTTTCGCATTTAAATTTTAGTTCTTTTAACCAGGAAATAGGTTTAGTAGAAGGAGAACGCGACGAAAATGGAAATTTTTTAAAAATTTGGCCTGAATCGGATTCAACTACCACAGAGCTACCAGTAACTCCCGCCGATTTAAAAGGTTATCACCTGGATATTCCCAGGCAAAGCATCAACCATCGGCGTATTGCCTTGCAAAACAACTTTATTCTGGGAGCTTCCAGGCTAGCCGTTAACGTAGATTATCAGCAAAACTTACGCAAAGAATACGGCAATGCGCTGGATGAGAATGAAAAATCGTTGTTTTTTGACTTACAAACGGTTAGTTACGATGCCAAATACTTTTTACCGGAAGTAAATGGTTGGGAAACTACTTTTGGCCTCAGCGGCATGCAGCAGCGCAACAAAAACAAAGGCATAGAATTTTTAATACCGGAATACCGCTTACAAGACGCTGGCGTATTTGGCTTTACTAAAAAAACCTTTGGCCATTTAAATATAAGCGGCGGTTTACGCTTCGACCAGCGTTGGCTTACCGCCGATGCACTTTATTTAAATGAAAACGAAGTTCCCGTACCTAATTCTACTGATGCTAGCTTTATTAAGTTTATGGGCTTTAAAACCAATTTTTCTAATATCTCCGGTAGTTTAGGTGGCACTTACGATTTTTCCGAAAAAGTTTCGGTAAAGTTAAACGCAGCCCGTGGTTTTCGAGCGCCTAATATCTCGGAGCTAGCTTCTAACGGCATTCACGAAGGCACCATCCGGTACGAAGTAGGTAATTCAAATTTAAACCCGGAAACCAGTTTGCAAGTAGATGCCGGCATTAACGCAAACACCGAACACGTAACACTGGGCTTAAGCGGGTTTTATAATGCCGTGCAGCACTACATATTTGCCGAAAAATTAACCAGCGCCTTTGGCGGCGATTCGCTGAGCGGCGATCCAAATGATTTAGCGGCTACTTTTAAATACGTACAAGGCAATGCCCGCTTAGTTGGCGGCGAAGTAAGTTTAGATATTCACCCGCACCCCTTGGATTGGCTACACTTCGAAAATTCTTTTTCGCTGGTGCGGGGCACACAAGCCAACCAACCCGATTCTACCAAATACCTGACTTTTATTCCGGCACCGCGGTTAGTATCCGAACTTCGGGTAAATTTAAAAAAGTTTAGCTCTGTATTTCGTAATATCTTTGCCCGGTTAGAGTTAGAACATAATTTCCGGCAAAATCGCTTTTATAGGGCATACGGCACCGAAACCGCTACCCCAGCTTATACGCTGCTGAACGGCGGCTTGGGCGCCGACATAACCAACGGGAAGCGAACTTTAGCTACGCTTTATTTTACAGTAAGTAATTTATTTGATGTGGCCTACCAAAACCATTTAAGCCGATTAAAATACGCCGCAGTAAACGAGGCTACCAACCGGCGGGGAGTTTATAACATAGGCCGCAACTTTGGCCTGCGTTTACATATACCCGTATCTTTCACCATCCATCACCCAAAATAAATATTCCGGAGAGTTCTTTCGGAAATAACAAGCTGATTAAACAGGATTTTTAAAAATAGAAGTAAATAAAAAAGCAGCCCAAGGGGCTGCTCCTTTATAGTATACTTATTGGTTGTTGTTACTATTTTAAATGGTTCTTAAAAGTACTAATTTGCCTTTATCAAAACCAGGAAAATACAATATTTTTAAAAATTTAATAACTTTTGCAAATATTATAAGTGCGTGAATGTTAACAAGTAAAACAGCTCTAAACAGAACTTAATTTAATTATTTATAAAATTATTTCACTATTCAAGTAAAACCCGCTTTGGTGTTGCGTTTGTTTTTAATTGATATACAAATATAAAGTAAATCAGATGTTTGTAAACTATTTTTCGACGAACACCTAGTCTAGCCTGTTTAACTTAGCCCGCCACACGTTTAATATAAATTAATATATATTTATTTACCTTTTTTCAGTACTAAGTTCCAGACCATTTTTTGGGTACATCGTTTAAGGAATAAAATTGTTATTTTTGTACATGATTTTATATAATGTAACCATAAATATTGATAACAGTGTAGCTGAAGATTGGCTGACCTGGATGAAAGAAGTACATATTCCGGAAGTAATGGCCACTACCTATTTTATCAAGTATCAGGTTTGTAAAATGCTTACCGAGTACGAAGATAATGGCGGTACCACTTACGCGGTGCAGTACTTTGCGCGCCACATGCAAGACCTGGAAGAATACCAACGCGATTTTGAAGCTGATCTACAGAAAAAACACCACGCCCGGTACCCAAATAAATACGTTACCTTCCACTCTATTCTGGAAGTGATGGATTAAAGTTGCAGTTATATAAAAGTTAGAAATTTTAATTTTTAACTTTTATAACTTTTAAAGTTTTTTTTTTCAAGCGTTTGCAGCCACGTAAGCAGCAATCTCTTCGGCAGTCATATTGCAGTTTATCCACTCCGGATCCAGGTTGGCGTTTAAACTGCGGTAAAATTTAATGGCGGGTTCGTTCCATTCCAGTACTTGCCACTTTAAGCGTTGCACTTTAAGCTCTAAGGCGCGCTGGGCAAAAGCGTAAAATAACTTTTTGCCGATGCCGTACCGGCGGTAGGTTTCGGTAATTACTAAATCTTCCAGATATAACATCCGGCCCTTCCAAGTAGAATAGGCCATGTAATACAAGCAAAGCCCCACAATGGTATTATCAACTTCGGCCACCATAAATTCAAAAACCGGATTGGGGCCAAAACCATCTTCCTGCATAGCCGATAGGGTGTTAGTTACTTCTTCGGGAGCCTTTTCGTAAACGGCCAGTTCCTGAATTAAAGCGTAAACCTGCGGCAAATCATTTAAATTGCCCCGGCGAATAGCGATATTCATGCTTAGTAAATTTGTTGTGGGGGCAAGTTAAGTGATTAACCCTAATAACAAAAGTTACCGCCTAGCAAGAACTTATAGCCAGTGGTTAGATTACTTACAAATGGCAATTATGAAGCGTAATTCAATTTTAATACTACAACTTTTCTTGTTGCAGGTTACGCCGGTAAATGCGGGGTTGTTCCGGGGCGGCGAGCACGTAAAAAAGTACGCCAAATAAAGAGGTAACTAAACATACTTGTTCTTCGGGTAATATAAATACCCAGATTAAGATTCCACCTATTACTAACAGGCCAGAAAATAAATATATTAGAGTAGCAGTTAGTTTCATAAGCGTAATATTAATTATGAATTAAATATAGCGATAATTTAATTCATAATTAATATTACGCAAAAAAATATTAAAATTATTACACTTTTTTACCTGTATAAGGATTAATACCCATGTTATGGTAAATAAAAGCCCAAGTATCGGTGGCTTCATTTATCAGTAAAGATGTAGCCTTACCTGCGCCATGACCGGCATTTACGTCTACCCGGATTATATACGGATTGGGCCCAGCGCCTTTTTCCTGCAAGGTGGCAATGTATTTAAAAGAATGCGCCGGCACTACCCGGTCGTCGTGGTCGGCGGTGGTAACGAGGGTAGCCGGATAACTTACTCCTTCTTTGATATTATGCAGCGGCGAAATAGCCAGTAAATTTTTAAATTGATCCGGGTTATCACTGGAACCGTATTCTTCTACCCAGGCCCAACCAATGGTAAATTTATGAAACCGCAACATATCCATAACACCTACCGCCGGAATAGCTACCTTAAATAACTCGGGTCGTTGATTACTAACCGCACCCACTAATAAACCACCGTTAGAGCCGCCCGCAATAGCTAAACGGTTAGGACTCGTATACTTCTCGTTAATTAAATATTCGGCGGCCGCTATAAAATCATCGAATACGTTTTGCTTGTTGGGCGTCATGCCCGCTTTGTGCCAATCTTCACCAAACTCTCCCCCACCCCGCAGGTTCGGAATAGCCAGTACTCCGTTGTTTTCGAGCCACAACATGCGCGAAATACTAAAACTAGGTAACAGCGAAACATTAAAGCCGCCGTAACCATACAAGTAAGTTGGGTTTTTACCATCTAGGGTTAAGCCTTTTTTGTGCACAATAAACATGGGTATTTTGGTACCATCTTTACTGGTATAAAATATTTGCTTGGTTTCGTAGCCATCCATTTGCACCGCTACCTGGGGCTTGCGGTATAACTCCGATTTATTAGTAGCAACCGTATAGCGGTAAATGGTGCTTGGATATGTAAAAGAGTTAAACGTGTAGAAAATTTCTTTATCGGTTTTCTTACCTTTAAAACCAGTTACGGTGCCCAGAGTGGGTAATTTTACCTGATTTAATAGTTTACCTTTGGTATCGTGCACTAACAAGTGGCTGGACGCATTGCGCATGTAGGTAACCAATAATTTATTGTTTACCAGCGACACCTCATCCATTACATTATCAGATTCTTTAATTACAACCTTCCAGTTATCGGGCTGCGGCTTTTCAGGGTTAATAAGTACCAGTTGGTAATGGGGCGCATTCTTGTTCGTCCGGACTAATAACCGATCACCTAAGTTTTCGACCAGCACGTATTCGGCTTCAAAATTATCTATTAAAGGCTTTATCTCTGATTTTTCGTCCGTTAAGTCTTTATAAAATAAAGCATTGATGGAACTGGCTCCTTCGGTAGCGCTAATAATTAAAAAACGCTCATCTTCAGTAGTTTGGGCGTAAAACAACCGGTTCGGGTGGTTTTTATCTTCGTAAATTAACTGATCCTCGGCTTGCGTGGTGCCAACTTTGTGGTAGTATACTTTATGGTTTTCGTTTTTATTGGCCATTTTGGAGCCGGTCTTGGGCTCGTCGTAGCGGCTATAATAAAAGCCATCTTTAAACCAGGCCGCGTCCGAAAACTTAATCCATTGTAGCGAATCAGCGAGTTTTTTCTTAGTAGCCGTTTCCATAACGTAGAACTCGTTCCAGTCGGAGCCACCGCCGGAAGTGCCATAAGCCATGTACTCACCATTTGCCGAAAAACTGATGGTGCTAATAGCCGTGGTGCCATCGCTGGAGAGTTTGTTCGGGTCCAGAAAAACGGAAGGTGCCCCTTTTAAACCATCTTGCACGTACAGTACTTTCTGATTCTGCAAACCATTATTTTTAAAAAAATAATATTTCCCACCTTCTTTAAAAGGCGCTTCAAACTTGGGGTAGTTCCAGATTTTAGTGAGCCGTTGTTTAATCTTTTGCCGGAACGGAATTTTATCTAAATAGCCGAAAGTCAATTCGTTTTGCCCCGACACCCATTCTTTTACTACTTTGGCGGTATCATTTTCCAGCCAACGGTACGGATCGGCAACGGATGTGCCATGGTAATTATCGACCTGATTTACTTTAGCGCTAACAGAATGCGGAAAACTTAACTTGCGCATGGGTTCGCTTACTTCCTGCGCGGGAGTTTCGGTAACCATTTCGGTTTTTGTTGTAGTTGGATTATTATTTTCAGAAGATTTGCAAGCAGTTAGCAGACCAAAACCACTAACCAACATAACTAAAGCTTTTTTATTCATAACTCGATCATCATAGTACCACGGCTATTTGTAAATAACGAAAATTACAGCAAGAAAGTGAAGAATACGAACGAATTTACTAAGCTAAATTTACCCGTGATTTTTACCGGAACAGTGGGCTTTACTTACGCCAGTGCTGCGCTGCTTTGTTTTCTTGTTCAATAATTTTAAGGCGTAGTGCTAACAACAGTACGTTCAATTTTTCCGATTTTTGGTATTACCTGAATTAAAAATCGTTTGTTATCGTACTCACGCTTGTTTTTGTAACGGCCAGTACCGTAAAAACCGCTGCCCGCAATAATTACTTCAAACCTTTTTTCATCGAAATTAATATTGCGGCTCTGCCATAAATTTAGCAGCGCTAATGCCCGATTATAACTCAACTGGTAACCGTAATCGCGTTGCCGGATATGAAAGGAAGGATCGTAGGGGTCGCGGGCGGCCATGCCCTCAATAATTACCAGGTATTTTACACCTTGGTCTTGCTTAATATCGTCGATGATCTTTTTTAAAGTTAAGCCAGCCGCGTATAAATCTTTTTTGTCGGCTTCTTTAATTACCCAGCTGTTCGGATCAAACTTGGTTTGTACTTTTAATTCGTGGCGTTTATTTACCGGATCGAATTTAAAATATTTGCCTTCCAAACCTTTTAAGGCCGCTTCAATTTCCCGGATTTTATTGAGTTGCTCTACCTGCACCAACAGCTCGCTTTCTTTATCCCGGAACAGTTTATAGCTAAGCACAAACAGCACGAGCATAACAATGAACAAACTAGTCATTAAATCCACGTAGCTGGGCCAGAAAAAGTCTTCTTTATTGTTGTTCAAGAATGGTTAAAAAGTTAGAAGGTTTAAAAGTTACAAGTTGCAGGTTGCAGGTTGCAAGTTAGAAGGTTGTATAATTTATCTGTAAACGGTACTTGGCATATTAAATTTAAGCTCCCCTCCTAAGATGCGGAGGGACATTTGATTTACCAGTGTTTTAATCCTTTTACTTAAACATCCGATCCATCAGCTTTTTCAGCATGCCGGGTTGCGTTACTTTATCCAGGTTTTGGTTCATGTATTCGAGTTGCCGCAACAGGCGCGTTTGGGTGTCGGCATCGCGGTCCATTTTCTGAAGTAATGTGCGTTGAGTTTGGCTTATTTCGCGGCTGATCTCGTCTTGCTGCGTATTTAAGCGTTTAAAAGGCTCCAGGTACTGCACTACGCGTTCGTAAATATTGTCTCGGTTTAAGGCTTCGAAATGACTGGACCAGCGTTCGTAGGCATTTTGGGCATCTTTTTCTAAATAACGCATACGGGCATCCATCAGCTCGGTTAAACGGCCGGCCGCCTGGTCGAAGTACTGTTCTATTTTGGCCGAAATATCATTCATTTCTTTTTCGTGGGTACCAAAAAAGTCAAGCTGCTTTTGAATTAAGTTGTCGTGCTGGCCAATGTATTGCCCCACCTTATTAATACCGCGCTCAAAACCCGTTAAACGGTCCAGAATACTTTGGACGGAAGCAGCGGCACCGGCACCGGCTTCTAAAGACTGATTTAAGGCTTGCTGATAACCCAAAAACTTTTGAAACTCTTCGGTGCTTTGCGTTACTTTATCAAATACCTGCAAGCTGGCTTTGGCCATTTGGTCGTAGCCAATTTCTTCGAGTTTTTTCAAAAAATCTTTCTGCACCTCAATATTAGCCGTTATACCCGCGATAATCGGTTTAAAATCGGCTACTTTATCCAGAAACTCCCGGTTAAAAGCATCCAGCACAGCTTTTAAGCTGCTTAAGCTACCAGCCATATCGGAATGCAAACGTGGCAACAGTTGTGCCTGCAAAAAAGTATAGTAATCATTTTGGTACCGATCCCGGGTAAAGCGGGCGTTTTTAAATAAAGTATTTCCCCAAAGAGTAAGCAATAAACCCACAAACGAACCCACCATCGCTATTACCACACCGGTGATAAAAGTTTGAATAGCCTCATTGGTAACGCCACCACCCAAAATAATACCCGACAAACCAAAAATTACCCCCAGAAATGTACCCAGCAAACCCACGTAAAGCGGCGTGGCTATGGTTGAATTAATTTCTTTTTCCAGTACTTCTGATTGCCGTTCCGAGATATCTTTTAAAATATTAAAATCGGCGGCGGCACCTTTGTTGTTGCGCAAGTAATTGTTGGTATCATTCACAATTTCCAGGAACTCCGGCGACGGATTCTCGGCGGCAATCAAATCCAGTTCTATTTCGGGAGCAGGTTGGCTGGTGGTTGGCGGCATTACCGGGACCGCAGACGCTGCATCCGATTTAAGGCCAAGCAACTCTATTTCGTTACTACCCGCTAAATTAACCAGCCGGATGTAAGGAATAAAATACGTTTCGGCGGTAGAGGCAAAGCCATCGTAAATGGTGCGACGAACTTCGACCTGGTCGCCGCGATTATTTAAATTAACTACCCGGTGTATTTCAGAAGGCTTATGCAAGAACAAAAACTTTTTACCTTGCTCCAGCAATTGCAGCTTTTCGGCATGCGCCGCCGATAAGTTATTCCGGATTTCCTGCACCCTGTTGCCAGCGGCATTCAGGTATTCTTTACTAATGTTTAAGCGCTGTTTATCAGGATAAAGCGAAGCAAACCGGTTGATTTTTTGCCTGTTCTGCCAAAATACATAGCCTTGCAAACAAACAATCCCGATGATGATAACGGCTTCTAAAAATATTTCGAACATAAAAAGGCTTACGTATAAAAAGCAATTAACCGACACACGGGCCGGTTAACCTGATATTGATTACTATGATAAGTTCCGGATGTATAAATTATCAACTTTCCAGAATTTAAACCTATCCGGCAAACAGAAATTTTTAAATCAGCACAGTAAATTTTTAAATTTTTAAATTTTACTCGAAATGAATGAGGGCTTTGCGGTCTATCTTCCAGAAACCATTTACCTGGCTTAATACGCCGGGTTCGTCGTTTACGATGCGGGTAGCGTTAGTATTGTTCATCTGGTAGGTGCAGGCATCTTTCAACGATAAGTAAGCACTTTCGATGGCGCTGCGGTGCACGCTGGGGTTAGTTACAATCCGGAACATGGCCCGGCTCGGGTCTTTGCGGCTAATCCGGATTTCGTAAATGCTATCGTGTTGCGGTGCATCGTATAAATCCTGCTCGTGAAAACCGCCATTTACCGGAATGCGGGCAAACTTGCTTTGAGGCTTATCGGGAACTGGTACCGGCGCAGCCGCTACCAGATTGGGTGGCGTAAGTAGTTCCTCAATGCTTGCTGAGTCGTCGGGAACAGGAACCGGAGCACTGGTGGGAGCCGGAGGTGGAGTTACCGGAGACTGCACTGCTGCTGCCATTTTTATTGGCCGCTGCGACCCGGATGTACTACCTGAAGCATTAGCCTGCCAGCTTTCCCGCTCTTTGGCAATAGCTCGGTTAATTAAATTTTCTACTGCAGCCATGGTAATTTTACTACTGCTATCGGCGCCGGTGCGACCGGGTAAATTTACCATTTGTGCCAGATTATCAATATCAATGCGCCGCTGGTCAATGCGTTTACTTTGTTTTTTAATTTCTTTGTTGAGCAGGTAAATTAAAACTAAATTGATTAAGCCTAGGGCAATAGCAAGTATAGTCATAGAATTATTTCCGGTTGAGGTAGTTGAATCATCACGTTTAGCCAAAGAGGATAATCTTTCTTCGTCGGTAGCATCTGTATCGGTGCCATCAGGGTCAGTAAACGACCCATTTGCCTGCGCGCTATCAGGATTTGTAGCCACTGCCTCTTGCAAAATGGGTGCTCCTGTAGCGGCTGGCACGCCATAGTCGGCCGCAATTTGCTGCAGTTGTTTGTGCAGGTCGTCTAATTTACGCCGGCGGTTAATATCGTTCATGCGTTGGTCGTTGGTGCGCAAACGGGCGTAAATGCTTTTGACCAAAGTTTTTAACTGATCTTTGGCCGCTTTGGGTTGTTTGTAGAACCCACCGTCTTCAATGGGTTTATATAGCTTTGAATAGATCGACGAAGTAGCATCTTCTTTTTTGATAAGGGCTACAAACTCGGCCATACTGGAAACATTATTGAACTGAGCCGCATTTGGTAAATTTGAATCGCGGTACACAAAATCAGCCGTTTCCGTCCAGATATCCAGTTTAGCCTGCTCCATTTCCGACTGAGCCCAACCTGCCGGCGCGATTCCTAGAAATATCCCAAAAATTAAAATTGCAAGCTTTTTCTTCATTGTACTCTATTTAAAAATCTTATGCAAAGATAGCGCATATAGTTTTTCGCGTTCGGGTTATTGCTAAAAAGAACTACTCCCTTTCATAATTGGTTAACTGGAATTTTAAAAAATTTAAAATTTCAACTATGTTCTCTATTTATTAAACAACTGCATCAATTGGCGCAAGTGTTAAGCAAAGCGTAAGTTGTGCCTATGAACAAGAATCAGTCTCCCGGCTGACGTGTATTAGGTTAGGTACTCGCTGATCCATAAACTGGCTTTTGTCGGTAAGTCCCAAGTCTCCATACGCTAAGACTAACGCCAGTTTACTATTTTTTTAATTTTTAAAATTCTTCATTCATCCTTTATACCGCCGCTTTGCTGGCGTAATGGCGTTCGTACAAATCCCGGGACAGTTGATACAAGGTTTGCTTAAACGGATAGAAGAACAGCGTTTCGGCCAGAACTTCGTCGGCGCGCAGGGTTTGGTGCGTTTGGTTCAGGCCGATGCTTAAGCTATCTTCTACCTCGTTTTGCAGATACGGTAACAAGAAATTCGGGTCGATTTGTACACCTAAATCCGGTAGCATCGACGTAATTTCGGGGTCTTGCAATACCAGTTTCAGGTACGCTTTGGCATTTTCCACTACCGATTGTCGCACCGTTGAATCAATTTGCTCGGTAGTGGTAAAATTACTCCGGATATCCTGCAGTTCCTGACCACCCACCAACTTTACTTCCTGAATATGGCCGTATTCCGTTTGCTGCGCTGAGCCCTGGAACAATACGCCGCCGTTGGCTGTGGCTTCTTTCGGGTTATTAGCCAGAATAATTTTAAAATTTTGCTTGGGTTCGTTGCCGGTTACTTTCCGCAAAATGGTTTTGGTTAAGCGTTCTACTACCAAAAGGTTCGGGCCACCGCTGAGTAACTTTATGTACAAACTGCCTTTCCCGCTGAAACAGAAATACCGGGGCGTTTCCAGTTCCAGATGTTTAATGAGTTGCGCAATGTGGTAGATAATACTCGTGTAATGCAGATAAAAAATAATCCGCAGGTGCCGGGCTTTCATTAACTGGTGACTGAACTTTAACTCGTTGTCGTAGCTAAACAGCAAGCTCACTACGTCGGCGGAGCGGAACTGGTCGTTGTTCATGGCCAATTCAAAAGCCGTGCGGGCTTCCTGCTCCGAGCCAGACACCGGAATATTCCGGCTCTCCTGCCGGTACAGTTGCAGAAAACCATTATACTTTTCGCTGCCGTGCAAACGGCTGTAGCCTTCGCCCCATAAATCGTCGCCGGCAAACCTAAACGAGGTGCTGTACGCCGGTTGCTGCCCTTTCAGGAATAACAAATCGGTAGTACCACCGCCTATATCAATGTTTACCACGTTTTCGTCGCGGTTAGGTACTACCTGGTTAGTGGCTGTGAGATAATAATACGGCGCTACCGATTCGGTGAGCGATACGGTAAATTCAGAAGTTTTAAAAATTTCCTGGTAGGCTTCGTCCCACTTTTGTTTAAATTGGTTCAAAGAGAATAAATCAAAACTCAATGGCCGGAACCAAATCAGGCGGGTATTTTCGATAATGCCGTTGTTGAGCGCTACCTTGTGCTTGATGATATATAATAGCTCCCGGAAAAACGCTTCCACCCGGGCTTCACCTTGGGTATCCAGTTCCAGCGACCACTTTAAGTTTGTTTCGTAACGCGCTTGCTGCACCATCGATACTTCGGCGTTAATCGCAAAGCCGATATTAATGTTACCGAGTACATTTTTCGGTTCATTTGGGAAGTTCGGAGTTTCGCAGGTAGCCGTACGAATCGGGAATTCAAAAATACTCCCCTGCTCCCCGATAAACGACGGCACAAACTCGCGGTTCTGAATGAGTAATACCGGAAACAACTCGCCAAAACCGGCGCGATAACGCTCGTAAACCGTTTTATTTACATCCGCGGATGGACTGTTGAGCAACACCACCTGCATATCGTTTTGGCCAATGGTAAAGGTTTTTGGGTGCGCTCCCTGGGCGTTATTGTAGGCAACGTGGGTGTTGGTGGTACCAAAATCCACGGAAAAAGTAAAAGTCTGCGTTCCCCGATCCAGCTCCGTCCATTTCGGTACAATCAAGCCTTTTATATCCTGACCTTGCGGACAAACCAATTCCACATAATCGAAATGGGTGTGTTTTACCTCGTAGTAAGTAGAACCAGCCGCCGCCGGATTTTTAGAAGTACGTTGGGTTTTAGTAGCACTGCGGCTACCCCCTTGCCCCTCAATGCGGTGGCTACCCACGTAAAAATGCAGGTCGTAGTTTTTGTTTACCAGCGAAGGGGCGGTATCATCGTCCACGAGCATAATTTTGTATAAATCGTTATGCTGCGGCTGATTACGCATTTTGTAGAACGGAAATATTCCCAAACCCACTTTGGCCCGGATGATAGCCCCTTTTTCCGGAATTTCGCGGCCAAACTCGTCTTTTACGTTCTGCGGATTCTGGTAATAGCTGCGCTCGTAGGTTACAAACTGCCCGTTTTGCACCGGTATTTTCAAACTTACTTTTACGTGGTTGATATCGATAGTAAACGTCAGAAACTCGTACAAATCCCGCACTTCAAAATAATCAAAGAAAGTACGTTTAATGGGCAGCAGGTACGGAAACTTATGCTTTACACGGGTATCGGCACCATAGCTGTAGGTAATTTGGCCGGTTTGAAAACGCTCGGTATTTACTTCGTAGGGCAGTTCCACCAGGTATTCTTCCAGGAAATCGCCAATAGTGAGGAATGGGTATTTGTATTTTTTACCCGGCAATACCCGGCTTTCCAGTGGCAACGGGTCTGCCCAAGGTACAGTAGTGGCATTGTCCCAACGCTGCCAGTTAATGTAATTGGCCTCAATTTTTAAATTTGGTTTTAACACAATCGGCAAAGTACCCGGATGCTCTACCCCCGGGCTTATCCGAATGAATAAATCGCTGTTTATTTCGATGCGGTTCGAGCGGGTAGGCAGCGCTACATTTTTTACCAGCACCGGGTTGCCATTCGCATCGGCTAAGGGAATATACTGCGCCTCAAAACTTGCCTGCGATACTTCGCCGCGTAGTTCCATGGCGTTAAAACGGTCGGTTTGTAAATTGGCAAATACGCTGCCGCAGAAATACTTGCTCCGCAGTTCCGGTTTCACCATAAACAAGCCGTACACGAAATCCTGGAAAGCTTTGTCCCGCTCGTGCAGCAATACCGTATTTTTATCGAAATAGTGCCCCCGGGCCTGCGGCCGTTCAATATCCAAAGGCTGTATGGTAGGTGCAGTAAAGAATAACGTAAACGGGGAAGTCCCGCCAATCAAGCGTTCCGCCGCTTCGCCGTTGGGCAAATGGTATTCGTAGTAAATCAGGTATAAATCTGAAAAACCGGTAAATCGGTCATCGTTCAAGAAAAGCCGTAGGGTATCCCCCAGGATTTTAGTAGTTGGGTTGTTGCGCAGGATTTGCAGTTCACTATCGATGTTCCAGCGCCGCAGCGTAATTTTCTTACCGGCCTGGGCGTACTGGTGGTAATTAAAAATCAGCTCGAACAAATCCCAGTAATGCGATACCAGTTCGTGGTAAATAGAATGCCGGTTGCCACTTTTATCGGTATTCACAAAATCAAAGGCCGTCTCGAACAAATGCATCCGGGCAAACGGCGTCGGGATGGAGGTAACAATTTTACTGGCTTTGGCCCCGGTGGGGTCGGTTATATCGTTCAGTTCAATATGCGTTATCGGCGAGGATTGCTGCCAGCCTTCTATTTGCTGTTTTCCTTTATCGTGCAAGCGCAGTACTTTCGGCATAATTCTTATTTTTTAGTCCATGGTCCACAGTCGATAGACCACAGAGTTTTCGTTGTTAATTATTCGCTGCTCGTTGTTCGAGGGATATTTTAAATGTATTCTGGTTAATTGTATTGGGTCAAAGCTCCCCTCCTGTTTTAGGATGGGTTGGGGGTGGTAAAATTTACTTTTATTTCCCCCAATACCGCTGCCAATTGTTCAAATACATCCTTATTCTCAAATCGTAGCACTTTAATATTTAAATTTTTTAAAAATTTTGTTCTCTCCTCGTCCCGTTCAAAACCGTTATCTGTAAAATGGTCTTTCCCATCTAGTTCAATCGCTAGCTTTTCTTCCGGGCAGTAAAAATCCAGAATATACTTATTAACGCTGTGTTGTCTTCTGAATTTCCTTCCAAGTTGACCGTTCTTTAAATGCTTCCATAATTCAGCTTCGGCTGGGGTTAAATTACTCCGGTTCTGGCGGCGCAGATTTTTTAAATTTTGCTGGTTATGGATACGTTCTAGCATCTTCATCTGTCTTAGTCAACCACCCCTAACCCCTCCTTAGCCAAGGAGGGGAGCTTTGTTAATCTTTAAATTAAGCATTTTACTAAGCCACAACTTGCGAAAATTACATCTTTGCTAATTCAGTAAAGATATAAGTTCCCCTCCTTGGATAAGGAGGGGCAGGGGTGGTTGACTTTTAGTTATTCTCTATGTCCATTTTTATATCTCTAAGCTTACCTTTTACAGCCTTAATCTCCCCTTACACCGTCTTCACCTTCTCACTAAACGCCTTCTCCGTAACCCGGTCGAAGAGTTGGATGAATTTGCGGAAACGGTCTTGTTCGGGAATTTGCTTTTCGGCGGCATCGAGTTCGTTGCGGAAGAAACCGTGGCTAATGCCTTTATCAAAAATATTCCAGGACTTAGTGATAATTTCTTTGCCTTTAATTAATTGATTAAAATCGTCGGTGCTCAGGTTGAAGGGGGCAAAGCTGCGCTGGTTGCTGTTTAGTTCGCGGAGCCAGTTTAGGAAACCATAATCCGGGCTGTTGATAATTTTATCTAAATCTTTAAATAAGCTGTCTTTACCGAGTAAATTCTGTAATTCCAGATTTTTAAAATACGGCGAATCCCTATCGTCTTTTAACTGATTATTAAAGTATTTGGCAAAATACAGGAAGCGGCTCAGGCTCTCGGCAATTTTTTCTTTTGATTCCGGTGCCAGGTGGCCAAACTGAACTTCGCGGGTATCTTCGGTGAAACCGTATTCGTGGTAAAGCGTGCCGGCACTAAAATCACCCGCATTGTAATCCATGAAGTCCAAAACGGCAAGCGCGCTGAGTAATTCTACTAAATGCGCTTTGTTTTGCTGACCGCTACCGCCCGGCTGGTTCTGGTACGGTGCATCGGGAGTATCGGCAATGTAATACAAAGCTTCCAGGCCTTTCAGGTGGTGCTCGTAATACGATAAAGCCGCGCGGGTTTTGGTGATAAACGTGTTGGAATCAATAACGCTGCCATCTTCGGCTTGCAAAGCAAAATACGGCAGCACGGTAATAGCGCCGGTTAAAGCGTCCTGAATGTAGCCGGCGTTAGCCAGCGGCGCTTGTTGGTCTTTCAGGTTTTTAAGTAACAGCGGAAAACCCGCCGCTCCGGTACCACCGAAAATAGAACTGATAAAAAAGATACGGTCGCCTTTCTGGAAGTTCTTGGCAAAATACTGAATCTCGGGCGAATCGACTATTTTATTCAACACCACACTGCCGACATTCGGGCTGCCCCGAAAACCAATGGTAAGCAGACTCTCCAGGTTATCTTGGGTAAACAATAACTCTACAACGCTTTTGGTACCCGGCGACAAAGAATGATAATTAATGTAATCGCGAAAACGTTGGTTAATACCGCCAAAATCGTACACAAAAGTATCCTGCACCGCACCATCGTTATCGTTGGCAATGTTGGATAAAGTGCTGATGTCGGTTTTAAAAAAACCTTTGTCGCGGAGGCCTAAGTGCTTTTGGATGCGCTTGTAGGTTTTTAGTAACTCCACCGTGCGGTTCATGTCGCCGTTTTGTGCGTCCGGGTCGATGATGATGGGCACTACGCGCTCGCAGTTTTTAATTTCGGCACCCGCCGCCAGCAACATGGTCAGCGACCGGATTACCCGCGAACCCGTTCCGCCAATACCGAATATGAATAGTTTTGCCATTTTTTAGATTTTGGATATTCGATGTTAGATATTCGACTTTCGTGTTTTCTCTAAGCATCAATACATGCTTATTTCAAATTTTTACCTGCTATAAGCAGGCCCTTCCTATTTTTATTTCTACTTTATCGCGAGCGTCTTCGCTCGTGAGGCTTATCGTCCGGCCTCTGGCCGGTTGGAATTTGTTGCTGATTTGCTTTTAATTACTGCTTATCAGTTCGCCCGGCCGGAGGCCTACCAGATAGTAGACACGAGCGTGGACGCTCGCGCCAGCCAATCGCCTACAGAAATTTTTAAAATTTTAAATTTTTAAAAATTTCAACTTTCCAACCTTCCAACTTTAAAACTTTCCAACCTGCAACTTGCAACCTGTAACCTGCACCCAACCTAAAACCTGACCGGGGTAGTACTGGCTCCCCGGGACCAGCGTCGAAGTAAGAACGAAAAAATCAGGTAAAATAAGGCCCCGTACAGTGCATTTATCGTGGCAAACCGGTAAACGTAGTCGCCTTCCACTTCTTTGCCGTGGGCGTAATTAACGGCGTAGGCGAAACCAATAACCGCACTAATTATCATAAACAAGGCCCAGTGCCACGCTTTCCGGAAAAATGCGATAGGTAGCCAATGATTAATAACGTAATAAAAAATAACCATCATGGCCAAGGCCGCCAGTACGGTTACCAAGCCTACGTTCGGAAAAATTTCGTTCCAGTAGGTAGGGCGCGCTTGCGGTGGTTGGGGCGGCGATAAAAATAATTGGTAGATAAATTTAAAAAATCCGGGTAGCATGGTTTTCTTTTAATTTGAATGTAAACAGAAGCAAGTGATACAATTAGCTTGCCTCCGCAGTTAAGTTTTTATTCTTTTTTGGCCTGAATAGTAGCGGTAAAAACAGTATTATTTTCGGTGCTGTATGCCCGTTCTACGCCTGCCACAATACCGGCTAACTGAAAAGTTTTGGCGCCGTCATTGTTCATCTGGCTATCGTCGGTGGTGGTGCGGTTTTGCACCCAGGCGGGCCGCTGGTTTTGTAAACTTAGTAGCAACTCTACTTCGGGGGCCGCCATTTTCGAAAATTTAACTTTTACAAAATGCGAGTACGGTTTTAAAGGATTGGTATTTTGGCCCGCTACGCCTTTCTGCGTTTTAAATTGAGCCGCCGTATAAATAGCGGTAATTTGCGCGTCGGAGTTGTCGGCTTGTATTTTTAGATTTTTCTTCAGGTAAGGCTCGTTGGTATACGACGCTGGCAGTTGCGTTAAGTTTAAACCCACTACCATTTCCAAAGGAGTATTCAGGTCGCTAACGGTAATTTCGTGGCAAGCATTATTGCTGCTGTTGCAGTACCAATTACCCACCGGCAAATATTTATCCAGTACCGAATAAACCGGCTCCGGGAACGCAAAGCCCAGGTGTATTTCGTCGGCAAATTTACCCGTCATTACCTGGCGGTTAAATAATTGCACTTGCTCCGGTTTGCCCATTACCCATACATAATAAGGTACCTCGGTGGCGCAACAGTTAGGAATAGTCTTGTGATTAATTTTTACGGCCGGGTAAAACGTACCTTTAAAATCGGAAGTGGCACCAAAAATAGAAACCGCCTGGCCTTGTTGCTGCGCTTTGGCAATTACCTGGTAAATATCGGTGGTCACAAAGTTTACGGCACGGCCATTGGCGGGCGCGTAAATAAAATCCGAAATGAACACGTTTACTCCGTTGGGTTGGCTGTAATTCGAAATAATAGAATCCAGCATAACCGGAATAGTACTGCTGCTGGCGGTTGCTTCTAAACCGTAGCGTAAGTGTTTGGATACTTGGCTATAATTAGCGGGTGCTATTTTTTCGCTTACTTCGTAAAATTGCTTTTTGCCTAATTGGTTATTTTGCTGCACCGTAGCCAGCAAAGCATCCAGGGTTTCCTGAAACTGGGTAATCTGGCCGCCGCTACTGGCCGGCATAAAACCTTTCATACTCCCCGAAATCTCCAGGAAAACATTTACCTGCCCCACGGTAGCAGCGGAGGGCGCTTTGGTTTTAGTTTTGGTAGTGGCAGTTTCTTCGGTGGTAGTGCTATCGGAAGTGGCTTCGTCCTTACTGCCCGAGGAACAGGCACTTAAATTAATAGCCCCCACCACAGTTGCTGTAAATAAAAAATTTTTAAAAAATTGCCGCTTTCTCTTCGACATGGATGGCGATTAAGGTGGATGAATTGTTTAACGTAAGTATTTAGATAATGGGGTACCTGTCTACGCACTAACGAATATAGGTGTTCTAATATTTCTTAAATCCCGCATGATTCTCTGCTTAATTTTCTGGCCACATTTGGCCGATTCCAGCTCTGGCTTCCGCGCGTTTTCTGTTTTAGTTTAGTTGGTTTAACTTATTAGCTTTAAAACTATTGTTTTCCTATAACTGCCCTTGATTTTTAAATTTCAACCTATTCCGGACTGTTATATCATCTGCCACAGTTTTTAAATATTTTTAAATCAGAAATGGTAGATGTACCTCAACCTCAATTCGAAACAACTAACCTGTTTCCTGCTTCGGGAACAACTACCGGAAAATGTAAATTATTTACTGGAATATACGTATACTCTTCGTTGAGCACCCACATTGGTTGGTAAAAAGTAAAATAAAACCTGTTGTATTTGCTTACGCTAAACTGCAGCGGCCATAAAACACCTTTTGCATTAGGCTTTTACCCGGAACAACACCGGACAAATATAATCTGGTTAATTTTACTTATTATTGTTTAATTAAATGCTCAGACTGAACTTAAATTTTAAAAAACTATGAAACGATTATTGCTTTACTTCTTTGGCTTTATTATTCTGGCTTCGCAAACGTCGTGCGGCTACAACGATATGGTAGCGAAAGACGAAAATGTAGCGTCGAAGTGGGCGCAGGTACAGAATGCCTACCAACGCCGCGCCGACCTGATTCCGAATTTGGTAAATACCGTGAAAGGCGCTGCCAATTTTGAACAAAAAACCTTAACCGATGTAACCGAAGCCCGTTCTCAGGCCACCCGCATTCAGCTAAGCCCGGATGATTTAACCCCGGAAAATATTGAGAAATTTCAGGCGGCGCAGGCCCAGCTAAGTGGTTCCTTGTCGCGGTTACTGGCTACCGTAGAGAGTTATCCGCAGTTAAAAGCCAACCAAAACTTCCTGGAACTGCAAGCCCAACTGGAAGGCACCGAAAACCGGATTTCCGTGGAACGCATGAATTTTAATAACGCCGTGCAGGATTACAATACCTACATCCGGTCGTTCCCAAGAAATATTTTTGCCGGCTGGTTTGGCTTCGAACGCAAAACCCCATTCGCTGCCGACCCTAACGCCCAACGCGCTCCCGCAGTTACTTTTTAAGTAGCAACGCTACTTAAAAAGTAACTGCGGGAGTTAAGAGTTATGAGTTAAAAGTTATGAGTGGTAAAATTTAGTAACCACAATACATAACTTTTTAAAAGCCCGAACTGCGGTTATTACGTTTAGTTTGCCTTGGTTTGCTCAATTAATAGTAACTCATAACTCTTAACTTTCAACTCATAACTTATTAAAATGAAAGAAGACATTACGGCGGAAGACGAAGCCCGGATTGTGGCGGCCATTGCGGAAGCGGAAAAAAATACTTCCGGCGAAATTCGGGTGCATATCGAAAATACCTGTAAAGGCAATGTGCTCGACCGGGCTACAGAGGTGTTTGCTTATTTGCACATGCACCAGACGAAACTGCGCAACGGGGTTTTGTTTTACGTGGCCTTTAAAAGTCACCAGTTTGCGGTGCTCGGCGATGCGGGTATTAACGCGGTAGTACCCCCTGATTTCTGGAAAGAAGTAACCGCTTTGGTTATTCAGCATTTTAAACAAGGCCAGTATGCCGAAGGCTTAAGCAAAGGCGTATTAATGGCCGGCCAGCAGTTAAAAGCGTTTTTCCCTTACGCCGGCGATGCGGCCGATACCAACGAATTGCAAAACGACATTTCCTTCGGGAAAGATTGAATTACAGTATCAGGTAGTAAGTAGCAGGAATCAGGAATATAATTAATTGATTTTTATTAGTTGCTACTAAGCTCTTGCTACTTGATACTTACTACCTGCTACTAATTATGAAAAAATACTTTTTTCTGTTTTTAACTTTTTTCAGCGTTGCTCTGGCTTGGGGTCAGGATAATGCCGGCATTCCGCCCCGGCCCAATCCGCCGCGACTGGTAAACGATTTAGCGGGCATCTTGAGTCCGGATGAAGTACAAGCCTTGGAGCAGAAGCTGGGTAATTACAACGATACTACTTCCACTCAGATTGCTGTGGTTACGGTTAAGTCCATTGGGCCCTACGAAATAGCCGATTATGCTTACCGGTTAGCCGAAAGTTGGGGTATTGGCCAAAAAGGTAAAAACAACGGTATTTTAATTTTAACAGCGGTAGATGAAAGAAAAGTAAATATTTCCACCGGCTATGGCATGGAAGCATTGCTACCCGATGCCTTAGCCAAACGCATTACCGAGTATACTTTAAAACCCAACTACAAAGCCGGTAATTACTACCAGGGCTTGGATGAAGCCACCAATTTAATTATTGATATTTTTAGCGGTCAATACAAAGCCGATCCACGCGATACCCGCGGCGATGGTGAGTCCGGCGGTTCGTTCTGGCTGATTATTGGTATTCTGGCCTTAATTATCATTTTTAGTATGTTCCGACGTGGTGGCCGAGGTGGCCGGGGTGGCGGCGGCATGCGCACGTTGGGTGGCGGTTTCTTCCCGCCGGTTATTTTCGGTGATTTTTCTTCCGGTCGTGGTCCATTTGGGGGTGGTGGCGGCTTTGGCGGAGGCGGTGGTGGTTTCGGTGGCTTTGGCGGTGGCTCCTTTGGGGGCGGCGGTGCCAGCAGCGATTGGTAAAATTTTACGGCTACTCTTTCGTTAAGCCTCTGGTGCTACCTTAATTTTAAATTTATTAAGCACCCTACAAATCTTTAAATACATTCTTGCGCGCAGGCAGCAAGCGCCTTATTGGTTGTTTGGTCCGGATTGTTACTAAAAAATAACAACTACTTATCGGGCCAGGTACCTTATTTTACCAGACTAAAAATGCCAACTATTTTAAAAACCTATGGCTTGCGCTTTTTCTTTTTCAGCAACGAAGCCACAGAACCAGCTCATATTCATATAGAAAAAAACAACGCCTACGCCAAGTACTACCTGGCGCCAGTAGAACATGCTACCTCTTTTGCCTTTAATGCGAACGAACTAAGTCATATTCGCAACCTGGTACAACAGCATCAATCTTTATTTTTAACTAAGTGGAATGAATTTAGCAGCAAGTAAAAAGATAACCGTTACCGTTAACCAGGTTTGGTTCGCCCAAGATAAATTATACGTTTTGCTCAACGATGGCCGTGAGTTAGGTATTCCGCTGGAATGGTTTCCGAAGCTAAGTACCTGCTCCGACGAGGAACGCGCTAAATGGCGATTGATCGGTAACGGCATTGGTATTGCCTGGGAAAGTTTAGACGAAGATTTATCGGTTGCGGCTTTGTTGTAAGTTCTCGCAATGATGAAAATTTAAAAAATTCAAATTTTCACCATTACTCCTTATTTCCAAAATAGTATTAAGGTTAGCGGGTAGGTTTTTGCCCGAAAGGCACTGTTAAACCCAGAAAAGGAATAGCAATAAATGTATCTATCTCGGAACCCGTCGGAAGAACTAAACCAAAGTCCAGACCTACTTTTTTAATTATTCGCCGGCCACCACAAGTTATTAGCCCAATAGAACCATCAGCACTACCAATTAAGTAATTTTCCGTTAACAGATAACCCCGATTTCCGGTTCGCAACATGCCGCTTAAGGTAAAAGTAGGCGTACGCGCCCAATCGCCGCCCGCATACCCGTAGCCTAATCCTAAACTAATATTTTTATCGCGGGAGCCCAAGGTAGTAATACCGTACACAATACCAAACCCGGCAGATTCTTCGCCCATTACCGTACCTACTAATGCTCCGGCGCCCACATTAAACTTATCTTTCACTACCGGAAAAGAAACTTTGGGTAGCACCCAAACCGGCGTAGAGGTACCAAACAGAAACAATGGCACGGTACCTAAACCAATCGAAACATTATCGGTAATTCCTACGCTAATCTGGTTAACCACTACCATAATATTTTGGTAATAACCTTCGCCGGCCCGCAATCCGTAGCCGTTTGGCGAAAACAAATACCGGGTACTTTGCGGGTTATCAAACCAATAAGTGCCGTTTTTTAAATTTTTAGCGTTTACAGTAATCATAGTTTTAATATCTGGTCGCGCAATCCGGATAGTACCCAGTTTTTCGGTTCTTAATTGAATTCCTGTTGAGTCTTCGATTATAATTTTACCGAAATACTCGTTGCCATCGGATGTTTCAATGCGGTAAAGGCCAGTAGTATCGGTGGCCGTTTGGGCTGAAGCCTGTTTGGCGGTAAGGCTTAAGAGCAGCACAGCCAAACTTAAGAGTACTATCTTTACATAACAAGCCATGCTTTTTATCCGTTAATTTAAAAATAGATCCGGTTCTTATTACTATCAATCTGGGGCGATCAATAACCACAATGCTTGCCGCAAGCGCAACAACTTACCAGCTTAACACTCCATTAATATAGTAAATTTCAAATAAATTCAAAAATTCACTCTTGCTTTTGTTGTGATTACAAAATTGCAAATAGCTCATCGGTAAATAATTGTTTATAAACAGGTAAACCATTCATCTCCAGAATAAAACCTGAAAAATATTCCTTTACGCAGAAGCTATGTAAATCATAAAAATTGCATTTTTGCCAACCACCCGGCCCGAATACCGTTTTATAGGTAAGTTTTTGATGTATCATTATTAAGATAACTTAGCTATGAACAGAAGAGAAGATCAATATCAGCCCAGAAGAGAAGAATACCAGAACGATAATAACCGCCGGGATGATAGTAATTACCGGGGTGCTTACCGGTTTGATGACCACCGCACCGCCCGCGACGACTACCACCGCTACCCGGATAACGCGAATAATAACCGCAGTCGCGGCCAAAACTACGCTGATGAGCGCGAAAATCGGGGCCGGGCAGATCAACGCAATACCCAAGGTGGCTCTAATAACTACGGTAACATGGGCAGCTACGGTGGGGCGCAAGGCTTTGGCTCCTCACGCGCTGGTTACAGTTCGCAACGGCATCCGCAAGACCGCAGCGGCTTTGATGCTACCAGCGGCCATGGGCCACAGGGCTGGCAAAACGAAAACGGCCGGGGTCAGGCACCCAACCGGCAAATTTATGGGGCTTACCGCGACCAGAACAGCTACGCCAGCAACGAAGGCCCGAATCGCAACGATTACCACGACCAGCAACACCGCGGTAACTGGCGCGATTACCAGGACGACCATAACCGCCGCCGCGACGATGATAGCCGCTACGAAATTTACGATTCCGGCCAAAGTATAAATAACCGGAGCAATTACGGTTACGCCAGCGGCGGTTCCATTAGCCAGCACCCTTACCAACGCACGCACACAGATAACCCGCAGCAACACTACGGATCGCGGCAACGGCCGCACTTCCGGCAAGGTTCCGGCAGCGATCAGGAACATAACGTAGGTAACGAGATGGATTACACCAATGTAGTCGGTTCGTTAAGCGATGGGTACGATGGTTATCGCGGCCCGGCCGAAGAACCCCTTCGGCACTACGACCCGATGAGTGGCCGGGTACGAAACCAAGACAACTCCCGCCGCAACCATCCGGACGAAAGAGGTTACAATCGGTAAAATTTAGTAAATTTAAAAAAAGAGGTTACCAATGTGGTAACCTCTTTTTTATTTCTAATACAAGGATTAACGATAAACTTTATCACCTTATACTGAAAGTTAAATAACGTGCGTTCGAGATAAGTACTCATTTACATTTTCACTATGGCGCGGAAGTTACTTCCGTGACTTACCTAAATACAAGTCACGGAAGTAACTTCCGCGCCATAGTTATATCCTTAAAATTACCCTCAATCATGCAATAACACATTCAGCAGAAGCAACAACTTTACTGATCGAACCGGAAACCGGCACCAAAGGAAAATAATACTGCCTCTTCGCGGGAGTGCTGCAACAGCATCGAAAAAGCAAATCGTTCGGCTACCGGGGCAATGTAAAACCCGAAACCATACCCATCGTGCCAGCGGCCTTCGCTCTTATTTTGGTACCACACCCGTCCCCGGTCAAAAAAAGCAATACCGCCGTACCGGAATGGCAGAAAAGCGCTTTCTACCTCGCCCAAATGGAAGCGCACCTCGCTGTTTACGTACAAGCTGGCATCGCCGGCAAAGCGGTTAATTACGTAGCCCCGCAAATTCGAGCGCATGCCTAAGGTAGTATATTTATAGTAAGGTAAGTTATCGCCGTAGTTGCGGCCCCCCCCCAACCGTAGCGCTAAGGTTACCGGCAAATAAACCCGACCAGTAGCGTAATAATCAACAAAACCTTCGGTGAGGCCGTAAGCTTTTGCGTTGTTTTTTAAAGGTTTATAGGTATTATGCCGCACCAAAATGCGAATGCCACGTTGGGTAAAAATAAGCTTATCGCGTAAGTCTAGCACAAAGTCGGTGTTAATGCCAATGAGTTTTTGCTTGGTGGTATTTACCGGCGGCAAGGCCACGTTGGGCTCATCTAGAAATGAATTTTCGCGGAAGTTGGTGGTGAGCGTTTCAAACAAGGGCCCGATGCGGAAATAACTTTTTTGAAAAAACTGCCGCTGCACAAACACCGACGACATCACACCGCCGTAACGTGCTTTGTAAAATTTATCATTGTAGAGCTTCTCATTTTTTTGGGTGTTATTACCCAAGCCAAAAAAGTCATAGGTCCGGAAATAGCCGCCCAAATCCAGGTACGCGCCTAAATCCCATTGGCCTACTACGTGGCGCCACAAAGTGTTGGTAGTAAGTTGCAAATTACCAAATTGCGTAGCCCGGGCACCAAAAGAATAAATACTGGCAAAATCTTTTTTCCGGAAATGCTGCCGCTTATACGTTATTCCTAAGGCTAAACCAAACCCATCGCTTTGATTATAGATGAGGCTGCCGTTGGGACTGTAGGCATTATACACAAACGAAGTCGGGCTAAAAGCATTAATATCTGGCGCATCGGAAGTTAAGTTGCGGGCTTCTTTGCCTAGGTCCAGCTTGGTAGCTTTATTATCGTAAACTACGGTGCTTTTACCGTAACTTTTAACCGCCGATACATCGCGGATGCTATCCTGACCATCGCCCCCGATAATGCGCACCCGAATGCTGGCTGCCGTTTGCCCGGAAACATCAAACACATCCTGCCCGCCTAAGCCGTACAAACGAATCTCGTTGGTTTCTTTTTTAAAAAATATGCGGTTGTAATACGGTTCTCCCTGGGGTAAATTAGTTTCGTCGTTCTTCCGGAATATTTGTACCCGCACCTGGGCATCGGGCAAGCGCTCAATTTTAAAATATTCGTTTTTGTTGGTGCCTACCACATCTACGTACTGGGCTAATAACTCGTAATACTCTTCCAGCGCAGCGGGTAAGCGGGACCGGCGGGCTTTTAAGGTTGCCCCAATCTCCTGCCCTTGGGCTTTGGCAATTAATGGTGGTAATTCAGCAATGGCTTTATCAATTACAGCATCGGTAAAGGTACGCTGTAAATTCTCGGCCAGATTTAACCAATCCTGGCGGGTAAGCGAGGTAAGTAAAAAACGATCCAGGTGGCGGGCGGCCCAGGTAAGGCTGCGGATGCCCCCAATTTCGGGGTCAAAATTCTGGATATTCGGGATGGCCCATTTGCGGTCGGCTAGCCAGGGAATTACACCATCCCAGCGGGAAAAAGCATGATCGCGGGCGCGCGGAATGGGGCGGTATACCCACTGCGAATCTGTTTTGTAGCCAGCCCAACGCCAGTTATCGGGTTGGCGGCCCCAATCGCCAATAAATATATCGAAAGCCCGGGCCTTGCCAAAAGCCTGCGCATCTACGCGGTTGTTGTTATCGCGGTATAATTCCTGGTAAAGTTTAAAGCTGTTTTTTAAATTAGTGGCTCCGCCAAAACCCGGTGTTTCGCCTTTGGCATCGCCCGGTTGCTCTTCCAGCATTCCAAATAATTCCTGATAATTTTTCCGGTATGGCCCTAAAACCCGGTCATCGCCCAAAACATATAATTTAGGTTGCGCGTGCAAAATATCCGTTGCATCTAATAAGCTACTCACAATTAAAGCACCGTAGGGTTGCTCGGTAGGTGTTATTTGCCGCAGCACATCGGTTACTACTGTGTTGCGCAACTCAGGGGGGATGGCGCCAATCGGATCCTTATCCACGGATCGGAATACAAACTGCCGACCATCGGCGGCCTGTAGTTGCAAGGCCGTAGTTTGCCGCCCTCCGCTAAATTTAGAAGGCCGTAATTTTTCCGGGGTTCGGCTTAAATACAACAAGGGCACCTGTACCGGTTGCACCCAGCTTTTCCGATATAAATGGCCGAAAAATTTTAATTTTAAACCTTTGGCGGCGTATTGGGGGCCGGCAATTACCGTGGCTTTATTGCCGTTGGTAGTAACTTCTTCGGTGGTAATAGGCGCGGGCATTTCCAGTTTAATGCAAGGCCCTACTTGTTTGTTTACCGGTATCGCTTTGTCTGGGTTAGGGTTGCAAGCTGATTGCAGTAAAGTATAATTAGCAACTTCGGCCGCAGTACCCGATTTAGTAAATTGAAAGAACGTAGTGGTTACTTTGCCGCTGGCGTAGGTGGTAATTTTGGCAAACCCGGTTTTGACTCGGTTAAACAGGCTTTCTATATTTTTAGCCACATTTCTTTTCTGCGAAAAACTACCCGAAACAATATGATAGTTATTTTCAAGGGCATTTAGCTGTAAGGAATAATCGTGCGCGGCGGCGTAAATAAGTTGGTCATGTTCCTGAAATACCCGGTTCATGTTGGCGATAAAATTTTGATAACCCGGATTAGCCATGTCGCGGGGAGTGCCCGTATTTTGCCGATACGAAGCGTACAAACTTCCTAAACCCGGTAAAGGCAACCAGGTAAGTGGTTTAAGCCGGGTATCGGCGAACGGAAAAAAATGGCTTTTTACCGGCACATGCCCGCCGTAAAATCCATTAGAAAGTACCGGGTGATGCCCCACAATAATTATCTGCCGGCCACGGGCATCCGTAATGGCATTTTCTAAAGTTTCTAAAAATTCGGCATCCGATAAAATACCGCAGTCGGTGTCGGGTTCGGCGGGTTTGCGGTGCGGGTGCATCCACCATTGAGTATTTAAAGCAATCAGCCGAATGGTTTTACCAATATCCCTTATTTCGGGTCCGGGGCAACCATTGCCCGGTAAAAGTACTTGCGCGTTGGTTTGGTGGGTTTTAATGTATTGCTCCAAACGTCGCACATCTTCCAGGCCTTCTTTACCGGAGTTATCCCAATCTTTATCGCCGGGTACCAGGTACAGCTTTCCCCGGGTTTTGGTTATTTGCAGCAACTGGTCTATTTTCTGGTTAGCTCCGGCGTTTAACCTTTTGCCAATACCCCGGTTAGCTGCAATATCACCCAAATGCACCACGGTAAACGGACTTTTTTCAGCCTGCAAAACCTGCTGAAAAGCCATTAAATGGTTAGGAGCAATAGCAGCGGTAGCGGTATTGCCTAGTAGGTAAACTACTTGCGCCACCGAATCAAACGCTTGGGCATTTACTTGTTGTAAAGCAATCACCCAACTAAGTAATCCTAATAGGAGTAATTTTTTAAACATATATTTAAAATTCAGCTTCTTAACCCTGGGCAACATTATCCTGCCAGGCTCTCACAACAAATTCCTGTTGCTGCAACTGCACGTAAAAAAGTTCATCAAAACCTTCGGCAAAATCCGGCAACACCAGTTTCTTATAAAAGCTTACTACTCCCACGTCTTTAATCCGATCTTTACCCTTTCGTAGTTTATTTCGTTCTAAAGCTGCACTTACGCTAGAAGCGAAAAAGTAACCAATTACCCGGTATTTCTTGTCTTTGGCCAGGTTAATGTATTTTGCTCTTTCTTCCTTAGTGGGGTTTGTATTATCTACTAAAAACTGGGAGTGGGTACCAAGGCATAATTTTAAAAATTGATCTTCTCGCTTACGGGTTTTTAATAAATCCATGCTAATGCGCACATGAGAATTAAAAAACCTTTCTTTGTAAAAAAATGATTTCCCCGAAGCCGGAATACCTATAAAAATAACTGCCTGCAATTTTTTATCTGGTTAGCACTGCTTTAATTCTACGGATTTCACCTGCTTGTTTTCCGGAATTTTTAAAAATTTTAATTTCTCACGAGCATTGATAACATGAGATCATCTGGTTTATCCGGAAATTTAAAGCACCAGCAAAAACTCAAATGCCACCTATCTGTTAAGTTTTTGGCAATGCCAAACCAGAAAAACCTTGGTTCTCGTACTACTCCTACCCACGTACGTAATTTGCATACCTAATAGATACACGATACCTTTATAGCATGAGCGAACGAAGCAAAAAATTATTTCTCCTGGATGCCATGGCCCTTATTTTCCGGGCCCATTTCGCGTTTAGTAAAAATCCGCGCATTAATTCGAAAGGCATGAACACCGGGGCCGCCCTGGGTTTCACCAACACCTTGTTTGAGGTTTTATCCAAAGAAAAACCCACGCATATTGGCGTAGCCATGGACGGACCAGCTAAAACTTTCCGGCACGAAAACTTTGTGGAATACAAAGCGAACCGCCAGGCCATGCCCGAAGATATTGGCATTGCTATTCCGTACGTAAAAAAAATAGTCGAAGCGTTTAATATTCCGCTGTTACTCATCCCGGGTTACGAAGCTGACGACGTGATTGGCACGCTGTCGTGCAAAGCCGAAAAAGCCGATTTCGACGTGTACATGATGAGTCCGGATAAAGATTTTTGCCAGTTAGTAACCAACCACGTGTATTTATACAAACCCGCCTTTTTGGGCAATGGCGTAGATATTCTGGATGTGAAAAAAGTGTGCGAACGCTGGGAAGTAAGCAACGTAAAGCAGGTAATTGATATTCTGGGTTTGCAGGGCGATGCCGTCGATAACATTCCGGGCATTCCGGGTATCGGCGAGAAAACGGCTAAATCACTCATTCAAAGATACGGTTCCGTAGAAAATTTAATTGCCCACGCCGACGAACTCAAAGGCAAGCAGCGCGAAAACATTATCCAATACGCCGAACAAGGTTTACTCTCCAAGGAACTCGCTACTATTCATTTAGATGTGCCCATTGATTTCGACGAGAGCGTTTTTGAATACAAAGGTCCGGACGTAGAAAAACTGCGGGCGTTGTTCGACGAGCTGGAATTCCGGCAATTAGCCGCACGTATTTTAGGTACGCCAACGCCATCTACAACCAGTAAAGCTCCGGCCGCTAAAGCTACTTTAGTAAAAGGAAAAAAATCCGATCAGCAATCGTCGCTTTTCGAGGAAATGGACGAATTATTTACCGAAAACGGCGCTGGTACAACTGAAGAAGCTACAACTCCAGCCGTCCGGAAAACAATTGCTACGACTGTACACGATTACCGCTTGATAAACACCCCGGAACTACGGGCCAGTTTAGTTTCGTACCTGGAAAAACAAAAAGAATTCTCTTTCGATACCGAAACTAACAGCATTGATGCCATTACTGCCAGGTTAATTGGCATGTCGTTTTGCTATATCCCCGGCGAAGCGTATTACGTGCCCGTGCCGCTGGATAACGAAACCGAAGCCCAAGCCATTCTAGATCAATTCCGGAGCGTGCTGGAAAATGAAAAAATTAAAAAAATCGGGCAAAATATTAAGTACGATATTCTTGTAATGAAGAGCCACGGCGTGGCCGTAAAAGGACCATTGTTCGATACCATGATCGCGCATTATTTGCTGGAGCCGGATATGCGCCACAACATGGATTTGCTCGCCGAAACCTACCTGCATTACACGCCTATTTCTATTACCGAACTGATTGGTAAAAAAGGCAAGAAGCAGCTAAATATGAGCGAACTAAGCCCCGAAGAAATTTACGAATACGCCTGCGAAGATGCCGACGTAACTTTGCAATTAAAAAATTACTTTGAGCCGCTCCTGGAGAAAAACAAGGTTCGTAAGTTATTCGACGAAGTAGAAAATCCGCTTATTCCGGTGTTAGCTACCGTGGAGTACGAAGGCATTTCGATTGATGGCAACGCCATGGCCGAATCATCGAAAGAACTGGCAGGTTATATTTCGGACCTGGAAAAACAGATTTACGCTATTGCCGGCACTACTTTTAACATTGGCTCGCCCAAGCAGCTCGGCGAAATTCTGTTCGAAAAATTAAATTTAACCGGTGATAAAACGAAGAAAACAAAAACCGGCCAGCACGCTACCGGCGAAGAAGTACTATCTAAACTAGCCGGCCAGCACGAAATCGCCCAACTTATTCTGGACCACCGGCAACTGACCAAATTAAAATCGACGTACATCGATGCCTTGCCGCAGTTAATTTGCTCCCGCGACGGGCGCGTGCATACCTCGTTTAACCAGGCCGTTGCGGCCACCGGACGCTTGAGTTCTACCAACCCGAATTTACAGAACATTCCCATCCGGACGGAAAAAGGTCGCGAAATAAGAAAAGCATTTGTTCCCCGCGACAGCAGCCACGTTTTGGTTTCAGCGGATTATTCACAGATTGAGTTGCGCATTATGGCCGATTTCAGTGGCGATGCAACCATGAAAGAAGCTTTCCAGAAAGGGTTAGATATTCACGCTTCTACGGCTGCTAAAGTGTACCACGTAGGCTTAGACGAGGTAGATGCCGATATGCGCCGTAAAGCCAAAACCATTAATTTCGGGATTATTTACGGAATTTCGGCCTTTGGTTTAGCCGAGCGTTTGCGTATTCCGCGCCGCGAAGCCGTAGAAATTATTGATGCGTACTGGCAGGAGTTTCCGGCGGTAAAACAATACATGGACAGCGCCATTAACAGCGCCCGCGAAAAAGAATACGCCGAAACCAAACTGGGCCGCCGCCGCTATTTGCGCGATATTAACTCCCGCAATGCCAATATCCGGGGCTACGCCGAACGCAACGCCATAAACGCGCCTATTCAGGGTACCGCCGCCGATATTATTAAAATTGCCATGATTAACATTCATAACTGGATTGAGGCCGAAAAACTGCAAACCCGCATGGTGCTGCAAGTACACGACGAATTGGTGTTTGATGCGCCCAAAGAAGAACTAGCGATTATCCAGCCTAAGATTGAAGAATTAATGAAAAATGCCTTGCCACTTAGTGTACCAATGGAAGTAGGTATGGGTGTAGGCGATAATTGGCTGGCGGCTCATTAATATTTTTAAAATAAGCCAGATTTAGTTAATCTCTAAAAATAAAAAGCAGGTTTAACAGCCTGTTTTTTTTTACTTCAGCTACATCTCTTCGTTATGAGTAGAGACCGCTACGCGAACTCTACTCATTATCGGACAGCCAATCTCCTGATTGGCGTATTTAGTAAATTTCTACTCAAAATCTGGCTAACGCCAATCAGAGATTGGCTATTCCGGAAAAAGCGTAGAGCGCTTTGCTAACTCTACGCTTAACGTAAAACAACATCAAGCTTAAACTAAAAAAAGCAGACCTTTCAGCCTGCTTTTTTAAAAATTTAAAATTTTCTATTTCTAGTTAAGCTACGTCGCAAATTTTTACACCTTGGTTTAAAGAGGCAATTTTATCTTCACGTTTCGGGATAAACTCTTGCGCTACAAAACCGGTAAAGCCCGTTTCTATAATGGCTTTCATAATAGCCGGGTAATATAATTCCTGGGTTTCATCAATCTCGTTACGGCCGGGTACGCCGCCAGTGTGGTAATGCGAAATGTACGGGTGGTATTTTTTAATGGTGGCAATTACGTCGCCTTCCATAATTTGCATGTGATAGATATCGTACAGCAATTTAAACCGCTCCGAACCGATCATTTTACACAAGCCTACGCCCCACTCGGTATGGTCGCACATGTAATCTTTGTGGTTTACTTTGCTGTTAAGCAGTTCCATTACTAAAGTTACCTTGTACTTTTCGGCGGTAGGCATCAGGCGTTTTAAACCAACGGCACAATTTTTCATTCCTTCTTCATCCGACATGCCCCGACGGTTGCCCGAGAAGCAAATAATCTGGTTATAGCCCGCTGCGGCTACTTTCGGAATAACTTCTTCGTAACTTTTTACCAGTTCGTCGTGCAGCTTGGGGTCATTAAAACCTTGCTCAATGCCCTTGCCGGCACCATTGGGCAAAGCACAGGTTAAGCCGTATTTTTTAAGAGTTGGCCAGTCTTCGGGTCCGAGTAATTCAATGGATTTTATGCCAATTTTTTTGGCTTCTTGGCAGAATTGATCGAGGGGCACTTTGTCGTAGCACCACTTACACACCGAGTGGTTAATTTTTCCTTTAAGTTCAGTTCCCATAGCTTGTTCGGCCGCAGCCACCCGGGCCGACAGCGTAGAGCCAACCGTTACGATAGCGGCACTACCGGCAATTTTTTTTAACGCCGCACGCCGAGAAGATGCATTTTTCATAATAATACGATATAAAGGTAGGAGTGAAATTCATTAACGGCTCGTACCCTACAGGTATTTGCCAGTATGCAATGTAGGAAATACTTTGCTTAAAACTTCTAAACTTAGTTAGATATTTATAGCAGGCTTAACCTTCAGTAAAGTGGAAAGCATCACTATTTGCTTAAAAAATAAACCGTAACTAATTTTAGCTTTATTTCAGTAAATTAAGATAGATTAGAATGTATTGAGTAGTTACGTGAAGGCTTTTCAAGCCTCCAGGCTGCGGTGCTAACTAACTTGCTGGCTACAAGTTTTGCCTCGTGGCCGGCGGACTCGTTTAGCTCTCTCGCACTCGCTAGACTCCCTTTCCTCGACTCCGTCTGCGGAATTTTGCTGCGCAAAACCGGAACCCTAGCAGGTGCTCAATAGCTAAACTGGTGTCAGTCGCTAGTAGTTAATAAAATTGCCTTTTTTGGTAAGAAAATCTTATTTGGAGAGTAAATCAAATTGTGCTACAGGTAATAAGGTAAAAGAACTTTATGAATTTAGCTAATTAAGCATAGCTTATAATAAAGTAATAGGACAGAATTAAATATTCATTTTCCTGGTAGGTTTAATAAAAAACAACCACCCCTACCCCTCCTAAACTTAGGAGGGGAGCTTTTACCTCCAACTTATCCTATATATTTTAATTTGTCCATTTACTTAAGATGATAACATCAATCAGTCTTGGTTGGTATAAAACAAAAAACTATACCTGCAAAATTGGTAATAACTGCAGCTAAGAATAACTAACACCAGTTTAGCTATTGAGCACCTGCTAGGGTTCCGGTTTTGCGCAGCAAAATTCCGCAGACGGAGTCGAGGAAAGGGAGTCTAGCGAGTGCGAGAGAGCTAAACGAGTCCGCCGGCCACGAGGCAAAACTTGTAGCCAGCAAGTTAGTTAGCACCGCAGCCTGGAGACTTGAAAAGGCTCCAAAGAACAGCCTTCCTTATCTATTTTAAAAAACCTTTCTCATCTACTAATACGAGCTTACCATTTCTACTTAGCAGAGCACTAGGGAAACGCTATTGGAGATTATTTAGGAATAAATAAAAAATCCAGACAGTACGCGTACCATCTGGATTTGCAGGAATAAAAAAATTTAAATTTTTTACTCTTAATCTAATTTAGCCCGGGTTGCGAAAAAGGACACGCATAATCCCATAATGGCAATAATAAAGAAAGAAACGCGTAAACTGGTAGCACCCGCTACTAAACCAATAATGGGAGGCCCCATTAAGAACCCTAAAAAGCCAATGGTAGAAACAGCCGCTAAGGCAACACCCGGCGATAATACTTTTGACTTACCAGCCGCGCTATACACCAACGGTATGATGGACGATACACCAGCACCTACTAGTAAAAAGCCCGCCATAGCGGTAATTAAATTTGGTAAAAGTACTGCCAGCAATAAACCGGAAGCAATTAATACCCCACTTAGTTGCAGCGTACGTTTCAGACCGAATTTACCGGTAAACCAATCGGCGACAAACCGACCGGATGCCATAGTTGCCATAAAGGCGGTGTAACCGGCCCCTACCCAAGCTTTATCGGCCTGCACTACTTTCTGGAAATAAACGCCACTCCAGTCGAACATGGCGCCCTCGCAAATCATAGAACAAAAAGCAATAACGCCCAGCATCAGCAAAGATTTATCGGGTTTAGCAAAAATCGGCTGGTCGGCCTGGCGGTTCGGATCTTCGGCAATAGTAAACCGGGTACTTACCAGGGCTGCTAATACTACAAATATAGTAACGGCTAAAAAATGCTGCACGGGCACAATACCTTCGCCAATCATCAGAGTACCCAGAGCGGCACCGGAAAAACCGGCTAAACTCCACATTCCGTGAAACATACCCATAATCGGCTTTTTATACATCGATTCCACACCCACGGCTTGGGTATTTATGCCAATATTTAAAAAATTACCACCAAAGCCAAACAACAACAAATAGCTGATTAACTGAAAAGTATTTTGGGCCATACCCAACGTAACCAAAGTTAAGCTGTACAAAAACACACCCAAGGTAACTACTTTTTTACTCCCAAATTTGGCCACTAGCCAGCCCGATACGGGCAACGAAATCATGGAGCCAATGGGAATAGCTAATAAAACAGCGCCTAATTGGCTTTCGTTTAATCCTAATTTATCTTGAATGGTCGGAATCCGGGAGGCCCAGCTAGCAAAGCACAAGCCTTGCAGAAAAAATAAAGTACTTACCGCCCATCGGTGTACTTTCTTCGAAACCGGAAAGCTGGAGGGTAAACTAAGAGAAATCATACTAAAAAAATTAAATAATAAAGGTACTCGTGTTTGTTAATAGCTTTTGATTATCAATTTTCATTCCAAAAGCTATTATTAATTACAAAATATTTTATTGATTACTAAAAATAATAAATATTTTACAATATAACAGCTAATACGCTGTAATTTACACAAAGTTAAGACTTATCCATTAATAAATTATTAAAAACGTGCTTATTACTTAGCAGATCCGCCATATTAATCTGCTCTATGGAGAAAACAATGATCAGAATATTGTTTAAGGGGTTTTGATTTAATCTGTTAACTAAAATTTTAAAAAATTGGCAACTGGCTTTATTTAAGCTAAAATCAAACGGGCCAGGTATTGGTCTTGCTCGTCTTCGTACTGAATAATCGTGAGCCAGCCTTCTTCGCCGGCTACCTCGGCTAAGGTATCCTGGTCGATGTATAACCATTTAAACCACTCGCCTTTTACCTGGCGGTATTCGTATTGGTAAGCAATTTCGCCGTAGTACTTTTCTCCAGTGGGGAAGTTCCCTTCGTACAAATAAGTAATATCCGAAGAATCAAATACCAGTTGCCCATTGGGATTAAGTAGCTTTTTGGCGTGTTGCAGAAATTGGCGCAGTCCGGCAATATCACCTACTAAACCAATGCCATTCATGAGCAAAAGTAAGGTGTCGTAGGTATCGCCGGAATAAGTAAAAATGTCCTGGTTGATAATTTTTGCTACGCCCCGTTGTTGCATAATTTCCGCGGCTAAAGGCGATATTTCCAGAGCGGTAACATCTAATTCTAATTCCTGTAACGCCAGGGCGTGGCTGCCTACGCCGGCCCCAATATCCAGCACTTTGCCGTAGCAGCAACTTAGTGCTTCGAGCTCTACTTCCGACATTTCATCCTCGTCCCGGAAAAAAATGTCCAGAGGCATGTCTTCCGGCTCGCCGTAGCTGGTGTGCAGTATTAATTTTTGGGTAAAGTTGTCGGTGTAAAAATCGCGCAACGCTTGGCCGAATACATCCATGATACCAGGATTTAAAATTTCGAGCGGCAAAAGTACTCTTTCTAGCGTAAGCCACCAAGCCTAATCCTAAATCACTGTTTTTACTGTGAATCAGAACGGTGCTGTAACCAGAATTAAGCAAAAGTTTTCATAAAATAACCAGCTAAAAAGTGTATCTTTAAGCAGTAGCCTTTAAAAAATTTTAAGATGCTATTTATTATTTGCACTAAAATTTAAAAATATGGACTTAATTACGGTATTAATTTTGGTCTTTATTGGCTTGGTGCTTTTGCTCGTAGAGTTAATTTTTTTACCGGGCATCACGCTGATTGGGATTCTGGGTTTTCTGGTGTTAGCGGTCGGGGTTTGGCTGGGTTACGATAAAATGGGAATGGCTAATGGCCATATTATTTTGAGCATCGCCCTGGTATTAAGCATTGCTATTGTATTCTTTAGTTTTAAAGCCGATGTGTGGTCGAAGTTTGCTTTAAAAGACGTAAACCATAGCCGCGTAAACGACAACGTAAAACCACAACTACAGGAAGGCGATACTGGTAAGGCCTTATCGGCGCTCCGGCCTTCGGGCACCGCCATGTTCCACGACCAACCCTACGAGGTACACACCAATGGCGAGTTTCTGGATCCGGATACAACCATTATCATCACCCGCATTAATCATTATAAAGTAATTGTAAAGCCGGTAAGTTAAAAGTTAGACACTAGTATCTAGACGCTAGACATTAGATTTAAAAATTTTTGAATAATTTAACTTTTAGATATTCAATGCTTTTACTCAATTAGATTTTACTTTTTTAAATTTTTAAGATGAAGCCAAAACAACTTTCTCTCAATTTTAAAAATATGGCTTCCTCAAACAACTAAACCTTAACTCATGGAATTATCGCCTTTACTTCTTCTTGCTGGTGGCTTTGTTTTACTGTTGGTATTTTTGTATTTCGTACCGATTAACCTCTGGATTACGGCCTTATTTTCGGGTGTAAAGATTAATTTGTTTGAGTTGGTTTTTATGCGCATCCGGAAAGTGCCGCCCAGCTTAATTGTGAATTCTTTGATTACGGCCACCAAAGCTGGTTTACAGATTACCGGCAGCGAACTGGAAACGCACTACCTGGCTGGTGGCAACGTGCCTACTGTTATTAAAGCATTAATTTCTGCAGATAAAGCCAATATTCCGCTTACTTTTAAACAAGCTACGGCCATTGATTTAGCCGGCCGCGATGTATTTGAAGCTGTAACCACTTCGGTAAACCCCAAGGTAATTAATACCCCCAACGTAGCCGCCGTAGCCCAAGATGGCATTCAGTTAATTGCCAAAGCGCGGGTTACCGTACGGGCTAATATTGCGCAATTAGTGGGTGGCGCCGGCGAAGAAACAATTCTGGCCCGGGTGGGTGAAGGCATTGTAACGTCCATTGGTTCGTCCTTATCGCACAAAGAAGTACTCGAAAACCCCGATAAAATCTCCAAATTGGTTTTACAAAAAGGCCTGGATGCCGGTACAGCTTACGAAATTTTGTCGATTGATATTGCCGATGTAGACATCGGAGAAAACATTGGCGCCAAATTACAAATTGACCAGGCCAACGCCGATTTAAAGGTAGCCGAGGCTCGCGCCGAAGAACGTCGCGCTATGGCCGTAGCCGTAGAACAGGAAATGCGCGCCCGTACCCAGGAGGCCAAATCCAATGTAGTGCAAGCCGAAGCCGAAATTCCGAAAGCCATGGCCGATGCTTTCCGGTCGGGCAACTTGGGTATTATGGATTACTATAAAATGCGCAACATCCAAGCCGATACCGACATGCGGGACTCCATTGCCAACCCGAATACTGGCAACACCACCAACCGCGCTGGCCGCGACGAAACGAAATTATCGTAATAATTAAATCGTTTAATTTTTCCCAAAATGGGTCTTCCGGGTGCTAAGTGTCATTCCTTTCCCAAACTGTCGTCCTGAAAGATTCTGACTGTTAGCAGAGAATAACAGATAAATGTTAGCTTCTCGTTTTGCCTCGTGGCCGGTGAGCTTTGGTTGTTCCTTTTTCTGAGTACAAGCTAAGAACAGGGAATGAGTTATGGCATTTCTTGTTTTCTCTTTTCCTAACTCCACTACGGAATGCACCTCAGCGCCACACCGGAATCACAGGTTCGCAGAACCCAGAATGCCTCCATCACCAAACTGGTAATTGTTACTCTATCGCGGCTCTTTCTCTGATTAGTAAAAAGAGAATTTTCAACGAGAAAGAAACTAATTGTAAATAGTTATATTGTAGCAACTTAAGTTAAAAATAAAAAATTAAAATTTTATTTTTACCATGCTCTACTTCTTAAGATTATGCCGGTTTGCCCTATCTGGTAACGTGCTTTTTATAAGCTTGTTGGTATTACTTTCTTCGTACCCGATTCAGGCGCACGACTATTCTATTAAGCCTATTATTCGCCAGAATAGCATTTGGCAAGAAAACAACGTGAACGCTTTTGAGCAAAAGCTGGAAACTTTGCGCCAGCGGTACCATATTCCGGGCATTTCTGTGGGGATAGTAAACAACAAACACTTAGTTTGGAAAAAAGGGTTAGGTTACGCGGATATAGAGCAGCAAATTGCACCCGATGAAAATACCGTTTACCAAATTGCGTCACTTACTAAAACTTTCGGTTCTATTATCCTGATGCAGTTAGTAGAAGCCGGTAAAGTAAGTTTAGATGATCCTATTGCCAAATACGACATTAATCTGGGTGCCCGTTGGGGCAGCGACGAAAGAATAAAGGTAAAACATTT
Organism: Adhaeribacter swui; assembly: GCF_014217805.1. Taxonomy (NCBI): domain Bacteria; kingdom Pseudomonadati; phylum Bacteroidota; class Cytophagia; order Cytophagales; family Hymenobacteraceae; genus Adhaeribacter; species Adhaeribacter swui. The sequence goes on from NZ_CP055156.1 coordinate 1,451,044, forward strand.
GCTAACCCATACGGCTATGGGAAATACCTGGAATGGGTTTAAACCCGGCTATACTTTCCGGTATAATGGCAGTTGGTACCAGGAGCTGGGAAAAGTAATTCAAAAAGCATCGGGAAAGTCATTCGGCAACTTACTTCTTCAAAATATTATTCTACCCTTAAATTTAAAAAATACTGTTCCGAGCACAGATGATAGTATTAATTTTAATTTAACCGGGTACGACAAAGAATTATTTAAGCAAAAAGTGGCCAAGCCTTACGATTGGCAGAAAAAGCATTTGGTGCCAGTTCAGTTTACGTATGGCTTTGGCCCGGCGGCTGGCATGATGAGCACGGTTTCAGATTTAGCCACTTACTCGAATGCTCTGGACGAACAAAAATTTTTAAATGCAGCTACCTGGCAGCAAATTTTTACACCTTTTGAAACAGTTAAAGGAAAATCCATCCAATATGGCTTGGGCTGGTACGTAACCTATTACAAAGGTGTGAAACTACTCTGGCATACCGGCTGGTGGACCGGCTACTCAGCGTTACTGGTAAAAATTCCGGAGAAAGATTTAACATTTATTGCTCTGGCTAATTCGCAGGATCTTAGCCGGCCCTTTTACCATCTTATCCACCCACTGCCCATGGTTGGCCTATTTAATCCGCTACGAAAAAACTTAAACAGCAATCTTACTGCCTCCGATTTCGCCAAAGCCTTTATCGATCATTTTGCCCAGCTATAAACCGCAAAAATAAAAACTGATACTAATTTGGCTGTTGAGGGCCTTCCGGGTTCTGCGAATCTTGGGTTCTAGTGCACAGTATTCCGCAGACGGAGTCGAGGAAAGGGATTCTAGCGAGTGCGAGAGAGCCAAACGAGGTCCGTCGGCCACGAAGCAAAATGGTTACTTGTCAAGCTAGATAGCGCCAACGCCTGGAGGCTGAAACAGACTCCAAAGAAGTACGGTAGAATACTGAATTTTTAAAAATTTACTTTTTAGCAGCTAGTTAAAGCCGAGGCGGGTTCAGGCTAAAGCCAGAGTAAAGTCACAGACTTTACTTTATTGGTAGGTACGAGTTTGAAAACTTGCACCAGAGAAAGAGCCTAGCGTCTTGCAAAGCTCCAGTAATAGCAAAACAAAAGTTTCTTTCTGAATACCCTTATAGAGCCATTCAGAAAGAAACAAAAATTACTAAACTTCTACCGAAACCGCGTTAATCGAGAAGGTATACGAAACTTGCGCGGTTTTATTTAAAATAGCCGTAACGGAGCAGTATTTATCCATCGATAAATCAATAGCGCGCTTTACTTTTTGCTCATCCAGGTTACCAGATAGGGCATAATGAATGCGAATGTTGGTGAAAACAGAAGGCGTTACGTTTGGTTCCCGGTCGCCATCAATGTGAATGCGAAAATCCGTGATTTCCTGCTTTTGTTTTTTTAAAATTAAGGTAATATCAATGGCGCTGCAACCACCTAAACCCATTAATATCATTTCCATGGGGCGGGCGCCGGCATTGTTCCCGCCAACTTCGGGATTAGCATCTATATTTACGGGTACGCCCGCTGCTCCTACCGCCTCAAAATGGAAGGCATTATCGACACGCTTTAATTCAACTTTCATTTTCTTTAAATATAAGTATCAGTACAAAGGTATCAGGATAGAAATATCCGGACAATAACCCTAGTACCTGCTTTTCATAACAATAATTACACCGGATGGTTTTAGGCTTAAAAAACCTGACATTTTTGTCGTGTTACATACTACTTACTACCTGATAATTGCTACTTCTTTACTGGTGGTTCCATAACGGTGCCGCAGTTTTTACAGGTCCGGTGCTCCTCGTTGGCAAAGAAATTATTCATAACTACCGGTAACTGCTGCACAATATCAGTTACAACTAAATACTCTTCGTAGAGCTTGGTGCCGCAATTTTCGCAAAACCACAAGAAACCATCTTGTTCGCCTTCGCGACGGTACCGTTCCATTACTAAACCAACCGTATTGGCTGGCCGACGGGGAGAATGTGGTGTACCGCCGGGTAGCAAAAATATTTCGCCTTCCCGGATCGGAATATCTACGGGTTTGCCGTTTTCAATTATTTTGAGTACAATATCACCTTCGAGCTGGTAAAAAAACTCTTCGCCTTCGTTGTAATGGTAATCTTTGCGGGCATTAGGGCCGCCTACTACCATCACAATAAAATCTTTATTATCCTGGAAAACCTGGGCGTTGCCTACCGGTGGTTTTAACAAATGGCGGTGCTCTTCAATCCAGGTACGAAAATTCAACGGTCTGATCATAGGTATTAATCGTTATTAGGTATTCGCTGCAGGTAATCTACGAAAAAATTAGCTTTAAGTAATTTACAACTAAGATAAGCGTCACTTTTAAACTATCCAATTTCCCAATAAGCAAGCCGCTTACATAACTTGTGCAGTTAAATCTATTATAAATGAGAGCTACTATAGGAGGATAACAGAAAAATAAAGAGCTTTGAACCAGCTTGCAGCTTCTATAAAAATCGAAAAATTTAAAAAATTAGCACATGCAATTTGAAACTACGGTTCTGGATGAATTTTATATAATTGGTATTTCGGTTAGAACAGCTAATGCAAACGGCCAGGCTCAGGCAGATATTGGTGCGCTGTGGAGCCGGTTTTTCAATCAAAATATAATAAGCCAAATCCCGGATAAAGTAAATAATGATCTTTATTGCGTCTACACCGATTACGAAAGCGACTACCAGGGTCCTTACACTACGGTTTTAGGTTGTAAAGTACAATCCCTGCAAAATATTCCGGACGGCTTAAGCGGTATACCTATTCCGGCGGCTAATTACCAGGTATACACCTCGCAAGGCAAATTACCTGATTGTGTAGGGCAAACCTGGCATTACATCTGGCAGCATACCCAAAACCGAAAATACACTGCCGACTTTGATGTGTATGGCCCGGAGGCGCAAAATCCGGAAGCTGCTATTGTAAAAACCTACCTTTCGATTACGGCATAACTATCAAATTTTAAAAACCATACGTATAAACGGCCATGGATTTAAATTTAAGTCAAAAAAGAGCGATTGTGTGCGGCAGCACGCAGGGCATTGGCAAAGCCATTGCGGTAGAACTGGCTCAAATGGGCGCTTCGGTAGCTTTGGTGGCCCGCAACGAAGAAAAATTACAAGCTACTTTGCAGGAACTTGACCGAGCCACCGGTCAGCAACACGATTATATATGCGCCGACTTTTCGAACCCGGATGATCTGGCCGCAAAAATAAAAGCTTATGTAGCTACAAAACCAGTGGTGCATATTTTAGTTAATAATACCGGCGGCCCTAGCGGCGGACCGATTATAGATGCTGGTTTAGATGAATTTAAACAAGCTTTTAGTAACCATTTAATCTGTAATCATATTTTGGTGCAAGCTGTAGCGCCGCTCATGAAACAAGCCCAATACGGCCGTATTATTAATATTATTTCTACGTCAGTAAAACAGCCATTGCCGGGCTTGGGAGTGTCTAACACCATCCGGGGAGCCGTGGCTAACTGGGCTAAAACGTTATCGTTGGAATTAGGGCCGTTTGGCATTACGGTTAATAATGTATTGCCTGGTGCTACGGTTACGGCCCGCCATACTTCGCTTATCCAAACTAAAGCAGAGAAAACCGGGCAAAGCATCGAACAAATAGAATCGGAAATGCTGGCAAATATTCCGGCTAAGCGTTTTGGTAGCTCCGCGGAAGTGGCTGCTGCTGCTGCTTTTCTGGCTAGTCCGGCAGCAGGTTATATTAATGGGATTAATATTCCGGTTGATGGGGGTAGAACGGGGAATTTGTAACTTTTTTTTAAAATTTACTTTTCTAAGTAAGTAGACAAATTAAAATATACAGGACAAGTTGGGGTAAAAGCTCCCCTCCTAAGTTTAGGAGGGGCAGGGGTGGTTGTTTTTTTTATTAAAGCAGCGACCGGAATGAATATTTATTTTCGACCAGGTACTTACTGATATTACTTGGAGCCGGTTCCCGTCTCCATTTACTGGTCCCAACGTATTTGAACGGGCTGAGTTTGCCTCATGGCCGGCGGGCCTCATTTGGCTCTTTCGGGCTGTCTAAGCTTCCTTTCCTCGTACCTCGGAATTCTGCTGCGCAGATCCGGAACCTTAGAAGGCCCTCAATAGCCAAACTGGTGTCAGTAACGCTTAGCTACGGTTGATGTTTGTCTTTCTGCCTTTAGGAAATTTTTGAATTTGTTAATTGATGAATTAGTAACATGAACTTTTAGATTTAATCAGCAGAAGATAAGTCCCCCTTTGGAGGGGGTAGGGGGAGGATAAATGCTATATATATTGCTGCAGCAGAAAACTAAATTTCTAAATCCATAAGGCTTGAGTCAGCTTCTCTGATTTAATTGGAAACTGCGTTACATCTTTATTTTCTGAAATACAATTGCTTGCTCGTCTTCGTAAATAATTTTAAAATTTGAGTTTTGCCGGAGTTGAGTTATGCTCTGGGTATAAGCGGCGGGAGTAAGCGGGTAGGTTCCTTCTTCCGTTGTTTTAACCAAGGCAATATACGTAGCATCGCGGATTACCGGGAAATGATACAATTTTTCTCGTTCTACTAAGCGGGGAGTTAAACAAGAGGAAGCACTTACGGAAACCTGTTTGGGAATCAGTTGCAACATCGCATGTAGTTTTTCCCGGTCGAAAAGTGAACGGTAATGCATACGCCTTTGAAACTGCACCAAAGGTTTTATAAACCATTTCGATTTACGTTTTACTAAAGTAACGCTGGTAGCCGCTAAAGTAAGCACCAGAAAGGCCACTAAATATCTTTTTTGAAAAACCGGCTTAAACTTAGTCGAGGCTTCGAAGGTAGCCAAGGCCAATACCGGGGCAAACTCAATGGAATATTGGTAATTAATGCCCCACAAAGTAAAATCGTGGGTCAATAATTTCTGGGCGAAAATTGGCAATAATAAAAACAAATACCAGGGCCGGAAAAGGAAAGATACGCCACCGGAAAGCAAAATCATCCCGTATAACTCGGCCTTGATATAATTGAACTTAGGATTACCGGTAGTATTTAAAAATAAATGCGAATAAATAACTTCCGGGTGTTGCCATAAATACTGAACAATAGAGCCAAAAGAATTTCCTAAATGTTGGTACCGGATTAATTGGGCAAACTGGCGATGGGTAGTATTTAATTCCGGCATAATTACCGAAGTAACTATGATAAAGTAAGCGGTAGTAATAACGGCTAAACTCAACGCTACTTTCCGGGCAGATTTATCAGGGAAGTATTTACCCAGGCAAGCCACCGCAATAAAAACGCCCCATAAAGCCATGTTTTCTTTACTGATAACTAGTAGCCCAAAAAACGCGGAAGCCAACCAATATTTTTTCTGGTCGAAGTAATGGAAGAACCAAGGTAGCAACATGGCCCCTACCACATTATCGTGGTAATCAAAAGCCAGGGCCGAGTAAATTCCCCACATAAAAAAAAACTGAGCCGTAACTAACAACGGCATAGTCGGGCTGGAAGAGCGGTGCCGGCAATAAACGTAAATACCCACACCCCCAAACAAAACTGCCACAATTTGCACGACTAATAACGTGTAGGAACCCAGCAACCAGTACAAAGGCGAGAACAGCAAGGGCAATAAGGTAAAATGCGACCCCAGAAAATTCATAGGAGCAGCATCTACCAATAAGGTAGAGTAATTCACCCGGAAGTGCGCGTAATCATAAATAGCATGGTTTACCAAACCTAAATCAAGCGCATACGTGCGGAAGTTATAATGATTAACCAGCGATATAAGTCCGTAAATAATCCCAAATACGATCAGGAGAATTAGTAGAATTTTGTGGCTTTTTAATGCCGGAGCAATCATTATTAAATAATCCTTAGTAGTAGATGATAATTAAATGCTGTAAAGACAAGTTTTGAATTCCAGCATAACAGCAAAGCCATTCCGAGAACAAGACTAAAAATCATCCTCAAAATGGCTTTTCCGTTAATAAAAAGTAAAATTTTTAAAAATTCACCAATTTCCCTTACAAGTTCTTCAGCACAAAGTTAGTCATCATGGTGTATAGGTGCAGGCGGGTATTGCCGCCGGAAATGCCATGGTTGCGGTTGGGGTAATAAAACGAATCGAACTGTTTGTTGGCTGCAATTAACGCATCTTCCATGGCTACGGCATTTTGGAAATGCACATTATCGTCGCCGGTACCATGAATGAGCAAATACTTGCCTTTTAATTTATCTGCGTGCGTTACCGGCGAGTTTTCGTCGTAGCCAGCAGCGTTTTCTTGTGGCCGTTTTAAATAACGTTCGGTGTAGATATTATCGTAATAGCGCCAGTTAGTAACGGGTGCCACGGCAATACCAGTTTTAAAATAATCGGCGCCTTTGGTTAAAGCCAACGAGGTCATGTAACCCCCGAAACTCCAGCCCCAAATACCAATCCGGTTTTTATCTACGTAAGGCAAATTCCCGAAATACTTGGCGCCTTCTATCTGGTCGATAGTTTCGTAATGGCCTAAGTTGGCGTAGGTAATTTTCCGGAAAGCGGCTCCGCGCCCGCCTGTACCCCGGTTATCTACGCAAGCCACAATATAGCCTTGCTGCGCCAGCATCTGAAACCAGAAGTAATTGCCACTATTCCATGTATCCAATACCTGCTGACTACCCGGACCGCCGTACACAAACATCAATACTGGATATTTTTTAGATTGGTCGAAATTGCTGGGCTTAATTACATACGCATTCAGTTTTACATTTTCGCTGGTGTTAAACGAGATAAACTGCAACGGCGATAGATCAAACTGCTTTAATTTGGCATTCAGTTGAGTATTTTCTTCTAAGGTTTTTACTAATTTACCGCTGGGAGCGGCGTGCAAACTTACTACCGGCGGAGTGTTGGCGGTGCTCTGGTAATCGAGGTAGTACGTAAAATCCGGACTCATACTGATCCGGTGCGTGCCTTTGGCTATGGTTAACCGTTTTTTGTTGCTACCTTTCAGGTTTACGCTGTATAGTTGCTTTTCCATCGGCGATACTTCGGCGGCTATATAATACACCAAACCTTGTTTTTCGTCAACACCTACTACATCGGTTATGTCCCAGTTGCCTTTGGTAAGTTGCTGCTGTTGTTTGCCTTGCATATCATACAAATACAAGTGGTTGTAGCCGTCTTTGTCGCTGGAAATAATAAACTGCTTCCCGTTTTTTAAATATTTTAAATCGTCTGTAATCTCAATATAAGCTTTGTCGGTGAGGCGTAACGCAACCGTAGTCTTGCCGGTGTTTACGTTGGCGTGCAGTATTTCCAAAGTATTTTGCAAACGGTTCATGCGCTGAATCCAAAGCAAATCTTTCGTTTCGGTCCAGCCAATGCGCGGAATGTAAATATCGGTTTCAGTGCCAATATCCTGACGGGTAGTTTTATTGGAATTTAAATCTACTACCGAAATAGTTACTACCGAGTTTGCCTCGCCGGCCTTAGGATATTTAAAAGTATAATCCTGCGGGTACAAAGGACCCCACATTTGCAGCGTGTATTGTTTTACCTGGCTCTCGTCGAAGGTATAAAAAGCAATTTTAGATCCGTCCGGTGACCAGAAAAAAGCTTTGGCAAAACTAAATTCTTCTTCGTACACCCAGTCCGTGCCGCCGTTTATAATTTTATTGCGCTCGCCGTTGGTGGTAATTTGCTTTTCCTGGTTGCTGGCTAAATCTACGTAAAACAAATTATTATCGCGCACAAAGGCTACCCGGCTACCATCCGGCGAAAAGGTAGCAAAAAGCTGTTTTCCTTTGCTACTTAAAGGCCGGAGAGTTTTAGTTTTTACATCGTACACGTAATACTCGGAACGCGAAGAATGCCGGTAAATAGGTTCGGTTTCGGTCGCAAAAAGTATCTTCTGCTCGTCGGCACTAAAGGTGTACTCTTCAAAATCAATGGGCTTATCGCTACCCGCTACTTTTAAATCTTTCCCGGCTACTACCATAGCTACCGGTTGGCCGTTGGTAACGTTATAGCGGATAATATCGGTAGCATTGGTTTGGTCGTTGGCTACCATGGAGGTATAGTAACGTCCATCTTTAGCCCAATCTACACCACTCACTGTTTTAGCAGCAAAGGTGTTTTGCTGCCAGATATCTTCTAAAGTAATTTTTTGTTTTTGCTGGGCATTTACCGCTCCGGAGAACAGCCAAATAAGAAGTAAAAAAGAGAAATGTTTATAAAAAAGTATACGCATAAGACAGTTAAAAATTAACGATGCAAAGTTACCGGTTTTACACGAAACTATTCCCTCTCACCAATAAGTAGTAACCAGAACGCTGAACCAAATTTTAAATTATAATGAAGGTTAGTATCAAATCGTATACAGAATAAGTAATTTTGATTCGTTCTAAGAACACATATTTTGCCTGGTACTTACATGATGAAAAATTTTAATTCTACGTTTGCCCCGATTTTCTTATTGCTTTTTACGGTTTTAGTTACTGCCTGTAACAACGAACCGGAAGCGCCTACGGTGCTGCAGTTGGTTTCCAGTACCAATCAGAATTACGTTTCGGAAAATATTACCAAGCCGGGTGGTGCGTCAGTTACTACGGGCGTGTACGCCCAGGCTCCCGCCGAAAACGTGAGCTTAACTAAATTTTTGGTAACTCTCAACTACGATACCGCCGCCACTCCTGATAAGAAGTATGAGATGATTTATTTAGATTCTACCTTAGCCCCAGAAACCAAATCATTTTCGATGCCGGTAGTTTATACGCCCCGTAATTTAGCTAGTCGGGAAACCTGGAACTTTACCGTAACTGATAGTAATAATAAAACTTATACGAGATCTGTCCGCATCAGAACTACGAGCACGGCTAATACATATCAATCAACTTACTACACCTATAGTAATGTGCTGCTTATCCGGGTTAATCCTTTAGTTGTGCCAGTCAGCCTTTATACTTTTGCATCGGCAACTGGTACTGCTTTCCCGACCTACGCGATAAACGAGCAAAGCGCTAATATTGATTTTGTGTTAAACAACATCGGCACGCAAAAACCTAGTTTAAGTTTAATAAAAGGAGATTCCTTAGTTCGAACCGCATTAACCCTTGAAGGTTTTAATGAAATTAATAATGTTACTAAAATAAAAAATGCCTATCCCTCTGCTCCGGGGCAAGCCAGAGCGGAAAATTTAAAAGTGAATGATGTGTTAGCCTTTAGAACCAGAAAGAATAAAATGGCGGTACTCCGCATCAGCGAAGTTTTCAGAACGCAGGATTCTTTAAGATTTGAATTAAAAGTAGAGAAGTAAGTAAATCAAGGTGCAGCCCGTTTTCAAAATACTCAAAAAAAAGCGCGGCTCCGGTAAATCAGAGCCGCGCTTTTTTAAATAATTAAATTTTTAAAAATTAAACCCAACGGTAAATAACACGCTGTTAGTTGTATTTTCGGAATTAACTACGGGTTGCAAATTATCTATTAAAGAATAAGGCGAATACACGCTGTTGTACCGGGAGTTTACCACCGCTAAATCAAAAAAGTGATTTTCCTGCTTAATACCTACGCCAGCCGTAATGTATCTTTTATCGCGGTCGTAAGCGCTGCTTTTATAAGGATCGCCGTACAACGCATAGCCCGCTCTTACCCGGAAAACATTATACCGGTACTCACCGCCTACCCGGAAATTTAAGGTAGACTGGTAGGTATTTTTAATAATATCGTTGGTACCGGAAAAAGCATCAGCACCGTTGCTGTTATTTAAGCGGGCGCCGCCATAATTTACGTATTCTACATCTGCGGATATAAACCCGTTTTTACCGGCAAAAAAAGCAACTCCCCCATTGGCCCGCATGGGCGTAGTTAAAGTATACTCAAAATCGCCGGGCACAACACTAGCATTATAGTTACCTGGCGTAGAACCGCCAAAAGTAGTTGCCATAGAAGTGGTGTACTGATCGCGCAAGGTATAGAACGTTGGCGTTTGCACCGATAAACCAATACGCACCGCATCCACTGGCCGTACGATTACCCCAATTTTTAAATTTATACCCGAACCGGTAGTAGTAAACTCATCGCTTAAGGTTAAATCCTGAAAATCAGTATTCGCATCGGCATCCACTTCCTGGTAAACGCGCGTCTGGTTGTAGCGCACCGTAGTAAGGCCAACCGAAGCCCCCAGGTACAACTTATCGCGGTAACTGGCTCCGTACGAAAAGTCCCATTGGTTCTGTGCGCCTTTGCTGGTTATGGTTTCGTTCTGTCTTAAATTCCCCTGCGACTCTACGTAAATTTCTTCCTGAGTTGGCGAATTGGGATTATTTGGATTAGTAGGAATTTTATTTACCCCGATTAAGTACGTAGAATAAGCTAAGCCTTCTAAAGTATTAATGCCGTTGTCATATTCTGCATCCAGGTCAGCTTCGGTGCGTTGGTTGGCAATAGCTGTTTCTCCTAACGACTGTACCATAGACCGGGTTTGATCAACGGGGCCACCGTAGCTAAACCGGTTCTGAAAATTGTTCAAGCGGGTTAAGCCAATACCAAAGGCACCCGAGCGCCAGTCACTTTCGTCGGTATCGGATTTACGTTTCGTAAAAACAATACCTAAACTAGGGATATTCAAAATATTGCGCTGATCCGTAGCACTGGTACTGCCATTTAACCGGCTTTCGCTGCCGGATAAACTAATACCTGGTGTAAAAGAAATTTCGGAACGGCGGTACAAGCCTAAACCAGCCGGGTTACCCGATATCGTAGAAATATCTGCCCCTAAAGCTGTTTGCGCCCCCGCCATACCTTGCATGCGAGCCGAACCACCAAAATCGGTGCGGGAATAACGGAGGGCATCGACCTCGGTTTGGGCCGATACCTTCCCTGTCCAGCTTAAAAAGATTAAGCCGGCTATTAAAAATCTATATTTCTTCATTTTAAATCAGTAGGAAATTAATTACGTCTGGGTCTGCCGCCACCGCTGCTGCCGCCGCCACCATTACTGCCACCCCCAGATGGGAAAGAAGACCGGCTTGGCTGGCTCCAGGAATCGTTGTTGCGTGGAGCAGGCTGCGAACGGAAGATATCCTGCCGCGGCGTGGTTTCAAAAGTCCGTGGCCGGGATTCAATTACCCGTGCTGGCCGACTTTGCCGTTGCGTTTCGGCCGGGAAGCTAGGTGGGGTTGGGGCAGGCTCATTCGAGATGGTGCCTTCGAACCGACGAACCGGACGCGTAGATGGCCGGTAGATATTGGCATTGTCGGTACCTACCCGCGCTGGCTGGTTGTTGTTTGGCGTAATTACCGAACCAGCATCTACCGGATTAACAACCCCGGTACGAGCACCCCGTACCGCCCGGCCTTGCGGCTGCGTAGTTGTTCCGGAATTATCGCCAACGCGAGAGCCACTACCAGTACCAGTATTAGGCGCGATTAAGCCACCACCGCTCACAATACGAGCCGGACGACCACCAGTATTATCACCTACCCGGCTACCCGTATTAGGCGTTACACGATTACCGGCTGTATTACGATCGGTAGGCACTACGCTGCGCTCTGGGCGTGGGCCATAATTCCGTGGCCGAAAGTTAGTAGGATAACGATCGTAGTTGCCGCCATTGGCATAAAAGCCGTTATAGAACCCATTGTAATAGCCGTTATAAAACCCATTACGATAACCTGAGAAAAGGCCGCCGCCATAGTAGCCGTACGGATTGTAAAATCCGCCATAACCTGCATAAGGCGAGAAAAACGGATTACCAAAGCCCAAGCCTAAAGAAAGACCTGTATAGAAGCCCGGACGGTAAAAGCCCGAACCATAACCATAGGAGAACGGATCGTAGAATGGATTGTAAGCATTAAAGCCAGAACCGTACCAATACGGATCGGTGTAGGCAAAATCGTAATAAGACATGCCCCGGTACGGGCTGTTAAACCGACGAATCCGCGAAGCATAGGTATAATCTTCGGAGTAATAATCGTAATCGCTGTACGAACTGCTGTTGCTGCGGTTATTGTTAGTAGTACCCGAATATTCCGGATTAGCTACTTCGTCGCTGTTGGTATTTGTATTCGCTTCCGTAGCTACATTATTTTCGGTTACAGCCGCCGTAGGTTTGCTGGCAAAAACGGTTTTATCCGTTGAAGCATAATATAAATCATCCGTTTCGGTAGATGACTGAATGGCAGTAGGCCCACTGCAACCTGCCAGCAGGAGGGTTGCCAATGGTACCAACGTTAGTTTATGTAAGTATTTCATGGTATAGGGGCTATAACTCTTAGTACAAAATTTAAACAGCCGCCCGTTAAAGGTTGGCTTTATTATAATTTAACGTAATTTTGAGCAGATTTGATATATTATTTTAATTGTCAAATCTCGTACCAAATAACTACGAATTTTCCAATACAAATATACGAAAAATAATAGAAAAATGAGCAAAAGCTTACCGAAAAGAAGCGAAGATTACTCCCTGTGGTACAATGAGTTAGTAAAAAGAGCTGGCCTAGCCGAGAACTCGCCGGTACGGGGTTGCATGGTAATTAAACCGTACGGATATGCCATTTGGGAAAAGATGCAGCGCATTCTGGATGACATGTTCAAGAAAACCGGTCATAGCAATGCTTATTTCCCTTTGTTTATTCCTAAATCTTTCTTCAGTAAAGAAGCCAACCACGTAGAAGGTTTTGCCAAAGAATGCGCCGTAGTAACGCACTACCGCCTTAAAAACGCCGAAGATGGCAGCGGTATTGTGGTGGATCCGGACGCCAGACTGGAAGAAGAATTAATTGTGCGGCCAACTTCCGAAACGGTAATCTGGAATACGTACAAAAACTGGATTCAATCGTACCGCGATTTACCGCTGTTGTTAAACCAATGGGCCAACGTGGTACGCTGGGAAATGCGCACGCGCTTGTTTTTACGCACTTCAGAGTTTCTGTGGCAGGAAGGCCATACTGCCCACGCCACGGCCCAGGAAGCCATTGCGGAAACCGAACAAATGCTGGGCGTATACGCCGAGTTTGCCGAAAAATACATGGCCGTGCCCGTTGTACGCGGCGTAAAGAGCCCGAACGAACGTTTTGCTGGTGCCCTGGAAACGTATTGCATTGAGGCCATGATGCAGGATGGCAAAGCCTTACAAGCCGGCACCTCGCATTTCCTGGGTCAGAATTTTGCGAAAGCTTTTGATGTAAAATTTGCGACGAAAGAAGGCGGCTTAGAATACGTTTGGGGAACATCGTGGGGTGTGAGCACCCGTTTGATGGGCGCTTTGATTATGGCCCACTCCGATGACGATGGCCTGGTATTACCTCCTATGCTGGCTCCGATCCAAGTAGTAATTATTCCCGTATTTTTTAACGAAACGCAACTGGCTCAAATCTCGGAAAAAGCCAAACAGATAAAGCAAGCTTTAGAAGTGCGCGGCATTTCCGTAAAGTTTGACGACCGCGATACCCAGAAGCCGGGCTGGAAGTTTGCCGAGTACGAGCTGCAAGGCGTACCCGTACGTATTGCCATTGGCGCCCGCGATCTGGAAAATGGCACCGCCGAAGTAGCCCGCCGCGATACCAAAGTTAAAACCACTTATCCGCTCGAAAACTTAGATGCACAAGTAGCTGATTTGTTAAATGAAATTCAGGAGAACATTTACCAGAAAGCTTTCCAGTTCCGGGAAGAGCACATTACCAAAGTAGATTCGTACGAAGAATTTAAAAACGTGCTGGATACCAAAGGCGGTTTTGTATTAGCCCACTGGGATGGCACCCCTGAAACGGAAGAGCGCATTAAAGAAGAAACCAAAGCCACCATCCGGTGCATTGCCCTGGATGCCGAAGCCGAAGAAGGAACTTGTATTTTAACCGGTAAACCTTCTGGCCGTCGCGTGCATTTTGCCCGAGCCTACTAGACACTAGTAAATTCTAGGCGCAAGTATCAGGACACAAGTATCAGGATTTTTATATTTTAAGCTAACCCCGGTAAGTTATAAAACTTACCGGGGTTAGTTTTTCATGTTCCTGTTTGCAGTTTCTAGTAATGGTTAAGTGCCGTTTATTCAGAATTAAGAAAGCTGAACGGGATTTGTTATTTCATTTTACAGAGCACTCGGATTTGAAATCCGGATGGTTAAGAAATTAAACCAACACTGGCCAGAGAGAAGTCGCTAGAATCAGAAAATTTTAAAAATTTTTATTTCTATCCTCGCTATCATCGCTCCATTAATTCTCATCTTCTGCGGATGTACTAAAATCAAATCTAAATAATCTTACCATTCAAGAAAATCTTACAAAACATTGCTTCCTCTGGCTTTGCTTGTATATTTGAATTTTCCGGTAAAACAAGTTGCAGCAACTTATGGCTTCTTCTCAAAATGCCCCGATCACGGTGGGCTTAGCTTCTTTTGGCATGTCTGGTTTGGTATTTCATGGTCCTTTGCTGGCAGCTAGTCCGCACTTTAAACTAACCAAAGTGCTGGAACGCAGCAGCGAAAAGTCGAAATTGCGGTACCCGGAAGTAGAAGTAGTCCGTGATTTTCAAGCGCTTATTCAAGACGAAAGCATTGAGCTGGTAGTAATTAACACGCCCAATGCGCTACATTTTGAAATGGGACAGCAGGCTTTACGCGCCGGGAAACACGTGGTAATGGAAAAACCTTTTACTGTTACAGCCCAGGAAGCAACTGAACTGATTACGCTGGCTAAAGAGCAGAATTGCATTTTAACGGTTTTTCAGAACCGCCGCTGGGACGGCGATTTCCGCACCATTCAACAAATAGTTACGCAAAAACTCCTGGGTAAACTCGTGTATTACGAAGCCCATTACGACCGTTTCCGGAATTACATAGAAGCCAACACCTGGAAAGAAGAAACCGGCCCTGGGTCCGGTTTATTGTATAACCTGGGCTCCCACATGATCGACCAGGCTTTGGTTTTATTCGGCAAACCGCAAGCCATTACCGCGCACTTAGGCACGCAACGCCCCGGAGGCAAGATTGATGACTACTACGATATTACCTTGCATTATCCGGACCTGGTAGCCAGCATCAAATCCAGTTATCTGGTGCGCGAACCCGGTCCGCGTTATATTTTAAACGGCACCGAAGGTTCTTTTCATAAATACGGCATCGACCCACAGGAAGAAGCTTTAAAGGCAGGGCAAATACCTACCGGACCTACCTGGGGCCAGGAGCCTACTGCGGATTGGGGTAAGCTTAATACGCAGCTAAACGGCATACACTTTACCGGCACCATCGAAACGTTACCCGGCTCCTTCCCTAGTTTCTACCAAAACGTTTACGAAGCCATTCGCTTAGACCAGGAACTGCAAGTAGAACCCGAAGAAGCTGCGCTTGGCATTCAGCTCATAGAACTAGCCCAGCAAAGCCACAATGAGAAGCGGACGGTTTTGGTTGATTGAGTTGGAAGGTTGAAAAGTTAAAAGGTTGGAAAGTTATTAGTTGCAGGTTACAAGTTGCAGGTTGTAAATGGATTCTGCTAACTGGTTGATGCTATTTATTAATCGCAAAAAAGCTCCCCGCCTTGGATAAGGAGGGGTTGGGGGTGGTTGATTTTTTTAAATTTTCTACTGCTAAGCAGGAATTTTAACTTTTTCCCTTTTACCAAACTACTAATTCTAACCATATGACATAAAAAATAGCCAGAAGATACACCAAACAAGCTTGTATCTTCTGGCTGTTTCTCCTGCAAATCGTTTTACTACACCAAACTCCGTAAACGATCAGCGGCAGTTTCGGGGGTAATGTCGCGTTGCGGGTTGCCCAGCATTTCGTAACCCACCATAAATTTTTTAACCGTAGCCGAACGCAGCAAAGGCGGATAAAAGTGCATGTGAAAATGCCAACCCGGATGTTCCTGCCCATCCGTTGGGGTTTGGTGAATACCCGCCGAGTACGGGAATGATACGTTAAACACCTTATCGTAAACGGTGGTTAACTTCTTAATGCTATCGGCATAAGCATCTTTTTCGGCTTCGGTCATCTCGCTCAGATTCCCGAAATGGCGCTTACTCACGATCATAGTTTCGAAAGGCCACACCGCCCAGAATGGGACTAAGGCTACGAAGTGCTCGTTTTCTACCACAATGCGTTTTTTTTCTTCCAGCTCTATGGCCAGATAATCGTGGAGTAGGCTGCGGTTATTGGCACTATAGTAATTTTGCTGCTGAACTAATTCTTTAGCCGGCTCCACGGGTATAGAGCTTTGCGCCCAGATTTGACCGTGCGGGTGCGGATTGCTGCAACCCATAATAATGCCTTTATTTTCAAAAATCTGGACGTAGTTAATGAAGTCGAGTTTGCCCAGTTCTTCGTATTCGTTTTGCCAGAGATCCACTACTTTCCGGATATCGGCTACTGCCATATCGGGTAAGGTCAGGTCGTGGCGGGGCGAAAAGCAGATAACTTTGCAAATACCTCGCTCGCTTTCGGCTTTTAACAATCCGCTTTTTTCGAAACTGCCGGTGGGCGTGTTTTCCTGTAAAGCGCCAAAGTCGTTGTTAAAAACAAAAGTTTCGGTATACGGCGGATTTTTCTCACCACCTGCCCGTTCGTTGCCGGGGCACAAGTAACATTTTGGATCGTAAGCCGGCCGGGTTTCTTTTTCTACTTCTTCCTGCTGGCCTTGCCAAGGCCGTTTGGCCCGGTGTGGCGACACTAAAACCCACTCGCCGGTAAGTGCATTATATCTTCGGTGCGGATGTTCTGCTAAATCAAATGCCATAGTTTTAGTTTTTAGTCGATAGTTAATAGTTAACAGTCCATGGTCGACGGTCCACGGATTAAAGTGATAAATAATTGAAGTGGTAAAATGGTACTAGGTACATGTAAAGAAAGCTCCCCTCCTGCTTTAGGAGGGGTTGGGGGTGGTAAACTGGGCGGTGACTTCCGCTGAATCCTCTTCTAACTGCTCAAATACCCCTTCATGTTAAACCGTAGCAACTCTATATTATAAATTTTTAAAAATTTTATTTTCTCCTGAGTTTAATACCAATAAAGTAAGTTTACCCACCTAATTCAATTGCCCGCTTTAGCAGGATTTAAGTTGTTGCGTTTCTGGCGGAGTAGATTTTTAAATTTTTCTGATTGTGGTTACGTTCTTGCATCTTCCACTGCTATAGTCAACCACCCCCAACCCCTCCTTATCCAAGGAGGGGAGCTTTCTTTACTCCCAACCTGCAACCTCCTACCCTTCCAACTTTCTAACTTTCTAACTTTCTAACCTTCCAACTAAACCGGTTCCGTCTACGATTTCGGCGACGTAGGTTTTTAGGGTTACGTCAAATTCTTGCTGGTAGGCGGTGGTCATTTTTTGCGTAAAGGCATCCAGGCCGCTTAGCTTTACTAGGTTAATAGTACAGCCCCCAAAACCGCCACCCATCATGCGGGCGCCTAAAACCGAATCATCTTGCCGTGCCAAATCAGCTAAGAAATCCAGCTCCCGGCAGCTTACTTCATAGTCGTGTTGTAAGCCCTGGTGCGATGCGAACATTTTCTGCCCAAACGCAGCTAGGTCGTTGTTTTCTAAATCTTGGCAGGCCGCTTCTACGCGGTTATTTTCCTGCACCACGTAGCGGCAACGTTTGTAGATAATGGGTTCAAATTCGCTTTCGTGGGCAGCCAGCATTTCTTCGGTAACATCGCGCAGGCTTTGTACTTCGGGGTAATATTTTTGCAACAAGGCTACGCCGGCTTCGCATTCTTTTCGGCGGGTATTGTATTCCGAGGAGGCCAGCGAATGTTTTACCTGCGTATCGCACAGCACAATGCGGTAATCGGTAATATCAAAAGGATAATACTGGTACTCCAACGACCGGCAATCGAGTTTTACCACATGATTTTTTTTGCCGAAAGTATTGGCAAACTGGTCCATAATACCGCTCATCACACCGGCAAATTCGTGTTCGGCTTTCTGCCCCATTTTTACCAGGTCAAACTTTTCGATGTTTAGGTTAAAGATGTGATTTAAGGCAAAGCCTAGTCCGCACTCAATGGCTGCTGAAGAGGATAAACCCGCCCCAATGGGAATATTGCCGCCAAATACCACATCAAAACCAGATAACTGGTGACCGGCTTCTTGCATTTGCGCGATTACGCCCAACAGGTAATTAGCCCAGCCAATGTCTGATTTTTTTACGTCCTGTAAGCTAAACTCGGCCTGCTCGTGCAAATCAAAAGCGTAGGCCCGGAACAGGTTCGTGTTGTTAGGAGCCACGGCAAAGTAAACTTCTTTATTAATGGCAGCCGGTAACACAAAGCCGTTGTTATAATCGGTATGTTCGCCAATTAAGTTTACCCGACCCGGCGAGCGCACTAGTACCGGTTCTTGTTTGTAAAGTTCTTTAAATTTTAAAATTATCTCGTTGATCATAGTTTTAGATTTAGCAGCCAAAGTGAACGGCTGATAATAGCTTGGTTTACGCAGAGATTTTTGGCTTGTTTACAACCAGGCACCTTAGGCCTCATCCTGCACCAGAAACCGGTAAACAGTGGATTGCTTAAAGGTATCGCCAGGGTTCAGGATAGCAGATGGAAAGCTGGGTTGGTTCGGTGAATCGGGAAAATGCTGGGTTTCGAGGCAAAAACCGTAGTGTTTTTTAAAAATTTTACCATCCGGACCAGTTAAAGAGCCATCGAGGAAGTTGCCAGAGTAAAACTGCATGCCCGGTTGCGTGGTATAAGCCTCTAGTACCCGGCCGGTTAATGGTTCATATACCCAGGCCGCTAATTCCAGTTGACCGTCCTGTTTTTTGGTGAGCTCGTAATTATGGTCGTAGCCGCCATCTACCTCGGCAATGCGCGAGCCAATGGTGTGCGGGGTGTTGAAATCCATGGGCGTACCAGCTACAGGCCGTAACTCTCCGGTAGGAATTAAGTTATCGTCGATTACCGTGTACCGGTCTGCCTGAATATACACCTCGTGGTTTAAAGCATCTTCGGCCTGCCCCGCCGACAAATTAAAATAGCTGTGGTTGGTTAAGTTAATCGGGGTGGCTTTATCGGTAGTAGCTTCGTAGTCTATTCTTAATTCATTTGCCTCCGTAAGTGTATAAGTAACTATGGTAGTTAAGGTACCCGGATAGCCTTCTTCTCCATCTGGGCTAATGTAGGTTAGCTGTAAAGCATTTTGCTCGCGCAGCATTTGGGCAGTCCACACTTGTTTATCGAAACCCTGCAAACCGCCGTGTAAATGATTCGGTCCGTTGTTTATGGCTAAGGTGTACTCTTGCCCATTCAGGGTGAATTTGCCTTGGGCAATGCGGTTGGCGCAACGGCCGGCAATAGCACCAAAGTAAGGATGTCCGGCTAAATACGTATCCAGGTTATCAAACCCCAATACCACGTTGCCAGCTTGTCCGTTTTTGTCCGGGGTAACAATTTGTGTGATAATGCCGCCGTAATTGGTGATTTTTACTATCGTACCTTGTTTATTAGTAAGCGTATACAGCTTTACTTCGGTACCATCCGGGATTTTACCAAAATTTTCTTCTTGCATGAGTTTATTATTGGTAGATCTATTTTCTGCTCCGGGAATCGTAGCAGCACTTTGTTCGGCTTTTCTGATGGATTCGTTTTAAACTTTGCTTACGCCAGATTACCCTCAAGGAATTAAAATGAGCGTTAAATTTTAAAAATTTTATTTACTCCATCCACGAAACTACCGGTATTTATAAAATCCGGCATAACCTACTAAAAAATCAGTAATTAAACCAAGGCTAATACCTGGTTTAAGGTTGCAAGTATAACAAAGGCATAATTTATAAAAGCGAATTTGTTTCAATAAAAGCAAACCCTGTTGTAGGTTGTAACTTTAAAATGCTTAAAAACACCGGATATTTCCGCTAAACCCAATAATTAAATTCAATAAAAAAGGCCGGCAACTACTTGTTACCGGCCTTTTTAAAATTGTTGTTACGTTAGATTAGCTTTTTTTGGCAGCAGGTTTAGCCCCACTAGCCGGCGCTAACGATAAAATATATTTTACCATTTCAGAAGCATCGGCTTTAGAAACTTGCGGGTGCGGTGCCATCGGGATATCGCCCCAGCTACCAGCGCCACCTTTAATAATTTTATCAGAAAGTTTATTTACAGCCGTTTTATCAGCGCTATATTTTTTTGCAATGTCTTTGAAAGAAGGTCCTACTACTTTCACTTCCATCTGATGGCAAGCATTACAGTCGCTTTTATCCATAAGAGCCTTCCCTTTTAAATTTGCCGATCCTTGCACCGGTACACCAGTAGTGGCATAAGCCGCCGACGAAGCCAAGAGTACCGCAGCTAAAGCGGCAGTTTTAAAACAATTAACTACTTTTTTCATTTTTAATTTTACGTATATGGAGCTATTAATTTAAATTCTACGTCTACCGGGAATGCATCAACTGGCAATTATTCCTCTGAAACACAACAACCGTTCCGGCACTTTTCAACCACACTAAAACCAGCCATTCACCTTTACATTAGTAAACGTTTATTAAGGGGGATACCTTATAAGCTGTACGTGGCTACATGCTTGCTAAACAAAACTCTAAGTAACAATTTTTATACCTTTTTTTCAAATTTTATCTCTTTTGCTTGGCTTACTAATACTATATTTTTTAAAATCAAAAATGGTGTCAACCATAATTATGGTGTTTACCAACTATTCCAGATAAAATAACCGCATTTGAGTCCGCAAAAATTACTTCTACGTTCTACAATAAACTCCATTTATTTCTGAGTAAACTTCTGGGCTAGTCACTATACTTAGCCCCAAAGGGTAACAAAGCTGGTTACTTAAGTATCTACTTTTACAACATCTACACGGCAATACGCAGAGGCGAACACGCTTACTCATGTTTACAGGCTTACCGCTCTTTATTTTAAAATAACTGAAATCCCAAGCCATAACGAGTTCACTAAAATATGATCTCGCATAAGCTAAGTATCCTTAGTTTACTTTCATCTTTTTCGTTCTTAATAATTCTATAAAACTATGAGGGTTAAATTAGTTCTATTATTTGTATTTGGATTTTGGTGGTTAACTAGTAATGCTCAAGTAGCGGTGGATAATGCGTTTGGGCACATACAAACCCAAACCAGGCACTTACTTCAAGAAATTACCTTAGCGCAAACGCCCGACCGGCCCGATTTACTTATTCCGCGTTCGCTCACCCTTACAGGCACGTTAAAGCTGGTAGCTACGAAAGATTGGACTAGTGGCTTTTTTCCGGGGAGCTTATGGTTTTTATATGAGCACACCAAAGACCCGTTCTGGTTAGCGCAAGCCCAAGCTTATACCGCCAAACTCGCCCCCGAGCAGTACGACACGGGTACCCACGACGTAGGTTTTAAAATTTACTGCAGCTACGGCACTGGTTATAGGCTTCAGCCTAATGCCACGTATCGCAATGCTATTATACAAGCAGCAAAATCGTTAGCTACGCGGTTTAACGCAAAAACAGGTTGTATCCGATCCTGGGATCATAGTACTAACTTGTTCCAATACCCCGTAATTATTGACAACATGATGAACTTGGAGTTGCTGTTTGCGGCTACCCGGTTAACCGGGGATATATCGTATTATAACATTGCGGTATCGCATGCAAATACCACCTTGCTAAACCACTTCCGCCCGGATGGGAGCTCCTGGCACGTGGTGGACTATGACGCCAATACTGGCCAGGTACTAAAAAAAGACACTTTTCAGGGTTATAGTAGTTCGTCGGCTTGGGCTCGAGGCCAAGCTTGGGCCTTGTATAGCTACACCATGTGCTACCGCGAAACTAAGAACCCGGTATATCTGCAACACGCCGAAAAAATTGCCGCATTTATTCTAAATCACCCACGATTGCCCGTTGACTTAATACCTTACTGGGACTTTGATGCACCTCTTATTCCAAATGAGCCGCGCGATGCTTCTGCAGCTGCTATTATCGCGTCTGCTCTGTACGAATTAAGCACCTACAGCACGCAAGCCAGTAGTTATTTGGCTACCGCCGATAAAATAATGACCACCCTTTCTACCCAGTACATTTCACCAGCAGAACAAAACCGGGGATTTACCTTGCTGCATAGCACCGGGCACAAACCCGCCGGAACCGAAATAGATGTACCTATTATTTTTGCGGAGTATTATTACCTAGAAGCATTGATGCGCCGGGAACAACCCAATACGGCTCCAGTGCTTAACCCCATTGGCAACAAAACCATTACTGTTGGCCAAACTGTAAGCTTTACAGCTTCGGCCACTGATGCAAATGCAAGCCAAACTAAAATGTATTCTTTAATTAAGCCCCCCACCGGATCTTCTATTAATTCCACCACGGGAGTTTTTAGTTGGAAACCTACGCAGGCAGGCACGTTCCCCTTTACTGTAAAAGTAACCGATACAGGTTCGCCGGTTTTAACCGATGAAGAACTTGTAACCGTTACCGTAAAACCGGTTCCTACTTATACTTTGCAGGTAAATGTTACGACTGGTGGCTCTGTTACTAAAAATCCTAATCAAACCAGTTACCCCAGCGGTACTACGGTTACTTTAACGGCAACGCCGGCCAGTGGCTATCGCTTCACTGGCTGGTCTGGTGCTGCCACGGGAACAACCAATCCCTTGCCAATAACCATGACAGTTAATAAAAGTATTACGGCTAACTTTACTCCTGCCGGACCGCAGGTGGTAAGCTTTACCTTGATGAATGCCACAACCGATCAGCCCATCCGAAATTTAGTTGCCAACGATGTTATTAACCTAGCCTTGGTCAAAAATTTAAATATTCGGGCTAACACGAACCCCGCCACCACCGGCCGCGTGGTATTTAGCTTAAGCGGTGCGCAAACCCGAAACATTACGGAAACTACAACTCCCTATGCTTTATTCGGCGATAATACGGGCAACTACAACAACTGGACACCCATTACAGGTAATTATACTTTAAAGGCTACGGCCTACTCTGCGGCTAGTGGCGGCACGGCAGGCCCACCTTTAACCGTAAGTTTTAAAGTAGAAAATCGCGCGATAGCCAGTACTATATTGGCGGTAGCTTATCCTGTGCCTACTACAATAGGCCAAGTTCAGGTAAATCCTGGCTCTGCCTGGCAAGGAGAGGTAGTATATACGCTGGTATCGGAAGTGGGGCAAACTTTAGCTACAGGAGAACTAAAATTAAGCGAACCAACCAGCCAGCTAGAGTTTAATTTTTCTAAACACATGCCGACCAGAGGAATCTACTACTTACACCTGCATAACAAAGATAGCAACCAGCAAAAAGTAGTATTAAGGCTTATGAAAGAATAATAGCTTGCTGAAAATCCACAAATTTTAAAAAACTGGCCCTTCTTGCGGCGTTATGGATGGTTGCGCTGTTTTAATTACCGGCCACTTCTTTTTCCATTCAATTTTATCCAGTAGCATTACCCTGCCCGTTTCCGGGCTGTCTTTCCGGAAGCCGTGGTAGAGCATCCAGGTTTGGCCGGCTTTGTCCGTTACCAAATCACCATTGTGCCCGGGGCCGACAAAGCCCGTTGGGCCGGTGTTTTTACTTAAGAGCTGGGTGCCGCCATTTTCGAGCAACGGTTTCTTGTTTTTATCCAGGTAAGGACCTTTAAACTTTTTAGATCGGCCTACTTTTACTTCGTAAGTGCTTTTTTCGCCTTCGCAGCAGGTGCCGGTAGAGCCTAGGTAATAATAGTATTTGCCTTTTTTATGGATGTAAGAACCTTCGTAAGCGGTGCCGGCCAGTTTAAATTTTTCGCCTTTTACTTGGGTACCGTCCTCGGAAAGCTCTACGCCGTAAATCCCGTGAAAACTGCCCCAGACTAAGTACGGTACGCCTTTATCCTCGAAGAAAAATGCATCGATGGAATTATCTACGCCAATTTCTTTACTCAGAAACAACTTGCCATGGTCGGTAAAGGGGCCTTCGGGTTTATCAGAAGTAGCTACGCCAATGCCTGGGTTCGGGTCGCCCCAGGTAGAGAAAGAATAGTACAGGAAGTATTTGCCTTTGTAGTAGACCGCATCGGGTGCCCAAATACCGCCTTTTTCCTTCCAATCCGGTTTTTTGGTCAGCGCATCGCCTACTTTCTCCCAGTTTACCAAATCTCTGGAGCGCAAAATCGGAGTTATAAAAGGCCCGCCAAAATTATCCCTCGACCAATTAGCCTGAGTAGAATACGAATAGAAATAGCCATCCGGGGCTTGTACCAGATTAGGATCCGGAAAATCATGATTAAATACCGGATTTTGATAGGTAAGCTTTTGCTGGCCGCTGGTAGCTGCGCCGGATTGAGCATCAGCTGATTCGGGATTTATAAAAAAGCTGTAAACCAGAATAAGCGGTAAAATCAGGAATTTAGAAGCGAAAGAATACTTCATAGCATTAAGAATTTTTAAAAATTTTGTTTTTCCGGTACGAAAATAAACGCCCTATTTCTTACTCCCCGGATGGTTTTGTAATGGCAGTTTCAATGGCTAAAGGTATCCCGAAATCCGGAGTACCATTTGGCTTCCAGGTAAACTTTTGAATACGTGTGCTGCGGCCACTGCATGCGCCGTTTGCTTCGGACTTGGCGTGGTACACAATCCAATCTTCTTTGCCGTCCGGCGATTTGGTAAAACTGTTGTGGCCCGGGCCGTATACGTTGTTTTCCGGGGAGGCTTTAAAAACTGGAGCAGGGGCTTTTTGCCAGGTTTTCCCGGATAATAAATCGCTTGTAGCCGAAGCGGTAAGCATGCCCAACGCGTAATTATCGTCCCAACACGCACTGGCCGAGTAAATAATGTGCAAAGTACCTTTCTGCCCCATTAAGAACTGCGGTCCTTCCAGAATTTCGCGGTCTTTAAACTTTTCCCAGTCATAAGTAGGCTTGGCAATTTCTATTTGCTTCTCGCTGATGGTCCAGGGGTTTTTCATTTCCGCGATAAACAAGCGGCTTTGCGGCCCCACGTACGCCGAATACAAAAAATAACGTTTGCCGCGGTGCTCAAACACCGACCCATCCAGGCCAGAGTAATTCGTATTTATTTTGCCTTTATCTACCCAGGTGCCGGTGAGTGGGTCTTGGCTGGCGTTTTCCAAAACAAACACGTAGCGGGTTTTATCGCCGGGGTTGGCTTTGTCCGTGGCCGTGTAGTAGATGTACCACTTGCCATCTAAGAAATGGATTTCGGGCGCCCAGATGTCTTTGCTGTTTGGCCCGGCGGCGGGTGGCGTCCAGATTACCTGCGGGCTGACTTGTTTAATACCGCTCAAAGTTTTCGATTTGTAAATAGCCAGTTTATTGCCGCCCGTAGACATAAAGTAGTAATTGCCGTCGGTATGCCGGTAAGCCCAAGGGTCCGGTCCGTTGGGCAACAGCGGATTGGTAAAGGTTTTATCCTGCGCCTGGGCAGTTAAAGCACTCCAAAAAATTGTTAATGCTAAAAGCAGAGCATCTGTTTTTTTAAATTTTTTCATTTTAGAACGCTAAAACGCTTCGGATAAAAGCAGTTTACAACCTGGTTGCTGCCGTAAAAACACGATAATGTTTTAAAATAGCCGCCGTTTTCACAACGGGCATTAAGTTTATTCATTTTAATAAAGCCTACCAAATCTCCCGTAGCATTTTCCGGTTAACTTTTACTCCATGGTTTGTAATTGATTAAATTTTTAAAAAATTTGATTTAGGCGCTATCAAAACTTTGCTTAAACTATCTTAAACGAAGAAACCCGACAGTTAGCAACCACCGGGTTTAACCCATTTTATGAAGCAATGAAAAAATATTCTGGGATAAGTTGTTTACAGCTTGCTGTTTTTACCGGCGAATTTCTGGTATTCGGCGTTTACCTGCTCGTCGGTTAAATTGCTGCCGGAGTGCACAATCAGGCGGTGGCGGAAGGTAACCGATTTACCGGGGGCCAGTTTAAAGTTTAACTCTTCTTTGCCTTCGCTCATTGCTTTCTGGCCCAGGGGGTTAGCCGCAAATAAACCGTAGCCGCGTGCGTGCCAATACGTAGGAAAACCCACGTTCTGCGGATTATCCAGTAGCACCAGCGAAACAGGTTCGGCTTTAATGGTGCCGGTTAAGTTTACCCACTTGCCCCGGGTACCCCACACGGCATCGCCTTCTTTGCCTTCGGAGCTGCGGTATTTACCCGTAACGCCTTCGTTATTTAGTTTAGCTACCGGCGTAGCTTTGCCGCTGGCATCAGTAAATACTTCGGGCTTATCGGAAGGGTGTTCCAGTTCCCGGGCTAACCGCAAACCAATCACGCCTTCTTTGTTGTCTTTAAATAATACTTCTTCTTTTAAAGCAGTGAGCGTAGTAATGCGGTCGATGTAGCGGCTGTTGCCGGAGCCGCTAAAAATAAAGCGGGTGTCTTCGCGGAGCAAGTTGGTACCGTCGGGCTTTTGCCAATCCATGGTTACGGCGAGTTCGGCCTGGTTATCGCCATTGGTCATTTTTAAAATTTTGTTGTGTTTAATGGTGCCGTACCCGTTTTTCTTGCTGGCTTCAATGGCGGTAGAGTTATTCCAGAAATCGAGGCCGTTTACATCGCCGTAGTTAAACCACAAACCCACGTGGTGCGGATGGTCTACGCGTTCGCCTGGTCGCGGATCGTAGGGCCAGCCCCGGGTAATAAGCGTGCCTTTACTGGTGCGGATGGGGTACAACACCGGTTTCATTAAATCATTTGGGTAGAAGTACGAAGTAAAAGGTTGGCCATCTACCAGCACATCTACCCGTTTGTTTTTGGCATCAGCTACCAGCGTAAATTTTTGGGCTTTAGTTTCAACGGCACTTTGTTTTTTTAAAATAAAACCGGCGCTGATTATAAGAACTACCAGAAATATACCGGCCCCAACAGGCTTCTTTTTTATTTGCTGCATGGTTATCGAAACAGTTAAACAAACCTTCTGTCATTCAAATAGAAACTTTTCTGCTGTGTAGCAAAATAGGTTCCTCCGGAATAACAGAAATTTAAAAATTTTAAATTTTACAAAATTTTACATTTTGCCTGAGCACGGCGCAGCTGCCCCGGTAAGTAAAAAGGGATGATAAACTTACGTATTATCACCCCTCCTTTTTACATAGATTAACCAGAAATTAAACTAGCTGAGAATTAAATCCTGCTTGGTATCGTCGAAGCTTATTTTCTTGCCAGTAGTTAAAGCGGCGTACGTCATTTGGTTAGCTACGGAGTGGTTGTAACCGGCCCGTACCGAAGCATTCGGGGTTTTACGGCTGCGCACGCATTCCATCCAGTTGCGCATGTGCAAAGAAGTCATGGGGTCGCCGCCGGTGTTAGCGGCAGTTTCTATTTTGGTGGCATTAGGCAAGGTAAACTCCTGCAGCAAATTGGCTTTCATACCCATTTCATCGGCCATTCTTTGGGTTAAACCGCCTTCAGAAGTTATTTTGTTGGTATCCAGGTTCATCATACCGCCGTTGGAGTAATACAGTTCTTTGGTACCGCCGGCCCCGTTATGGAACCGCGAAGAGAACACTACCTGGAAGCCTTTGCTCATATCGTCTTTTGGGCCGTAATCAAATACCGCGGTCATGGTGTCGGCGTTTTTGCGGCCGTCTTTCCACATGTAAATACCGCCGTTGGCCGATACGCTCCGGGGGTGGTCCAGGCCGGTAAACCAATGCACGGTATCAATCTGGTGCGACATCCATTGGCCCGGAATACCGGTGGAGTACGGATAAAACAAACGGAACTCTAAATATTTCCGGGGGTCCCAGGCTTCTTTGGGCCGGTTCATTAAAAAACGGTCCCAGTCGGTATCTTCTTTCCGGATTTCTTTGGTAAGCGGCACCCGCCAGCGGCCCGGCTGGTTTACGTTCCAGCACATTTCTACCATGGTAATATCGCCGAATTTACCCGACCGGATAAACTCGTTGGCGGCAATGTAGTTGGGGGCACTGCGGCGCTGCGAACCAATCTGCACAATCCGGTCCGATTCTTCTACCGCTTTTAAAATGGCCCGGGCATCGTCCATGCTTTCGGCCATGGGTTTTTCAATGTAAGCGTCGCGGCCGGCTTTTACGGCTTCCACACCCATTAAAGCATGCTGAAAATCGGCGGTAGAAATAATAACGGCATCAATATCTTTATTTCCGTAGAGTTCGTCGTTGTTCCGGTATTTTTTAATTTTCATGCCGGTTTTTTCCTTAATATAGGCTTCTGCTTCGTCGCGGCGGCGGTTCCAGATGTCCGAAACTCCCATAAAAGCAAAATTCAACTCTTTCTGATGGTCCATGAACGAAGGAACCAGGGAGCTTTTAAACCGGCTGGAGAAACCCACAATACCCACATTTACGCGATCGTTGGCGCCTAAAATGCGGCCGTAGCTTTTCGCACTGATGCCCATGGCGGCTACGCCAATGGTACCGAGCGCCGCTTTTTTAATAAAATCTCTCCGGGAATTTTCTTTATTATTTTCCATTATTAATTAAGGTTTAATAGCACTATTTAATATACCTGCGGGTTAAATTTTCCTGATTTTAATGTTGCGGTAATGCACCGTGTTGCCGTGGTCCTGCAAGAGAATGTGCCCTGTAGCGGCCTCGCCGAAGTTGGGGTAATTCTTGTATTTACTTTCGGCTACCAGAGCCCGGTATTCCGGACTGGCGCGGGTAAACTCCACTACTTTGGTACCGTTTAGCCAATGTTCCACGTGGTTGTTTTTAGATACAATGCGCACCTGGTTCCACTCGCCAATGGGTTTGGCGTTTTTGTTTTTGGCCGGAATTAAATCGTATAAAGAGCTGATAGTGCGGTTGCCGTTTTTTCCCATTTTAGCGTCGGGGTGGCGATCGTCGTCGAGGATCTGATATTCTAAACCAATAGCGGAACCGGGATGCGGAGGCTCTTTTTCGGTTACAAAGTATTTTACGCCACTATTGGCGCCTTCGGTAAGTTTGGCTTCCAGAGTTAACTCAAAGTTCCCGTATTCTTCTTTCGTTACAATGTCGCCGCCGTTCTGCGATTCGGCTCCATCGGATTGCAGCACCGATAACTCCCCATTCTTTACCTGCCAGCCCTGCGTCGGGAAAGTTTCGCGGTGCGCGCCGCGCCAGCCGTTGGTGGTTTTACCATCGAAGAGTAATTGCCAGCCTTGCTTTTTTTCGGCGGCGGTTAAGGTATTTACCGCGCTGCCAGCCGCCTTGGTTTTACTTGCGCTTGTTTGGGCGAAACCAGTACCCCATAAGCTGAAAACAACTGAACCAGTAAGAATACATAATTTTAAATTTATCATAATTAGTAATACTATACTCTTGTAAATCAAATACTAAACTTTAATTGATTTTTTAAATAATCGCGCCCGATCTGGCCACTTTCTAAAGGCGTGCGGCCTTTTTCCGGCACGGCATCGAGTTCCACAATGGCGTAGCCGTTAAATTTAATTTCTTTTAAAGCCGCAAAAACCTGCGGTAAGTTTACTTTGCCTTGCCCTAACTCCACAAACTGGTAAGGACGTTTGGGGTCTATGGCGTTTTTATCGCGCACGTCTTTTATATGCAAGGCTTTTAATTGACTTTTATATTGCCGGATGGCTTTGGCCGGATCGCCGCCGCCCTGGTGGTAATGCCCGATATCCAGTAATAAACTCACGTACTTGGGATCAACGGTTTGCATAATCACGTCCACTTCTTCGGGTGTTTCGCCGAGTTGGTGCATGTGGTTGTGGTAAGCAGTTTGGATGCCGACGGCTTGGGTGCGCTTGCCTACTTCGGTGAGTAATTTGCCGTATTTTACTAAGTCTTCTTGGGTGGGCGTGCCGGTTTTGGGCCTCGACGAATTAGTTACCTGAATGTATTTACCGCCTAAAGCTTTCACGAATTTGGCGTGCTCTACGTGTTTTTTAATCTCGCCTTCGTCGTTGCCAGTGTTTATGTTGGCGTTGCCGCTCGAAAGCATGGCCAGTTCTAACTTGGCGTCGTCCAGAATCTTTTTTAATTCGGCTGGTTTCTGGCCGTACTCCTGGTAGGCGTTAGCCCGCAACTGAATACCGGTAAAACCCAGCGCCGCGATTTCTTTAATAGCTTGCATATCGTTGCCTTCCCAGGTAATAGCCGAGTAGCCTAACTTGATGCCGTTTTGCGCCAAAACAGCCGCTAAAGCATTGGAAGAAAAAACAGCTAAAGGCAGTGCCGTGGCGGCCAAACTTATTTGCGAGAGAAAGCGGCGGCGGGATATTTCTTGTGACATTATTTTGGACTTTACTTCTGGTATTTACTTAGCTTAAACCGGTAAAATACAGCTCTAACCAGTTTAAAAGAGCTAAACGAGTTTTTCAGCTCCTTAAATTTATATTTATTTACCGTTCTATCATAGTAAAAAACCAAGATATTTTCCGATTACGTTATCGTGAACGTTTGCAACCTTAAAAAAATGGTTGCTTAGCCGGGCTAAACAACCATTTTTTTTAAATTTTTTAAAACTTAGTAACCCGTGTTTTGCGGGAAAGATGCCACACCGCCTTCGGTCCGGTCAATTTGGTCGCTTGGGATGGGGCGTAATACGTGGTACGGCTGAATATTGGGGCCGCCATCCGGATTATACTTTTTAACGCGGTCTACTAAAGTACCGGTTCTTACCAGGTCAAACCAACGGTCCATTTCGCCTAATAACTCGCGGGCCCGCTCATCCAGAATAAAGTCCATGTTTAACTGGTCCAGCGTTATTTCCATTTCTGCTTCTTTGCCCGGGATAGCAGCCCGACGGCGGATGGCGTTGATGTGTTGCACAGCTTCGTCGATGTTACCCACTTTGTATAAAGCTTCGGCGGCAATCAGATAGGTTTCGGCTAAGCGGGCCACCATAAAGTCGCGGGAACCGGGCTCATGCTGTACCGATGGCCGCAGCGGATCTAAAAATTTACTTAAAGAAGGAAAGTACCGGTAATTGCCCGAAGAGAAAACTTCGGCCCGGTCAATAATCCGGTAATTTTTTGAGGCTTTGTATTCGGCGGATATATCTGTGGGAGCTACCCAAATGGCGGTATCGCCTAATTTCATGCCGGGAGCTAAAGTAGCTGGGTTATTGGCATAAAACACTTGCTTAAACGAGCCATTATAGCGCGAATCTTTGGTACGGTCGAATAAATCGAGGGTGTACTGCGTAGGTTTAAACCGTTTAAACGGACGGCCATTGGCAATATCGCGCATGGTTCCTTTATGGCCTGCATCGTATTCCATTAAAAAGTAAAGGTGACCGCTGTTACCGCCTCCGTTGGTAATTAAATCCTGGGTGTATTGCACGGACCATACCACCTCGGAGTGCTGCTGGTTGCCTTGGTCGAATACGGCAGCAAACGTAGGCAGCAAAGAAAAATCGTAATTGTTAATAACACTTTTGGCTAAATCGGCAGCCCGTTGGTTATCGTCGGGTTTAGCTGCTTCTGGTATGCTGGCCCGGGTTAAGAGCACTTTCGCCAGTAAGTGTTCGGCGGCGGGTTTGGTAACGCGGCCGTAATCGTTTTGCTTCGCCGGCAATACCGCAATGGCACTTTCCAGGTCTGCCACAATTACATCGTACACATCTTTCACCGACGAGCGGCTGGCGGTGGTTTGCACCTGGGTAGTTTCTTTGAGTGATATGTGAATAGGACCGTAGGTTTGCACCAGCACAAAGTAATAATGCGCCCGCAAGAATTTAGCTTCTCCTACCCGGATGCCTTTTAAAGTTTCGTCTAAGGTAATATTTGGCGCCCGATCGATTACGGTATTGGTGGTGTTAATGGCCCGGTAAAAATCATTCCAGAGATCCCGTATATAATCTACCTGCGAGTTTAAGTTGGGCGTATAATCGTTCACAAACTTGTAATCACCGTCAGCTCCTTTGGTATAAGTATCGGTACCGAAAACGGTAAGGGTAAAGCCGCGCTGGGTGCCGTACCAGGTACGCAAAGGCTCGTACGAGGCTTTTACTGCATCCTCAAAACCGGTAGTAGTTTGGTAATATTCCGGGGTAACACTAGATACTACTTGTTCGTCCAGGATATCTTTACAAGCCTGGCTCATAAATGCCAGACCACCTATTAATAATAATATCTTCTTCATAATAAAATGCTTCCTAAAATTTAAAATTTAGCGTTTATCCCAAACATAATCAGCCGGGCAGATGGCGTACTGATGGTAATTAAATTAACCTGCTCCCGATCGTTGCTGCGGCCTCTGGCTTGCTCCGGATCCAGGTTGTTGCCGTAGTTCGAGAAAATAAATGGATTCTGGGCACTGGCGTACACCCGCAAAGAGGATAGTTTTAATTTGTTGCTGATGGCCGTAGGAATATTATACCCTAAGCTGATGTTTCTGATTTTGGTAAATGAGCCATCGAAATACGACATGGTAGTGTTATACAAAGGACGCTCCTGGTTCTGGTTAGGCCGCGGATAGGCATTGGTCGGGTTGGTAGGCGTCCAGTAATCTACGTCCATGTTGTTATACCGGCCTGCCAGGAAGTTCAGGTTGTTGTATAAATCGCTTTGAATCATACTGCCCTGTCGGGTAAAAATAAAGAACGAGAAATCGATGCCTTTGTAGCTAAACCGGTTAGTAATACCGCCAGACCAATCCGGAATATCAGAACCTAGAATTTTCCGGTCTAAAGCGTTAATGGCGCCATCGTTATTCTGGTCTTTTACTTTTATTTCGCCGGGAGCTTGCTTATACAAGGCTGCCTGGTCTTTTTCGCTGGTTTGCCATATTCCCAGTTTTTCGTAATCGTAGTAAACGGTTAAAGGCTGACCAATAAAGTACAAGCTACCTACATCGTCTTTTTTACCATTATAAATTTCTACAATTTGCTCTTTGTTGGAGTTAAAGTTAATATCGGTGGTCCATTTAAAGCCGTCGCCGCCCCTATCTACGTTTACCGTAGAAACCGCTACTTCTAAACCGGAGTTTTTGCTTTTACCTACGTTCTGAAGCACGCTACCGTAGCCACTGGTAAAGGGCAGGTTCCGAGGCATCAACAAATCAAAAGTGTTCTGTTGGTACACTTCCACCGAACCAGAGATGCGGTTATTAATAAAGCCAAAGTCTAAGCCCACGTTGGTAGTAGCGGTAGTTTCCCAGCGTAAGTCCGGATTTACCAAAGCCCGAGGAGAATAACCAAAGGCGCCGGTGGTACCAAAAGCGTAAGTAGTGCGGTTTAGAGCACCTTGTGTAGCGTAAGCGCCAATGCCTTGGTTACCGGTAAGGCCGTAGCTGGCCCGTAATTTTAAATTATCGATAAACGGAATGCTTTTTATAAAACTTTCTTCACTGATGCGCCAGCCAATAGCCGCTGACGGGAAGAAACCATATTTTTTTGTATCGCCAAACAAACCAGTTTCGCCGGCAAATTTAGAAGAACCATCAATCCGGGTAGTTAAGGTCAAGAGGTATTTATCGCGGAAGCCATAGTTTACCCGGCCCATGTAAGATAGTAAACCGCTTTCGTTCAGGTCGCTGTCAATGCCTTCGATGTTAGGCGCATGCGATAGTTTATAGAATAACTGCCGGGCTGAAGTTAAACCGCTCGCCCGGATTTGGTAAAACTCCCGCCGCTCTTTTTGGATGGAGAATAAGCCGGTGATATTTAAATCGTGCGCTTCGTTAAACTTGCGGGTATAGTTCAGGATGTTTTCCAGGGTGTAGGAGAACAAGTAATTATTATCGTTTTGGGCATACGGGGTACCGCCGGAACGGGCATTGGTAAGACTAGCCTGGAACTGACCACTTCTGCGGGTAGAGTAATCCGGTCCAAAATTTAAGCGGTAAGATAATCCTTTGGCAATCTGGTACTCGCCGAATAAGCTGGTAAATATCCGGCCGCGCCGGTTTTCATTAACAATGGCATTGGGTACAACTTCTAATAAAGGGTTGGTTTGCGCGCCATCAGAGGTATTCCGGAAAAGCAAGTTACCGTTGGCATCGTAGGGCGTACCCAAAGGGTTTTCGCGTAAAGAAACGCCGTAAGGGTTCGGACCAAAGTTTAATTTACCTAAGCTCCCCATCATGGTAACCCCAAATTTTAATTTTTCGCCGATTTGCTGATCTAGGGAAATCCGGATATTGTCGCGGGTAAAATCCTGACCGATGGTTACTCCTTTTTCAAAAAAGTGGTTAAACGAAACGGAATAACGCGTTTTGTCGGAACCACCCGAAATGCCTAACTGATGGCTTTGCTGGGTACCAGTGCGGGTAATATAATCCTGGTAATTCGTGGACCGGCCTTGCGCAATTCCTTCTAACTCCACCGCATCAAAAATGGCTTTATCGGAACCAACCGGATCGGCGTCGTTGTATTTACCGGTAGTGCGGCGTGATTCGCGTTTGTATTCGGCAAACTCAGCCCCGTTCATTACGTCGTACTGGTTGATGATACTGTTCACGCCAAAATACCCGTCGTAGGATATACTTATTTTGCCGGGTGCGCCGCGTTTGGTAGTTACAATTACTACCCCGTTAGCCCCTCTGGACCCGTAAATAGCCGTAGAAGAAGCATCTTTTAACACTTCCATGGACTCAATGTCCTGCGGGTTAATATCATTAATATCGCCAGAAAGCGGAATGCCATCGACTACGAAAAGTGGGTCGTTGCCGGCGTTAAAAGACCGCCGCCCGCGGATCCGCACGTTTACACCGCCTCCCGGGCTGTTACCCTGGCTTAATACCTCTACCCCAGCGGCCCGACCTTGCAAAGCTTGCTGCGGGTTAGTAATGGGCAATTCTGAAATTTCTTTCGCCGAAACCGAAGAAATAGCGCCGGTAACCTGGCTTTTCTTTTGCGTACCGTACCCCACTACCACCACTTCCTGTAAAGCTTTGGTATCATCAGAAAGTGTAATGTTTATTGTTCCGGGACCGGTTATTGCCCTTTCCTGGGTGGTATAGCCAATAAATGAGAATACCAGCGTGGTTGCTTTTTCGGGTATGTTTAAAGTATAGGTACCATCCGGGGCAGTTGTAGCTCCAATTGTAGTTCCTTTAACCAACACCGTTACCCCGGGCAAAGCTTCCCCGTTTGGGGTAGTAACTTTACCGGTTATCTGCCAATCGAACAGCACCGGTTTTAAAGCGGTAAAAGCAGCCATGCCCCCGGGAGATGCATTATGGTTGGCATTGGCCAGGGCCGGATATAGCATTGCAGATCCGTTTATCAACAAAATACAAATAAGCGAACTTTGTTTTAGAGTAAAATTTTTCATATAAGCAACATAATTTTTGCAGATTTTTAAAAATCAAGAAAATAAAAATGGTTAAATATAAATTTAGAAATTTTAAAAATTTTTAAATCACAAACTATATTAAGAGATAAAAATCACTTAATATGAGGCATATTATTGGTTAATTAAGAATTTAAAGAAGCCAACAAATTTTAATATTTAAAAAATTTAAAATTTTGCTACTGGTACCAAGTCGTTATAAGCGCTGGTAAGTATTACATTGTTAATTACCGGGGATAACAATCATACAAAAATTAGCAGTAATTACCAAGCAATTAAATAATGAAAAATTAATATTTTTTCTGCAAACGTTACCGAAAACGTTTGCAAATGCAACATAATAAAAACAATCTTACCTCGTAGAACAGCCGACTAATCTTTTATTAAAATAGGCAAAGCTGAAGTTAAAAGAAAGGCTAATACTTTATTTGAAGATCAACAGATCCTTCTGAATCGAGGCTTTGGATTACGTAACCGCCAATAATAATACTGGCCTGGGGTTTATTGGTAAAGCAATTGCCCGCTAAATCCAGCAAGATGGAATCAGGGCACGAAGTGACCGTATGTGCCGCCGGTTTTACAGGACGTACGTTGCGGAGGGTTAGAATTTTGGTAGATCCCGGAATTTTTAAACAATAAACTTTTGCCATTTAGTATTACTATTGCGCTTTCAGTAATTACAGCAAGTCCTTATTTAACTAATCACTACCTACAATACTATTTATTTTCCTCTTTTAATTAAAAGAAAATTCTGCGTCGTTGGTAACATTCTTTATTACCTAATCGGACAAGTAAGCGCGCAGGAATGAAGCGGCAAATTTTAAAAATAAATAATTTTTAATCAACTGTTAATAAGCAAATTAATGTAAATAATTTATTTTAAATTCTGTTAGTAATTGGCAGAAACAATCCGCAAAGTTTCGCAAATAAAACCAATCTGTAACATTGATTTTTTTTTAAAAATCCTGGCGGGTGGGGGTAATTTCTTTTAAAATACGTTCTGCTACTATTTGCAACGACAACACGGTAAAGCATAAAGTTAACGTAGGAAAAACAACCAACCACCAGGCATCCGAATTCTGCAGTATGCCTTTAATTATTTTGCCCCAACTTGCTTCCTCAAGGGGTATCCCAATTCCTAAATAAGATAAAGTGGCTTCCAGGCTAATTAAACTGCCGAGCCCAAATGCCACTGCCACAATTACCGGCGGCAAGGCATTGGGCAAAGCCTGCTTTAAAAGTATACGTACATCAGACATACCCGCTACCCGGGCCGCCTCGATGTAAGGCAACTCTTTTATTTGCAACAATTCTGCGCGCACTAAACGGGCAATACCGGTCCAGTAAGTAAAGGCTGCTAAAAATATAACGTTAATTAAGGAAGGCTGCACAAAAGCTACCAGGCACATCACTAATAATAAACGAGGAATAGCCCCCACTACCTCAATTAGCCGGAGCACAACATGATCTATGGGCAACGTTATTTGTTTCTTAAAACCG
Organism: Adhaeribacter swui; assembly: GCF_014217805.1. Taxonomy (NCBI): domain Bacteria; kingdom Pseudomonadati; phylum Bacteroidota; class Cytophagia; order Cytophagales; family Hymenobacteraceae; genus Adhaeribacter; species Adhaeribacter swui. The sequence goes on from NZ_CP055156.1 coordinate 1,487,735, forward strand.
AAATTTTTAAAAAATTTAGCTAATAGCCAGCCCAAAACACCTAAACTAAACAGTGTAAGTAAAGCGATGCCTGATTCAAGTAATACTTTAGAAGAACCAACCTTAAAAGCATTTAACCAATGTACCTGCCGGATATAGATAATATAATAAAGCCCAACAAGCAACAGAATTACGTTTATCACCAAATTAACTACCAGCACCCGCAAACCCGAATTGCCCCAAAAACCTGCTAAGCACCCCAGCCCTACCCCAATAATAGTAGCCAATACCATTGCCGGCACACTCACGATTAAGGCTGTACGGGCGCCGTAAATTAAATTAGCCAACACATCTTGCCCTGTTCCATCGGTGCCCAGCCAATAAATACTGGAGTTATTACTACCCAAACCAGACGAAAAAATAAATGGCGGTTGACTAATCGGGCCCGGGTTTAAGTTTTCGTAAGGGTGCTGCACCATACCGGTAAATGGCAACATAAAAGCAACTATTAAAAATAACAGCAAATAACCGCCCGCCAGCCGCTCAGTCCACCGCCACTTGCCTGCTTTTTTTCGTCTGGAGTTATCTGCTATTACATTCATGCTGGTACTTTAATGCGCGGATCGGCCAGGTAATACAAAATATCGGCTAAAACATGCGCTAAAATTTTAATTAAGCCCAGATAAAGTACAATACCAATTAATACCGGAAAATCGCGCGCCAGAATGGTGTGGTACAATAACCTGCCCATACCCGGAATAGCAAAAATATTCTCGATAATTACCGCTCCGGTTATAATTACGGGTAAAAATCCGGTAAATAATGTAATAAGGGTTAGCAAGGCATTTCGCCACACGTGGCGTCGTAAAACCAGTTGCTCCGGTAGGCCTTTCGCTTTGGCCACCAATACAAACTCACGGGACAATAATTGCTGAATAGCCTGGTAAGTTTGGCCCGTAACGTAAGGTAAACCCGACAAGGTTAAACTAATTACCGGCAAAGCCAGATAAGGCAATTGGTACACCCAGGTTAAATAAGCCGGCACGCCCGGTACAGAATCCGGAGCAGAACCAAAAGCCGGGAAAATATTGAAATAGCTGTTGCTGGCAAACAAAGTAATTAAGATTAAAGCCACAATAAACAACGGCACGCTATCGAGGGCATATAACAGACTAAGTATTGTTTGCTTCCATTTGGCGCGACGGGCATTACTTAACCAAATACTCAGCTCCGAAGCCAGAATAAAAATTAACCCTAAACTCAAAACAGTAATTACAAATGTATTCGCAAATGCCTCGGCAATTACCTCATTCACAGGATCTTGGTTAAGGCAGGAAGTTCCTAAATTACCCTGAATAAAGTTGGTAAACCAAATATGGTATTCATTTGTAAAACCATACCAGGTAACCGCCGGCATTAATACATTTAAAATTTGCTTTTTTTTAAAAATTGCCTGGCATTGCTGCTGTGCCAACGTTACTTTTTCACGGTAACTTACTGGGTACGACCGCGTGCTTACCTGATTTTTAATCCGGAGCAGAGCTTGTTCCAACTGGGTTTTATCGGCTAACGCAAAAATTAATTCTAATTGATAACGTAACTGTTGCTTTTCACTGAGAGTAAGATTGGGTAGCTGCGCTGCACTTTTCTGTAAGTTTATTATTGTTTGATAAAAAGCCTGCACTGCCGCTCTATTGCCCGAGAGCAATATTAAATTTTTAAAAAATTGCTGATGCTGTTCGGGTTGCATCCGGTACAACGTATCGGGCACGGCCCTGGAATGCACCGAAAAGTAAAAAAGGGGGATTACGGGTTTGTTGCCGGATTGGCCGGTGGTTATTTTAGTGCTGTTAATAGTCTGGCCAAATTCGCCGAGTTGCCAATCGAGGCAGGTACCCGGTACGGCTTTACTTAAGAAAAAAACAAGTGAGCAAATTAGCCAAAGGGTAAAAATTAGCCATACCAAACGTTTTAGTACGTACCGTACCATAGGCTAATTACTTTTTAACTTAAAAGAACTTATATCGTAGCCGGGCTTGGCCGCCGAAATTTTAAGATTGGTAAACCGTTTATGAATAGCAATGCGTTCGGTGTTGAAGTACAAAAAAAGCATATTGCTTTCGTCGTACATTACTTTTTGGAATTTACGCAATAAAGCAATGCGGTGCTGCTGATTGGTTGTTTCGCTAATTTCTTCGATTAACCGATCGCTTTGGGCAGTACCAAAACCGGTAAAATTTCCTTCGTCTGGGTCAGCGTTCTCGGTGTGCAGAATGGGCCGAAAATTAAAAATTCCCGGATTTCCGGATAAGTATCGAACAGTAACTTCAAAATCGTGCGCTTTTAGCCGTTTATTAAGCACATTGGCCTCTACGGGGTGCACATTTACTGGTATTTTTAATTTAGCTGCCGCCTGCCGGAAAATAAAAGAAACATTTTCGAACTCGGTATTACCGGCCCTATAATCAAAATTAATCGTGAGGGGCACTACCTGGCCATTTATTTGCTTTTGCCAGCCGGTCGCTGTTTCCAGCCAGCCGGCGGCTTTCAGCAGCCGTTTTGCCTCTGCTAAATTTAACGTATACGGCGAAATGCTATCGTTATAATAAATTTTATCGGCGGGGTTTACAATACCAACCGTGGGCACGGCAAAGCTTCCCAGCGCTACCCGGATCATTTGCGGAATGTCCAGCAAATGCCCGATGGCTTGACGCGTTCTTCTATCGGCAAACTTCTGGTTGCGGCCATTAATGCCGATGTAAGTAAAATCGTAAGTATTGGGGGTAAAAAGCGCGTAGTTTTTCTGAAAACCCGCATTTTTCTGCAATTGCACAAAGCTATTGGCGGGGATGCCGGCATACACATCCAGCTGCTCGTTATTTAAAGCCAGCAACGCCGTGGTATTTTCGGGAATAATCTGGAAATTTATTTGAGTGGGTTCGGCGGTAATGTAAGAAATAGCGGGCGTAAGCCGGGCAGCCCACCAATTTTGCTTTTTCTTTACTTTTACGTATTGTCCAGTTTTCCAGTCGCTTAGCTCGTAGCCGCCACTCCCTTTTAAAAAAGTTTTGTTATTGGTAAACCGCGCACTGTTAAACCAATTGGCAAAAGCTTTTATTTGGGGGTGGTTTGCCAGCGAATCGTACTGGCTTTCCAGTTCCGGAATAGTAAACGCGGTTAATAATTGCTGCGGGTCAACAATGTGGGCCGGCAGAATGGCAAAATCGCCGGTTTCCCAGCTCATGTTAGGCGCATACTTACGGCACTCAATGGTAAACTTTTTAGGATCGGCAGCATCTACCCGAATATCGTGCACATACTCTAAAACCGCCCGCAAATTATCGTTGCGTACCAGTGGCGCTTTAATTACTTTTAACGTAAACGCTACATCCTGGGCCGTAATGGGCTGGTTATCGTCCCAAACGGCTTCCTCCCGCAAGCGGTACGTTATAAACGATTTATCTTCGGCCTGTACTACGGTAGGCAGTTGCTCGGCCAACAATGGTTTTAATTGCTGGTCCTGCAAATCAATCGTTAACAACGATTGATACAACAAAGCCACTATTTGAGCCGTGTTAGCCGTAGTAAAAGAAATAGGATTTAAAGATTCCGGATCGGCGGCAACCCGCACCACTACCTCTTCTTTGTTACCTGCAGGCCGGCAACCTTGTATAAATATGTGCAGCAGCAGAAAGAAGAAAAGTAATCTTACCCTCATTATAGATTGCTATTAACTTAAGCGAAGTTTAACAAAACTAAAATAAGTTAACAACAAATCTAATACTCTGCCCAAAATATAACAACGCGTTTGCTTCGATACTAACCGGCAAACGTAGCTAAAATACTGATTTATTAGTTTCTATCGTCCCAGCCAGAAGTACCAATGCTAGTAGTAGAAGTGGGTGCCGCAGCTGATGTTCTAACAGTAGTGGTAGTGGAAGTAGTGGCTGTAGTAGTTTTAACAGGAGCAGAACCACTGGTTAAAACAGTTACTTGGATAAGTGTGGCTACGAGTAATTCTAACATGATTTTATGGCTTTAAATTGTTTTCTGTTTGGTTATTTTGTTGAAACAAAGTTGGCACATAAAATAGGACTTAGAAAGGAAAAAGTGCCATTAAAGGTAACCATTAAAATTCCAAGGAGCCATAGTAATAAACACATATAATTATCTATATATCTTTGATTAAATTAAACAGAGCGCGGTTGCTATTCAAAGATATTGCTAATATTTTTACTTATAGTAACAAATAGATAAAAATACATATTACAAATATCTTAATAACTATTTAACTTGGAAAGGAAAATTTGTTGCGAAAAGTAACACCGTTTTTTTTAACTGTATTAATCATTTCCAATTAAAGATTTCCTCTTATATCCAACTTTAAGCCGTTTTTTGCATGAATGACCTGCGCGAATTAGTTAAAATAGTAACAACCAGAGGGCAAAAAAATTTCCCGCTGTTAGAGTTAAAAACTAAAAACCCGAATAAGGAAGTAGATCTATTTCACTTAATCCGCACAGGCCAATGCGAAAGCGACCACCAGGCGGCGGCTTTAATGTACAAGACCCTACCCAACGACCCGCGCATTAAAATGCTGAAATCCAGGTTGCGTAAAAAGTTATTGAATCATTTGTTCTTTCTTGATTTCACGGATCAAAGCCTTAAGATTTCGCACCGCTACGAACAAAAAAGCCTTGCTTTACTATTTCAGGCGCGCACTTTAATGAATGAGGGGGAAAGTACGATTTCGGCAAGTTTACTACGTACAGCCCTGGCATTGGCCGAAGAAGCCGAGTTTACGCAGATTATCATAGACTGCTACCAACTGCTCCTGGAAAACTACTCCCTGAGTAGTTCTTCTACCAACTTTTATAAAACCAAAAGCACTTTAGCCAAGTACCGGGCGCTGGCCGCTCTAGAGCAAGAAGCCGCCGATTTATATTATACTTCGCGTTTAGAATTAAATAAATCGGTAGTCGCCAAAAACAAATATTTAGAAAAATTAAAAAATGTAGTTCAAAAGCTGGAAGCGCTTTGGACAAAAACCAACTCGGCCAACATTTTTGATTTTTATTATAAGCTAAGCATTTCGCTGCACGAGCTCACCGGCAACTTTGACGAAATTTTAAAAACCACCGCTAACATTGAAAAGCTTTTACAAAAAGGTAAAATCAACAAAAAACGTTTTGACGAACGTTACAATAAGTTTATTAATGTGTATGCCTATTTGCGGGTAAAAGAATACGAAAAAGGCTTGGTAGCGGCGGCCTCGTACGTTCAGGTTTTTAACCGGTCTACGAACAATTGGTTTGCTTTTATGGAAAACTACTTTTTACTAGCCATGCACGCCGGGAAATACGACCAAGCAGCTAAATTGTACGGCGAGGTAATGCGTAATACCTCGTACAAAAAAATATCGCGTACGGCTCAGGAACGCTGGTCGTTATACGGCACCTATCTGTACTTTGTAAACCCTTCGGACGAGTTTATTAAACAATCTAATTACCGGAAGCTCATGGGTTCGGTGCCGGAGCACAGCAAAGATAAGCAAGGCTTTAATGTAGCTATTTTAATTTTGCAGTTTATGTACTTTGTGCGGTCGCAGGATACGGATGCTTTAAATTACCGGATTGATTCGCTTAAGAAATACGCCGATCGCCACTTAAAACACCAGCTTAGCAAGCGCAATCTTTTATTTTTTAAATTATTGGTATTGCTGGTAAAAGAAAACCTAGATTATGATCAGGCTAAAAAGAAAGGCGAGCCGCTACTACACCGGTTAAAAAATACCCCCGTGCCCGGCGATGCTTACGCCGAAATAGAAATTATGCCCTACGAGCACCTTTGGACTTTAATTTTAAAAATGTTGAAAGATCAATAATTGAACAGGCCGTGTAATTTGCTATCTTAATTATTGTTCACCACCCGGTTGCCGGCATTTACCAAGGCATCCATTTTGGGTTTACCAATTACTTTATAGGGTCCGTGGCCTTTTAAAATGGCAACATATAAGTTTTTATCCGTAAGCACTTTAATGGCTTCTTTCACATCTGGGTCTGTCCGGAACGAAGCTTCGAGGCGGCCTTTTTGAAAATAATACCGCGATACAATTTCGCTTTCCAGCACTTCTTTAATTTCGTTCTGGCAGCGGCTTAAATCGTCTTTTTTATTCTGGGCCAGTTTGCTTTTTAAAGCACTGTATTCTTCTTTAATGTCGTCGAAGTATTTTTCTTTTTCAGCAATGGCTTTTAGCTCTTCCAGGTTCTTTTCGCTCTTCGTGGTATAATCGTATTTTTTATCCGCTAAATATTTAATAAAATCCTGGTAGTCGGCATTACTTAAATTAAAGTTTCGGGCATCCGGAATAGTGGCATGGGTAGCCCGGTAACGCGTAGCGTAATCAAAATGCAATGATTTACTAATAATACTGTACGCAATATTATGGTAATTTTTTTCTTTGGTAATTAAGTCGGGGTAAATACCGCTGCCATCGTAAACCGAGCGGCCGTTAGCTGTTTTGTACTCTGCCATCAGTGAATCCGATATCCGCCGGACACTGCCATCCAGATTGCGATGCGTGTAATCGAGGGCTTGAATACAGCGTCCGCTGGGTGTATAATATTTGGCTACGGTAACTTTTAATAAAGAATTATAAGGCAGGTTAATGGTTTGCTGCACTAATCCTTTGCCAAAGGTACGGTTACCAATAATGGTACCCCGGTCTAAATCCTGAATAGCGCCCGCCACAATCTCCGACGCCGAAGCCGAACCCCGGTCCACCAGAACAACCAGCGGAATAAGCGGGTCTACTGCGGGCTGGGTCGCTTTATACACCACGTCTTTATCTTTTATTTTGGCTTTTTGGGTAACAATCTTCTTTCCTTTTTCTACGAACAGGTTTACAATATCTACGGATTCCTGCACAATGCCGCCGCCGTTACCGCGTAAATCCAACACCAGGGCATTTATATGGTGTTGTTGTTTTAAGTCGAGCAATGATTGTTTTACCTCTTGGGCCGAATTTTCTAAAAACTTATCGAGTTTAATGTAACCGATGTGGTCCTGCAGAATACCCGCGTAGGAAACATTTTTAAAATTTATGATTTCCCGGAGTACGGTTTTCTCTAACACTTGCTTTTCGCCGAGCCGTTTAATGGTAAGTTTAACCGGGGTGTTTTTCTGACCTTTTAGTAAGTCGCTTACGTTGCTGCTGTTTCGCCCACTCACCGAGATGTTGTTAATGGCAATAATTTCATCCCCCGCCCGGATATCGGCCCGTTGTGCCGAAAAGCCATCGAAAGGCTCCGAAACAATAATTTTATCTTTTCGGGTGAACAAAGAAATTCCAATGCCGGCGTATTGCTTACTTACATAATTCATTTTAAAATCTTCCATGTCCGACTCCGGAATGTATTCGGTGTAGGGATCCAGGGAAGAAAGCATGGCGTTGATGCCTTCGCGAACCAGGCTAGCGGGGTTTACCTCGTCTACGTAATTGCTGTTTAGCTGCCGGTAAATGGTCGCGAAAGTATCGAGGTTTTTAGCGATTTCGAAGTAGCGATCGGTAAAACCAAAAGATGCCCCTACAACCAACAGCAACAAACAACCATAAAAAGCCTTTTGGTACAAAGACGATGCATATTTTTTCATAACCCCAATACACGCCGAAGCATTAAATCAATAGCTTTGGTACTAAACAAAACAAACTAAACTTTATCTCGCCGAAATTACAGCAATATAGGTTCAAATACATTTGAAAGTGTTTGTTTTACCATTATTTAATCGTTAAAGCATTTATTTATAAAGACACCTTTCCGGCTCTTTTATACTCTTGTTGCGGCATATTTTTTTAAAAATTTACCGGAACCAGTGCAAAAGGCTTCGATAATGCGATTCTGTGCGCAATTAAATTAATACCAAAAAAGAACAATTTTAATGATATGTAGCGCAGATTACACCTAATTAGCTAACTCTTCCAGCTTATAACCCACCCCGTGAATAGTAGCAATTTTTAAAGTAGAATCTGGCCGCAAATACTTTCGAAGTTTCGAGATAAACACATCCATGCTCCGGGCTACAAAATAACCGTTGTCTTCCCATACGGCTTTTAAAATAACCTCCCGTTTAACAATGGTATTTAATTGTTGCCCCAACATCCGGAGCACATCGGCTTCTTTTTGGGTAAGTTGCAGTTTTTGTCCTTGCACCCACAACAATAAATTAGGATAATCGAGATGGCTTTTGCCGAAATACAATAAAGCGTTGTTTACGGGTTTACTTACTGCCGCTCCGGTTGTGCGTTTAAGAATCGCTTTTAAGCGTAGGTTTAATTCTTCCAGTCGGAAAGGTTTTGTCAGGTAATCATCAGCGCCTAATTGTAAACCATAAATCCGGTCTTCGGGCTGCGCTTTGGCCGTTAAAAAAAGAAAGGGAATATGCTCGTTTAATTTCCGGATTTCCTGCGCCAGCGTAAAACCGTCTAACAGCGGCAACATGACATCCAGAATACACAAATTAAAAGTTTGTTGCTGAAAAGCTTGTAACCCGCTAAAGCCATCGCGACATAGGTGCACTTTGTACCCTTGTTGTTCCAGGTTATCTTGCACCAGAAAACTTAGATTTTCGTCGTCCTCCACGAGTAGTAAACGCATCATTTTTAAAAATTTAGCATTTCTGCTACTACGCCCGAAACGGCAAATACAACTCAAAGCAACTGCCCTGGTTTTCCTGGCTGTTTACCCAAATAGAACCTTGGTGGGCATGAATAATGGTTTTAACGTAACTCAACCCTAAGCCAAAACCCCGCACATTATGCACATTACCCGTCGACACCCGGTAAAAAGTATCGAAAATATAAGATTGTACTTCTTTGCGGATACCTAAACCTTTATCGGCGATAGAAATTAAAATGCCTTTCTGGTAATTCCGGGTTGAAATTTGAATTTCCGGAGATTGGGGCGAATACTTTTCGGCATTATCGAGGATGTTGTACAAGGCATTAGTTAAATGCATGCTATCGGCTTGGATGGTGAACTGGGAAGCTTGCAGGTGGCAGGAAACTTTACCGGCGCGTTTTTGTAACCGCAAGCTAAGCCGTTGTAAACTATCCTGCAGCAATTGGTGCACATTGGTTTGGGTTTTGGTAAGCGCCATTTCTTTTTTTTCCAGTTCGGCCATTTGCAATACGCGTTCTACCTGTTCTTTCAAACGCTCGTTCTCCTGAAAAATAATTTCGTGGTAACGTTGGGTTTTGGCGGAGGGTAAATTAGCTCCCGAATTTTTAAGTACTTCGCTGGCAATGGCAATATTGGTAATAGGGGTTTGGAGTTCGTGCGTCATGTTATTAATAAAGTCGGCTTTTAACTCCGATAAGCGCTTTTCTTGCAGAATAGAATACAAGGTGTATCCAAAAAAAACGATTACCACTAATAACACGATGGTGGACAAAATCCAGAACTGCATTTCGTTAAAGATGTGGGTATTTTTATCAGGAAAAACTACCACAAAGTTGTAATGCCCCGGCGGCGTGGTGGTAGTTAAATCAGCTTGATTTTCTAATAAATTTTGTTTTTTAAACGTGGCAGGCACGTAATTCCCAAACATCAGGGTATCATCTTCGGCGTTTAAAATGCCGTATTCGTACGGGATAGTAAGATGCCGGCGGCTAAATTCGTATTTTAACAAAGTATCCAGTTCCTGAGCTTTTACCGGGGCGTTTACTTCCGCGAGAAAAGAGCTGGAAGCGAGCTGCTTGATGGGTTTAGGTGTTGCTGTTAAATCTGCTTTTTCCAGTAAGTGCTGTACCGTATTGCTTAAAGCCACCTGCACCGAGAAGTTGAATTCTTTTTCTTCAGCCTTAAAAGCTTTGTTCAACCAAAAAAGCTGTACCGTTACTAATCCGCCCAGCGAAAAGGTAGCCAGTACAATTATCATTCTGATTTTCTTGCGGTTCATGGCTCTAGCATTGTTCTTATTACTTATCAAAAATAAGCTACAAAATCACTTTTTTAAATTTTTTAACATTTCATTAACATCTTTTTACAACTCGTTAACCAGGTAGCAGTTATTTGCCCGGTATGTTTGCCTAAAACAGCAAACTGCCATGCAAAAGCAACCCATTTCGGTATTCGGGAAAAGAAACTACCTGATTTTACTCGCCGGATTAATTACTTTATTTCTAGGCTTTATTATCATGGGCCTGGACGATCAGCCTTATGGTTTTGGCATTGTAGGCTTAACCATTGGACCTGGGTTAGTAATTCTGGGCCTGCTGATTCCTTTTAGGGCTATCTTCGCGGGTTTGGCCGGCAATAACCCCCAAACGGCTGATTTATTACCCCGGGTAAACCGCTGGGCAGGCTGGTTCATTTTTGCTTTAACGTTGGCCGTTTATTTACTTACCCTGGAACCAACTGCCAGTTTCTGGGATTGCGGGGAGTTTATTGCGGCGGCTTACAAATTACAGGTTCCGCATGCACCGGGAGCGCCTTTGTATTTACTGCTGGGCCGGCTTTTTTCTTTATTAGCTTTCGGCGAAGTTACCCGGGTAGCTTTTTATATAAACAGCATTTCGGCGCTGGCCAGCGCTTTTACCGTACTTTTTTTATTCTGGACCATTACCATACTGGCTAAACGCCTCTTAGTAAAACCAGCTACAGCGCCAACCAAGCTACAAGTATTTTTAATTATTAGCAGCGGCGCAGTGGGAGCCTTCAGTTTTGCTTTTTCCGATTCTTTCTGGTTTTCGGCGGTAGAAGCCGAAGTGTATGCTTTGTCGTCGTTTTTTACGGCTTTTGTAGTTTGGGCCATGCTGCAATGGCAAGGCAGTAATAACCAGATGGTGGGTTACCGTTGGCTGTTGCTCATTGCTTACATGATGGGCCTCTCCATTGGAGTACACTTACTTAACTTACTGGCTATCCCGGCTATGGCCTTTATCTACTATTACCACCAGTATACTTTTACCTGGCGAGGCGCTTTACTTACTTTTTTGCTTAGTTTAGCTTTAATCGGGATAATGATGAGCGGTATTATAACAGGCTTGCCCAGCGTAGCCGGAGCATTTGAGTTGTTTTTTGTAAATGCCGTTGGTTTGCCCTTCCGGAGCGGGTTGCTGCTTTTTGGGATCATCTTCATGGGGCTGTTAATTTTTGGCTTACGAAAATCTCACCAGAATCAAAAAACGGGTGTTCAGCTTTTTCTGTTAAGCTTTGTTTTTATTGTAGTGGGGTATTCGTCTTATTTAATTATTCCGATCCGGTCTAATTACAACCCGCTGCTCGACGAAAACAACCCGGAAGATGTACTTAGCTTTATTTCTTACCTTAAACGCGAACAATACGAACAGCGGCCTTTGCTCTACGGGCCGCAATACGCCACCGGGTTAATAGATCAAAAGCCGGGCAAACCCGAATACACCAAAGGAAAAGAAACTTACGAAATTGCTGATTACAAAATTGAACCGGTTTACGACCCGAAAGGCTTACAACTTTTACCCCGGCTTTACAGCAGCGACCCGAACCATTTAACCGAGTACCAGAAATGGGTATCCATCGACCCAAGTAAATTACCAACTTTCGGACAAAACCTGCTGTATATGCTGCGCTACCAGTTAGGGCACATGTACGGGCGTTATTTTCTCTGGAATTTTGTGGGCCGCGACAGCGACGTGCAACATGCCGGCGTAAACTGGCCCAGGAATAATAATCAGGCTTTACCTTACAACGTAGCCACCAACAAAGCCCGTAATGCCTACTTTGCTTTGCCACTATTATTGGGCTTAATGGGTTTATTTTATCAATACCGGCGCCAACAGAAAGATGCCATAGTAATTGGTTTATTGTTTGTATTTACCGGCGTAGCCATTGCGTTTTACCTCAATCAACCGCCCATTGAACCGCGGGAACGGGATTACGCGTTTGTAGGGTCGTTTTATGCTTTTGCCATCTGGATTGGCTTAGGAATACCCGCCTTGGCTTTGGGATTACAGAAAATTTTAAAAAAATGGTGGTTCCCGGTAATAACAGCTACAAGTTTTGGCTTGCTGGTAATAGCAATTATGCTGCAGCAAAACTGGGACGACCATGACCGTTCGGAAAGGTACTTTGCTACCGATATGGCGCATAACATGCTGGCTTCTTGCGCTCCTAATGCTATTTTGTTTACCAACGGCGACAACGATACCTTCCCGTTGTGGTATGCGCAGGAAGTAGAAGGTTTTCGCAGGGATGTACGCGTGATTGTATCTACTTTTTTAAATACGGATTGGTACATCAATCAAATGAAGCGTCCGGCTTACGAATCGGCCCCGCTGCCTATCTCGTTGTCGCCGGAACATTACCAATTTAGCACCAACAGCTATCTGCCTTACGTAGCGCAACCCCAGGTAGCAACGGGCATGGATGTAACCCAGTTTATCTCGCTGGTTAAGCAAAACCATCCGGTATTACAGGTACAAGCGCAAGATGGGCGGATGTTTTTATCTTTTCCGACTAAGAAATTCTTTTTACCGGTTGATAAAGCCGCGGTTTTGCGCAGCCAAAGCGTACCCGCCGACCGGCAAAATCAAATTGTTGACCAGCTAACCTGGGAGATTCCGCAAAAAGGCATGGAAAGAAAGCAGCTTATTCTCTTCGACATTCTAGCTACCAACAACTGGCAACGTCCGGTTTATTTTTCGTCCACGTTAAACCAAAACGATTTTATGTACTTTAAACCTTATTTGCAGAACGAGGGCATGGCTTACCGTTTGCTACCGGTTAAAGAATTAAAAACCGGACCGGAGCCTTACGTGGCTAAAGAAATTATGTACCAAAACCTGATGCAACAATTCCGGTGGCGAAACTTACAAAACCCCGCTATTTATTACGACGAGACCTACCTGAACACGCTTGTTACAAATTACCGGCAGCAGTTTTATGTTTTAGCCGAATCTTTTTACCAGGCCGGGAATACCCAAAAAGCCCGCGAAATTATTAATTACTGTTTAAAAGTATTACCGGATAAGTCTTTGCCTTACGATTATCAAACGGTACCCTTAGCGGAGCTGCTGGCAAAAACCGGAGACCAGCAGCAAAGCGAAGCTATCCGGAATAAGATAACTGCCCGGGCAAACCAGGCGCTGCAGTATTACCTGGCCGGCAACAATGCTTTATTTACCCGCGAAATTCAGTTAAACTTACTTACGCTGCAGCAATTAACGCTAACGGCCCAAAACCTGAACCAAACGCAAAAAGCCGCTGAGCTGGAAAATTTATTTTTAAATTTTTACAATCGGTTGTAATGCAAAAAGTTCGTTAACTTTCCCTTACTGGCTTAAAATTCTAACTACCGTGCGGCGATTGATTTGGTGCTCTAATTCGGAGCAAGTAACCCCATCTTTGCAATCGTTCAGCAACTGGGTTTCGCCGTAGCCTTTCGCAATTAACCGCTCGGGGGCAATGCCCCGCGAGATGATATAATTAACCGCTGCTTCGGCTCGTAACTGCGATAATCTTTGGTTGTAAGCTGCGGTCTGGCGACTATCGGTGTGCGAACCTAATTCAATCCGGATAGTAGGATTATCTTGTAAAATCCGGACGAGTTTATCTAATTCCGGCATAGCCTCGGGGCGAATATCAAATTTATCGAAATCGTAATAAATATTTTCGAGCACAATGGTATTATTCAGCGCATTCCGGTTTAAAACAATACTTACCGGAAATACCTCTACTTCGCCGCCACATGTGGGAGTAATTTCAGTGGAGTTAAGCAGATAACCTTGTTTACTTGCTTTAATGGTGTAGGTAGCGCCGGATTTAACCGGGAACGTGAAATTACCCTGCGCATCGGAATAGGTAGTTAATGCAGTAGTGTCGCCGGCAGCATAAAACCGGATTAAAACCTGAGTTACTGGTTTATCAGTAAAGGTTCCTTTAGTTCCCGGAATGTGTTCTACTACCTTGCCAGCCAAAGTACACCGCGTTTGAACCAGTTTAAAAGCGTAAATATCGTCGGTACCCTCGGCGCTGTTGCGGTTCGAAACTAGAAAGCCGCCTTCACTGGTTTCGTCGAAAGTTATTCCAAAATCATCGGCGGGTGAGTTTAACGGAAATTTTAAATTTTTTAAATTTTTCCAATTTGCCTTTGCTCCTTCGGCCTCAAAAATATCCAGCCCACCCATGCCCGGGTGCCCTTCAGACGCAAAGTATAATTTGCCCGTGGGGCTAACTACCGGAAAAGATTCTTTGCCGCTGGTGTTAATTACTTTACCGGCATTTACCGGCTTGCTCCACCTATTACCAGCCTGGCGCGTGCAATAATAAATATCCGTCTGGCCAAATCCTCCCGGCATATCCGAAACAAAATAAAGCGTTTCGCCATCCGGCGAAAGCGCCGGGTGCCCCACCGAATAAACTTCCGGATTATTATAAGGAAAAGGTTCCGGCTCGCTCCAACCTTGATTAGTTTTCCGGGAAACAAAAATTTCTAAGCGGTTTATATACGTATCTTCATTGGCTTCAAACTTTACCCAGCTAAACGGGTCGGTGTTGGTTTTTACGGCGCCCCCTTTTTGCTGATCAATGCGGGTGAAATACATGGTTTGGCTATCCGGCGAAAACGTAGCCGAACCATTGTGGTATTTGTTATTAATATTTTTATCGAAAGGCACTGGCGCTTCGTACTGCCCGTCGTTTTTTTTAATGGACAGGTAAAGCTTCGGAAACGGTTTGCCCGTCCAGCCGGAAGTATTTTTCTTTTTACTGGTACCAAACGGCCGGTCGGAAGTAAATACCAGATTGTTTTGAAAAATAACTGGGCTAAAATCGGCATTGGTAGAGTTAATGCCTTTGGGCTTTTGCAGCTCATAGGGTTGCGGTTGCGCCAGCCATAGCTGGGCACTGTCGCAGATAGCGGCCAATTGGTTGGCAAGCCCAGCCTGATCCGGCACGCGCTGCCCGTATTGGAGGTATTGCTGCTTAGCTTTTTCGTAATGGCTGTTTTTCCGGGCGGCATCGGCGGCGTATTTTAAAGCTTCCGGGGCAGCATCCGGAAATTGCAGCACCCGGTTATACCAGATCTCGGTTTCTTTGGCCTGATTTAATTGGCGGTAACATTCGGCAATTTGCCGGGTTAGGTATAAAGTTGGTTTTTGATTTTTTAATAATTGCTGGTAGGCGGGCAAAGCCAAGGCGTACTGAAAACGCTTAAATAAAGCATCGGCTTCTTTCAAAGTTATTTTTTGCGCTATCACGGGTTTGCTGGCCAAAGCCAGCAGGATAAGAGCAAAAACAATAAATTTGAACTTAAACTTCATAAAGTTTAGCAGCCCCGGAAGCTGGTTTTTTTTAAAAATAACGAATACTTAACGTCCGGCTTTCTTCTTTCCGAAAAAAGTAAAAGCCTAAAGATAGTTCATGCCCGGCATATTCCCGCAGGCTGGTTAAGGTAAAATCGTGAGCGTAACCTACCTTTACTTTTTCGCTCAGGTAAATTTCGGTGGCCAACGCCCAGGCATTCGATACATCTAAATCCTGATCATTGTTTTTAAAAGTTTTCGTGCCGGTCCGGTAAGAGCCACCCAACCAAACCCGGTCACCGATCAGCATAAAAGCGTTTACATCAATATTCGTGGGACTTTTAAAATCTTCTTTAATTAAAAAACTAGGCTTAAAGGTGAGCCAATCGTTTAACGGAATAATATACCCCGATGTCAGATAAAAATGGCGGGCCGGGGTTGCCACAAACTTATTTTTAAAATTTATTAAATTAGAAGCCGACAGGCCCACGTACAAACGTTCGGTATTAAAAAACAACCCTGCTTTTGTATCAGGTAATAAGGTGCTTATTTTGGTAGTAGGTATGGTTGGGTCGTAGGTTGGGTTGTTGGTATTTAACAAAGTACCATCGGTGTAGTACTGCGAAATGCCTGCTGCAATTCCTAGGGCAAGCCGGGCATTTTCGGCTACATTTATCCGGAAAGCGGTATTGGTTAGTACACTTTTTTGTCCTTGGGCACCAATCCGATCGTTAATTATCAGCAAGCCCAAACCTATTTTCTGTTTCGCTATGGCACCATCTACACTAATGGTTTGCGTAGTAGGAGCCCCTTCTAAACCTACCCATTGCGTGCGGTAAATCCCGTTTACGTTAATAATACCTTTACTACCGGCATAGGCCGGGTTAATGCCTAAACCATTGAATATATATTGCGTGTACTGCGCATTTTGCTGCGCCCAGCCATTCAGGCTCAGCAACGCACCCATTATTACCAGTAAAACTTTTTGCATATATCCGGTATTTTGCACTAACCGCATGATAGCTGTTAGGTAATTTTTTAAATTTTTAAAATTTAGAGGTAACTGTTGCCCTTTATTTTACCGCATTATCATAACATAGCCCTTCTGGGTTCTGTACGTTCCGTCGCAAACTTTTACCCGTAATACGTAGTAATAAGTGCCATCGGTCAGGTTGTTGCCCGTCCAGTTGTTTTTATACGACTTAGCTTTGTACACTTCACTTCCCCAACGGTTTATCAGCACCACTTCGTTATCCGGATAATTCTGAATATTTGTAATCGTCCAGGTATCGTTCACGCCATCGCCGTTTGGCGAAAACACATTGGCTACCTGCAGGTTGCCAGAACCAATACTCGGATCTACGGTTAACGAAGTGGCGGCGCTGCTGCAACTGCCCGTTTGCGTAGTTACCCGGATTATTCCTTCTCTACTGTTTTCCGGAGCAGCCACCCGAATTAAGGTTGATCCTTGTCCATCAATTATCCGCCATCCTTTTGGTACCAACCAGTTGTAACTCGCTGCGCCCGGTACGGCATCTACGGTGTAAACCAGGCCAATACAAGCGGAGCTTTCGTCTTTTATTTGCAAAGGAGCTACCGGCGCCGGATTAAGTGTTACAGATAAAGTTGCCGGATTGCTGGTAATACAAGAATTAAAGGCAACCACGGATATTTCACCGGATTGGGAACCCGCAGTTACGATAATTTTATTAGTGTTCTCGCCGGAAGTAATTTTCCAGGTAGGCGGCAAACTCCATTTGTATCCGGTAGCGCCTCCCACCGGTGCAATGGAATAAGTTAGTTCTGTTTGGTTCGAACAAGTATTGCCTGGTCCGGTGATAGCGCCAATATTAATCTCGGCAGCACTGCCGGGAACTGCATCTACAGTAGAAACATCGCTGATACCACAGCCACTAATGGCACGCACCGAAATAGTAGCCGGTTGCGATCCGGCTGTTACCTGAATTTGAGTAGTACCTTGACCCGAAGTAATAACCCAACCCGCTGATGGTGTTAATTCCCAGCAGTAAGCTGTCGCCCCGGGTACTGGTTCAATCGAATACGTTATACCGGTTTGATTACTGCAAATCAACGAATTACTATCGCCGCCAATAGGTCCTGGCGTAGTAATGGCATCTACCGACGATACTACGGCTAAAGTACCCGTAATACTAGCGGAACAAGCCGCAGTAGCTATTACTTGTACTGTACCCAGCGTTTCTCCGACTGTTACCCGAATGGCGGGAGTTCCCTGCCCTCCTTCGATTACCCAATCCGGGGGTACTTGCCAGGTATAGGTTACAGCACCCGGTATAGCGGCAATCTGGTATACTTGCTCGGTACTGCCAGCGCATTGTTCTTTAGTACCTATAATCTGAATTGGCCCGGTTGGTAACACCGATACATTTACAGCGAAGGTACTTGCCGGCCCGGGCCCACAATCCCCAATAGCTTTTACACGAACAGCCCCGTTTTGAACTCCGGCCCGTACAGTAATGGAAGTAGTACCCTGCCCCGAAACAATCTGCCAACCAGTTGCTTCCGGAACTTCCCATAGATAACCGGAAGCGCCATTTACCTCGGCAATAGTATACGTTAAATTGGTTTCGCTGCCACAAACCTGGTTTTTACCGGTAATAGCGCCAGGCGTTAACGCTACTTCTTCCGAAACACTTACCGGTAAACTGCTGGGGCTAGCAGCTACTCCACAGCCATTTTTTGCTAATACTGAAATAATACCGGCATTATTAGCGGCCAATACTTTAATACTCGGAGTGCCTTGCCCCGAAGTAATAGACCAGCCCGGAGGTACGGACCAGGTATAGTTGGATACATCTGCATTAGGAGTTACTTGATACGTAATCTCGGATTGGCTGCGGCATACGATGCTGCTACCGGTAATCGGCCCTAAAGTGGCGGGTTCGGTGGTGCTGGTTTTCACCGCTAAAGTAGTAGCATCACTCTCAAAACAAGCATTTTTGGCTCTTACCGAAATAGTGCCGGCAGCATCGGTAGCCGCAACGGTAATTTCTGAAGTTCCTGCCCCAGCCGTAATCGTCCAGCCGGTGGGCAAGCTCCATACATAGCTGGTGGCTCCTGGCATATTCGGTACTTTATACTTATTACCTACGCTGCCGCTGCAAGCAATAGTTTCGCCCGAAATGGCCACCGGAGCAGTTGGTTTATCATTAACCGCAACTGCCAGAGGGGTACTACTTTTTCCGGGTCCGCAATTGTTATAAGCTACCACATACACCGATCCGCCGGTACTGCCGGCAGTAACAGTAATGCTGTTAGTAGTTTGTCCGGAAGTAATGGCCCAGCCTTCGGGTACAGTCCAAGCGTACAAGGAAACCCCAGGTATAGCCGGAACAGTAAAAGTTACATTTGGCTCATTGATACAAACCGAAGTTTTACTCGCCACAATAGCTCCGGGAGTTGGTGGCTTGGCAGTAGAAGGAACAATGGCTTTTTGACTGGCCACGGCACTTTCGCCGCAAATATTTTTAGATCGCACGGTAATGAAGCCTTCGGTAGCACCCGCTTTCACTAAAATCTGGGTTGTTCCCTGGCCCGAAACAATGGCCCAGCCACTGCCGGTTGGTATTGTCCAGGTATAAGAAGTTGCCCCTGGCACCGGCTTAATAGAATACCGCAGATTGGTATTGCCCGCGCAAACATTGGCATTGCCCGTAATAGTACCTGGCACTGGTGGTGGCGATTTAACGGGAGTTGCCGTTAATGTTTGCGCGGTACTGGCGCCGCAGTTGCTTAATGCCGAAACCGAAATAATGGCGGGTTCGCTGCCGGCAGTTACAGTAATTGTTCTCTGATCGGGGCTGGTAGCCGTTATTCGCCAGCCGGCCGCCGGTTTACCGTCAGCTCCGGTAATTTTCCAGGCATAGCCACTGGCGCCGCTTACTTCGGCTACCGAGTACACCAGCCCAGTTGTGCCGGTGCAAAATACAGCCGTAGCTGCCTGAATGCTTGCCGGGGTACTTATTGGTACCGGGGGCGTAATTACTACCGATTGCTTCTGGTTAGCGCCACAATCATTTTTTAAAATTACACTTAAGGTTCCTCCTCCCGGCTTTATTATCACCGAAACAGAATCAGCGGTTGTGCTTCCAACCAATTCTAAATTACCTGATGCCTGCCAGGTAAAAGATGTTGCCCCTAATGCCTGAACCCGGTAAACAACAGTAGCGTTAACGCACGGAGTAACGGAACCCGAAGAAATAGATACAGCCGTAATAGTATTAACTGCCGTTACCGAAATGGCTACTGCTTCGGATGTGCCGCAATTATTAGCTGCAGCTACAGTTATAGTACCCGTAGTATTAGCCGCCGAAACAGGCGCCGTTACGCTAATTTGGTTTGTTCCTTGCCCGGTTAAAGACCAACCGGATGGTACTGTCCAGATGTAGCGGGTACCCGGTTGGTTAGTTACCGTAAACACTCCGCTTGGAGAGCCCACGCACACGGCAGTAGGCCCGGTTATAGCAGTAGGTTTGGTTGGATTGGTCACGGAAGGAGTAACACGAATAAAACTGGCAGGACTTGGCCCGCAAATATTGATTGCTTTTACCCAAATAAACACTTCTTTTTGGCCGGCTTTTACTCTAATTTGTGTGGTATTTTGCCCCGAAACTATTTGCCAGCCACCTTTATCTGTTGAATCGGCGGGCGTTCCGATCACCCACTCGTAGCCGGTTACATTTGGCACCTCGTCTATTCGATAAGTAAAATAAGTATCGCTCGTCCGGATACAGGGGTTTAACCCGTCTGGGTCGGTAGTAGTAATAGGGCCGGGAGGCGCTGTAATTAGATTAGAAGCGGTAACCTCCAGAACGGCAGGATCGCTATCGCCGCAGCCATTGTTTACCGTAACAGAAACAATGCCTTCGGCGGCTACTGGTTCCCCCGACGTACTCTCAGGCACTTCTACGGTAATGGTATTACTCGGCGGTTCTCCGTTAACGTTCGGAATTATTCTCCAGCCACTTGGCACAACCCAAGTGTATGATTGCACTCCCGAAATTGCAGCTACACTAAACACGTTGGTATTGCTTCCGAAACAAACCGCCGTTGGACCAGTAAGTGTTCCCGGATCCGGAATTTTAGCGCAAATAGCCGGTACTATACTGGCCGAGTTATTATCGAAATTATCGTCGGTAACAGTACCCAGAATAGTAGCCGTATTGCCTATCCCACCCGAGTTTTTAATTTTAACTTTTATGGTAAGAGTAACTGTTTCCCCATTCCGGAACTCGGCACCGATCCATTGAAAAACGCGGGAATCTCTATTGTACGAAAACGTATTTACCTGTTTACCCGGAATAGAACTTTGGGCAGTAGCTCCCAGGTACTCCAAATCGATATCTAACTGGTCTACAATTTTAACATTATAGTCGTTAATGGGGCCGTAATTGCGGGCAACAATCGTAAAAGTAACTTCTTCGCCTACAGAGTACGGGTTTACGCCATTAGCCCCTAAACTTTTGGTTTTAGTAATTCCCAGATCGGTAGAGGTAGTAACCGGATTATTTTTATTTAATACTACTTTATTACTCAACGATAACAAACGTCCTCCGTTTATTACGGCTTCTTTACCCAATCGAATAGAATTTTTTGCCAGAATGCTACCAGCCATATTGGCGCGAGCACCAATATTTACAGTATCGGTTACCTGCCAGAAAATATTCATTCGCCGGGCGTTATTTAACAAACGGATGGTAGTATTGGCCGCCGTAATTAAACCTCCTTTTACCTGAAAAATAAAAATAGCATTAGGATCGTTGGCCGCATCCAGGCTAATGGTGCCGCTTAGTGTGGTAGTATTATCAAAAGTATAAATTCCCGGCCCTAAAATCTGGCCATTAATAGAAGTACCGGTTAAGTTTTTGCCCGGAGTAGTTGTTAAACCGTTAATAGAATTATAAGCTGCTTCTAAATCGGCTTGGGCTTTTTGCGCCGCAGCATCTCCCAGGTAAGTAGTTCCATTAATCATACCGGCTGTAAATCCTTGCAGCACGTTACCTGGCCAAACCCCTAAATTGCCACTTACTCTGGTAACATCTTTGTTATAAATACCGGTAGCCGCCAAAATAGTAAAATCGGCAGCAGTACCTAAAGATGGCCTTACTTGACTAAACCCACCAATTGAAAAACCAACAAACGCAACAACCAGAAGTATAATTTTTTTCATTTAACCCACTACGCAGTATAATTTAATCCGCATCAGTTAAAAATTTAGAAGCAATAATAAATGCAATTTACATCTAAGCAAATTTATTTAAATAGTTTATTTATTACTAACAAGTTCTTAATAAAAAAACTGGCTATTAATACAATATAGGCATTAAACTCTAAAACCAGACCATTATACCATTTATAAATCTTAATATCCGAATTATCAATCTCACCTGCATAATACAACCAGTAAAAACTTAAGCCAGCTAAAGCTAAAAGATAGACATAATATAATTATTTAAATATTAAACTAAACAATCCCATTAATTTATAACAATATCCCGATTAGTAGTACGTATTAAATGCTAAAAAAATTTTAGCACGTGCATAATAGTTTGCAGAAAGGCAGAAATTTTAAAATTTGAAGTTGTTTAGCATTCTAAAATTGAACAATTAAAGCTACCAGCTAGAGGCAAATAGTATTTTGTGGAACTATCCCGTTTTGGTAGTGCAGACACCCCCAAAGGCGAATATTACCTCTATTTCTATAAAGGCTATACAGCTTCATTTTGTTATTGATTTACACCTCAACTCCAGTAAGAACTTTTTTAAAAAATTACAGATTTACAATCCGTCAATATATAGACAGAAGTAAGTAGTTAAGTAAAAGATGTTTATCCAGCAAATTTGCAGCCGGGCGGCAAAAACTAAGAAAGCTCAAACAGGCCGCTCTTTGTTACATTTTGCGGCAATCTTAAAAAATAACCTTATAAAGTGATATGTAAGTCTGCGGCGGTTTGCTCAATTACTTGGCGGGCATACTCTTTCTTATATTCCAGGGGCTTACCTTCGGCATACTCGTTAATCATGGCAGCGGGCAAAATCATATTTACTACATTATCTCCTACTGCTTGTGCAATATGACTTTGCACAACCTGGATTTTCTGCCGCCGCACCACTGATTCGTCGTTGCTTATTAGTGGCTCCGGCCGGCGGGGCCGGAAAGGTCGCTGATGGGTTAATTGCAGGTCTTCGGCTTCTTGTTCGGCAGCATCTAATACCTGCCGGTACTCCCGGAAGGTTTGATTCTCTTTTAACTGCCCCATTAAGCCTTTAGTAGCCTGCCAACTTCTAAAATCCGAAACTGGCTGCAGAGCCAATGCCACCAGCGTTTCGTTGGCAATTACCATGGCCGGGGGGCGGTTCGTTTTCTGAGCCAGTTGGTTACGGAAAAGGAAAAGTTGCTTTAATAAGTGTTGCTGGAAGTACGTTAGCCGCTCCGAACCTTTTAATTTTAAATGCCGGTCAGACTGTTCTTTTATTTCTAAATCTTCTAATAGCCGGCATTCTTCGGCGAGCCATTCCTGGCGCTCTAAGTTTAAAAGTTCTTGCCAAAGCACGTCTTTTAACTCGTGCAAATGCAACACATCTGTAGCGGCATAAGCCAGTTGGGCATCAGATAAGGGGCGGGTATTCCAGTTACTTACCTGGTTGGTTTTATCTACTTCAATGTTAAAAAGGACTTGCAGAATATTAGCGTAAGAGGTACGCTGGTAATTTAACAAGCGAGCCGCAATTTCGGTATCAAAAACACCCCGCGGGCGACAACCTAATTTTTTTAAAAGAAGAATATCATTCGTAGACGAATGAATAATTTTAATTATAGCCGGATTATCAATTAACTCCCAAAGTGGTTCCAGGTTTTTAATCGTAAACGGATCTATCAGGAAGCATTGCTGACGGGTAGCCACCTGCACTAAACATAAATTTAACCCGTAAGTGTACCGGTTATCGTCAAATTCTAAATCCAATGCCAGTTCCGGTGCGTTGGCTAATTGCGGAATAGCCGCCAGAAAATCAACCTCGGATGAAATATAAGAATAAAAACGACCGGTAAGCCGCAACCCTTGACCCATACTTACGTGTTTAGCGCAACAAGCAGCAATTTACAATTATAATGTTTAAAGCAAATACTTTAGCTGCTTTTTACAATACCTCTTTTAAAACTTCCCAGGTGTTTTTCGCCAATATTTCCTGACCTTTAGCCGTTGGATGCACGCCGTCGCCTTGGTTTAAACTACGTTCTCCGGCTACTCCTTCGAGCAAAAACGGAATAAAAGCTATGTTATTTTTTTCGGCTAGTTGCCTAAATACTACCCGGAACTGCGCGGCGTAAGCACCGCCCATACTGGGTGGAATCTCCATGCCCGCGAGCACAATTTTAACCTCCGGGTACTTGGCTTTAACTTTATCAATAATGGCCTGCAAATTATCTTTCGTAGATTGAGGCGGAATACCCCGTAAACCATCGTTAGCACCCAATTCCAGCACAAATACGTCTACAGGTTGTTTTAAAAGCCAATCAATCCGGCTCTTACCACCCGCCGAGGTTTCGCCGCTTAAGCCCGCATTTATTACCTTATAAGGCAGGTTTAATGAATCTATTTTTTTTTGAATCAAGGCCGGGAAAGCTTCGGAAGGCTGCAAGCCGTAACCAGCTGTTAAACTATTACCAAAAAATAAAATACTTTTCATAACTACAGGTTTCTTCTTTTCAGCAGGTACCGACTGCCCGGCCACAGCACTTTTTTCTTCGGAGTTGCCGTTATTACAGCCAGAAGCCAGTAGTACGAAAAAAGACGCAAAAAGAAGGTTTAAATAAGTACGCACAGGTATTAATTTTTAAATTTTTATTAAAATACAAAAACATGTAGAACAACCTGTTGGTTTTCTAGCTGCAAGTTTAAAGTTTAAACTTTGTTTTAGTACGCGCAAAATATTTTACCGGTTAGCTTTATTTCCGAGATACGCGTAAGTACCAATTTTAATTAATTCCGGAAATCTATATGCAAACAGATTTCTAAAACGTTTGAAGATATAATTACCTAACCAGAAATTCAGCACTGTGGCAATACTACGCGTGGAGCAGCTCGGTAAATCGTACCGGAGCGGCGGCAAAGAGCTTCCTGTTTTACAAAATATTTCTTTTTCCCTGAACGCCGGCGATACCTTTGCTATTGTAGGCCCATCCGGAAGCGGCAAAACGACTTTACTTGGTTTATGCGCCGGTTTAGATGCCGCCACTACCGGTTCCGTGGAATTAAACGGCATCCGATTAGAACAGCTCTCGGAAGATGAACGGGCCCAGGTCCGGAACCAACACGTAGGTTTTATTTTTCAGAATTTTCAATTAATACCCACGCTTACGGCCTTAGAAAATGTAATGGTGCCGTTGGAATTACGCGGCGAAAAAAATGTTGGAAAAAGAGCTTTGGAGTTACTCGAACGGGTAGGTTTGCACAACCGCCATCATCATTACCCTACGCAACTTTCTGGTGGCGAGCAACAGCGGGTAGCTTTAGCCCGTGCTTTTTCTAACCAGCCCAAAATTTTATTTGCCGATGAGCCTACCGGAAACCTGGATGCCGAAACCAGCGAAAAAGTAGTAAATCTGCTTTTTGAACTAAACCGCGAGCAAGGCACAACCTTGGTTTTAGTTACCCACGACATGGAACTGGCCGGCAAAACGCAACGACTCATCCGGGTAAAAGGCGGTCAAGTTATTTCGGATTCGGTAATGGCTTAAAATGGTAGCAAGTAGTAAGTATCAGGAATCAGGACAGGGTTTAATCACTCGTTCTTTAATAAAACAGGTGCAACCTAATAGTAAAAGACTTCCGCTTAATTTCCTCTATTTTAGTATTAAGGCAAGTCCTGCTTACTTGTGTCTTGATACTTATGTCTAAAAAGAAATGGATAGAATATTAATTAAACCAACATTACAACCAGCCTGGCTTTTAAAAATGGCTTGGCGCGATAGCCGCCGAAATCGTTCGCGCTTGCTGCTGTTTGTTTCTTCCATCATCTTAGGAATTGCGGCTTTGGTTGCCATTCAATCTTTTAGCGATAACCTACGCGACGACATTGATGACCAGGCTAAAACTTTACTGGGGGCAGATTTAGGCATTTACACAAACAAGGCCGTCGAGAAACCCATGCAGAAGCTCCTGCGCGATTTAGGAGGCAAACAAGCTCAGGAAAATTATTTTGCTTCCATGATTTTGTTTCCAAAAAATGGCGGTAGCCGATTGGTACAAATCCGGGCTCTTCAGGGTAATTATCCCTTTTATGGCGCTATTGAAACTACCCCAGCTACCGCCAGTCGTACTTTCCGGAATGGCCAGAACGCTTTGGTAGATAAAACGGTGCTATTGCAATTCAATGCCCGGCCCGGCGACTCTGTAAAAATCGGTAATCTTACTTTTAAGATTGTTGGGGAATTAAACAAAATACCCGGCCAGGCGGGTATTACTACTACCATGGCTCCGGCCGTTTACATCCCGATGGAATATTTAGACCAAACGGGTTTAATGCAAAAAGGCAGCCGGATTAACTATCGGTTTTACTACCAGTTTCCGCCTGGCACCAACGTAGAAAAACTGGTAAAACAAATAGAGCCAAAGCTCGAAAAAGATGGGCTTAATTACGAAACGGTAAAATCTAAAAAAGAGAATACCGGAAAAGCATTTGGCGATTTAACGCGATTTTTAACTTTAGTTGGCTTTATTGCCTTATTGTTGGGCTGCGTGGGAGTAGCTAGCGCGGTACATATTTACATTAAAGAAAAAATTCAGACTATTGCTATTCTCCGTTGCTTGGGCACGCAAAGCAAACAAGCTTTTTTTATTTATTTAATTCAAATCCTAGTAATGGGGTTTATAGGCTCGGTAATTGGGGCAGGCTTAGGCACTTTAGTACAACGGGTTTTGCCCGTAATTTTAGCCGACTTTTTACCGGTAGCCATTACAGTAAGTGTTTCCTGGAAAGCGGTATTGCTGGGCATTAGTACCGGCATTTTTATTTCTTTTTTGTTCGCCTTGCTGCCCTTAGTTTCCATCAGAAATATATCGCCGCTTAATACGCTACGCGCTTCCTTCGAAACCGAAAATCTACGGCCGGATTCCTGGCGCTGGGGAGTGTATGGCTTAATTATTCTATTTGTATTGGGCTTTGCCGCCTTGCAGATGGATACTTTGTTACAAGCTGTCTATTTTACCGGCGCTCTAATTTTGGCATTTCTGGTGTTAGCGGGTATGGCTACTTTACTGGTGTGGCTGGTCCGGAAATTCTTTCCGGTATCCTGGAGTTATTTATGGCGGCAAAGTATCGCCAACCTGTACCGGCCCAATAACCAAACCCTTATTTTAATTGTGGCCATTGGCTTGGGTACCGGTTTAATTGCTACTCTGTTTTTTATTCAGAGTTTACTTATTGGGCGGGTAACTTTATCGGCGAGCGGCAACCAACCCAATATGGTATTATTTGATATCCAAACCGCGCAGAAAGAACAAGTGGCGTCCTTAGCGCAGCAGTATAAATTGCCCTTAATGCAGCAAGTGCCCATTGTTACCATGCGCCTCGAAAAAATAAATAACTTAACTGATGCCGAATACCGAAAAGACAGCACACTCGGAGTACCGGACTGGGCCTTTACCCGCGAATACCGGGTTACTTACCGCGATAGCCTGATTAGCTCAGAAAAAATTACCCAAGGGAAATGGCACGGTACCGCCACCGGTTTAGATGATACAATTTACGTATCGCTAGATGAGAGTTTTGCCGAAAGAATGAAAGTAAAATTAGGCGATACGTTATTATTTAATGTGCAGGGAGCTCCGGTTCAAACTATAGTGGGAAGCTTCCGGAAGGTAGATTGGAACCGCATTCAAAGCAATTTTCTGGTACTTTTCCCAAAAGGTATTCTGGAAGAAGCACCCCAGTTTCACGTAATTGCCACCCAAGTAAGTTCTAATAAAAATTCTGCTGATTTTCAGCGAGCTTTAGTTACCCGGTTCCCGAACGTTTCGGTTATTGATTTAGCGCTTATTTTAACAACCCTGGACGAGATTTTAAGTAAAATTGCGTTTGTTATCCGGTTTATGGCTGGGTTTAGCATTGCCACTGGTATTTTAGTGCTTATTGGCTCCGTGTTAATCAGCAAATTTCAACGGGTGCAAGAAAGCGTACTCCTCCGAACCTTAGGGGCCAGCCGCCGGCAAATACTTATTATTACTGCTCTGGAGTACTTTTTTTTAGGTGCTTTAGCAGCAGCAACCGGTTTAATTCTGGCTTTAGGAGGCAGTTGGGCTCTTGCTCATTTTTCGTTCGAAATTGCTTTTACCCCCAACTGGACGCCTATTGTTGTGTTATTTTTACTGGTTACCTTATTAACCGTGGTAATTGGTTTATTTAACAGCCGGAGCATACTAAATCGTCCCCCTTTAGAGGTTTTACGGAGCGAAATAGCTTAATTTTTAAATTAATTCCAGACCGGATTTTTTATAACCAACGTCGTTATCTCGGTAAATAATTCTTCCGGATCAATAGGTTTAGAAATAAAAGTATTTGCTCCCAATAACAACGAATTAATATGCTCGAGCCGGTCGCTGGGGCTTGTAACCACAATTATTGGAATATTACTTTTTGCGCCCATATTTTCCCGGATGTATTTGGTGGCAGTATATCCATCCATTTCGGGCATGTGCACATCCATTAAAATAAGATCATAATGTTGGTTAGCGAGTTTCTCTACTGCTGCTTTGCCAGTCTCCACTATATCTAAAGCAAAGCCAAAATCCTCTAACACCTTCTTGATCATCAATTGGTTAAGCTTATTATCTTCAGCTAAAAGAATTTGTAATTCTCCCATCAGTACTAATTTTTTCTATCTTATATTGTAATTGATTGTAAAGATAAATAATTAATTAATCGCTGATTTTGAATTAAATAAATATAAAGACTCTTAAAAATTGCATCCAATTATTATCTAGTAAATATCCAAAAAATTCAAAAATAAGCCCTTCTACGAACGCCCACTGGTTTCTAGTGCCTTTTTACTTTGGCAACGTTACCGGCAATATTTGATTTAGAATACCTTGCAACTAATTAAACAACCTCTTACTTTAGGTAACTTACAAGCGTTTAAAAAGCCTTTAATCCAGTAATTTTATACCATGAAGTATACCCGTAATGATTTCCTGAAAACGGCCGGCATTGGTTTTGCCGCTAGTTTAACTCCTTTTAATATAACAAATTTGGCGGCTCAAACGCCGGCTACGTCTAAACCTGAACGCCTGAAACTAGGCCTGGCATCTTACACTTTACATAAGTTTAACTTAGACGAAACCATTAGCATTTTACAACGCCTGGAGTTAAAGCAAGTATCGCTGAAGGATATGCATTTGCCCATGATGGCAAGCCCCGCCGAGTTACAGGCCATGACCGATAAAGTACGGAAAGCGGGCATTAATTTATATGGTGTTGGGGTAATTTACATGAAATCAGAGCAGGAGGTAGACCGGGCTTTTGCTTACGCCAAAAACGCCGGCGTAAGTATGATTGTGGGCGTACCCAATCATGAACTGTTGCCCTACACCGAAAAAAAGGTAAAAGAATATAATATGCGCTTAGCCATCCATAACCATGGCCCCGGCGATAAAGTATACCCCAGCCCCGAAACAGTTTATGAAAAAATTAAAAATTTAGATAAACGCATTGGCCTGTGCATTGATATTGGTCACACGCAACGGATTGGTTTAGACCCGGTAAAAGATACCTTGCGCTTTGCCGATCGCCTTTATGATGTGCATATTAAAGATGTAACCGGTAATACCGAAAAAGATACTCCCACCGAAATTGGTCGCGGCGTAATTGATATTCCTGGTTTTTTGAAGGCTTTGTTAAAAATTAAATATACCGGCAGTGTTTCCATGGAATACGAGAAAAATGCCACCGATCCGGTACCTGGTTTAGCCGAATCAGTAGGTTATACCCGGGGCGTTATGCGCTTAATCTAAATTTTTAAAATTTTAAATTATTACGAGTATCCGCCAGCTTAAGCTGGTGGATATGCAAGTCCGGTAAGTTTTATACATTATTCCTGCTTCGGACAACTTCAGTATTTTCACCAGCAAGCTTTCGGTTAGCAAGCTTGCTTCTCCGTGAATGGTAAACCTAGTACCCCAGCAACTGACTTTGTTTTTAAGCCAAACACGAAACAGCTTCAATAAAAAAGCTTTAGCGCTGCCGGCACTAAAGCTTTTTTAAATTTTTTAATTTCTTACGCTGTAGTTTTTACGCAGTACTATCAAATAATAAAGTGGTAAAACTCTGGCCGGTTGTTAATGTATTGGCAATTAAAATTACGTTCGGCCATCCGTTGTACTAATCCGTCAAAATCGGCGCGGTTTTTTAATTCTATACCTACCAAGGCCGGACCTTTTTCGCGGCTATTCTTTTTGGTATACTCAAAATGCGTGATATCGTCAGTGGGCCCTAAAATATCATTTACAAATTCTTTTAAAGCGCCGGCCCGTTGCGGGAAATTAACGATAAAATAGTGCTTCAAGCCCTCGTAAAGTAGCGAACGCTCTTTTATTTCTTCGGTGCGGGTAATATCGTTGTTGCCGCCGCTAACTACGCACACTACGGTTTTACCAACAATTTGGTCTTGTACAAAATCTAAAGCCGCAATACTAAGGGCGCCGGCGGGTTCTACCACCATAGCTTCTTCGTTGTAAAGCTGCAGAATAGTAGAGCACACTTTACCTTCGGGCACAGTAATTACTTCATCCAGGTTTTCCCGGCAGATCTGTAAGGTTAATTCGCCCACAGATTTTACCGCGGCCCCATCCACAAACTTATCAATGTGGTCCAGTGTTATTTTTTCGCCGGCTTCAATGGAGTTTTTCATGGCCGGGGCACCTTCCGGCTCCACACCAATAATGGCAGTTTGCGGGCTTTCTTCCCGGAAATAACTAGAAACTCCAGCCGCTAAACCACCTCCCCCAACGGGTAATAACAGTAAATCTACTGGCTCCGGAATAGAATCTAATATCTCTAAGCCAACCGTACCCTGGCCCGCAATTACCTGCGGATCATCAAAGGGGTGAATAAAAACTTTATTATTTTGATTCGAGAAGGTTAAAGCCTGGAAGTACGAATCGTCGAAGGTATCGCCGGTAAGTACTATTTCTACGTGCTCTTTGCCGAATAATTGTACTTGCTTTAGTTTTTGCTGCGGGGTAGTTACAGGCATAAAAATGTGGCCTTTAATCCCGAGCTTATGGCAAGAGTAAGCCACGCCTTGAGCGTGATTTCCCGCACTGGCGCAAACGATCCCGTTTTTTAATTGTTCAGGAGCTAAACTGCTAATTTTATTGTAAGCTCCACGCAATTTATACGACCGCACTACCTGTAAATCTTCCCGTTTCAGGTAAATATTGGCCTGGTACTTTTCTGAGAGGTTAACACTGCGCAGTAAGGGGGTATGGTTTACTACCTGTTGCAAACGGGTAGCGGCAAGTTTTACATCTTCGGCTCGCACCAGCGTGGCCTTTTCCACCGCAACTTCTTCTTCCGACATGATATTATTTCGTTATTCGTTGTTAGTTGCTCGTTGTTCGCTAAAAATCCGGATGCGAAACTGATTGAACTAAAACTCAAAGTATAATCTGAATTAAAGTTTTTCTTTGCTCGCTCGAATAACGAACAACGAGTAACTAACAACTAATATTAATTATTTTGAGGGCGTAGCTTGCGCACCTGAGCGCCGGCTTGCCACATTTCTGAATTGCGCAGTTCTGCTAATTCTGCATCTAGTTTTTCGCGGTAATCGGGTTGGCTGTTGGTATCAATAGAGCGTTGTGCTTCGTTACCGGTTGCTACGCTTTCGTATAAGTCTTCAAACACCGGAGCAACTGCATCCCGGAATTTGTTTT
This sequence comes from Adhaeribacter swui, assembly GCF_014217805.1. Classification (NCBI taxonomy): domain Bacteria; kingdom Pseudomonadati; phylum Bacteroidota; class Cytophagia; order Cytophagales; family Hymenobacteraceae; genus Adhaeribacter; species Adhaeribacter swui. The sequence continues at coordinate 1,518,965 of NZ_CP055156.1, forward strand.
TCCAGTCTAAAGCACCACGTTGCGCAGTGGTAGAGCAGTTAGCGTACATCCAATCCATGCCATTTTCGGCTACTAACAAAATTAAGCTTTCAGTTAATTCTTCTACGGTCTCGTTGAACGACTCCGAAGGAGAATGGCCTTTTTTGCGTAACAGATTGTACTGTGCTTCCAAAATACCCGCTAAAGCGCCCATTAAAGTACCGCGCTCACCGGTTAAGTCAGAATATACTTCTTTTTTGAAATCAGTTTCGAATAAGTAACCAGAACCTACGCCAATACCCAAGGCAATTACTTTTTCACGAGCTTTACCAGAAGCATCCTGGAAAATAGCAAAGCTAGAGTTCAAACCTTTACCTTCCAGGAACATGCGGCGCAAGCTGGTACCAGAACCTTTAGGAGCTACCAGAATTACATCTACATCGGCCGGAGGAACAATACCGGTACGCTCTTTAAAGGTAACGCCGAAACCATGCGAGAAATACAAGGTTTTGCCTGGTTTTAAATGGCTTTTTACCATCGGCCAAGCTGCAATCTGGCCAGCGTCTGATAGTAAGAATTGCAAAATAGTACCGCGCTCGCAGGCTTCTTCTAATTCAAATAAAGTTTCACCGGGTACCCAGCCATCGTTTACGGCTTTCTCCCAGGTTTTTGAATCTTTCCGCTGCCCAACAATTACATTAAAGCCATTGTCGCGCAGGTTTAATGCCTGGCCGGGACCTTGCACGCCGTAACCGAGTACCGCAATTGTTTCATTTTTTAAAACTTCTCTTGCTTGCTCCAAAGGGAATTCTTCCCGGGTTACAACACTTTCTTCAGTTCCGCCAAAGTTGATTTTTGCCATTGTTTTTAAATAGTTTATAGATTATTATAATAGGTTTCTTTTTGGATATTGGATGTTCGAATTTTAACCGAATAATTTTAAAAAATAGAAAATCAAACAATCGAACATCTAAATTACAAATAAGCTTCTTCCTGTTCGCGCAGGTACGTGCTTAAATCTTTCATGTGCTTGGTAATAGCCACCCGGCCGCTGCGCACAAATTGTAGAATACCAAACGGTGATAACTTCTCGAATAATTCGCGGGTTTCTTCGATGTGCCCCGTTTTCTCGATAATGATGTATTGCGGATCTACCGTTAAAATACGGGCGTAGCTGTCGCGTACAATTTGTTCTACCTGGCTGCCATTAATCATAGAGCTCATCGGAATTTTATACATCGCAATTTCCTGAAAGATAGTTTCTTCTTCGGGATAAAAAGAAGCCCGCAGGACATCCACTTGCTTGGCAATTTGTTTTACCAGTTTTTCTACCTGGGCATAGGTAGTTTTAACAATAATAGTATAGCGATATACATTTTGTACTTCCGACTCGGAGACCGTAATACTTTCGATGTTAATGTGCCGCCGGGTAAATACGATGGTAATGCGGTTAAGCAGACCAACTTTGTTTTCGGTAAACGCAAATATGGTGTAAGTTTTTTCCTCGCCCGAATCTATCTGATAATCATCAATCGCCATGGCTTTTTATAAATACGATGTGCTTTTTTTAAATTTATTATTAACTGGTGGTATAAACGCCGACCCAAATTTCCTTCTTAAAAGGAAAATTTTAAAATTTTGTTAGGGTTCCTTCCTCTCCTAAGAAGAAGGAACCTTATTTATAGTATTTTAAGATAACCGAATGTTAGCTACAGAATCCCCGGCTGGTACCATCGGGAACACGTTGTCTTCTTTCTCTACTACTACTTCTAACACGTAAGGTCCTTGGTGATCGAGCATAGTTTGGATAGCTTCTTGCAGGTTGTCCCGCTCGGTTACTTTATTGCCAGAAATACCATAAGCTTTGGCAATGCCAACGAAATCCGGGTTTACCATCTCGGTAAATGAGTAGCGTTTCTGATGAAATAATTGCTGCCACTGCCGTACCATTCCCAGGAAGTTGTTGTTCAGGATCAACACTTTCACACCAATCTGATATTGAAAAATACAGCCTAGTTCCTGCAACGTCATCTGGAAGCCACCATCCCCAATTACGGCAATTACCTGACGATCTGGGGCACCCACCTTCGCGCCCATGGCTGCGGGTAAGCAAAAACCCATGGTGCCTAAACCTCCAGAAGTAATGTTACTGCGGCGCATATCTTTAAATCTATAGTACCGCATTGCTGTCATCTGGTGCTGCCCTACGTCAGTAACAATTACCGCTTTACCTTCTGATAACTCCGAAACCTGATGAATAACTTCCGCCATTTTTACTTTTCCGGTTGTTGGCGCAATCTCAGGTGCCATTACTTTGGTGTACTCAATTTGGGCACACTCATTAAATTTTTGTAACCAGGCTTCGTGCTTGTTCTCGTTAATTAAAGGCAATAAGGCTTGCAAAGCAGCTTTCGCATCGGCGTTAACGGCTACATCTACCCGTACGTTCTTATTAATTTCGGCCGGGTCTATTTCAATATGAATAATTTTAGCTTGCCGGGCATATCGTTTTAAATCGCCGGTTACCCGGTCATCGAAGCGCATCCCAATGGCAATCATTACATCGCACTCGTTAGTTAATAAGTTAGGCCCATAATTACCGTGCATGCCCAGCATACCCACATTTAAGGGATGATCGGTGGGCAAACCCGCTAAGCCCATAATGGTCCAGGCTGCCGGTATACCTGCTTTTTCGATAAAAGCTTTTAAATCTTCCTGGGCGTGAGATAATATAACGCCTTGCCCCCATAATACATAAGGTTTCTGGGCATTATTAATTAATTCAGCGGCTTCCGCAATAGCCTTTTCGTTTAACTTGGGCACCGGGTAATAGCTAGAAATGCGTTTGCATTTTTTATAACTATACTCAAAGGTAGCGTTTTGGGCATCCTTGGTTATATCCACCAAAACCGGACCCGGACGGCCAGAAGTAGCAATGTAAAAGGCTTTAGCAACCGCATCCGGAATATCTTCGGCGCGGGTTACCTGTATGTTCCATTTGGTTACCGGCATGGTAACGCCTAATACATCTGTTTCCTGAAAAGCGTCGGTACCCAGCAAATGCGAAAACACCTGCCCTGTAATGCATACTAAAGGAGTAGAATCAATCTGGGCATCGGCAATACCCGTAATTAAATTAGTAGCGCCTGGTCCGGAAGTAGCAAAACAAACCCCTGGTTTACCGGTGATACGGGCATAACCCTGAGCCGCATGCGCCCCGCCTTGCTCGTGGCGTACCAGATAGTGGTTTAGCTGATCTTTGAAATCATACAAGGCATCGTAAATGGGCATAATAGCTCCTCCCGGATAGCCAAAAATAGTGTCGACGCCTTCTTCCAGTAATGCTAGCAAGAGCCCCTGAGCGCCTGTTACCATTCTTGTTTCTGTTATTGCTTGCTCTTCCTTTTCGGTGATTTCTGCTACTGCTGCGTTCATAACATTTTGTATTTGTTCCACTCCTGGCCCGTTTGCGGAGTAGAGATATTTAATTATTTTTTAAATTAATTAGAAACACTCCTTAGATATTAACTAATTATATCTCAGTAGAATTCATCTATTTAAGTATTTTTATTTTTTTACTGCTATTACAATGCCGGTTGCCCAGACTTGCTTTGTCAGTACTAAATCGTTTCGCTGGTCTAAAACCTGAAGAAGCTTGGTTGCTTTTTGGGCATGACCATCCGGCCAATTAGGCTGGGGCAGCATATCATCAATAATATACAACCCGCTGGTATTCAGCATTTCCAGCACTTCATCTAACAACAAGTATTTCCCGTGCCAGGTATCGGCAAAAATATAATCGAACTTTTGATTCTTATTCTGTGCTACCCAATCGCCGCCGTCGGAGCAAATAAGCTGTAGGCGTTCGTCGTGGCCCAGAAAATCTTGCGTAATTTTTAAAAAATCGGCACTGTTATCCACCGAAACCAAGGTAGAATCTTTGTCCATCCCGTCCAGAATCCAGGCAGTAGAAAGACCGGTTCCGGTTCCGAGTTCCAGAAACTTAGCCGCCGGTTTAGTAGCCGCCAAGGTGCGCAGCAAAGAACAAGTGAGTACATCCGAAGCCATGGTAAAACCCGAAGCCTGCGTAGCTTCGTTTATTGCCGCGTAATAGGTCGGCAAAGGTTGGTTTATTTCTTCGGTCATTTGTACTGGCTCTTTGCTTATTTTTTAAAATTTTATTTTTCTGAACTGCTCTTATTATTTATAAGGAGTAAAACCGGCTATTTACCTGTTTTCTTTACAACTTAGGTTCCTTAATAAAAGCAACTTAGGTCTGTTTATTTAAAGTTATCTATCTGTTACACAGCCTTCGGAGGCTGAGGAAACCGATTTAGCGTACTTATATAAAATACCCGAATTTTTGCGCAATGGCCGGGGCTGCCAGGCAGCACGGCGTTTCGCAATTTCTTCTTCGCTCAGGTCTACTTCTAAGCGGTTGTTCACGGCATCAATGGTAATTTTATCGCCATTCTGGAGTAGACCAATCATTCCGCCTATATGCGCTTCCGGGGTAATGTGGCCTACCACAAAACCGTGCGTACCACCCGAGAAACGGCCATCGGTAATTAAAGCTACCGATTTACCTAAGCCCGCTCCCATAATTAAAGAAGTAGGTTTCAGCATTTCAGGCATACCCGGTCCTCCTTGCGGACCTTCGTACCGGATTACCAACACATCGCCTTCTTTTACCTTACCCGACAAAATACCCTCGTTGGCTTCAAACTCGCCGTCGAATACCACCGCAGTACCGGTGAATAACTCACCTTCTTTACCGGTTATTTTAGCAACCCCACCTTGCTCGGCTAAATTACCATACAGAATGCGGATGTGGCCCGTTTCTTTTATCGGCTGATCCAGTGGCATAATTACATCTTGCCCTTCGGCCAAGTCGGGTACATTCTCTAAATTTTCGGCAACGGTTTTACCGGTAACGGTTAAACAATCACCGTGTAACAAACCAGCTTTCAGTAACATTTTCATAACAGCCGGAATACCACCAATTTTATGAACGGCTTCCATGTGGTATTTGCCACTAGGCTTCATATCGGCTAGAAGCGGGGTTTTATCGCTAATGCGTTGGAAATCATCGATGGTTAAATCTACTCCGGCAGTTTTGGCAATCGCTAATAAGTGTAATACTGCATTGGTAGAACCACCTAAAACGGTCAGCACCACCATGGCATTTTCAAAAGCCTTTTTGGTCATGATATCCAAAGGCTTAATATCTTTAGCCAGAAGCTCCCGGATGGCAATACCAGCCTGTACCGATTCTTCGGCTTTTTCCGGGCTAATAGCCGGGTTAGAAGAATTATAAGGTAAGGTCATTCCCATGGCTTCGGCGGCAGACGCCATAGTATTGGCAGTATACATCCCACCGCAGGCACCAGCCCCGGGGCAAGCATGTTCTATTACCCCTTTAAAATCTTCCGGTGAAATAGTACCGGCGTATTTTTCACCCAACGCTTCAAACGCCGAAACAATATCTAATTTTTTACCAGTAAATTTTCCGGCCGCATCGCAGTAGTTACCGGGCTCAATAGTCCCCCCGTATACCATAATTGCAGGCCGGTTTAAACGGGCAAAGCTGATAAGAGCTCCTGGCATATTCTTGTCGCAACCTACCACCGCTACTACGCCATCGTAGCTTTGGGCATTTACCACTGTTTCAATTGAATCTGCAATTAGATCGCGCGAGGGCAAGGAATAACGCATACCCGGCGTTCCCATCGAAATACCATCACTTACTCCAATGGTATGGAACACTAAACCAAGTACATCCTCTGTGGTATTCACCCCATTTTTAACCAGTTTAGCTAAATCATTCAGGTGCATGTTGCAGGGGTTGCCATCGAACCCGGTACTCACCACTCCTACCTGTGCTTTTTTCAGGTCGTCGTTGCTTAAGCCAATAGCGTGCAACATAGCCTGGGCGGCCGGATTGGTTTCTTCCTGGGTAACGAGGTAACTGTAACGGTTTAATGTAGTACTCATTTTTGTTCCTTTATTTTAAAGCTTTTAAGGTTATTTAATTGCCTTATTTTTAAATCTTAGACTCTGCTATAACTAAAACTTATTAGCTTGTCATGCCTTTAATTAAAACTATTATGGTAAAAAAAAGCGCCACTCTGTTGAAGGAATGGCGCCGATTATATTTTATCAAAATAGATTACACCATCCATCGTTTAGCGTCGATAATGACGCTAAGAATAATTCGGTTCAGGACAGATGAAGTAAACAGCATGAAATCTTGTTTTGCTTATTTTGTTTGTTAAAGCGTCGCTAATGTAAAAACAATTTTTAAAAACCAAAAATTAAGATTTTAATTTTTATTCTATTTTTTTGATTTCAGTCCGATATTCATCAACTCTAAATTTAGTTTTATTTAAAATTTTACAACAGAAAAATCATTTAAAGGAGTACGTTATGAAATTTTAAAATTTTATGCTCTCATTTTTATAAAATGATGAAAATTACAAAAATCATCTTTTAAACCAAACAACTACTCCCTGATAATCAAGCAAAAACATTAAGTTTTCACTATTTATTTTTCTTCAATGCCCCTACATTTCTCCATCCATAAGAAAGTCAGCTTTATCTAATTTATTTAAAGTCCTGCCTCATAAAAGAATTTCTTAGTTTGGCCTAATCAATTTATTATCTCTATTGTAGCACGCTGCTTTACTTCAGCAAATTTTTAAAAATTTGTATTTCCCGGATTTTAGCTGCCCCATTTATTCCAATTATTTATTAACGGAAACAATTAAACTACTGCAGTAAATTAGTCCGGCATATTCCCTTTTTTGCTTTTAGCCAGGGGCATTTTATAACAAATCACTTTTTGTTGTTAGACACAACGTAATAAATTAAGTAACTGACTGAAAGTTTTGTTTACTTTGTTTTGAGATTTTGAAAATTATCGAGTTTCTTTCGCCTCGCAAAAAAATTCAGGTTTTTAAATCTGGTAAAATCAACATTATTCTATTGTACTTTAACGATGTAGAGAGCATCGCTAAAGTTTTTTTTAGTTTTTATAAACGTTCGCATGATAGTTTTAAAATTTGGCGGTTCTTCGGTGAGTACCCCGGAGAATATCTTAAAAGTGCTGGGAGTGGTAAAATCACACTCCTCGGTGCATGAGTTAGCAGTAGTAGTTTCGGCGTTTGGTGGAGTTACGGACAGCTTAATTAATATTAGCCGGTTAGCCGAAAAAGGCGACCTGACTTATAAGCAAGAGCTTAAAAAGATTGAAGAGCGCCACCTGGCCACGGTTAAAGAACTCATTCATGCTACGCGCCAAAGTGCTATTATTGCCAACGTAAAATTCTTACTCAACGAACTCGAAGATATATTACAGGGCGTTTTTCTGGTGAAAGAACTTAGCCTGAAAACCCTGGATTTCATTCAAAGCTTTGGGGAGCGTTTATCGTCGTACCTGGTAGCCGAAGCTTTTAAAGAAAACGGTTTGCCTGCTTTTGCCGCCGATTACCGCCAGCTTATTGTAAGCGACCGGACCTACGGCAATGCGAAAGTAAATTTTGAGTTAACTAATACCCGTATTAAACAATACTTAAGCGGAACCGAGGAGTTACCGGTAGTTCCGGGCTTTGTGGCCACCACCGAACACGGCGAAACTACCACTTTGGGCCGGGGTGGCTCCGATTATACGGCGGCTATTGTGGCTGCTGCTTTAGATTCGGCTAGTTTGGAAATCTGGACGGATGTAAGTGGTATGATGACCGCCGACCCGCGCCGGGTAAAAAATGCTATTCCAATTGAAGAATTATCGTACGAAGAGGCCCTGGAGCTTTCTTATTTCGGAGCCAAGATTATTTATCCGCCTACCATTCAGCCAGCACTGAGTAAGAAAATTCCGATTAGGTTAAAAAACACTTTCGAGCCAGATGCACCTGGCACCCAAATAACCCATAATCCGCGCCAAAGCGAAGCGCCGGTGAAAGGTATTGCGTCCATCGAAAACATAGCTTTACTTACTATTTCGGGCAGCGGCATGGTAGGTGCCAGCGGTATTGCCATGCGCTTTTTTGGCGCTTTAGCTACTCAAAAAGTAAACGTTATTTTAATTACCCAAGCCTCTTCGGAGCACTCCATTAGCGTAGGTATTAATCAACGCGATTCTATCCGGGCACAACGCGCTATTGAGCAAGAGTTTCAACTGGAAATTCAGGCAGGCATTGTAGATAAAGTAAATATTCAAAACGATTTGGCCATTGTGGCCTTGGTTGGTTCGAATATGCGTAATACACCGGGTATTGCCGGGAAACTGTTCAGTTCGTTAGGCCGCAACGGTATAAACATAATAGCCATAGCCCAGGGTACTTCGGAGCTCAATATTTCCTGCGTTATCCAGAAGAAAGACGAAGAAAAAGCTTTAAATACCATTCACGAAGCGTTCTTCCTTTCGGATGTAAAAACCCTGCATTTATTTGTGGTAGGTACCGGTACGGTAGGCGCTACTTTATTAAAGCAGATTAAAAACCAGGCGCCTAATCTGTACAAAACTTTAGCGATTGATATAAAGCTGATTGGCATAACTAACAGCAAAAAAGCGGTATTTAACGAAACTGGTATTCCGTGGCAAAGTTGGGAAGAAGCTTTGGAGAATGATGGACAGGAATCGAACATTGAGGTATTTGTAGACCGGATAGCCGAGTTAAATTTAGCGAATGCCATTTTCGTAGATTGTACCGCTAACTCCGAAGTAGCTGCTACTTATAAGTTTTTGCTGGAAAGAAGCATTTCCATTGTAACACCTAACAAAATTGCGGCTTCCAGCAACTACCACACGTACAAAGAATTAAAAAGCCTGGCTGCCAAGCGGGGCGTAAAATACTTATACGAAACCAACGTAGGTGCCGGCTTACCTATAATTAGTACCTTAACTGATTTAATCCGGAGCGGCGATACCGTATTGAAGATTGAAGGTATTTTCTCGGGCACTATGAATTACTTGTTTAACACCGTAAGCGCCGATAAAAAACTAAGTACCGTAGTGCAGGAAGCCATGGATTTAGGTTACGCCGAACCAGATCCCCGCATTGACTTGAGCGGCAAAGACGTAGCCCGAAAAATTATGATTCTGGCCCGCGAAACCGGTGACAATCTGGAACTAGAAGATGTGCATATTAAGCCGTTTTTACCGGCCAACTGCTTACAGGATTCCCCGATGGATGAGTTCTGGCAAAACCTGCGGACTTACGAAGATACGTTTGAAGCCCAGCGCGCCGAAGTAGAAAAACAAGGCAAAGGCTACCGTTTAGTAGCATCCTGGGAAGATGGCAAAGCACGCATTGAATTACGCGAAGTAGAGAAAAGCCATCCGTTTTATTCGGTTTCCGGTTCCGATAATATTATTTTGTTCACTACGGAGCGTTACAAGGTGCAACCGCTTATTGTGAAAGGGTCCGGTGCCGGAGCAGAAGTAACCGCGGCTGGCGTATTCGCCGATATTATCCGGATTGCGAATTAAAAAATAGTCCATGGTCCATAGTCGCTGGACATCATCAAGGATTTAAAGAAAAGATATTACCATGGACTATCGTCTATGGGCTATCGACTAAAAAAATGAAAGATAGTAACAGTATAAAAATATTCTCGCCGGCTACCGTTGCAAACGTGGCCTGCGGGTTCGATATATTAGGGTTTGCGCTAGACAATCCGGGCGATGAAATCCAAGTAAGTTTAAAAGACAGCCCGGGTATTTCGGTCCTGAATCAAACCCAAGACACCGTTTTTCCAGCGGATGTAAACAAAAATACCGCTGTGGTTTCGTTGCAGGCATATTTATCGCACCTGGGTTCCGACCAAGGGTTTGAAATAACTTTTACTAAAAAAATTAAACCCGGCAGCGGTATTGGGTCCAGTTCGGCAAGTGCGGCTGCCAGTGTTTTTGCCGCTAACGAATTATTAGGTAATCCCATCAGCAAAGAGAATCTGGTACAATTTGCCATGCAGGGCGAAAAAGCCGCTTGTGGCGTAGCCCATGCCGACAATGTAGCGCCTGCCCTCTTAGGTGGTTTTGTTTTGGTTCGGTCTTACGATCCACTGGATATTATCTCTATTCCCTACCCCGAAGAATTATACTGTACCATTATTCACCCGCAGATTGAGGTAAAAACCGAAGATGCCCGCAAAATTTTACGCCAAGGCATTTCGCTGAAAGACGCCGTGAAACAATGGGGCAACGTAGGCGGTTTAATTGCTGGTTTAATGAAAGGCGATTATGGACTTATTGGCCGGTCGCTGGAAGATGCCATTATCGAACCTATCCGCTCTATTCTGATTCCGGGGTACGATGCCGTAAAAGAAGCCGCCTTAGAAGCCGGTGCCCTGGGTTGCTGTATTTCTGGCTCCGGCCCCAGCATGTTTGCCTTAAGCCGCTCGCAGGAAGAAGCTACCCAAATTGCCGCCGCCATGAAAAAAGCTTTTACCCACTACGAAATTGATAATATTGATTACGTATCCCGGGTAAATAATCAAGGGCCAAAAGTGATTTAAACATTACTACACAACTAAGCTAAACTCCCATCAGGATAATCAGGAGCTTGTTATTTCGTGTTTGTAATTTTTAAATTTTTAAAAAATTCAGGTTAAGTGGCATGTAAGTGATAACCTTTAAAGCATCCATTATTCTGGTAGCCTTTTAATAATTAGTAATTTAACAATTTACATAAATGTCGTTTTACAGTACCAATCAGCAAACCCCGCACGTAAGTTTGCGCGAGGCCGTAACCAAAGGCTTAGCCGATGATAACGGCTTGTTTATGCCTTTAGAAATTCCGGAGTTACCGCACAGTTATTTCGAGATTATTCAGGAAAAATCTTTACCCGAAATTGCCCTTGATGTAGCTTCTACCCTGTTACGGGGTCAGATTGAAAGAGGCGTTTTGCAGGAGATTGTGGAGGAAAGCTTAAACTTTCCTATTCCGGTAGTGCCGGTACATGGCCGTATCCATACCCTGGAATTATTTCACGGGCCAACCTCGGCATTTAAAGATGTAGGTGCCCGCTTCATGGCCCGTTTGCTGGCGCATTTTGTAAAAGGTAACGATAAAGAATTAACCATTCTGGTAGCCACTTCCGGCGATACTGGTAGCGCGGTAGCTAATGGATTTTTAGGCGTGCCCGGCATTAACGTTGTTATTTTATACCCACATGGCAAAGTAAGCGACATCCAGGAAAAGCAATTAACTACGCTGGGCGAGAACATCACGGCTTTAGAAATTGATGGTACTTTCGACGATTGCCAATGGCTGGTAAAACAAGCTTTCCTGGATCAGGAACTGAACCAGCGCATGCAATTAACTTCGGCTAACTCCATAAACATTGCCCGGCTTATTCCGCAATCGTTCTATTATTTTCATGCGTATGCCCAGGTAAAACATTTAAGTGAGCGGGTAGTATTTGCTACGCCCAGCGGCAATTTTGGCAACTTAACCGGTGGTTTATTGGCCAAACGTATGGGTTTACCGGTAGCTAAGTTTATTGCTGCTACTAATATTAACGACATTGTACCGGAGTTTTTAACGAGCGGCATTTTTAACCCCCGGGCATCTACACAAACCATTTCCAACGCCATGGATGTGGGTAACCCCAGCAATTTTGTGCGGCTCATGGATTTATATAAACAATCGGGCGATGCTTTACGCGAAGATGTAATTGGCTACCGGTTTACCGATGAGCAAACTAAAATGTTGATGCGCGAAGTTTACGAAAACCACGGCTATATTCTGGACCCGCACGGCGCGATTGGCTACGGGGCTATCCGCGATTATTTGGCTACCGATCCGGAAGCCATTGGTATATTTCTGGAAACGGCTCATCCGGCCAAATTTATGGATGTGGTAGAAGACGTTATCGGCCAAAAAGTAAATATTCCGGAAAACCTGCAAATGGTAATGCAAAAAACCAAGCAATCCATTCGCATGAGCCATAACTACGATGATTTAAAGGCCTGGCTATTAGCCCGCGCTTAGTTTTTTTTAAACTTATTGCTAAGTCTTTATTTGATTTGGCGTTACAAATAACCTGGCCAGTGTCTTAACCTGACACTGGCTTTTTTCTAAACCAACTTGCCAAAACTTAGCTGCACAGATCTTAAAACCTTTGCACCTTATTATAAAATTGCTTGTTATAGCACCTAAGTATTAAAACGTTTGCCCATTTTGATTATAGTTGTTGTGTTATAGGACTTGTTTACCTTTTGAAAATATCGCAATAAACAAGACCTTAGATTTAAAATTTTCAACGGTAAACGGGCTCAAAATTATTTTTAATACTTAGGCTTGGATATTTTTAAATAATTTCTGCATCTTTATTGAACGGCTTTATTTTTTAAATTTCTGCGATTTTAGAAGAATAAAGTAGCGTAATTAAATTTGGCGGAAAACTTAAAGTAGATTTTATTTTGTTTTCTGTGAAGTAAATTCCTGACGTAGCCGGGTTTTCCGGATCGAAGGGTAGAAACTGGCAACGTGCCGGTTTCTGTTATTTGAATATATTTAATCATTTTCTACCATGAGCGACAAGGTCCATATTTTTGACACGACGTTACGCGACGGCGAGCAGGTGCCCGGCTGCCAATTAAACACCAAAGAAAAAATTGAAGTAGCCAAAGCCCTGGAAGAACTAGGCGTAGATATCATCGAAGCGGGTTTTCCAATCTCCAGTCCCGGCGATTTTACTTCTATCATTGAAATATCAAAGGCAGTTTCGGAGCCGGTAATCTGCGCGCTAACCCGGGCTAAAAAAGAAGATATTGATTGCGCCGTAGAATCGTTGAAGCACGCCAAACGCAAACGCATCCATACGGGTATTGGCGCTTCGGATATGCACATTCAGTACAAATTTAATTCTACCCGCGAAGATGTACTGGCACGAGGCGTTTATGCCGTAAAATATGCGAAGCAATTTGTAGAAGATATTGAGTTTTACGCCGAAGATGCCGGCCGGGCCGATTTGCCTTTCCTGGCTAAAATGATTGAAGAAGTAATTGCGGCTGGTGCCACCGTCGTAAACATCCCCGATACTACCGGCTACTGCTTGCCTTGGGAGTACGGCGCCAAAATTAAATATTTAAAAGAAAACGTTAAGAATATAGATAAGGCCATTATCTCGGTGCATTGCCACAACGATTTAGGCTTGGCTACCGCTAACTCCATTGCCGGCGTTATTAACGGTGCCCGCCAAATTGAGTGTACCATTAACGGTATTGGCGAACGCGCTGGTAATACCTCCTTAGAGGAAGTGGTGATGATTATGAAAAGCCACAAAGAATTAGAATTATTAAACCGGATTAACACGCCACGGATTTATCCTACCAGCCGTTTGGTATCGCGGTTAATGCGCATGCGCGTGCAGCCCAACAAAGCCATTGTGGGCGATAATGCTTTTGCGCACTCTTCTGGTATTCACCAGGACGGCTTCCTGAAACACCGCGAAACGTACGAAGTAATTGATCCGCACGATGTAGGGGTGGCTGATTCTTCGATTGTGTTAACGGCCCGTAGCGGCCGGGCGGCTTTGAAACACCGCCTGGAAAGCTTAGGCTACTTTGTTACCAAAGAAGATATCGACGAAATTTACCCGGAATATCTGGTAATGGCCGATGAGCTAAAAGTTATTCAAGACGAGCATTTAACGGTGCTTTTTCAAAAATTAGAAACTAAACGGGAGCAAGCCGCTGTTAAAACCAACAGCTAATTTTACAAATGAGTAGTTCCGATAAAAAAACATTATTTCAAAAAATCTGGGATGCCCACGTGGTAACCAGCATTCCGGACGGCCCGGATGTGTTATATATAGATCGGCACCTGGTGCACGAAGTAACTAGCCCACAAGCTTTTGCCGGTCTCGAAAAAAGAGGTATTGGGGTATTCCGGACACAGAATACCGTGGCTACTGCTGACCATAACGTACCTACTATTAATCAGCATTTACCTATTTCGGAGCCGCTGAGCCGGTTCCAAGTAGATAAACTCACCGAAAATTGCCGAAAATTTGGCGTGAATCTGTACGGTTTAGGCCATCCTTTCCAGGGCATTGTGCACGTAATCGGGCCCGAGTTAGGCATTACCTTACCCGGCATGACCATGGTATGCGGCGACAGCCATACTTCTACGCACGGTGCATTTGGTACTATTGCTTTTGGTATTGGTACCAGCGAGGTAGAACAAGTACTGGCAACGCAATGCCTCATGCAGAACAAGCCTAAAACCATGCGCATTAACATCGAAGGAGAACTGGCGAACGGCGTATTGTCGAAAGACATTATTCTGTACATCATCTCTAAACTCACGATGGGTGGCGCTACTGGTTATTTTGTAGAATATGCTGGTTCGGCTATTCGCAGCTTAAGTATGGAAGCCCGCATGACTATCTGCAATATGAGTATTGAGATGGGTGCCCGCGGTGGCTTAATTGCTCCCGATGATATTACGTTTGAATACATCCAAGGCCGTCGGTTTGCGCCACAAGGCGAAAAATTTGAGGAAGCAGTTGCCTACTGGCGTACACTCTTCACCGACGAAGGCGCTGCTTTTGATGTAGAATATACTTTTGATGCCGCTGATATTGCTCCCATGATTACTTATGGCACCAATCCAGGCATGGGCATTAAAATCGATGAAACGGTACCAAGCTTAGCCGATATCAAAGAAGAAAGCAACAAAGCTTCTTTCGATAAATCATTGGCCTATATGGGTCTGCATCCGGGTGAACAATTATTAGGGAAAGAAATCAATTACGTGTTTATTGGTTCCTGCACTAACTCCCGCATCGAGGACTTACGCTTGGTAGCTCAATTTGTAAAAGGCAAACACAAAGCACCAAACATTAACGCTTTAATTGTACCGGGTTCTAAACAAGTAGAACAACAAGCCCGTGAAGAAGGCATCGACCAGATTTTCCGCGAAGCCGGATTTGAATTACGGGAACCCGGTTGCTCCGCTTGCCTGGGCATGAACGAAGATAAAGTACCGAAAGGCGAATACTGCATCTCTACGTCTAACCGGAATTTTGAAGGCCGCCAGGGACCTGGTGCCCGTACTTTGTTGGCTAGTCCGTTAACTGCGGCAGCTACCGCTATTGCGGGTAAAATAACGGATGTTCGGGAGTTAATCTAAGTGTACCAAAATGGAAAAATTTAAAAAAATAACATCTACTGCGGTTCCTTTACCGATTGAAGACATTGATACCGATCAGATTATTCCGGCCCGTTTCCTGAAAGCAACTACCCGCGAAGGTTTTGGCGACAACTTATTCCGCGATTGGCGTTACAATAACCAGAATAACCCAAAACCGGAGTTTGTACTGAACAATCCGCAATACAGCGGTCAGGTTTTGGTAGCCGGTAAAAACTTTGGTTGCGGTTCCAGTCGCGAACATGCCGCTTGGGCGATTAACGACTATGGCTTTAAAGTAGTTATTTCGAGCTTCTTTGCCGATATATTTAAAGGAAACGCCCTAAATAATGGCTTGTTACCGGTGCAGGTTTCGGAAGAATTTTTAGCTACCGTTTTTGCGCATATTTTTGCTGATAGAAACACTGAGTTGGAAGTTAACCTGGAAGAACAAACCGTACGCATTACCGGCACCGACTTAGTAGAAAAGTTTGATATTAACCAATACAAAAAAACCTGCTTAATCAACGGCTACGACGATATTGATTACTTACTCAGCCTGAAAGACAAAATCGAAGCTTACGAGAAAACCAGCAAATACTTGAGCCTGGTAGATTTAAAGCAAGAAGTAGAAGCGTAATTTAAATTATTCAATAGTGAAAAGCCAGTTCAAATGAACTGGCTTTTTTGTTCACTAGCTGAAGCTAGTGGCAATTCAAAAAAATCTATTTTAAAAATAATTTAATCCTGCATCCAATGCTCTCTGAATTGCCTCCATCTTCAGATGGAGGATTTATATGCATTGCCGCTATCTTTAGATAGCGGCTTTAAAAACCATACAAGCGTTTAAAATCTTCTTGCTCTTCTTGGTAAGATTTTAACTGATGATGAGCCTCCTGACTTTTGATATACTCCCGCACCTTGTTTACCATTGATTCACTGACGGATACTGCAAAATATTCATCCTGCCATTCGAATTTACCGGGGCAAAGATTATTCTGATTAATCCAAAAAGCAGATTCGCCTTTGATGAGCTGCATCACTTTAGCTACATTTTGATTCAACCCCAAGGAAACCAAACAATGGACATGATCAATATGCCCATTGATCATGTAAACGTAAATACCTTTTTCTTGGGCGTTTTCTCTGATATGCCGAAATACCTGGGTCCTGATTTCTTTTGTTAAGTAGGGCTCCCGGTTTTTAGTAGATCATACAAAATGAATTCAAACTTTTACATAAGGCATAGGCTAATTAGTAAGCTACAGAGTTAGGAGTTTATCCCGGTTTTATCATTTACCTGACTATCTTAGAAATCTTTAATTTTTTTTCTGTTTTAATAAACATGTTTATTACCTGTTGCCGACTTCTCCAATTAAATTTCTCTCTATACTCTTGATATTGTTGAGAACTTAATTTCTTTAACACAAGCTCTTCTTCAACTTTAAGTTCTCCTCGTCTTTTACCAAAATCTAAGTTTGAATTCATTACTGAATAGAGGAAAACAATAGCCTTATTTCTAATTTGCACAACATTTATCTTAACTATTTTCTTATCAGGAGTAAGAACGATATCTCCTATTTGTATTGGATAACTTTCTAAAAGCTGCTTTTGTTTACTGCTTACTTCCTCAAAGTACCCAATCTTCACATCTATTAAGTACTGAATTATGTTTTCAGATATTGCTCTCTACTAGTTCAGGTAATTTGCCGATGATACTTTTTAAGGTATTTCCTTCTATCAAAACTTTATTAATGGTTCTATAACCTTTTATCTTTATAGGAACTTGGTGTTGGATTACAAAACTTCTTACATCAGCTCTACTTCCTTTAAAGTAACGATGTATTTGTTTATCTGTTAACCAACAGCTTTTGCTTAAAGTCTTAATAAACTCTTTTGAATCTTGAGCAAGTTTATGAAGTGAAAGGAATTGATAAGAATCAACATTTAAATCTGTTTTGTACAGCTGCTCATAAGCACTTGGCGAGAAATCATTATCATTCCAAAATCTGTGTACATAATTTAATTCCGGGAAATTATCAGGACTTTCAATTTGGATAGAAATCGTATCCGAAAAGGTAGCATCTAAGAATTTAATTAAGAAAGTAGTTAAAGTATTGTACAAATCATAAAATTCTTTTAATCGCTTTAGATGGTCTCTATAAGACTTATATCCACCTTCCTTTATAAGAAAAGAAACATACTTATCTACAAAGTATTTATCAATTTGTACTAAATCATCTACGGGCATCAAATCAAAATTTTCTTCATTAAGAATTACATTAAAATGAATCCTAAAACTATCGTATCCATAATACTCGACTCTTTCTATAAATATTTTTATATCTCTAATTAGGTGTTTATACCTAATTAGCCCTCGAATTCTAAGATGAAAATAATCTATAACCTCTGTATTAGCTGCGCCCACCTTTCTACATGTTTTTTATTATATAATACGTTTATAATTAGCAACTTATAAAAGACGCATAAACTCTACAATACTTTTAACGGCAGCAATTTAGTAAGCTTAAAATTATAAATCATTTCAAGTAGCTGTAAGTCAAATTAATAAAATTAATAAACAATTTTTAAATGTATTCGAACCTCTATTGTATTTTTTAAAATTGTTAACTTATCCTTAATTTTTTTGAGAAGCCAAATACTTCCTGCACAAATAGCTGTTTCAATTAAATCTTCTGCAACAGAGGACAAAAGGTTAAGTAATTCTTGCATGATATAATGGTTTAGTACTAAAGTAAATATAGCAAATTGCGAGCATTATTTATATAGTAATAAAGTTATGTACGACATAAATAATCAGATAGTAGGTTACCCAATTCAGGAAATCCGAAAGATATTCAAAGTTGGTCAAAAACGTTTTGTCAGTAAATCTACAGTTAGAAGTATTTTGAAAATACAAAATACTGAAGCTACAAATATTCTTAAACGGCTGGTACAGGAAGGTTACTTGGAAAAAGTAGAAGAGTTAAATGTATGGCGTAATTCAATAAGAGGTGAAGTATTAGCTAGTACTACCCTTTCACGCCCTATCTCACGAGGCAAGGTTAACAAAATAATTGAAGCACTTCTAGAGCGGGTTATCAAAGTAAATTCCGACCCATATTATTTATACAAAGTTTTAGATGTGCATGTGTTCGGCAATTATCTAAATAATTCTTTAGCAACATTACACTCCATAAAGTTGATTGTAAACTTAGAGGCAAAAGAGAAAAATCGGGATAGGTATATAGAATTACTACATGAAAGAAGTCGAAATGTTAAAAGGAATTTTTCAAACTATTCTCAGTATTTAGGCTACCCACGTGTAGAAGTTTTTGAATACCTTAAATCACGAGTACATCATTTAGAAATTCATGATATTCAGCACTCCAGAGTTAAAGAAAAATTAAGAGGTAGTAAGTTAATTTACCAGAGTCAACCCTAACTACATCATCATGTCATTATTTATAAATAATTAGATGTTGGCTATAACTCTGGCCAATCACAAATTGAACATCTTAAAACTTTAGATTCAGAAGCCGGAAGTAAACCCAAAAGCCCGGTTTAGATAACCGGGCTCTTGGGTTTACTTCTTACACAAAGATATCGGGTAATTAGGTGGCAGTTCCGGATTGTTCAGGTCAGGCATGTAAAAAGTAGCTAAAGTTTTTGCCAGATAAGGATGGAAACCACGTTAGTTGGTGAGCACAATAAAAGTAAGTTTTTGGTCATCAAACCGCACGTAATCGGCTAACGCGGACCCGCCACTGTGACCAGATAATTATATGGCCTTGGTACATGCTAACACCGGCAAACCATCTCTTTAGCTAATTCGTTTATTCTATTACTAGCATTTATCTGTGCGACTAGATTTAAAATCAAAGAATACGCCTTTATTTTAAACGTGCCGCCACAGGAACGGCGGCTACCTTGGGCCAAATAACCTAGCGTTACCTGCGTTTCAAAATGACTGTGCTTGAACAAAATTTTTAAATTTTCACCCAAATGCCATGAAGCAGTTGCGTCTACTTTTCAGCTTGGTTTTATTTATATTTATAACTGGTTGCGACAAACAAAAATTAGATGATAACACTACTCCCACTCCTGACCCGAACGTAAACCCTCCGGCTGTTACCGATTATACGCTTACCGAAGCTTTTCCTGCTTTAAAATTTGATAAACCAGTAGAGCTAACCAGCCCGAACGATGGTACTAACCGGATTTTTGTGGTATCGCAGAACGGTAAAATTCACGTATTTCCGAACTTAACTGCGGCATCAGAGGCGCCGGTATTTCTGGACTTAAGTTCCAAAGTGGCTACGGGTGGTGAACTGGGCTTATTGGGTTTAGCTTTTCATCCGAATTATAAAACCAACGGTTATTTTTACGTGAACTACACCCGAGGTAATCCGTTAACAACGGTTATTTCGCGGTTTAAAGTAAGCGCTGCCGATGCAAATGTAGCCGACCCCAACAGCGAGCAGGTATTGCTAACCTACGCCCAACCGTATAGCAACCATAATGGCGGCAAGCTGGATTTTGGCAACGATGGATATTTGTACATCTCCTCCGGCGACGGTGGCAGCGGCGGCGACCCGCAAAACAACGCCCAGAACCGACAAAAACTATTGGGTAAAATCCTGCGCATCGACGTAAATGCTCCATCGGGTAATTTGCCTTATACAATCCCGGCAGATAATCCTTACAAAAACAACACCGAGGGTTTCCGGGAAGAAATTTATGCCTATGGCTTGCGAAATCCCTGGCGCTTTAGCTTCGATCGGCCAACGGGCACCTTGTGGGCCGGCGACGTGGGTCAGGGCAACGTAGAAGAAATTTCTATTATTAAAAAAGGCGGTAATTACGGCTGGAAAATCCGGGAAGGAAACACGTGTTACGGGGCAGCTAATTGCGATGTAACTGGCCTGGAAGAACCCATCTGGACGTATCCGCTGAATGCCGAGAACGGCCGGTCAGTAACGGGTGGTTATGTTTGCCACGATAAAAATCTGCCGGGGCTGGAAGGTAAGTATATTTTCGGCGATTACATTTCGGGCAACGTTTGGGCTTTAACTTTTAACGGCACCCAGGCGGTAAAAAACGAATTAATAACGAAGTTATCCAACGATAATATTTCTTCGTTTGGCCAAGATAGTCAGCAGCGACTTTACGTTTTAGGTTACTCAAGCGGTAAAATATATAAGTTTACGCCGAAGCAGTAGAATTTAATCTCCGTATCTGCTAGCCGCAATAGATTGGTGCAGTACCCTTAAAAGTATCAGAACAAAATCAACTTACTACACCACAGGTTGATTTTATTGTAATCTATTGTTGATGTACAATTATAGAATTACCCAGAAATCTAAAACCTTGATACGAGTGTCTCTTACTTTATTAAGTTTAGAAATTTTAAAAAAATTAAATTTCTGACTTGTATCCCCAAGGAAGTTCGCTAATAATGGTGTGCAAAAATTTCACTCTCCGCTGCCAAGTCATTGGGTTCTGGTAATAACTTCTGCGCTATAATCAACTGATGTTATTTGAAATAAAAAGGCAGCCTGGTGATAAGCTGCCTTTTTTAAAATTTTTATATTTAAGCTCCCCCACCTGTGGAGCCACCTCCACCGCCAGTCGTTCCGCCACCAGTAGATCCTCCCGTAGTAGTTCCCGCGGTTGTTCCTCCAGTAGTTGTTCCCCCAGTAGTTCCAGTCGTACCTCCGGTAGTGGATCCACCAGTTGTGGTTCCGGTAGTACCGCCCGTAGTTGTGCCTCCGGTAGTTCCAGTAGTTCCACCTGTTGTTGACCCTCCTGTTGTAGTACCACCAGTAGTTCCGCCTGTCGTTGAGCCGCCCGTTGTTGTACCGGTCGTTCCGCCAGTAGTTGTACCACCAGTGGTTCCTGTGGTACTACCACCCGTTGTACCTGTTGTGCCACCTGTAGTTGTTCCGCCTGTGGTAGTACCAGTGGTTCCACCTGTAGTGCCTGTGGTACCGCCAGTAGTTCCGGCTGTTGTTCCAGTTGTACCTCCCGTTGTTGTACCAGCAGTAGTGCCGGTGGTTGTTCCCGCAGTAGTTCCGCTAGTCGTAGTTCCTGCAGTAGTGCCGCCGGTTGTAGTGCCAGTTGTGGTTCCTGCAGTAGTACCGGTTGTTCCTGTAGTTGTGCCAGTTGTGGTTGTACCGGCAGTAGTGGTACCTGTAGTTGTACCGCCGGTGGTCGTTCCACCTGTAGTTGTACCACCAGTAGTTGTAGTTCCGGATGTGGTATCTGCTGGCACACCGTCAAACTTTCCATCATCATCATCATTACATGCCACAATAGTCATCCCTGAAAGCAACGTAGCTGCAACTGTAACAGTTAACCAATTCTTTTTCATAAATAATACTTTTTTTATTCCGTACTCAAAAACAATAGTTCCATTTACGGGCTAAAAAAGGAGAAGGGCAAGTTATACTAAAAATATAAACACGTATTTTTGGCCGTATTTACCGTATTTAGTAGCAACTTTTACTTAAATTCAAAAAAGGTTACTTTATTCAGGTAAAAAAACCAAATTTTAAAATATAATTTTTTAAATACGACCCTATATAATCTTATTTAATAGATGTAAAATACATTATTTTGATTTAATCTGGCTAACAGCCTTTTACTTAATACAAATTACTTTCCGCATCAGGTAAGGTTATTTCTCATTAAAAACCGGAGAAATGATTTGGGTCATTCGTAATCAGGTTGTAAGAGTTAAGTTACAGCAGGGTAACAAGCATAAATTTTTAAAAAACTATAACATCCTTCCAGAAACTTTTTACTTTTGGCCTCCACAAAATTTGCCTGTTACATGAATAAGAAAATAGCCGTTTTGCCCGGCGATGGGATTGGTCCCGAAGTAACTGCCGTAGCGGTTAACGCTCTGCAAAAAGTTGCCGAAAAATTTAATCATACTTTTACGTTTGAAGAAGGGCTGGTAGGGGCTTGCGCCATTGATGCTACCGGTAATCCGTTCCCGGATGAGACATTGCAACTGTGCCAATCCGCGGATGCTATTTTATTTGGTGCCATTGGCCACCCGAAATACGACAACGACCCTACTGCCCCGGTTCGTCCGGAACAAGGCCTGTTGGCCATGCGCAAAGCCTTAGGCTTATTTGCTAATATCCGGCCGGTAAATACTTTTAAAGTGTTGGCTGATGCCTCTCCTTTAAAGCGCGAAATAGTAGAAGGCGTAGACTTTGTGGTGTTCCGGGAGTTAACCGGTGGTTCTTATTTTGGCGCCAAAGGCCGCTCCGAAGACAGAAATAGTGCCTACGATACTTGCACCTACACCCGCGACGAAATTTCCCGGATAACTGAACTGGCTTTTACGGCAGCTGCCAAACGCCGCAAAAAAGTAACGCTAGTAGATAAAGCCAACGTAATGGAAACCTCCCGGTTATGGCGCGAAGTAGTACAGCAATACGCCAGTAATTTCCCGGATATTGAGCTGGAATTAATGTTTGTGGACAATGCGGCCATGGCTTTAATTCAGAACCCGCGCCGTTTTGATGTAATTTTAACCGAAAACATGTTCGGCGATATTCTTACCGACGAAGCTTCGGTAATTACCGGTTCGCTGGGTATGTTGCCTTCGGCTTCTGTGGGCAGCAAAGTAGCTTTGTACGAACCTATTCATGGCTCTTATCCGCAGGCGGCCGGTAAAAATATTGCGAACCCCATGGCCGCAGTTTTATCAGCGGCTACGCTCCTGGAAACTTCCTTTGATTTAATGGAAGAAGGCCGGGCTTTGCGTAACGCCGTAGAAGAAACGTTAAACAACGGTTTTGTTACCGTAGATATTAACCCAACCAATAACCTGGGTACCCGCGAAGTAGGCGAAAAAATCTGCAGCTTTATTTAAGGTGAAGTAGTGCGTTTTAAGTTTTAGGTAATACGTTTTAAAAACTTGTTTGTGAAGACACAAATGGTGGCGTTAGGCTTTATTTAAGCGCAAAAAAATAAAAATTTTGGTTAAGACCGAAGCAATAAGTCAAAGCTTGCTATAGCAAGTATTTTGAGGAAATGATTTAAACAAAAAGACCGCTCAATTAAAGAGCGGTCTTTTTGTTGTACATAAGATCAAGAAAAGACTTTTTTAAAATTTTTACTTTCTGGCTTTACCTACCACCGGTTTTTGCGTACACAAACTTCAGCACCAACCTTTTTTATCTTTAATTTTTTATGACTTCAATGCAGTACATCAATACCACTTGCGGTAAACAATTTGACCTCGACAGTACCGAGAAAGTTATCGAAAAATCAAATAGTCTGTTCTCCTACAACATTCATAAATTAAAAACCGGAGAATACATTATTGCCGAAAAATTCTTTGCTAACCCGTACAACAACCGTTACATCCTGCTCAACGACGAACAAATCGAAGCGCTTAAAGACAGTTAATCTTTGCTGGAAATCCAGCTTTTTTCTTATGGCCTAGTTTACTTTACCCGGGTTAGTTCCACGTTATGGATGGGATTAATCACCAACGGCACTTTTTCTATTTTCACGGAACTGGTATCCAGGCCAAACCACTTATCTTCGGAAGCGGTAAATTCTTTTATGTGGTAATACGCCTGCATAATCAGTTTTTCGTCCCAAGGCAGATCGTTTTCCAGAGATAAATATTTTTCGAGTACCACAAACCGGAAATCGCCGATTACGTTCTGACGGCTTAAGGATTCGTAGCGACTGGTAATATCTACTTCTTTATTAGCTACCAAATTTTCTACCACTTTCCGGAAGTAGAGGTTAATGCGCTGTTCCACGCGGAACCCCAGGTTAAAATCGACCCGGATAATATCGTTTTCGGCAATGTGGTGCACCTGGTACTCCATGGTGTACGGATCGTCGGTGGTATTCACGTGCAGGAACCAGTAAATATCCGCCCGCTTCGGCCGTTTTTGAAAAATTGAGTAAATTATCTTAGATTCAATTTCGGACTTGCGCTCGGCGCTGGTCATGTAAATTAAATGCGTGGAGTACTTCGGAATGGTTTCGTCTTCGCTCAAATCTTTCAGCGGCCCGATGTATTTATCCAGGCGTACTTCTTCGGTTAAGCGCCGTTTAATGTAGTACGACCTAATCCAGGTGTACATTACGGTAATCAGCATTAACCCAATGGCCACTGATACCCAACCGCCGTGCGGGAATTTAACCAAATTAGCCACCAGAAAAGACAACTCGATGGTTAAGTAAACGCCCAGAAACAACCAAATAACAATCCGGGAGAATTTCCGGAGGTACAGGTAATAACTCATTAAAATAGTAGTGGCCAGCATGGTTACCGTAATGGATAAACCGTAAGCAGCTTCCATATTCGTCGACTCCTGGAAGTATAACACCACGGCCACGCAGCCTGCCCAAAGCAATTTATTTACGCTGGGTACAAACAACTGGCCTTTCACGTTGGTGGGGTAAATCAGACGTACTTTGGGCCACAAGTTCAGTCGAATAGCTTCGCCGATTAAAGTAAAGGACCCGGTAATTAAAGCCTGGCTGGCAATAATGGCCGCGATAGTAGCAATTACAATCCCGATGAGCAAAAACCATTCGGGCATCACGCCATAGAACGGGTTCTGGTTTTCGTCGAGTTTTTGGTTAAAGTGCTGCGTTAACCAGGCCGCCTGGCCAAAATAGTTTAACAGTAAACAGGTTTTTACAAAAATCCAGCTAATCCGGATGTTTTCGCGGCCGCAATGGCCTAAATCGGAGTACAAGGCTTCGGCTCCGGTAGTACACAAAAATACCGCTCCCAGCAACCAGAAACCGCCGGGATACAGTACCAGCAAGCGGTACGCATAATACGGGTTAATGGCTTTTAATACCTCCGGGTGACCCAAAATGTTCGTGATACCCAATACGGCCAGCATGGTAAACCAAATAAACATAATCGGGCCGAAAGCTTTACCCACTATTTGAGTACCAAAACTTTGCGCGATAAACAGCACCGTTAAAATAGCCAGAACAATAGGCACGGTGGGCAAATCGGGGTTAATAATGCGTAAACCTTCTATCGCAGACGAAACCGATATAGGTGGCGTAATAATACCATCAGCGAGTAAAGCGCTCCCCCCAATAATGGCCGGAATCATGAGCCATTTGGCCCGGCGTCGGACCAGGGTATACAACGAAAAAATACCACCTTCCCCGTTGTTATCGGCCCGTAAAGTAAGCACCACGTATTTAAGGGTGGTTTGTAAAGTTATCGTCCAGAAAACGCAGGAAACACCCCCATATACTAATTCCGGGTTAACTACACTGCCGCCAGTTAAAATAATGGCTTTCATTACGTACAACGGCGAGGTACCAATATCGCCGTAAATAATACCCAGGGCAATCAATAAACCGCCCGTAGAAAGCCGGTTATGCGAATGGTTATGTTCTTTTGACATGTTTAATAGCGATCAACATATAATACTACCTTTCTCGGTTTACAACTTGGTTAAGGCCTGCGCGAGAAAGGTGTTTCATTTTAAATAAGAAAATTCCATTACTTATTTAGCTCCTTTGTTTTCTGGCTAACAAGCGCTGTTTTTTCAGAACCAATTTTCTGAAAGGCAATGTTAGAATATAGAGCTGGCTGTAACAAGTTAGAATGATGAGAAAGGAGAAAGATACAAGTTAAGTTCAGGTTATTTTTGCAGTAAGTATCTAAATAAAATCGGTCATCATGTTTTGCACAAAGGTAATTACTAATTTAATTAATTAGCACGCTCCGGCTCCCGAATTTAAAAATTATGCCTGCCCGAAATGCTAAAATTTTAAAAATTTAAATGACCAACCGCACCCCGCCCAGTTCCTGCAGGCCATAATGAAAACGCTGACCAGGCGAACCAATAAACATAAAGTTTTTGGGTATATTCCACTTCCGCGAAAGCTCATCGATGAGTTGCGGCCCGAAATGGCCTTTAATCACAATAAAATCCACGTCTAAATCCGGATAAGCCCGATCGAGCACGTCTACTTCGTGCATGAGTTTTTTAGGCGGATGTTCGTTATCGCCGAGTACGTTTACTATTTTAATGCGGTTGGTGTGTTCGTTATCTTCGATGTAGCGCATTACCTGGTTAATGTTGGCAATGTTATCGCCACGAGTAAAAAACACGAATTGCTGCGAGTTTATTTCGGTAATTAAACGTTTTAGCCGAAACGAGGTAAAAGGTAAAAATTTAGCAAAAGTGCCTTCGAATTGTTTTACCAGATAAGTAAACAAGCGCAGCAAGGTGGTGCGGTACAACATAAAAAACACAAGAGCCACAGTAGGTATAAAATATTTTAAAAATACAAACAAGTAAGAAGGGTTTAAAATGGCATTGCCCACCAAGGCTGTAAGCACCGCCCCAATAGCCACAAACAAAGCCCACCCCGAGGCGCGTACTGGCCGGGGCAACTGACCCCGCCGCAGCTTGAGCAAGATATTCCCCACGCCAAACAAAGTCATCACCGACAAAAAAGAAATGGTATATACCCCAGCCAAAGCCCCTAAATCGCCTTCGGTAATTATTAAAATAGAAACACAGAGCAGGAAAAAAGCCACCATAATTAAGTAAGCCGTACCGCGCTTATTCGTAATTAACAGAAACTGAGGCAAGCAACGATCCAGGGTCATGCGGTGCACCAAGCCGGTTACCCCCACGTACGAGGTTAAAACAGCACCACTCAGTACCATGGCAGCATTTATTGAAATTAATATCGCCAGCCATTTACCACCGGCTACATCGCCTACGTAAGCCAATAAGGCATCGCGGTGTTCGGGCACTTCGCTCATGGGAATTATGGCCAAAACCAGAAAAGCCGTGAGGGGATTAAAAATGGTAACGGCCAGCCACATATTGCGCAAGGTTTTCGGAAAAACGCCCCGTTCCTGTTCTTCCACGAAATTGGCCGAACTCTCGAACCCCGAAATACCCAGCATAGCCGCTGCAAAGCCAAAAAACAAAGCCCGCCAAATACTACCGCCCGGCAACGGCTGCGTAAAGTTAATTTGAAACGTATCGAACCCGTGGTTAAATAAAAATACCACACCCACGATAATTAATAAGGTAAGGGTACTGATATGGGTAATAAAAATAATAATGGCCACCATAGAAGATTCGCCGATACCCATGATGGTTAAACCCATAAAAATAGCCAGTAACCCAATAGTGGCGTACATAACCGGAAAGTGTTCCCAGAGATGGTGCACGTAATGCATGGCCTCGCTCGCCGAGATAACGGCCGTAGCCATATAAGAAAGTAAAGTAAGACAAGCAGCCAGCGAAGCGGTTCGTTTACTGGTGGTATTTAGCAGCGCGTTGTAAGCCCCGCCGTTCAGGGGTAAAGCGCCCACTACTTCGCCGTAAATTTTCCGGAATAAAAACA
The DNA here is from genome assembly GCF_014217805.1 of Adhaeribacter swui. NCBI lineage: Bacteria > Pseudomonadati > Bacteroidota > Cytophagia > Cytophagales > Hymenobacteraceae > Adhaeribacter > Adhaeribacter swui. The sequence goes on from NZ_CP055156.1 coordinate 1,546,474, forward strand.
ACACGGCGCCCACCATTAACAAAGCAATCCAGGCATATTGCCCGGCATAAATAATAGCCAAAGCCGATACGTATAAACAAGAAGAAGTAATATCGTTGCCGCAAATAGCGGTGGCGGGCAGTTCTTTTAATTTAGGCGCATGCGCCGGCGCAATGGCATGCGTTAAGTCTCCGGTATCCATGTAAACATTTTCAAAAAAATCAGGCCGTTATGTTATTAATTATGGGCTAAACAAATAACCTGCACTAGTTACGTAGTACTCCTGTTTGTTGTTCTGATTGTTTGGTTTACTTACCCGGAATGATCCTATTTAGCTGAGAATTAAATTAGTTTGTCCATTTTTTAAATTTTTAAATTTACCAGCTTATTAAATTAAACGTAGCGCCTTTATGCAGCGCGCTTTTTATCTAATAAAAGCCCTCCTTATTTGATAAAACCAGGTACTGCGAGTACCCTGAAAAAAAATTAAAATTTTTAAAATCTCCAAAATAGGACTGCCATACGGTTGTCAGTGAGGTAGTGTAGCTTTGCTCTATATCATCTGTTTCACCCCAAAAACATAAGCTATGGAGCAAACATTAGAAAAAAACCAGACCGCTACCTTTATTACTTCCGCCAACTTATTGGAACACTGGCAAGGACACCGGGGCTTAACCCGCCGGGTAATAGAAGCTTTTCCGGAAAAAGAATTCTTTGAATATTCGATAGGTGGCATGCGTCCGTTTGCCGCGATGGTGCAGGAATTATTGGCTATTGCTGCTCCCGGACTCCGGGAAATTGTGGGGGGAAATACCGAAGATTTAAACGAACACCTGGAACACCAAAACAGCAAAGCTTATTTACTAGAATCCTGGGATCAAGCCACCGCAGAAATTAATCAGTTGTGGGCCCAGATTCCGGAAGAAAAATTTACGGAGACCATTCTGGCTTTCGGGCAATACGAAGGTACAGTGTGGTCTACCATTTTATATTTCATCGATAATGAAATTCACCACCGAGCGCAGGGCTTTGTTTTTTTGCGTTCGTTGGGCATCGAACCGCCTTATTTTTGGCAAAGATAACCGGAAGAACTTGTATGAGAGAGGTACTGGTATTTCAAACATCAATAACTAACCAGTGGCGGGTTATTCAGGTAAAACCAATATTGGATAACCTGATGCACTCCGGCGAAAAATGGAATTTTGACTTGGAGGATTGCGACCACATCCTTCGGGTCGAAGCTATTCGGATTCAAGCCCCTGTCATTATCCAAAGTTTAAACAGAGCCGGATTTATTTGCCGCGAACTGGAAGACTGATTTTTTAAAATTTTACGCTTACTACATTTTAAAAATTTTAAAAACTGATAGGCGCTTTATACCTATGGCACGGAAGTTACTTCCGTGCTTTTTTTATAGCAGAAAAAGTAGATGCTATTAGAGCGCTACAGACGTTCCTAATTACCACAAGAACCGGTTCTACTTTTACCAAGTCATTTATTAAGCCGGTATTCTTTTAAATCATAGCATTCTTTACCATCAACCACTCCAACTTTTAACCTGCTATAGCACTGATCAAGCACCTGACACAGTAGAATACTACTATAATAAAGCCATTCTGCTGTGTAATGAAATACTTCTTTACTGAATAACACCGTGGATAGAATTTTAAAATTTTGCTGGTTTACTAGGTAACAAGTAGCGCAAGCCAGGTGCAGGATTTAACACTCAACTGTTCTGTTGTTCAGCGATTTTTTAGTGTTAGAATATAGCATCCAGAATAACCGCATCTCCTTCCCTGTTTTTAGGGAAGTGCCATAGGCAGAAGGGTATTATCCCGTTTTGGTGGTGGTGGAGCTACCCCAAAAGCGAAGGTCGCCTCTAATTTTATAAATACTAAACAGCTTCCTAATTTACCTTATCCTTTACACAACGGAAACCTAAATTATCGGAGCTGCTGGTTACTTCGCCTTTGCCGCGGCTACCAGCTTTGTACCGGATGCAATACTGGTCGCTGCACAAAAAAGAACCGCCGCGCTGCACCCGTTTCTCTACATTAGGTTCATCTGGGTCGTAACTATCGGCTGGCCCTTGTGGGTTTTTAGCGGGACTTTGGCTGTAATAATCTGGCCGGTAAAAGTCGCTGCACCATTCCCACACGTTGCATTCCATATCGTACAAACCATAAGCGTTAGGCGGAAACGATTTTACCGGGGCCACACCCAGAAAACCATCTTCTCCGGTGTTTTTATCCGGGAAACTACCCTGGTAAATATTGGCCACCCATCTATTACCCGGCTTTAATTCGCTGCCCCAGTAGTATTTTTGTTTTTCTTTGCCGCCCCGGGCCGCGTATTCCCATTCGGCTTCGGTGGGCAAACGTTTACCGGCCCAGCGGGCATAAGCCAACGCATCTTCATAAGACACCTGCACCACCGGCGAATTTTTTAAATTTTTTAGTTGCGTAGCCTGTCCCTGGGGCTGAAACCAGTTAGCGCCCGGCACATATTGCCACCACTGCAAAGGATTATCCAGAGAAACGGCCTGCGCGGGAGCAGAAAAAACCGCCGAACCAGGCACCAGCTTATCAACAGGTACCCCCGGATAATCGGCCGGATCTAGAGCTCTTTCGGCTACCGTTTTGTAGCCGCTTGCTTTTACAAACGCAGCGTATTGCCCGTAAGTAACTTCGTGCTCATCCATCCAAAACCCATCTACCGTTACGGCATGCACGGGTTGCGCATCCGGAAACTCCAACTCATCCGAACCCATTTGAAAAGTACCGCCTGCTATCCAAACCATTTTAGTTTTAGTGGTATCGGCCATCTGGTTTACATTAACGGGTACTTTTGGCACAATTACTTTTTCCGGCGTTTTGGTTTCCTGCGCCGTTTTGTTCTGGCAACCTGAAAAAATAAAAAGAAACAAGCAGAGAAAAATAAAGCCGGCTTTTAGCATTAAATAAGATTTTTTAAAATTCATAGATAAGAAAAACAGGCCCTTGCAAGTTTGCCCGCTACTTTAAAATTACGTTGTTTTAGTTTTTTCTCCAATTAAAGGGTTAAAACACCACCTACTCTGCCGGGGCAAATTTATAATGAGTCTGGTTAAAGAACCAGCTATCCGGGCAAAACGCACCTGAGGCAAACGCACTGTACTTACAGATAAGTTATTTTTAAATTTAAGAGAATTAGAACAGCTAAAACTTTGTTTACAATCTAAAATTGCACCCGCCACAACCACCCCAAAACAGATAGCTTAACTCTTTATTTACAAGCTTTTTACAACAATAAGACCCTGCCAAATACTCCTTAAATTAACTACGCTACAGGCAACATTTAATTCCTTTAGCAAGTAAGAATACAGGTAACAATCTAATCTTTCCGTTAATTTAAATCCATAACTTATGAGAAAACTATTAGCCGGATTATTCTGCTGCCTGCTCCCCTCTGGGTTAAATAATTCAGGTTATAAACCATATTATTAGCTTAATTTGCCTTTTTTAATTTTGCCTCTTTTTTAATGGTAAAAGCCAATAAACCAAATCCTTTCTGCTACTTCCACTAAATGGAATAAATTTTTACTTATTTCATTTGGCCACCAACCCTACATTAAATTCAATGAAAACAAACTTTACCTGTTATATTCTTCCCTTATCGCTCCAGAAGCAAAAGTGTTTTACTATTTGGTTACTAGGATTTCTGCTTTTGTACCAGTCTGCCCAGGCACGAGTATCTTTAAATGAAAATAATTTAAAAAAAGCCGCGACTACCAATTATTCTGTTGCCTTTGCTGATTCTTGTGCGCTACTAAGTACTTTGCCTTGCTCTAAGTTGCAGGTGGGTTTGCCGTTTAGCTTAAATTTTAACGCGCCGGTAGCTAAAACGCTTCCCGACCCGAACAAAGCCGGCACGGGCTTTACTTTAGCCTTACCTTACTCTGGCCTGCGCTTACCCGAAGATAGTGCAGTTAGCATGGCTAAAGTACCGGGCTACGAGCCTACGAAACTAGTACTGGTTAATGGCGCGTTGCAAATCACAACCAACAAAGGAGCGGCTGTTACTACCCAAAACAATCAAATTAATGCCTTAGGTGTGCAGGTAGATAGCCGCAATAAACTGCAAATAGAAACTACCCTGATTAACCCCTACAACGGTTTAGACTCGCAGCAAGCCGGCGTCTGGATTGGCTTATCCGATAAAATGTACGTGCAACTGGTAGTTTCGGGTAATCGCGTAGAGCTGCGCCGCGAAGTAAACGATGTGTCTACCCAGGAAGACCGCCGAATGACGGAGGTAATCCCGGGTTTAGATACCCAGAAAGTACGTTTGCGGCTAGTAATTGACCCAGCTACCAATACCGCTGAAGCTTTTTACTCGACCGATAGTCTTACTTATTTTAACGTAGGCGAAACTTACCCTACCAAAACTTTAAGCATTGCCAACATGGGCCTGAACGCGAGCCGGGTTTACACAGGTATTCTGGCTTCACACCGAAATGGGGCTACACCGGTTACTTACGCTTTCGATGATTTTACAATTAAATTACCCGGCACCCCGTTAATCGTACAAGCCCCGGTAGATCAAGTATTTCCGGGCGATAGTACCGTCAGTTTTTCGGCGGGCCAGTACACTGATCCCGATGGGCAACCTTTAACCTACACGGCTACCTTACTAGATGGCAGCCCCTTACCGGGGTGGCTTTCTTTTGCCAGCACCACCCAAACGCTCAGCGGCAAAACACCCGGCACCGGCGCCGACTTAACCATTAAAATTACCGCCATCGATCCGTCCAACCTTTTTACAACGGCTACTTTTAAAGTTACGGTTCCACCCATCCCCTGTCCACCTTTTAGCCTGCTGCCTTGTTCCCGGTTAGCGATGGCTTTGCCTTTTTCTTTAAAATTTGATAATCCTAAGGCGAATACTTTATTAGAGCAAAGCGGGGTGGGTTCGGGCTTTACGATGGCGTTGCCGTATTCCGGTGCCCGCTGGTCAGAAGATAGCACCGCCAGCAATCCGGAAGCGCCAGGCTACGAACCCAGCAAATTACTTTTAACCAACAGCGCTTTACAAGTTACTACTTATAAAGGCTCTGCTGTAACTACCCAAAACAACCAGGTAAACACCATGGGAGTTGGGGTAAACGGCCGCAATAAATTACAAATAGAAACTACCCTGATTAACCCCTACAACGGTTTAGACTCGCAGCAAGCCGGCGTCTGGATTGGCTTATCCGATAAAATGTACGTGCAACTGGTAGTTTCAGGTAATCGCGTAGAGCTGCGCCGCGAAGTAAACGATGTGTCTACCCAGGAAGACCTCCGTACTACTGCGGTAATTCCGGGTTTAGACACCCAGAAAGTACGTTTGCGGTTAGTAATTGACCCAGCTACCAATACCGCCGAAGCTTTTTACTCGACCGATAGTCTTACTTATTTTAACGTGGGTGAAGCTTACCCTACCAAAAATTTAAGTATTGCCAATATGGGCCTGAACGCGAGCCGGGTTTATACGGGTATTCTGGCATCGCACCGAAATGGGACTACGCCGGTTACATACGCTTTCGGCGACTTTAACGTGCAGGCCATTAGCGCTCCGGTGCAGCCGGCATTAACCTTTTTACCCAAGCAGCTAAATTACACGCTCGTTCCGGGAGGTACTATCGAAAAACAAACCACCGTGCTTACGGCTAATATTGGGGTACCTACCCTAAGCCTTACCAAAGACTCTACTGCTACCTGGCTGAACTTACCAGCTACCCAAACCGGAACCCTTACCTTTGGCCCGGATCAAATCAGTTCTAACTTAACTCCCGGAATTTACCAAACCTGGGTAGCCGCTCAGGCCGAAGGGTACCAACCCGATACGCTTTTGATTCAGGTAACCGTTAATCCGCCAACTCCAGAAATTTTAGTAAACTTTCAGGACCCGGTTACTACGCCTCCAATCGGTTGGTTGGTTGATTTCGGGCAAGCCTTTGGCCCGCGTACCGGCACGAACCAAGGCAGTAACTTTATTTATGGCTGGAAAAAACGCAGCGATAGCACGGCACTGGATTTATCGGTGGGCGGAACGATTCCGGGCAACGGCCGCAACCGCAACACTCCCGCGGATGTACGCCTGGCCACGCTCATGCACATGCAAGCCGATGATATTCCGGGGTCGTTTAACGGGGTACAAGAAGAAGGCTACTGGGAAATTAAGGTGCCCAATGGCTTTTATGATGTTACTGTTACTGCCGGTGACGCCGCAGTAAACACTACAACCCCCGAAAGCCATAGCATTACGGTAGAAGGAGTAAAAGCTATCAGCAAATTTGAACCAAGCGGCAAAGCAGGTGCGCTTACCCGCTTTAAAACGGCTACGGCCCGGGTAACGGTAAAAGATTCGCTGTTAACCATTACCGCCGATGGCGGCGTTAATACCAAAATCAACTCTGCCCGCATTTTACCGGTAAGCACCGGCCCCTACGCATATTGGTCCACGGACTTGCAACAGATTACCATCCGGCAGGATTATGCCCCGGAAAAAACTTTCTCGCTGGAGTTAAATAATTCCTCGGCTTTGCCGGAAGTAACTTATAAATTAACGGCAACCTACGACTCCGGCGTGAAAGGTTGGCTAAAGTTTAATGCGAGCCATTACGGCACTGAACCCAATATTAACTTCGACTATTCTGCCGCCCGAAATCTGCCGCCGGGCACGTACACGGCCACCGTATCAGCTACTGCCTCCGACTTTACGCCTGCTTTATTAATTGTAAAAATTACCGTACTGGAAGCCGAAAGCCTTCTGCCATATGTGGTATCCTCTACGCCCGAAAACGGGGCAACCAATGTAGATATCAACACGGTTAGCATTGCGGCCAATAACCTTTTTGTACCGGAAGTTACCGGGCTGCGCGGCGGGGTTGACAATTCTACTTTAAATACTTCTACCGTTAAATTGTTTAAAATTACCGAAACCGATACTACGGCGGTTGTGGGGGTAGTACAAGGCACCGGTGGCGGCGATGCCATCAGCTTTTCGCCTACATACGCCTTAGAGCCCAATACTAATTATAAACTAGTAATTACGGGAGCGGTAAAGTCGAACAGCGGCTTGCCTTTTTTGCCTTACGAAGCGCTTTTTACCACCGGCTCTTATTCCAGCACAACAGGTACTTCTAAAATTGCGTTTACCAAAGAGCCGGTGCCCGCCACCATGGGCAAACAATACAGCAGCGTAGTTATTGGTCCGGATGGTAAATTTTACGCCTTGCGCTTGAGCGGTACCATTGAGCGGTTTACGATTAACCCCCAGGATGGCACCTTAAGCAACATGGAACTGATACCAACCCTGGAACAAAAGTACGGCGAACGTTCCGCTATTGGCTTAACCTTTGATCCGGCGGCTACCGCTACTAACCTGATTGCCTGGGTTACTCATTCTTCCGGCGGCCTGTCCAATGCCGGCACCTTCGACGGCAATTTATCCCGGCTTTCCGGCCCCGCATTAGCGGATGAACAGTTAATAATTACCCGCCTCCCCCGTTCTACCAAAGACCACTTGGTAAACAGCGTAGCTTTTGGTCCCGATGGCGCTTTGTATATTAGCCAGGGTAGTAACAGCTCGATGGGCGCTTATGACCGGAGCTGGCAACAAGAAGAAAGCCTATTAGCGGGCGCTATTCTGCGCCTGGATTTAAATAAATTAAAAAATTTCATTTTGCCTATTAACGCCCGCACTACCGCCGACCAAAGCCTGATTAATACGGCTCCGGCCGAATCGGTGTGGTTGATTGATGGCACATATAACCCCTATGCTACCAATGCGCCGCTTACCATTTACGCTTCCGGCATCCGGAATGCCTACGACTTGGTATGGCACAGCAACGGGCAATTATATATTCCGACTAATGGCTCGGCAGCGGGTGGCAATACGCCGCGCGCCGTAGTGGGCACGCGGCGTCCAGATGGCACTTTTTACAATGGTCCCGTTATAGCAGCAACCCGCAGTGTACAAGTACAAAACGACTGGCTTTTCCGGGTTAATCCGCAACGGTCCATGGGTTATTTTGGTCATCCAAACCCATTACGAGGGGAATTTCTGGCGCACCGGGGTTATGCCGACAATAACTTGTACCCGGCAGGAACCACATCGGACCCGAATTACCGCGGGGCGTCCTTTGATTTTGGCCTGAACAAATCGCCGAACGGTGCCATTGAATATAAAAGTGATGCTTTTGAGGGAGCTTTAAAAGGCAAATTGCTGGTATGCCGGTTTAGTGGTGGCAGCGATATTATCATTCTGGAACCTGGTACTAAAGTAAACGATCCGTCTATTACGCCCGACAAAGATCAGAAATATGACATTGTAAGCTCCCAAACAGGATCGGGCCTTTTCGGCATCGAGGGTTTATCGGGCTTTACCAACCCCTTGGATATTACCGAAGACCCCCAAACCGGAAACTTGTACGTGATTGAATTTAACTGGAATAACATCCCGGATAAAACATCGCAGATTACTTTACTTCGCCCGAAAGCAGTTACCACCATTGCTCCCATTGCCACCATAACACCAGCCAAAATCACCCAAAATGATGTAGCAGATGGATTACCGGGGAAAAAGAACACCATTACCGTTGGCAACAGCGGCAATGGTAATTTACAAGTAACCCGTATCGTGCTGGAAGGAGTAGATAGCAGTCAGTTTGCCTTAAGTGGTATTCCCGAAATAAACGCGGCTTCGCCTTTAATTATCGCAGCCAATACGGCTTTTACTTTTAACGTGCTCTTTAACCCAATCACTACCGGCATTAAAACGGCTTCCATTAAAATTTACTTAGACAATTACCCGGTGCAGGAAGTAGTATTAAACGGATTGGGCACTACCGGCACTGGTGGCAGTAACGAGCCCGCCTTGCAAGCCATTGTTAGTGCGCATGGCTTAAATATAAATGTAGGCGACGATGATGCGAATACGGCTATCATTCACAGCGCTAATGCCAAGGCGGCATTGCTGGGCGATGAAGTAGCGGTGCAGCAGTTTGTAAGTGCTTCAGCAGACCCAATTACAGTGGAACCCCTAGCTGTTTTCAGCGATAAAGCCCCCGGAGGAAATGCTACGGCTTTAGGTTGGTATGCCCTAAGTAACCCCAACACCACCGAAGAATTATTTACGGTAGCCAACGATCAAAGTCAATCCATTCAGGTGCAGGCCACCGGGAAACACACTTTTGAAACCGACAACGCCCCATTTGGTTTTTATACCCGCTGGCCTTCGCTCGCGGATCGGCTGGTATACAGCAAAGATTCGCTTAATACCTTCGCGAATGCTATTCCGCACCATTTCCGGGCCTATCCTTTAAAAAATCCGGATAATACAGTGGTACCAGATGCTTATTTAATTGCCGTGGAAGCTGTCGGCGAAGATCAGGATTACCAGGATCTGGTATTTATTGTACGGCATGTAAAACCCTACGTAAAAGTACCGGATGTGCTCGGGGAAGAACCAGATGAGCCAGACTCAACCGATACGGATTCTAAACTAGCTTTGCAGTTATACCCGAACCCGAACCCCGGCGATAGAATAAATGTAGCACTAAAGAACTTCGCCGCTAAAGAACAAATAACGGTTACCATTTATGATTTATCTGGGAAATCAATTTTTTCAAAAAATATAACGGCCGATAGTCAGGGGAATATTACGACGCAGTTTGTACCCGAACATCCGATTAGCCGGGGCATGTACCTCATCAAAGCCACGGCTCCTTCGGGCGTGCTTAGTACCAAGCTGCTTATAGAATAGAGAATAGGTAGATTTTAGCTATAAAGCTCTCTTTTTTGTCACCCAAATTACAAGGCACTACAATTTTTTAAATTTTTCTATTTTTCCGCTCTGCGTAGAGTTAGCAAAGCGCTCTACGCAGTTACCGGAAAGCCAATCTCCCGATTGGCGTAACAACAGAAGTTTGCCAAAACAGCAAAATTTAAAAATTTAAAATTGCAAGGTAAAAGTAGTGCCTTGATCTTCCTTGGATTTTACCTGGATATTGCCTTTGTGCAGGTGCATGATTTGTTTGGCTAAACTCAGGCCGATGCCGGAGCCGTCTTTGTGGGCGGTAAAGAAAGGAATAAAAATGCTTTCAATAATTTCTTCGGGAATGCCGCTGCCGTTATCCGTTACCTCGATGTAAATTTTTTCGTTTTCCTGCTTGCCAGCTACCAGTTTAATGGTGGGATTAGGCCGATCGATAACCGCCCGTTGCGCATTCAATATCAGATTTATTAGTACCTGCTCCAGTAAGCGCGGATCGGCTTGCAAGGTTAAATCAATGGCGTTTATTTCGGTTACCAGCAAAATGCCTTTTTCCTCCAGTTGCGGGTTCATGAGGGTGTAAATGCTGTTGAGCAATTCTTCTACGTACACCGTTGTAAGCAGCAAATCGTTTACTTTGCTTAAGTTGCGATAGGTTTTAGCGAAACGCAGCAAGCCTTCGCCCCGGTTCTGGATAATGCCAATGCCTTCTTCTAAATCCTGCAGCAAATCGGCATTGGGTTGTAGTTGATGCTCTTGCTCGTATTGTTCGCGGTTTAGCTGCAAGTGGCGGCGCATGGTATCGGCCAGCGACGAAATAGGCGCTACCGAGTTCATGAGTTCATGCGTCATCACGCGCAGCAGTTTTTGCCAGGCTTCGTTTTCGGTTTCGTCGATGGCGGTGCTAACGTTTTTAAAAGCTACCAACAATAAATCGCGGTGCTGCATTTTAAAAGCCGTAGCCGACAACAGCAACTGCATGGGTTGCTGGTTAATTTTTAATTTTATAAGTTGATTGTCGTTGGGCTTTAGCTTAATGATGCCGTCGTATAAAACCTCGTTTCGTTTCTGGAGCGAATGAATATTTTTTAAATAAGGCAGGCCCAGCGTGCGTTTAAAAGCTTCGTTTATCCATTCTACTTCGCCGTTGGCAGCATCATACGAAATAATACCGGTATCAATTAATTGCAGAATGGTTTGCAGATAATGGTACTGCGCCTCTTTCTCGAACTGCAGTTGCTTAAACGTATTGTTAATCTGGTTAAAAGCGTGGTGCAATTGCCTAAGCGACGGGTTAGTGTGTTTTTCGTTAAACTGCTGTGAAAAGTCGCGGTACTTTACGGCCATAATAAATTTAGCCAGCTCGTTGTTGCTGCGCGTTACGTAACGGGCCAGTTCCCAAACCAAACCCACTAAAATACTACCCGCAAAAATTACCTGCGGATACGCGCGCTCCGAGAAATAATAAACCGCACCGTAAACCAGAATCAGAATAAAAATTAGTCGAAAGAAAATACCGACTTCGAGGCGCTTAAATGTCATGTTTCTCGAGGCGGCGGTACAAGGCCGTGCGGGTAATGCCTAATTCTTTGGCGGCTTTCGAAATATTACCTTTGTTACGCTCAATTACGCGCATAATGGTGGTGCGTTCTACCTCACTAAGTTGCAGCGGGCCTTCGTCGAGGGTAGGTGCTGCGGCCGCATGCACGGGTTGCTCCATCGCCGAGAAAGCAAAATCCTGGGGCCGGAGTTCTTGCCCGTCGGCCAGAATAATGGCGCGCTCCACGGCGTGTTGTAATTCCCGGATGTTGCCCGGCCAACTGTGTTGCTTTAATTTTTTAATGGCTCCTTCCGAAATGTAAGGTACCGGTTTGTGATTTTTTTCGGCATAATGCGTGGCAAAATGACGGGCCAGCAAAACCACATCGTCGCCGCGTTCGCGCAGGGGCGGCAAGGTAATTTCTACGGTATTAATGCGGTAAATTAAATCTTTCCGGAACTGGTTTTTGGCGGCCAACTCATAAATAGGCACATTAGTCGCCGACACCAAACGGATATCCACGGGAATTTGCTGGTTGCTGCCCAGCGGAATAACTAATCGGTTTTGCAGCGCGGTAAGTATCTTAGCTTGCTGCGGCAATGAGATATTGCCAATTTCATCCAGGAATAAAGTACCCCCATTCGCGGCCTCAAACCGGCCGGTGCGGTCTTCTTTGGCGTCGGTGAAAGAGCCTTTTTTGTGCCCGAACAACTCGCTTTCGAACAATCCTTCGCTAAGCGCAGCCAGGTCGGCACAGATAAATGGCTTACCTGCCCGGAAAGATTTTTGGTGCAGGGCTTTAGCTACCAGTTCTTTACCCGTTCCGTTTTCGCCCAAGATTAAAACATTGGCTTCGGTAGGCGCAATTTTTTCAATTTTGTAAAAAACATCCTGCATTACCTCCGACTGGCCCAGCATATCAAAACCTTCGGTGGTTGCTTTGGGTCGCGCAGTTGTTTTGCTGGTACTATCGCCTTTGGCCCGACCGGCGCAAGCTTTTTCTAAAGCCTCCAGTAACTTTTCGTTGCGCCAGGGTTTTACAATAAAATCGGTGGCGCCTTCTTTTAAGGCTCGTACAGCTAATTCCACGTCGCCGTAAGCCGTAATCATTACTACGGTGGCGTTTTTATCTTTTTCCAGAATTTTGTTTAACCAGAAAAAACCTTCGTTGCCCGTATTCAAGGCACTTTTATAATTCATGTCCAGAAAAATAACATCGAAAGGCTGCTTCGATAAAAGCGAAAGCAAGTTTTCGGGGTTCTTTTCCGTTACTACTTCTTTTACTTCGGTTTTCAGTAGCATTTTTACGGCAAACAGCACGTCGGTTTCATCATCTACTACTAATACCCGGGCATTTTTGGCGTTCATGTTTGGATCGATTAAAATTATAAAGTATCGGCGCGCCAGAAATTAAAAAAATCCCGATTAGAACTATTAAACCCGTAGTCTATACCTAATTAAAAGGTAATCAAGTTGTAGCTACAGGCCAGATTTTATTTTTAATCTGCTGGCTTAAAATCAGGTACAATTTAAAAATAATCCAGCAAATATTATATGGATATCCTGTTTCTTCCTTCAGATTTACATAATTCTGAATTAATTTTTAAAAAGTATAGCTAACTCTGAATACCAATAGAGACAGAGAGGGAGAATTTTCCATTAAATTTTTTTCAAGCAAACTACTCTTTGCCTTTACTATCATGATGGGATTTGGGTCTAGAAAGTTTTTGATTAAAAAGGTTGTTTGCCTAAAACAGCACAATGTTTTTTTGGTAGTTTACGGTATTCTGCACGATAAAAGATTATAGAAGCCTTGAAATTAACTTTGTATTCCCTGACAAATGCGCTTCGGTTATAGGTGCCCGATCAGGATTTAAAGTATAATTTATGGCGGGTGCCTCTACAAAACCGATTTATTATGCAGCAGGTAATAAATACTAATAAAATGATCCCGGCAGAACAGGTGCCTGTTCTGCCGGGACATGTATTTTTCTGGCGGTTTAGTTAAAGCTTTCCAGTAGCTGGCTATATACACTGAAAATACTATTAAAACCGACAGTATGTTTGCTTCGGGAGAACCTATTATTAGTTAACTGATGCTACGACTTTTGAATTGTTGCTCCCCTTTTTCAGGTAAGTATCCAGAAACTTTAGAATAGCACCGTAGCCTTTTATTTCGTTTTCTTTTTTTACAAAACCGTGCCCTTCATCGGGGAAAACAATGTATTCTACGGGTACTTTATTTTTCTTTACGGCTGCCACAATTTCGTCGGATTCTACTTTTAATACCCGTGGGTCGTTGGCGCCCTGCAGAACGATAAGCGGTTTTTTAATTTTATGCGCAAAGAATAACGGCGATTTATTATAAAGGGCCACCGAATCGGTTTTAGGATTTCCTAATTCTGTATAAAGTGCCTCCCGGAAAGATTCCCAATAGGGCGGAATGCTATTTAAGGTACGAAGCCAGTTGGCTACGCCAAAAATATCTACCCCTACCGCAAATTCATCTGGAGTAAATGTTAAAGCGGCTAAAGTCATATAACCACCGTAACTACCGCCCAAAATGCCGATTTTATCTTGGTCAACATAGCCGGTTTGAACCAAGAATTTTTTAGAAGCCACACAATCTTTTAAATCCACATCGCCATGTTTTTTGTTATCGGCGGCATTAAATGTTTTACCATAACCCGAACTGCCCCGGTTGTTTACCGCTAACACTACGTAGCCATGGTTCACCACATATTGTAACAAAGGGTCATAACCCAGAGTCGTTTGTCCGCCCGGACCACCATGAATCCATAATAATGCCGGAAGTTTATCGCCGGCTTTTGTTCCTTTGGGAGTATACAGCAAAGAAGGAATTTCTAAACCATCGAAAGATTTGTACCGGATTACTTTACCGGCAACTAAATCATCGGGGTTAATGGCTTTATTCATGGAATTGGTGAGAGCCTTAACTTCTTTCGTGCCGAAATTATAAACGTACAGATTATTAGGGGCTTTAGAACTATTTACATAAAAGGCCATTAATTTACCGTCTTCCGAAATATTGATATCGTTGATATTGCCGGCGGGCATGGTGGGTAACTCTAAAAGTTTGTTCGATGCGGTTTCGTATATTTTAATTTGCGTTTGGGCATCATTGTTAATACCCGTAATCCGGTGTTTGCCATCGTAAGAAAAGTAAGTGTACATAATATCCCAATCGGCTTTTTCTACATCGGCGGTTTTACCGGAAGTTATGTCGTAACTTTTAACATACTTAAACTCGCTGTTCTCGTCGGTTAAAAAATATAATTGCTTATTATCCGGGGTAAAAATAGCCGGACTATAAATTACATTGCCTTTGTGCGGACTTAGATGCTTTAATTGTTTGGTGACTACATCATATAAATAAATGTCGGTATTATTGGTAGTGATATTTTTAACTAAACCGATATAGCGTTTATCCCGCGAAATAGTAGTAGCATCTAACCCTGTGGTATTTTCTAATATTACCTTCGGAGTAAGCGTTTTTACGTCCATTTCGTAAACGTCGAAATAGCGATTATCACGCTTATTGCTGATAAAAAAGAAACTTTTTCTATCGTGCGCCCAGGTAAAGAATTGAGATTTGGCTTTGTCGCCGGGGGTTAAATCTTTGGTTGTGCCATCCAGATTTTGCACATACAAGTGGCTTATTTCATTTCCTCCCTTATCGCTGCTGTATAAAATACGCTCATCATCCGGAAAATAAGAAATAGTAAAAACGGAGTTAGTTGTAGAGCGGGTAAGTTGTTTTGGCTCGCCCCCATTTACCGGAATCTCAAAAGCATTGTAAATACCCGACTGATTGCTGGTGTAAAGAATCTTGCTGTTATCCGGCGAAAAATCGCTACCACCAATGGAAGTAGTAGCCATAAATTCCTCTATGGTATAAGGTTTAGCCGGGGCTTGAGCGGTTAGCTTTTCTGATTTACTGGTTCCTGAATTATTACAGCCCGAAAGCAGAACTAGAATTAGAACTTGGCCACTAAAAAACTTCCATAAATTTTTCATAACAGGCGGGTTAGAGTTGTAGAGAAGGATTAGTATTAAATGTACATAAACGACTAGTAAGTAACAAGTTATAAGTTAATATAAAGTTTGAATGAGGAATTAGTTTTAGGCGTAGTCTTATATAAATAAAGTAAGCTTGCCGGAGGTACAGCACTACTAAAACAAGGCCTATTTACTGGTTAAATGATGGTATATCTCTATCAGGTATCAAGAAAATGGAAGCTAGTTACTTAACTTTTCCACGATCAGTTCGCAAATTTCGTGAGTGCGCAAAGCATCCTGGGCAGTAATTTGAGGCGAAGCAGTCGTACGAACCGCTTGTAAAAAATCATCGATCATGGCGTAAAAGCCGCGTTTTTGAAGAGTTGGTTCCCAATCGTTGCCACCTACACGGGTCGTGTTTTTCCCGGTTATAATTTCCAGATCGGCTACATTGTACGCTATTCTTTTTTCGGCAGCACTCATTATTTCTACTTTTTCTTCGGTGGTGCCGGTATCGCGGTTCATAATGCCGATGGCAATGCCTTGGCTGTTTACTAATTGCACCACCAGGTGGTAAAGCATATTGTCTTGCTTTTTACCGTGTACAATTACATCCTCAATGCTATAAGGAAATAAATACCGCAAAGTATCTACCACGTGAATAAAATCTTCCACCACAAACCGCCTCACCGTGTCGGGCAGAGCCCGTCGGTTTTTCTGCATAATAATCATCGTGGGGTTGAGCAGTTCTTTTAATTTCTGGTAAACCGGGGCATATCGCCGGTTAAAACCTACGTGCAGCCATACTTTATTTTGCTCTGCTAACTCCAGCAACTGTTTAGAGGCCGCATAATTTAAAGTAATGGGCTTATCGACAAAAACCGGAATGCGGTGTTGCAATAGCTTTTCTACTATTTCACCATGCGCCTCCGTAGCCACGTGCACCATGGCACCATCCAGGCCACTGCTCAAGAAAGTTTCAAAATCGGAGTACAGGTTGGTAAAGCGGTATTGCTGCCCTAATTCGGCGAGTTTGCTGGTATTTTTTGAAAAAAGATGGACTTCTACGTCGGCCCGGCTGCTGATAACGGGCAGATACGCTTTTTGGGCAATGTCGCCTAAACCAATTACTCCTATTTTTAACATCTCGGCAGTAAGTTTTTCTTGATTTTTTTAAATTTTTAGATTTTTGAAAGGTAGAAATTCTTTTTGAGAAAGGCCGAAGCGCCAAGCATTTCTTGCGCAACTACCAGTAGTTAGCAGTTTTTAGTTGTTCTTTGGAGCCGGTTCCCGTCTCCAGGCTGTGGCGCTGTCTTGCTCGACAAGTAACCAGTTTGCCTCGTGGCCGGCAGACCCCGTTTGGCTCTTTCGGGCTGGTCTAAGCTTGTTTTATTCGTGCCTCACAATGCTGCGCACCACAACCTTAGAAGGCCCTTCACAGCCAAACTGATGTCGTTTACTTGTAGCGAAGGCTTTTCTGGTGCATATTAATTAGAATAGGAAATGGAGAAGTCATATTTGATAATTTTTACCAACTACAATATTAGAATTAATCATATTATCTCTATTCCTCTCATCTGGATAAAACAATAACTATAAGTAACTGACGTCAGTTTGGCTCAGGAGTACCTGCCAGGGTTCCGGTTTTGCGCAGCCACATTCCGCAGCGGAGCGAGGGAAGGAGCGAAAAGTAACAGCCGCATCTCCTCCCCTGTTCTTAGGGGAGGTGCCGCAGGCGGAGGGGTTAAACGAGGCCCGCCGGCCACGAGGCAAACTCAGCCGTATTTAATAAGATGGAATCTGCGACTGGAGACTTGAAAAGGCTCCTAAGAACCTATCCCGACCAGTAACCTGCCTGCTATTTAAAAATACATTTACTATTAAGAATTACTTCTGTAGGTACCAGTAGTTGTTTGCTATTCAACTAACATAGTATGTACTTTAAACTAATTCTATCGGCGTATTTCGTAAAAATTAGTTTTAATCATGAAATCTCATGTGGTGGATCTATGCACTTTTGTCGGCGGTATTTGCCGCTCTTACAGCTCTTTTTGCTAAAGTCGGGATAAAAGGCGTGGACTCGGATCTGGCTACGGCTATCCGCACCGTAGTCATCCTGATACTGGCCTGGGCCATTGTATTTTTTAAGAAAAGTTCTTTTGGCTTGTTCGAACTCACCAAAACCAATTGGGCTTTCCTGATTTTATCGGGTTGCGCAACAGGTCTTTCCTGGATATTCTATTTTAAAGCCTTACAAGTAGGCAAAGTATCGCAGGTGGCGCCCGTAGATAAATTAAGCGTAGCCATTGCCATTGTGCTGTCGGTAGTATTTTTAGGCGAACCGCTGACTTTAAAAACAGCGCTGGGAGCCGGCTTTATTATATTGGGCACTTTCGTATTAATTGCCTGAAGCATGTTTGATGATGCTTCAGGCAATTGCACGACAACTTACTTCTTAATCGCTTTAAAAACCTCCTGCGCCAAAACGGCATCACCTTCGGCGTTCGGGTGAATGCCATCCGGAGCCGTTGCTTCCTGGTTCAGCATGGGCGTATACAAATCAATGATGGACACTTTGGCTTTTTTAGCGATTTTTTCGATCATCGGCAGCATTTCGTCTTTAATTACGGCAGGGCGGATGTTGAAATTTTCGCGGTAAGCTGGCATGGGTTTGCAGATATAAACCTTCGGCTTATTCGGTAATTTTTTAAAAGATTGAATAAGCTCCACGTAGTCTTTTTCAAACTCAGCTTTGTATTGCCAGTTTTGGGGCTTGGAGTCGTTGGTACCCAGTTTAATGACCACTACATCGGGCTGCCATTGCAGCACTTCCTGGTATCTTGCTTCTTTCCAATAAGGGTAATCACCTTTTTTTAATAGCGTACGACCGCTAATACCATAATTTTTTACGTCGTAGGTATCGCCAAGCAAAGTTTGCAACTGCTCCGGATACGTTTTACCGGTTTCGATGCCGATACCTTCGGTAATACTGTTTCCCACGCAAGCTACTTTGGTTTTAGTTTGGGCAAACCCGATAAAAGGGAGAATAAATAAAAGAACCAGGACAAACCAGTTTTTCATAAATGTGTTAGAATAAGATGAATGATGGTGGATTAGATTCCTAAAGAAACAAAGAAATTAACAAGCTGCCAATAATCTTATAAAAGAGGCTGTTTAAACTATCTAATTCGTAAAAAGCCCCGTATGCATAGGTATTGCCTGATTTTTTAGTAATTCTTTTGATTTAAAACTTCGGCAGGATTAGGAATTTTAAAAATTTAAATTTTATGCGGAAACACTACTACTTTCTCTTATTGGGCTTGTTATTCTTTTTTTCTGGGGCAGCTATGGCTCAAAGCCTGCGCGGCCGCGTAACCGATGCGCAAACCGGCGAAGCTTTGCCCGGCGTTACCATTGCGGTAGCCAATACTACCACCGGCACCACCACCGACACCCGGGGCGATTATACCTTGCCTTTAACCAACGGCCCGCACCAGGTGCAGTTTTCTTTTATTGGCTACAACACGCAAATCCGGGAAATAACCATTAACAACAACGAGGTAACTTTAAATATTGCTCTGGCCTCCGGCACGCAAACCCTTACCGACGTGGTAATTGTGGGTTCCCGCTCTACCCAAATCCGCTCGAACGTAGAAACTGTAGCGCCCATTGATGTGATTTCGGTGCGGGAACTGCAAGCCTCCGGCCAGATTGAGCCTACCCAAATGATGAACATGGTGGCACCCTCGTTTAATTCGGCGCGACAGTCGCTGGCCGATGGTACCGACCACATTGACCCGGCTACTCTACGCGGCTTAGGACCCGACCAGGTATTAGTATTATTAAACGGGAAACGCCGGCATAACCAGGCTTTGATTAACGTAAACGGTACTGTAGGTCGCGGCTCGGTGGGCACCGATTTAAATACCATTCCGGTAGCCGGTATTGAACGCATTGAAGTTTTACGCGAAGGAGCTTCGTCGCAGTACGGTTCCGATGCCATTGCGGGCGTGGTAAACGTAGTAATGAAAAAAGACACCGGCACCACGGCTAATTTGCACGTAGGTCAGTTTTACGAAGGCGATGGCGCGAATGCGCAACTGGGCGTGTACCACGGCATTAAAGTAGGTAGCAAAGGCAGCATTGGTTTAGCCGCCGATGTGCGCTTCCGGGAAGGTACCAACCGCGCCGGCCGCTATACCGGCCCGGTATACCAGAACTGGAACGTGAGTCAGGGAGCCAACGAAAGTACCGCCGATTGGCTGGCTCGTCGACAGAACCTCTATAGCCAGGACCAGGCTTTAATTACGCAAAACAATTTTAACCTCGAAAATAACATTCTGGTGGGTAACTCCGACGTGAACAATTTTGGCGGGATGCTCAACGGAAATTTAAAAATTTCGCCGAAAACCGAAGTTTACTTTACCGGTGTGCTCAACTACCGCCAAGGCCAGGCCGCTGGTTTTTACCGCTACCCGTACCAAACCACCCAGAATATTCCGGAAATCTACCCGAATGGTTATTTGCCCGAAATTCATTCTACGCTCTGGGACCGCTCCGGCCTGGTGGGTATTGGTGGCGAATGGGGTAAAGGCTGGCGCTGGGATTTATCGAACGTAATCGGGGGTAATTCTTTCAGGTTCGATATCGAAAATTCGCTGAACGCGTCGCAGTTTGCCTTGAAAGAAGCTGCTCCTACCGAATTTTACGCCGGTACGGTTAAGTTCAACCAAAATACCTCCGACTTTGGCGTTTCCAAAGATTTTGGGCAGCAAATAGGCGTGCAATCTTTTAACGTGGCCGGTGGGGTATCGTACCGCCTGGATAATTACCAGATTTTGGCCGGCGAAGAAGCTTCTTACCGCAACTATGCGCCGGAATCCGGTAGAGGTGGTGGGGCGCAGGTATTTCCGGGTTACCAGCCCGCCAACGAAGTAAACGAAACCCGCAACGTTTTTGCCGGCTATTTAGATCTGGAAACCGACCTCACCGACAAGTTACTTTTAAACGCTGCCGGTCGCTACGAGAACTACAGCGACTTTGGGGGTAATGTAGCCGGTAAGTTAAGTGCCCGCTATAAGTTTGCCGAATTCTTCTCGTTGCGTGGTACTATTTCCAACGGTTTCCGGGCACCTTCTATTCACCAGCGGTATTACAGCGCTATTTCTACGGTGTTTGTTTCGGTACCCGGCCAGGGCTTGCAGCCGCGGCAGCAAGGCACGTTCCGCAACGACAGTCCGGTAGCGGCCGCGTTTGGCATTCCGTCGCTGAAAGCCGAAAAATCCACGAACTACAGCTTGGGCATTACCTCACAGCTTTTACCCAACATGACTTTAACCGTAGATGCTTACCAGATTGATATACGGGACCGCATTGTATTAACCGGGCAGTTTCAGCGGGGTACTTCGGCCGTAGGGCAACAGGTTTCGGCGCTGCTGGATGCCGCCGGGCAAACCGATGTGCAAGCCGCCATCTTTTTCACCAACGCCGTGAACACCCGCACCCAAGGCGTAGATGTGGTGCTATCCGCTGATTATGCCGTCGGCGCCGGTACCCTCACCGCCACTTTGGCGGGTAACTTAAACCAAACTGAAGTGCGCGGCGACCCCAAAGTTTCAGAAACTTTACCATCGGATGTGTTCGGGAATGTTTTGTTTAACCGGCAGGAACGCGGCCGTTTAGAGTGGTCGCAGCCGCGCAGCAAGTTTACTTTGGGCGGTACGTACCGCCTCAGCAAATTTAGCTCTACCCTGCGCATTACCCGTTTCGGCGAAGTAAAAACTTTTGACCCCAACTCCGCCCAACTCGACGAGGATTTCTCGCCCAAAACCGCCACGGATTTAAATGTAAGTTACCGCTTAAACAAATGGCTGCAAGTTACCCTGGGCGGCAACAACATTTTCGACGTGTATCCGGATAAATTAGAAGTGACGCAGTATCCAACGGCTAATAACCCTACCTCGCTGGATAATTCTTCGTTCGGCCGGTTTGTGTATAGCCGTACGGCTACGCAGTTTGGCTTTAATGGCGGGTATTATTATGGTAGTTTGGCGTTTAATTTTTAAAAAATTATTTTATCTAATTAGGCCCTATGGCCGGATTTATTTCCGTGCCTTTCGAATCAAGTACAACTATGGCGCGGAAGTTACTTCCGTGACTTTTGAATCAGAGCATGTAGAAAATTCTCGTTCGCATAGTGGCTGTATGAGCTTTGATTGCTAAGTGAAGTTGTTTCATTGCTCAGGTCTTGTTCTTTTTGTCTTGATACAAAGTAAGAAGGCCCGAACCCCCAGAACCAAAAAAATCAAGACGTTAAAAACTCGCGGAACAACAGAACAGTTTAGCGTCATTTCTTGCACCTGGTTACCTCTGTTTGTTGCATATTTAGTTGGCAACTATTTACTGCACCTGGCTAGAGCTATCTGTTGCATAGTTGATTAGCAGAATTTTAAATTTTTTAAAATTTGAAAGACGAACATTTACTGAATGGTATATGCCAGTAAGCTCCCCTCCTTAGATAAGGCGGGGCAGGGGTGATTAACTTTTGCAGCTAAACCAAACACTTTACTTTACTTCAACTAATTTTCAGTTACTCTTAACTAAAGATTAATTTACTTTCCACAGAACGCCCGCGTACTTGTAAGTTCGTCCGGTAACCAAACACATATACGCACCCTATAAAAAACAACTGCAACGGAACCCGGAACCACAAATAGCTTAAACCCGGACCAGTAAAATCAGCATTTGGAATATCAACGTGCTTTAGGGCTGCTAACACGTTGGCCGGTAAAACCGCTATCAGGAATAAAATTAAAAGCAAACTGCTGCTTTTTCTAAATTTTGGGAACAACAAGCCCAGCCCCAAAACTATTTCTAACATACCGGTTACATACACCCAGGCTGCTTTGGCCGGTAAAAAATCGGGAAGAGTAAGAACCATGCCTTGGGTTAAGTAAAAATGCGAGGTGCCGGTAAACAGTAGCATGGCGCATAGAGCTATCCGGCCGGCTTGCGCAACGGAAGAGTACGTTTTTTTTAAAATTTTGCTTAAGAGGAGCGTTAAAGAAAATACCGCGAGCAATATTACCAATGGAATCATAGCTTTAAAGTTTTAAGTGAAACCAGATGTTAGCAAAGGTAAAGGCCGTACTACCCGGAATAAATGATGTATGTTAGGAAATACTGCTTACCTTTTGCCGGATGCGGCTTAAACTTTCGGGCTGAATGCCCAGGTAAGAAGCTAAATGTTTCACCGAAATGGTACTGACTAATTTCGGATTTTTGCGGAGTAAGTTCCGGTACTGCTCTTCGGCCGATAGCGAAAGCAAATCTATTTCGCGGTTGGTTTTGTGCACGTACAGGGTTTCGGTAAATAAACGGCCCAGCCGTTCGGCCGTGTGGTGCTGCTCGTACGACTGGTACAAATGCGACCGGTGAATGCGCGAAGCTTCCACGTTTTCCAGGCCCTGCACATACACCCGCGACGGCAACTGCGTCAGGAACGACGAAAAAGCGCTGACAAACTCGGGGGCAAAATGAAAGTTAAGCGTAAATTCTTGTTGTTCGGTTTGGTGGTACACCCGCACCGCGCCCGCATGCAGAAAGTATAAGTATTGTTCTACTTGCCCGGCCTGGCACAAAAACGCATTTTTTTTAAATTTTACTTCTTCCAGGTGCTGTTCAAACGGAGCCCACTGCTTCGGACTTAGCGCTACCAACTGCTCAAATACTTGCCGGATTTGTTCGCTACGGTTCATTTGGGGTACTACATTTTTACGGTTTGTTAAACTTACCAAAACCTAGTAATTTAAAAAATACGCCGCAAAACACAGCTTTAGGTAAAAGGCCATCGGCTTAAACTTTGATAAAACCCAAATTTTTAAATTTTTCGTAAATTATAACAGTGTATTTCGGTGATAAAACAAATACCTGAATAACAGATTTACCCGGTTCTGGTACAAGTATTTACCGGTTTGCTTCCGGCTTTTATTTCGTGTAAATTTGTAGTAGAACAAGATGGATATGCGTAATTACGATAGCGTAACGGTGGCCAATTATTTGCTGGCTTTGGCTTATAAAAAAGGCATTGTACTGAATGTAACCAAGGTACAAAAGCTCTTATTTATAGCGTACGGCTACTTTCTGGCCCGGTACAACCAACCATTATTTAACGAACCGCCCAAAGCCTGGCCTTACGGGCCGGTGTTCCCGAAAACCCGCAAACAAGTAAATTACAGCAAAATAATCGACGTAGATGATCCTTCGTTAAAAGAAATTGCCGCCGACCAAGAAGTTACCGAAGCCCTGAACCGCATTATAGATAAATATTCTAAATTTAGCGCCACGCAATTATCGGAGTGGTCGCACATGCCCGGTAGCCCCTGGGATAAAGCCACCAAAGAAGCTACTTTTACCTGGAATTATCCTATTCCGGACGAGTACATTCAAGAGTATTTTTCTAATATCGAAATTTAAAAGAGCTACACCTTAACTTGCGAAATCTAGAAGATATTATCCAGTCGCGCCGAACCCTTTTGGCGAAAGCCGAAACAGATCCGGATATTGATGCCGATGATTTAACTGCCCAACGCCGGCGTTTCGAAAACCAGCGTTACAGAGAAGACACCTCGCACCGCAAGTGGCTGGGCATTTGGACTGCCGTAGTAGTAACCTGTTGGCTGGTAGCCGTACTGCTGATTTTAGTTTTTAACGAACGGTACATCCGCCTCGGTGATACGGTGCTTACTTCATTGCTGGCTACTACTACTTTAAACGTGTTGGGTTTATCGTATATCGTATTACGCGGTCATTTTCAGTGGCCCACCAAGTAATTTTTTAAATTTTTCTCTTTTAGCAAACCTTTCCTTAACAAAGGCTTACTTTACCTGCAATCTTTCGGCAGCAATCAGGTGCGGTTTATCCGTGAATGCCGCTTTTAAAATATACCCTTCTTTTGTTTCTGCGGTACGGCGCAGTTTTATTTTATAAAAAAGTAATCTGTAGTATCTAAAACTTATAACGTTTCCTGGGGTTGCACCAAGGCAATGCCCAAGCCTTTTACCGAGGGCTGGTCGTATACTTTTTCCTGAATAGTAGATACAACTACCAACGCCTGCGTTTTAGCCGCCCGGGTTTCATCCTTAGAGCCCGGGGCAGATTGGCATTGGCTTAGGAGCAAGAGCAAAAATAGCAGGGTAAAAATATTTTTCATGTATTTTTAAATTTAGCTATTTATTTTCCGGAGAGTTATTTACTTTTAAGCAGTTACTACTGGTAACTACGCTGCCCCACTTACCCCACAAAACAAACAAAAGATTATTTACTAAAATCGGCTGCTATTCATAAACGATTAGCATCGAAAATAATTTTTTATCGCAACCTGTATTTTATACTCTTACAATTTAAACAATTTCTTAAGCTATGTTCGCTAAATTACTACCCCGGCAGAGGCTATGGTTAGCTTATTCTGCTCTTGGTTTGGGGCTTACCTTTTCGTTGGGCGCTTGTAGTCCTAAATCCGTAAGCACGGCCACTACCCCAACTCTGCCTGCTGCTGAATCTGCCGCCAACAGCCCCCAAATTGCAACGTACCAGGTGCCGGTAGAATATTATACCCTCGATAATGGCTTACGCGTTATTTTGTCGCCAGATAAAACCACGCCTATTGTTACCACTGCGGCTTACTATAACATTGGTTTTCGGAACGAACCTAAGAACCGCACCGGTTTTGCCCACTTGTTTGAACACATGATGTTTCAGGGGTCGCAGAACCTGGGTAAAATGGAGTTTATTCAGTTAATTCAGAAAAATGGCGGGGTGCTCAACGGCTCCACCCGCTTCGATTTTACCAATTACTTCGAGATTGTACCGGCCAATAAACTGGAAACTATTCTGTGGGCTGAAGCTGACCGCATGCGGGGCTTAAACATCACCCAGGAAAATTTAAAGAATCAGCAGGAAGTTGTAAAAAACGAAGTAAAAGTAAACGTGCTTAACCAACCGTACGGCGGTTTTCCTTGGCTGGACATGCCCCAATACGCAAACAAAAACTGGTTTAATGCACACAACTTTTACGGCGATTTAAAAGATCTGGATGCGGCTAATCTGGACGATGTAAAAAGCTTTTTTAAAACTTTTTACTCGCCCAACAACGCGGCCCTGGTAGTTACCGGCGATTTTGATACAGAACAAGCCAAAGCCTGGATTAAGCAATACTTCGGCAATATTCCATCGGCGGAGTTACCACCCAAAGTAGATTTAACCGAACCCCGCCAGGAAAAAGAACAGCGTTTCGCTAAAGATGATAAACTGGCCACCAAACCCGCCCTGGCTTTTGCCTACCACATGCCCGACCGCAACACCCCCGAGTACTACGCCATGGGCCTACTCGACCAGATTTTGCTGCAGGGAAACGACAGCCGCTTGTACCAGGCTTTGGTGCAGGAACGCGGCTACGCCGGCGAAGTAAGCGGCGGCATTAACTCCGGTTTAGGCAATATGTTTAACTACAACGGTCCCATGCTCTGGGATGGCAGCCTGGTGCACGACAATACCGTTACCGCCGATTCTATTATTGCGGTACTCGACCGGGAAATTAAAAAATTAGAAACTAACGGCATCGATCAGGCTCTCCTGGACTTAGCCATTGTAAAAATGCGCTCCAGCTTCTACGACCAGATAAACCAACTGTACGGTTTCGGGAAAGCCGATATGCTGGCCAGTTTTGCTTTGTTCGATAACAACCCGGCCCGCATTAATACCCTGGAAGCGGAATTCCGGAAAGTAACCCCGGAACTAATGCAGAAAACTTTGCGCGAGTACCTGCGGCCCACCAACCGCACCATTTTAACGATTAATCCTTTAGCTAAAAGTTAAAAATCTTTGATCATGAAACTACTTTATATATACGCATTAGGGGCGGCTTTATCTTTAAGCAGTACCGCCGCTCTGGCGCAGAAACAAACCCCACCAGCCGGCAGCGAACCGCGTAATTTTACTTTACCCGCCAAGCAGGAATTTACTTTACCCAACGGCTTACAAGCTACCCTGGTACCTTACGGCGCATTGCCCAAAGTTACCGTGAGTATTATTGTGCAGGTAGGCAACGCGCACGAAAAAGAAAATGAAAATGGGCTAGCCGACCTTACCGGCCAACTCATGCGCGAAGGAACCGCTAGTTTAAACGCCAAACAAATTGCCGAAAAAGCGGCCCGTATGGGCGGTTCGGTAAACGTGAGCGTTGGGTCTAACCAAACCAGCATTTCGGGCTCGGTGCTCTCGGAATACGGTCCGGAACTGGTAAAACTGCTCGCTGATCTGGTGCAGCACCCGGCTTTTCCGGATTCGGAGATGGAACGGATTAAAAACGACTTTAAACGCAACATGAACCTGGCCCGCTCGCAGCCCGGCACCCAAGCCGATACCAAGTTCCGGATGGCTTTGTACAAAGGCCACCCGTACGGCCGCGATTTACCCACCGATGCTCAGATAAACGCTTTTACCGCGGAACAAGTCCGGGATTTTTACCAGCGGCAGTTTGGCGCCCAACGCACCGGCGTGTACGTGGCCGGTAAGTTCGAGGCCAACGCCATGCGCCAGGCCATTACGTCAGCACTCAGCGAATGGCAGCAAGGCCCGCCACCCCGCATCGAAATTGCTCAACCCGTAACTAAGCCTGATTTGTTGTTACTTGACCGGCCAGGAGCGCCCCAATCTACTTTAATTATTGGCTTGCCCGTAATAGATGCCTCTCATCCGGATTTTACCAAGCTGCGCGTTATGAACTCCTTGCTAGGCGGCTCGTTCGGGTCGCGGATCACCAGTAACATTCGCGAAAACAAAGGCTATACCTACTCTCCCCACAGCACAATAGCACCCCGCTACCGCGTATCTGATTGGAGCGAAGTAGCCGACGTAACCACCGAGCACACCGGTAATTCCTTAAAAGAAATTGTAAACGAAATAGAACGCTTGCAGAAAGAAGCGCCCAGCCCCGAAGAATTAAAAGGTATTCAGAACTACGAAGCCGGTTTGTTTGTGCTGCGTAACTCCACACCCGAAGGCATTATCAACCAACTTAACTTTTTAGATTTACACGGCCTCCCCGATACCTATTTAACCAACCAGGTACAAGCCATTCATGGGGTAACGCCCCAGGAAGTAAAAGACCTGGCAAAAAAATACATCCGCCCCGAAGATATGACCATTGTGGTAGTAGGAGATAAAAAAGTTATTACCCCGCAAATCAAGAAGTTTCAGGCCGAAACCAAGAAGAAAGCGCTGTGAGGAACAGGTAATATTACGGGTTATGTAAGCAGCTTTAAACCTTATTTTTTAAATTTTTGGCAAAACGAGAAGATTTTATTTACCCGGAAAGGCTGGTTTGTATACCGGCCTTTCTTTATTTTGCCGTATAGCAGTTGTAGTATTTAACAGAGCTGCTTAAATTATGGAGAACAAGCATTTATTTTTAATAACTACGGCGAATAACGAAACCGTAGATTTAACCAAAGCCAAAGAAATGCGCAGCAATAATTTATTTCCGTTTGGCCGGCACAACTACGCCATTTACCGCACCCCCGACAATGTGTATGTAAAAGGCACCAATTCCGGCAACGAAACCCATATGTTGGACACCTACGAGATAATAGAAGAAGCTACTGCTTTGGGTTATGCGCACCCTTACTTCCGGGAAGAGTAAAGAAAAACGCCCAACTGTAAGCTTATCATTCATCAACGGTAGTACCAATACTTATCGGTAATTTAATTGTTACTACTATAGCCTGTCGTCTGTGGACAGTGGAGTAAAAAGGCATAAAAAAAGGTAAACTGCCAATGCCGTTTACCCTTTTACAAATTGGTAGTGCTACTAAAATCTAAATCCATCGGGTTTGGGTGGTGTTTACGGAGGGGGTTGGTTTAACTAATTGTTTCTCAGATTCAAAATACCCCTGGTATTCTTCATCGGTTAATTCGTCTTGTAAGGCCATGTGAAAACGGGATAACTCGGGATAAGTGTTGTAGCGTTCCTGGCGTTCCGCCGGATTGTCTACGTCGTAATCATAGAAGCTTTTCATAAACATAATTAAGGTTAAAATTTAGAGGGAAAACTTCTTTACTCCATCACAACAGAAAGGTTGTGTATTTTTCGATGTATTTCTAATTTTTTAAAAAAATGAATTTACAGCTAAGTACCTATTAAATAAATAGTTTGCTTGCATACTATTTAAGAATAACACATTTTATTTTTGCATTATTTTTGCATTATTTTTGCATTATTTTTGCATTATTTTTGTATTATTTTTATCACCAATAGCAACAATCTACGACTTACCACTGGCATTATGAGCAGCTTATTTACTTGTGGGTTTTAATAAAATTTCTGTTACCAATTAGTGTGTGGCAAACTGTTAGCATTAGAAATTAAAATAACCTGAATAAAAAAGGCTCTTACTTCAGTAAGAGCCCTTTTGACTATAAATCTATTACAGACTTATTTTATTTTGTTAACCGCTTCTCTAAAATACTGCGCGCTGGCAGTTACGTCCGGAACGTTGTTTTCCCAGTTATATTCGTATTCCGCGGAGAACAAGCCTTTAAAGTTCTGGCGTTTTAATTCGGCTAATACGCCATCTACGTTCGATACACCGGTACCCCAATGCACGTCGTGGGCGTCTTTGCTTTTTTCGTTTAAGTCTTTAAAGTGCAGTTGCACTACGTGGCCTTCCAGTTTTTTCAAGCATTCTACTGGGTCTAAGCCCGAACGCACCCAATGCCCAATATCAGCGCAAGAGCCAAGGCGTTTGCTCTGGCCTTTCATGGCCGCAATAACCACGTTGGGGTCCCAGTAGCGGGAAGGTTTTGGGTGATTATGTAAAGCGGCGTTAATGCCGAATTCGTCGCATAATTTAGAAACTACCGGAATAAACTCCGGCTCGGGTTCCATGGTAATATTTTCCAGGCCCATGTCTTTGGCGAACTGAAACAGTTCCCGCCAGCCAGCTTCGTCTTTAGCGCCAGTAACGCCAAACGATACCATTTTTACGCCTTTGTCCTGCAACATTTTTAAAATTTGCTGCCGTTTTTCAGCGGGCATTTTGGGCTCCATTTTACCTTCAATGCCGCCGCCAATGGTTTGGCCCGGAAATGCTTCGACGTAGCTTAAACCGCAGCTTTTAATTTTATCAACGGCTTCGGCAAAGGTAAAGCGGTTAAAGGTATAGGCCTGAGCGCCTAATTTCCAGCCCAAGGCTTCTTCCGGATTCTGACCCTGAGTAGCGCCCGTAGAATCTGCAGTACCCAAAGCAATAGTGGTTGAGTCGGCGGTAGTAGTAGAAGTTGCGGTGGAATCGCTGTTGTTTTTGGTGTTACACGATACCGTTAAACAACAAACGGCCAACGTAGTTAAGAGAAAGTTTTTCATGTAGTTTGTTTTTTTGCGGGGGTAATATACAAGAACTCCGGGCAGAAATAAAATTACCCGCCCAGTTTCTATCTCCCCGAAAGCTTTGTGAAGAACTTATCTTAACAGCAAAATTTTAAAATTTCACCAGAAACCAAACAGCTTTTTAGCCTTGCTGGCTGTTACCGGCGCTGAAGGATGTAACTGATTGTATTGCCGCAGCAACTCGGGCTCGTAGCGTTTAAAAAACTCCGGATCGAAGTTTGCTTCGCGGAGATTTTTTAATACTTCCTGAATAGGCGTGTTATTTTCGATCCAATGGGCACAAACATCGTGGCGGTACCGAATGCCCATTAAATTAAATCCTTTTACCCGGTTACTGGCCTTATCAAAACATATCCGGATGGACTTTTTACCATTGGGATGTTCCCAGTAAAGATGCTCTTCGTCGGGTTGGGGCTGTTTATTTACCTCGCCGTAAACCTGGTACTCGATATCGAAAAACTTAGCCGAGTTAAACCATACGCCCGGTTTGTAAGCGGTTTTCTGGCCGCAAAGATTATGCGCTAAAGCTTCGCCGTGCTGCCGACCGGCGTACCAAAGCGGCTCCACGGGCTTCCGGCCTACGGGTGGGTTTTGGTATTGCGCACAATCGCCAATGGCGTATACATCGGGCACGTTGGTTTCAAAATACTCGTTTACCAAAACGCCTCTATCCAGGGCAATGCCACTATTTTTTAAAAAATCAACATTAGGGTGCACGCCAACGGCTAAGCCCACAAACTCCGTAGCAATTTCTTCGTTGTTTTTGGTAACTACGGCGCGTACCTGGCCGGTTTCGTT
This sequence comes from Adhaeribacter swui, assembly GCF_014217805.1. NCBI lineage: Bacteria > Pseudomonadati > Bacteroidota > Cytophagia > Cytophagales > Hymenobacteraceae > Adhaeribacter > Adhaeribacter swui. Next base: position 1,577,055 of record NZ_CP055156.1, read on the forward strand.
AGGTAAAATCGCGGCAAGTTCGGTTTCCAGGCGTAAATCAACGTGGTGGCTCTGGATGTGGCGGGTAACCATTTTGGATTCTTCGGCGGGTAAAACGCTGTTCCAGAAACTTTTTTCGCGCACTAAAAACGTAACCGGTATGCACCTCGACAAAAACATTTCGGCTAGTTCTATCCCGATTAAGCCCCCACCCACAATAACGGCCCGTTTTATTCGCGGCGTAGCGGCCTCCATGGTTTCTAAATCCTGCCACGAGTATAAACCCTGCACACCCGCTAGTTCCTGACCCGGCCAGTTGAAAGTGTTGGATTTAGAGCCCGAGGCAATTACCAGAATATCGTACACCACGGTTTCGCCGGATTGCAGTTGCAGTAGTTTCTGAGAGGGATTTACCTGGGTTACATAGTCGCGCTTAAGTTCAATCTGGTTTTCGGGCCAGTACCAATCTTCCAAGGGCTTTAATTGGTCAGCGCGCAAATGGCCCATGTACACGTACATTAAGGCAGTGCGCGAAATAAAATAATCGGTTTCTGCGGAAATTATTAATAATTGATGATTGCTCAGGCGCCGCACGTGCTGGGCCAGGGTAACGCCGGCAATGCCATTTCCAATTATTACAATTTTTTTCATGCGCGGCAAAACCAGGTTACAAATAGCTCTTTTTACTTTTTATTAGATCAGCACAAGTAGATTGTTCCGGCTATGCTGTCTGGAAAATGATTTTTTAAAAAATACGTTTTATTGCCAGCTTTTCAGCAGTTGCACCATTTCCTGCTGCATGGAGTAGGTTCGGTCGCGGCCGTACCACAACTGCACATTCTGGATAAATTCTTTTTTGGTACCCACCGGGTTGGCTTTATACGCATGGTACAGCTCTTGCGCCGCCGCCGGCCGTGGTCCCCAGGTTCCTAGTTCCTGCCCGGTAGTAGCATCAAAGCAAATTAACTTGGGAATGGAACGTGTGCCATTGGTTAAGTACTGGTCCATTAAATCCAGGTTTTCGTCGCGTAGGAGTAGTTTTAACGAAATCTTGCCATTAGATGCCTCCGCAATTTTATGCAATACCGGTACGTTTTGCGCCGCATCGCCGCACCAGGCTTCGGTTAAAACCACCCATTGCAACGACCGGGTAAGTTGGGCTAAGGCTTCCTGCACTTCGGGCAGCAGCGCCGTGGTGCGGGCAATCCGGGTCATCCGGACCTGGTTCATTTGGGTATACTGCACCATTTTCGGATTCTGGTCGGGTCCAGTGGTTTTATCTTCAGCCAGCAATTGGTCTATTAAGGCTTCGTATTCTGGGTAAGAAAATGTTTGCTGGATCTGGTTTATTTGACTGAATTGCATTTTTATAATCAAGATTCTGGGTGAACAACAAATAAGTATTGGGGCCATTAAGCTTTATTCTGAGAGTTACTTTTTGTTTAAATTCCAGTCGTACTCGTAATAGCCCAACTGGTAAGTTTCGGGTATTTTGTTCTGCCGGTAAGTATTGATATAGGCTAAGGCTGTTGGGGTATTTTTTAAAAAATCAGATTTATACCAATCAAAAATTTTAGAAATTAACACTTGCTGCTTAGAGGTATTAACCCGGATAAAGGCCGGATTGTTTAAGGCCAGTTTGGTGCGGTTATCCAATTGCGTGTTTATTTGCTCGGGCGTATAAGCAAAACTTGCTAAGTTCGGGCAACTCACAGCAGCACACACCAAAACAAAATGCAGGCGGGCATCGCGGTAAGGCTCCAGCAGTTTTTTCTTTTCTAAATCATTTAAGGTTAGTTGTTCGCCGGCTACCTGGTGCAGCGTTTTATCGAAAAAGCCAGGTTTCGCCATTACGGTTTGCAAGGGATACAAATCCGTAACTGCCTTGATTACGAGCAAATTATACGCGTTTATATAAAAAGCTTTTTTACTGTTGTCCGGCGCCTCGGCCAGGTTCATGCTGCCGATTTTGCTGGTTAATGCCTGAATACTTTTAGCGTCTTTCTTTACGGCGGCGTATGCCACTTTGCCATCCGTTACAAATTTTTTAAAAAAAGCATTGGCTTCGGTGGTAAAAGCGGGTAAGGTATTTTGGGCGAAAGTGTTTAGGCTGGTAAAAAGCAGGAAAATAAACAGCGCAACTTTAGTCATGAGTAAGGCAAAACGAAATAATAGTTGAAGCTAAGAAATAAATCCAAAATAATAAGCAGCAGGAAGTCAACTTAGATTTTGATTTCTAACCCGGACAACCTAGATTTGAAGAAGCCCGCGCTAGCCATCAATGCAATGAAGTAAGAATTTTGCCTGTTTTGGTTTGTCTGGCGCAACCGGTTTTTACTCAGATTTAAAATCAGCACAAAATTTAAAAAAACTATGGATCGTCGTCATTTTATAAAAACATCAGCTGCGGCCAGTCTGGCTTTTTCGGCTTATACGTTGCCGGCTATTTCGGTGGCTGGTAAAACGCGGCCATACCGCACCGCTCTGATTGGGGCCGGCTGGTGGGGCACCAATATTCTGCGCGAAGCTTTAGCGGCCGGCGAAAGCAAGTTGGTGGCTATGTGCGACGTAGACCAGGAACAATTAAATAAATCGTACGCCGAAGTACAAAAACTTACCCAGGATAAACCTAAAAGATACAGCGATTTCCGGGAGCTGCTGAGCAAAGAAAAACCCGAAATTGTAATTGTTGCTACGCCCGACCATTGGCACCCGCTTATTACCATTGCGGCCGTGCAGCAGGGCGCGCACGTGTACGTCGAAAAGCCCATTAGCCATACCATTTACGAAGGCCGCGCCATGGTAAAAGCCGCCCGCGATGCCGACCGGGTAGTGCAGGTGGGTACGCACCGGCGCGTGTCGCCGCACAACGTATCGGGCATGGAATTTTTAAAATCGGGCAAAGCCGGGAAGATTGGGATGGTGCGGGCTTTTGTGCATTACGGCGGCGGCCCTGGCGAAGTAAAACCCGATGCCGAAGCGCCCAAAACCCTGGATTGGGATATGTGGTGCGGTCCGGCACCGTTGCGGCCCTATAATCCGGCCATTCACCCGCGGGGCTTCCGGTCGTTTCTGGACTACGCCAACGGTCAGCTTGGCGACTGGGGCATTCACTGGCTCGACCAGGTTTTATGGTGGACCGAAGAAAAATATCCGAAGAAAGTATTTTCTACCGGTGGCCGGGCCATCCGGAAAGATAACACCGACGCGCCCGATCATCAGATTGCCACTTACGAGTTCGAAGATTTTACTGTAAACTGGGAACACCGTTTATTTGCCGCCAACAACGCCGAAAAAGGCGAAAACGTGGGCTGTTATTTTTACGGAACCGAAGGCACGTTTCACATGGGTTGGCAAAAAGGCTGGACTTTTTACCCCACCGATTCCAAAAAAGCCCCCATTCACCAGGACCCGCAACTGCATAAACCCGACGACCAGAACATTAAAGAACTATGGGCTGACTTCCTGGCTTCCATTAAAGCCAAAAAGCGTTCGGTCTGCGACATCGAAATTGGGCACCGTTCTACCACTATGGCTTTGTTGGGCATGCTATCTATGAAACTAGGTCGCAGTGTAATCTGGGACGGCGAGAAAGAAGTTATTTTGAACGACCCGGAGGCCAACAAACTGCTCAGCCGCGAGTACCGCGGCGAATGGAAATACCCAATGGTATAAAATTTTTAAATTTTTAGCTCTCTGGCAGCGTGAAACAAGTAGCATTTCTGGTTTTTTTCTTTAGTAATTGGCTTTCGTTAACTGCCCAGCAAATAAACCCGGAGCGGGTTTTTAATGCCACCGAAGTAGAAGTACAACCCCGGTACGGGAAGTTGCCAGAGAGTATTTACCAATTTTTAGGTTCCAATATCAGATATCCGGTTACCGCTTCTCTTAATGGCGTTTCCGGTACTGTTATCTTGTCTTTTATTATCCGGAAAGACGGCAAAATGGATAGTTTAGGCGTTGCCAGTAATCCGGGCTACGGTTTAGATCAGGAAGCCTTGCGGGTAATAAAAATGAGTGCCAATAACTGGAAACCGGCGTTAATTAAAAACGAGGCCGTAGCCTGCCGGGTTTATTTTCCGGTACGTTTTGCTTCCCAAAATAATAACCAGATTAGTACGCCCAGTCTTAGTCCGCCCGCCCAGCCCCGAGTAGATAAAGCCACCCGAAAATTGATAGAGCAAGCCGAACAAGCGAACGTTCACTACAACCAAGGCCTCGACAAGTATGAACAGGATAAATTAGAAGAAGCAATCGCTGCTTTCGACAAAGCCCTGAACATAAAACCCGACCACATACCGGCCCTACAGAACCGCGGCATTGTTAAATACAAACTGAAAGATGTAGCTGGTGCCTGCGCCGATTGGCAAAGAATCGTAAACTTAGGGCAATCGTTACCCGAAGCATTAGTAAATGCCTGCAAATAATTTAAATTTTTAAAAAATTTAAAAACTGGGGTACGTAATTTTGGCACCCATACTATAGCCATCATTTTTTTGCCAGCGTTTTCTTTGCTACGTAATATTTAACGCGCCTCATTGCGTTACGGTCTCTTACTGCTACGAACAACATACAGCCCCTTCTTTCCTCCTCAGCTTTCAAACCACTCGATTAATACTTTCAATTATTAATCAATAAGTTACACCCAAACCAGCAAATACAAACCCGTTCGTTCTGAACTAATATTTAAAAATTCTGATATTTTTTAATTGCCCTGAACTTATTTACAATATATTTTGATTAATATATATTATAAATATAATTTAGCAGCGCACTTAAATTTTATGCTGAACCAAAAATTAACCCGGGTGTTTCGATATGCTTTTGCCGTTTTAATGGCTTCCTTGGTACTCGCGCTACTCGATCTAACGCAGGCACCTACCCCGGGCTGGAGCTATATTTTAACCGATGCTTTCTGGAGCAAATTACTCTTCTTGTTTTTGATTTATCTTTTTGGGTCGTACGTGCTGGTGTTTTACGTTGCCCGGATTAAAGCCAGGATTTACAAAAATTAAAAATTCAGCTTCGCTCCTCTTCAGTTTCCTAGTCACTCATTTATAACATTACGAATCAACCACTTAGCATTTACTTATTGCATGTTCTTCCGCGGTTCCAGCCTCAAATTAATTGCGGCATTTTTGCTCTTTACATTAACTTTTCTGCCAACCCCAGGTAGCGCCGCTCCCAAATTACCCGTAAGCGTAGCACCCGGCTGGGTAGTGCCGATACCCGTAAAACTTGCCACTGCCGTTAAGGCCAAAGATGTGTCGGGCGGATACCACATTTTACTTCGCGATACCCAATTTGATGTAGAAAGTAAAACCGTTTACCACCACAACGGTTACGTTGTTTTTTCTGAAGAAGGATTACAGGCGGTTTCGGAGTTGCAGGTTACTTATGACCCCAATTATGAAAAAGTAAATTTTCACGCCATCCGGCTTTGGCGCAACGGCAAACTAATTGATAAACTTGCCACCGTAAAATTTAAGCAAAGCCAGGTAGAAAAAGAACTGGACAAACACATTTATAACGAACAGCTTTCGGCCATTGCTATCCTGGACGACGTACGATTAAACGATATTGTAGAATTTTCTTATTCTATTACCGGCTGGAACCCAATTTTTAAAAATAAATTTTTTAACAGCTTTGGTCTTCAAAACTACGACCCGCTGGATGAAATTTACGTGCGGGTAAATACCACGCCCAACCGAAAAATCAATTTCAAACTATTTAATACCAAAGAGCAGCCAACGGTAACTTTAAATAACCAGCAACAATCCTATACCTGGCATTTAAAAAACCTGCCCGGCTTTCCCGTCGATTCAGATATTCCGTCCTGGTACGATCCTTATCCGTGGGTAAGCCTTTCGGAGTTTAGTAACTGGCAACAATTTGGGAACTGGGCCGCAGCACTTTACGAAGTAACAGGCTTAGGCAAAGAACTGGAACAAGAAATTGATTCGATTAAAAATATTTCGGGCGATGCCGGCCAGCGATTAACGGCTACCGTGCGCTTTGTGCAAGATAAAGTACGGTACTTAGGCCTCGAAAACGGAATAAGCGGGTATCAGCCCCACGCACCGGCGCAAACTTACAAACAACGCTTCGGCGATTGCAAAGATAAGTCGTTGCTATTAAGCCAAATGCTGCAGGCCATGAACATTAAAGCTTATCCGGCTTTAGTGCACACCGATTACCAGGATCAAATTCCGAATTGGTTGCCATCGGCGTATGCTTTTAACCACTGCATTGTACTGGTAGAGTTGCTGGGCAAACAAATCTGGATTGACCCGACGATAAGCATGCAACGCGGCCAGTACAACAACATTGCCACGCCTAATTACAAAATGGCTTTTGTTTTAAAAGATGGCGGCGGAGCCTTTGTAAAAATGCAAACACCCCAAACAGCTAAAGTAAGCGTAGCCGAAAATTTTATTTTTGATAATGTGGGCGGCCCGGTAAAATTAGAGGTAAAAACCTATTATTATGGCCCAGAGGCCGACAATATGCGGCAACGGTTGGCTACGAGCAATTTAAAAGAAACAGAAAAAAGTTATTTAAATTTTTACGCGAATACTTACCCCAACATCATTGTTTCCCGCGACCTGGATTACCTGGATAACCCGGACAAGAACATATTAACCACGCTCGAAGAATATACCATCGCGGATTTCTGGACCAAAACCCAGCAAAAACAGGATAGCTTAATAACGGCTTACTTTTACCCACAAATGCTCCGCGATCGGTTAAGCAAGCCAGGTACCGTTATTCGTAAAATGCCTATCAGCTTATCTTATCCCACGGATTTTGAACAAACGATTACCCTGCTCCTGCCCGAGCCTTGGTCCATAGATACTGAAACCAAAGTTATCGAGGATAAATCTTTTCGGTTTCAATACGATATAGCCTACAAAGCAAAAAGCAACTCGATTATCTTAAATTATTCTTATAAAACCCTGCGCGACCACGTACCGGTAGCCGAAGCCGGCTCTTATCTGAAAAAACAAAAGCAAATTCTAGATCAGTTAGGTTTCGAGATTTCTAAACCGTTACATGCAGCTCCGATTTCTACTAGTGCGCCAATTAGCCCAATAATGGTAGGTTTGGCTATTATATTTTTAGCTGCTTCGGCATACGGAGCTTATAAATTATACGCTTACGATCCTGAATTACCCGAGCCGGACTATTACGAAACTACTATTGGGGGCTGGTTAAATTTGGTTCGGGTAGGTTTATGCCTGAGTCCATTACTCATAGCCATTTCCTTATTCAGTAACTTTTTTAATATAGCTATATGGACCATGCTTACAGATGCTTCTTCCGAAAGTTATAGTCCGATCCAGGCCTTGCTTGTACTTTTTGAATTAGCTGGCAATGTTGCTTTAATAGTGTATACCATTTTAATTCTTTGGTTATTTCATCAGCGGCGCACCAGTGTACCTCGTCTGCTCATTGTTTTTTATACATTTAACTTCCTGTTTATCTTTTTTGACAATGCCTTTGCGGTGATGTTAAAGCTAGCGGAAGCGGATTTTAAGCAAATCTTCCAAGCCATGATTGCTGCCGCGATTTGGATTCCTTATTTTATCAAATCTAACCGCGTACAATCTACATTCACGAAAAGACTACCTCAACCCGAAATAGAAGTGGTAGCGCCCGAGCAAACTTCGGAAGAAGAAAGATCCTTAATAAACGCTTAATAAATTTAATGTCTTATATGATTCGTCTTATTCATATTTTATTTATATGCATTGGGTTAAGCTCTTTGGTTCAAGCTCAGGTTTTAACTGACTCTCTTTACTTGGACGAAAATTTTGTTAAAACACCCAGTAAGTCAAGAGCCGAATATTTGCGATATACTGTGTTTAACACGCCTGCTGAAGAAGAAGGCATAGTCAAAACTTTCTATATCACTGGCGAAAAGTATTCTGAATACCCTATTCAGAACAAAACGTTGAAAGCTACGGGGTACAATCGCCAATGGCATAAGAATGGTCAATTAAAATGTGAACAGCAAATAGAAAACAACCTCCAAGTTGGAGATCTTAAGGAATGGTATGATAACGGGCAACTATACTACATTTATAAAGATCATGGTAGTCAAGCAGAGGCGCTTACTTTTTACCCAAATGGTGCCCGCAAAAGGGTAGAAAATTTTGAAGTAGGAAAACCAGTTCAGGGCCGTTGTTTCACGCAAACTGGGCAAGATACTACTTTTTATCCGCACGAACAAGTTCCCATCTTTCCTGGCGGGTTAGAAAATTTATATAAGTATTTAAGTAAGAATATTAAATATCCCAAAGCAGCGTACAAACAAAAAGCTCAAGGCAACGTTATTTTGCAATTTATAGTGACCAAAACGGGGCAAATAAAAAACATTGAAGTTGTTAAACCTTTGCATCCAGACTTAGATAATGAGTCTGTTAGGGTAACGGCAAGCATGCCTATCTGGAAACCTGGCACAATCGAAGGAATCCCTGCAAATGTTCGGTATACCTTACCTATCCGGTTTAAATTATAACATTACAACTCAAACCCAATCTGGCAGCGCTCGCCTTGTAACTTATACAATTCCTGCTCAATAGTTAAGTTAGATTTTACGTTGTTAAACTGGTCGGCGTACTGAATTTTCATTTCTTTGCGCTTGATAGCTTCCAGATAACGACGCACCTGGTTGCGGGTTTCCAGGATCAAGCCCGGTACTTCGGTGGGTTTATCATCTTCTCCTTTAGCTACCATGGTAAAGTACGAGGTATTGGTATGTTTCATTACGCCGGTTCTTACGTTTTCGGCAGTTACTTTAATGCCCACTAACAACGAGGTACGGCCTACGTAATTAATAGAAGCCATTAAAGACACTAGCTCGCCTACTTCTACGGGTTGCAGAAAATTTACCCCATCTACGGTTACAGTAACACAGTAATTACCGGCATGCTTGGCCGCACAGGTATAAGCTACCTTATCCATCAAAGACAATAAAATACCCCCGTGAATTTTTCCGCCGAAATTGGCATAACTCGGAATCATTAATTCAGTTAAAGTTGTACGCGAATAAGCTACAGACCGGAATTCAGGCAGCATTCTTAATTTAGTTGAAAGGTTAAAAAGGTTAGAAGGTTGAAAGGTTAAAAAGTTGCCGAATCAAAAAAAGAAAATGTTTTATATAATGAGAAAGAGTTGATAAGTAAATTTTTAAAAATTCCAGCATCCCTGCCGCCTAGGATTCTAAAAACCTTTTAACTTTTTAACTTTCCAACCTTTCAACTCATCTACAAAAACACCACTTCTTCTACCACGCCGGCGCCTACTTCCAGGTTTATCAGTTCTATTACGCGGGTTTTGGACATTACTAACTGGTGCTTGAGCGGGGCCGAAGTAAGCAATACAAACAGCTTATTATCTTTAAAATAAAGTTCCTTTGTTTTAAGCGCGATGGCTTTGCCCACAATCTTTTCCCAACTGGCTACTACCTGCACCTGGTTTACCTTACCCTGAATCCGGTAAGCTTTTAGTAAAGCCTGGATGCTGTCTTTTACAGGTTGAATGTCAGACTTCCGAATATTTATTTGTTTATCTCGATTAATAAAAGCCACGGTAAAGTTGGTTATAAAGTGAATGTTTGGGTGCGCCTGGTTGCAATAATTTTTTAAATTTTTACAATTTGCAGTACCCAGCACCGGGTAAATATACGGGCTGAAACCGCGGATAACTGAACCAAACCCAAGTTTATTTATCCCGGCTTTATCCACTAGGTTATCAACTGCACCGTGCCACTCACCACTTTAAAATTACTTACCTGCTCCGAAATACTGCCCACCAGTTTTTGGGTGCGCTCCAGGTGAGAGTCTGTAATAAATAATTGCCCAAAGGTATTTTCAGCTACTAATTGCAGCAATTTGGTAATGCGTTTTTCATCCAACCGGTCAAATATATCATCCAGCAAGAGCAGTGGTTTTTGTTTTTTTTGTTGAGCTACTACCTCAAATTGCGCTAGTTTTAAAGCAATTACGTACGATTTTTGCTGCCCCTGCGAACCATAGTTCTTTACGGGCCAGTTATCCATAAAAAAAACAAAATCGTCTTTATGCGGGCCCACGGTGGTGCGTTGCAGCATTAAATCTTTGTGCTGCGCCTGATTAAGTAAGTAAATAAAACTATGATTGGTGAGTTGACTTTTATAATCGAGCGTTACGGTTTCGCTGCTCCCCGATAAGTGTTGGTAATGTTTTTGAAAAACAGGGACAAAATTCGCTAAAAACGATTGCCGCACTTTGGTGATATAATTACCCGCGGGCACCAACTGTTCATCCAGAATTTGCAGGTACTCCTTATCAAAGTAATTACGGTCGGCAAATTGCTTGAGTAGCGAATTGCGCTGTTTTAAGATATAATTATAGGTAATGAGTTCGTTCAGGTAAGTTGCGTCGAGTTGTGAAATTAAACTATCAAAATAGCGCCGCCGCTCTTCGCTCCCTTCCCGGATTAAATCCGTATCGTACGGCGAAATTAAAACCACCGGATATTTGCCAATGTGCTCACTAATTTTTTCGTAGGCTAATTTATTATGCGTAATTATTTTTTTCTGGCCCGACCGAAATGTACACTGAATCGTATCTTGGTGGGTAAAGGCCTGAAAGCGGCCTTTTACCATAAAATAGTCTTCGCCTTGTTTTACGTTTTGCAAATCGGTAGCGGTAAAGGCACTCTTGCCCATCGAAAGATAATAGATAGCGTCGAGCACATTAGTTTTGCCGCTGCCATTGTCGCCGATAAAGCAATTAATATGGGGCGAGAATGAAAGGTCTGCCTCTTCGTAATTTTTAAAATACAGTAAATGGAGATTTTCCAGAACCATTCATTTCTTTGTTGAATTTTTTACTTAATTTCGCACTCTAAACAGTTTAGCTCGTTACAAGTTATGGCAGTTACAAAGCAAATGCCCAAAACAAAGGTAAAACCTGCGACAAATTTCTCAAAAGAAACCTATGTACGTTGGTACGACATGATGCAGTTAATGCGTAAGTTCGAAGAGAAAGCAGGTCAGTTATACGGTCAGCAAAAAATTAAGGGCTTTTGCCACTTATATATTGGTCAGGAAGCCTGCGTAGCCGGAGCCGTTACCGCGCTTACCAAAGATGACAAATGGATTACTGCTTACCGCGATCATGCGCATCCGTTAGCGCTTGGCACCTCTCCCAACGCCGTTATGGCCGAGTTATTCGCCAAATCTACTGGTTGTTCTAAAGGCAAAGGTGGCTCTATGCACATCTTCGATAAATCCGTAAATTTTGTGGGTGGCCACGGAATTGTGGGTGGTCAAATTCCTTTAGGCGCTGGCTTAGCCTTTGCCGAAAAGTATAATAAAACCGGCAACTTGTGTATGACTTACATGGGTGATGGTGCCGTACGCCAGGGTTCCTTCCACGAAACCTTTAACATGGCCATGACCTGGAAACTACCGGTAATTTTTGTGGTAGAAAACAATGGTTACGCTATGGGTACTTCGGTGTCACGTACCTCTAACGTTACCGAGTTGGCTACTTTGGCCTTAGCTTACCAAATGCCCGCCGAAACGGTAAATGCCATGCGTTGCGAAGACGTACACGAAGCCGTAGCTCGTGCCGCCGAACGCGCCCGGGCTGGCGAAGGTCCTACTTTCCTGGAATTTAAAACCTACCGGTACAAAGGCCACTCTATGTCGGATCCGGCCAAATACCGCACCAAAGAAGAACTGGAAGAATACCGCAACCAGGACCCAATTGAAATGGTGCGCCACACCATCCTGGAAAACAAATATGCGACCGAACAGGAATTGGAAGAAATTGACAATCGCATTAAAGCCCAGGTAGCAGAATGCGTGGAGTTTGCTGAAAAATCGCCTTACCCAACGGCCGATGAATTATACAAAGACGTTTACGTTCAAGAAGATTATCCTTATATCCAAGATTAATAAGTTTAATTAATCGTTGTTGGTCTTAATTTTTGGTAATATTTTTAAAATTATTGAAAATGAGGCGAATGAAATTTTAATTTTACGTGTTGTAGCACAACAAACAACGATTAGTGAACAAGAATAACCAAAAGTAATGGCACAAAATATCACCAAGAAAGACCACACCTTAGACGTCCTCGAAAATCCGGATGTATTAGCCGATCGCTTAACGCATGGTTCGGAAGACTTTGTTAGTAAATACAAGAATGTACTTCTGGGTCTGTTAGGAGTAGTAGCTGCTGCTATTATTGGAGGTTACTTGTTCTACAATTATCGTAATACCCAGGAGAAAGAAGCTCAGGCTGATATGTTCCAGGCGATCTATTACTTTGAAGCAGATTCGTTAAATAAAGCTTTAAAAGGGGATGGTCAATACCGGGGCTTAACCACCATTGCCGATGAGTACGGCAGTACTAAAGCGGGCAATCTGGCTAAGTTTTATACCGGGGTAATTTATTTGAAGCAAGGCAAATTTAAAGAAGCTATCAACTACCTGGGAGATTATAAATCGAACGATTTGATTTTACAGGGTAAAGCGTATAGTTTATTAGGCGATGCCAATCTGGAACTGGGTAATAAAAAAGAAGCCATTGATTATTACTTAAAAGCGGCCGATTACAATTCGAATGAGTTTTTTACCCCGCAATATTTAATGAAAGCTGGTGCGGCCTACGAAGCTAATAACGACTTCGCCAAGGCTACCGAAGTATATAACAGAATTATTAATAATTACGCCAATGCGGCTGAAGTAGCTGATGCTAAGAAATACAAGGCTCGGGCAGAGCTTTTAGCAGCGGGTAAGTAATAAGTTGTTATAAAATTTTAAAAAGCACCATTATCGAAATAAAACTTCGGTAATGGTGCTTTTACTTTTAATACCCTGTTCAAAAGCTAATTTTACTTTACTTTTAGCAAAGCAATCAGGCTGGTAAATTAATGCTGATTGTTAAACCTGTAACTTGCAACCTAAAACTTAAACCTCTATTCATGGCAAGCGCACTTAAAAATCTAAGCGATTATAACTCTAATAATTTAATTGATATTTCTGGAAAAAAGTTTGGTTTGGTAGTAGCCGAGTGGAATAAAGCAATAACGGATACCTTGTGCCAGGGCGCTTACGAAACATTAATAAAGCACGGGGCTAACCCGGAAAATATTGTTCGGAACACTGTGCCCGGCAGTTTTGAGCTAAGCTTCGGAGCCCAATTACTGGCACAAAACCCTGCTATTGATGCCGTTATATGCCTGGGAGTAGTAATTAAAGGCGAAACCAAACACGACGATTACATTTGCCACGCAGTAGCGCAAGGCATAACGCAAGTAAGTTTAAAATATAATAAACCAGTAATTTTTGGTTTAGTAACTACCAACGACGAGCAACAAGCCTGGGATCGGGCAGGTGGCAAACACGGTAATAAAGGTATAGAAGCGGCCGCAACCGCTATTCATATGCTTGGCATTTGTGAATAAAAGCTAATCACATAAAAATACCAGAAGGAGAAAACCTTGTAGGTGTCTCCTTCTGGTAAAACAAAATACTTCCAACTATTTTGTAGTGGCGGCTTTGGGTTTGTAGATGGCCCCAGTAGCAAAGTCCACGGCTAAACTCGGCCAGAATAAAAGCACGTCGGCAACTAGTGCCCCAATTCTTAATTCTCTTTGCGGTTCACCCGGCGCAGGTCTGGTTTTCTGGTATTCTGTTACCTTACCACCAAAAAGAGTGGCGCACGAAGAAAGAGACACACAAGCTATTAAAATAAATAAAGATTGTCTTAGTTTTCTCATAAATGTAGTTTTAAGTGGTTAAAGCCGAAGCATATAAATTAAATAAAATATTTCAACAAATTACTTCGGTAAGCCACTATTATTAAAATTTAATTTATTATAAAAATTTTAACAATACTACTACCATCTGCCACTTATATTAAACCAACAACTTACTAAAGAATGGCCAACTTTCTTTTCTGCCTAAAACAATAAAATTTAAAATTTTCTCTTTTAATAACGACGACGGGGCTGGGCGCTTTTACCCAAATTTACTTGTAACCCAATCGATGGGATAAAGGTCATACCAGAGAATTCGTGTTTTTTGCCGCCCAATACTTTATAAGTACCGTAGTTTTGATAATACATGGTTAGAGCGGGTAATAGGTAAACGTACCGGAAACCAATCTTCCCGTTTACAAAAGCGCCGTATGAAGAAAAACTGTTTTTTTCTTTTACCGCTTCTACCCTCACTACTTGGTCGGTGTATTTGGTAAATATATTACCTGGGTCAAAGCCATATTTAATAAACGTACGGTTGTAAACTACCCCCCACGAGATATTACCAATTTCTTCTTCTGGCCCAAACGACTTACTAAAAATAACCGGAATTACTACATCGCGGCGGGTAGCATAAAAGTCCAGCACCGGTTCTAGTTTATTTAACAAAGCCCGAGCCGGTAAATTTGCTTTCTGACCGGTATATTGCAAACCCACACTCCCATATAAAGTACCTTCGCCCGGATTGTCAGGCGTACCCGTCGGCCCTAAAAACTGGTACATGGCATCGAGTACATGAGCGCCGGAAGCAAATTTATATCCTACATCTACACGCGGCGCAACCCCGTAACGCACATAAAAGTCAAACGTAAGCCCAACCGGGTCTAAGGCATAGGCGGTTAATCCTTTCGCAAACACATCTATTTGCTCATCATAGTAAATAGAATCTTTATTCCGGATGGCATCTACCGCTGATTTAGTGATATCATCTAATTGGCCAATGGGTTCGGTGGCAATATTTCCCCCAAAGTTTAAACCGGCTTTAAATTGTCCGGGAGCCGTAACTTTCCCGGAATTAATAATTGCCCGGGGTGCGGTACAACTTACCGCAAAAAGCATAAAAAATGAGAAAATTGCTGAGGGAAATCGTTGCATTACGAATTAATTAAATAACTAACCTAATTAGTTGCGAATTTACTAAAACTTTACCGGCAAAGTTAATCTAAAACCAAGCCAAGTTGTTACACAACTTGCGGCATGGCTCCTTAATAATTTCTTTATGGCATGTTTATTGAAAACAAAAGCTTAAGTTTAATTTAGGTAAATGCTGTTAAATTAGATATTTACTCTTACTTTTGCGGCAAATTAGATGTATTTCTGGTTCAGTTGTCAGGTAACTGTTTTTAGTTGAAAAGAGAATTTAAACTAATCTGCTTTGCATTCTGTTACAACAAAATAGAAGTACAGTAGCTTAATCTGTAATAATTTATTAAAGGAAGTAATTCAATATTTTACAAGTATATGTCAGAGGAACCACTCCGTTATTCTAGGGAAGACCTGAATGAGTTTGAACAGATTATCCGGGAAAAATTAACCAACGCAAAAAGAGAAGTAGCTTTTATTAAAGAAACTTTAAGCCGGCGCAATGATAGCGGTACTGATAATACAGCATCATCAGCTAAAGTGCTTGAAGACGGAGCCGATACTGCTGAAAAAGAAAGCTTAAATCAGTTGGCTTCCCGGCAATTAAAGTTTATTCAGCAGTTAGAAAACGCTTTAATCCGGATTAAAAACGGTAGCTATGGCGTTTGTATCGCTACTGGTAAATTAATTCCAAAAGAGCGTTTACGTGCGGTGCCACACACCCAGCATTCTATTGAAGCTAAGTTACAGCGCAGAGATTAAGTAATCTTTGGAAATTTTACAAAACTACATACAGGCCATTATCTTCTGTTCCTCGGCGCCCGTTGCCATTGAGGAATTGCAGAAATGTCTTTCAGAAACGTTGCAGCAAGAAATTTCGATCAGCGATGTTTTAGAAAGTATTGAAGCAATAAACCAGCGATTTGCCGGAGATTCTTTTGCTTTTCAGATTTACGCCATTGGTGGCGGATACCAGTTTTTAACTAAACCGGATTATCAGGAAGCTATCGGGTTATATCTGAAACAAAAATCAAAACGCAAACTCTCGGTTTCGGCGCTGGAAACATTGGCTATTATCGCGTACAAACAACCTATCTCTAAATCTGGTATTGAACAAATACGGGGAGTAAGTTGCGACTATGCTATTCAAAAGCTACTAGAGAAAGAATTGATTCAGATTAAAGGGAAAGCCGACACCATTGGCCGGCCTTTGATTTACGGCACTACCCAAAAGTTCATGGAATATTTTGGCATTAATCATTTAAAGGACCTTCCTCAGTTAAAAGATTTTATATCCGAAGAAAATATCATCGGCGAAATCTCAGATAATTAGAACTTTAAAAAATTAGTTAAGTTAATTAATAAAGGCCGGTACAGTTTACTCGTAGACTGTACCGGCCTTCTCCTCATTTAATAAAAATACTTACAGTAGCGATACTGCAACACAACAAATTATATGGCAACCGACTTTAATAAAGCAAACTCTGACAAATATAAATCCCGTAGCAAGTTTACGGGCCGTTCTTCTGGCAATTCTGATAATTCCCCAAGGTTCAAAGGCAAATCAGAAAAATTTAACCCGGAAGGCAAGAAAGTTTTTAACCGTTCGGAACGTTTTGACCGTGGCCCGGCAGTCAACGATAGATCTGGCAATAGAACAAAGCCCGAACAAAACGGCAACCGGGAATCTTGGCAGAGCCGGGATAACAAACGGTTTGGCGGCTTTAAATCAAACGATAAATTTAAAAAATCCGGGCCTTTTTCGGGTAAAAGCAATTTTTCTCAGGACGACGATGCAGCTCCTAAACGCAGCATGCGTTTTGATGACAGTGGCGATAATAATGAAGATTACAGGCCGGCCCGGCCGTATAATGCAAACCGTAATTTTAATGTAGAACAACGCTACCGCAAATCCCCTTTTGGCAATGTACCAAAAGGCAAACCAGGTGAGCGCAACCGTTCATTTAAACCGGAAAAAGAAGCTTACCGCCAAAAACTTCGGGAAGAAGGTAATAATCCGGACGATCGGTTTAATAACTGGAACCGCACGGATAACGATACCGAACAAAGACCATTTAACCGGTTCAATCGCGACTCTTCTGCGGGAGAACGGAAGCCATTTGATCGGAACCGGAACCACGATGATCGGAAACCATATACCGGCAACCGGGAACAAAGCGATAACCGCAGACCCTATAACAGAGATCGTAACGAAGCGGGAGGCGATCGGAAGCCATTTAACCGGAACCGGGATAACGATAGATCAGAGCGTCCTGCTTTCCAGCGTTCGCGGGAGGATGATCGGCCACGGCGGGATGATTTTGAAAAAAAATCCTTTAATAAATTTAATAAAAGAGATAACGCGTACAAAGATCGGCAACCTTTTCGGAGCCGGAATGAAGAAGGCCCCAAAGAAGCTCCCGATTACGACTTGCGCCGATATAATAACCGGGAACGCGGGAAAAGTGACGAAGAAAAGCGCACAGATGCCGGTATTCGCTTAAACCGGTATATTGCCAATGCAGGGGTTTGCTCCCGGCGCGAAGCGGATACGCTTATTGCAGCCGGCGAAATTAAAGTAAACGGAGAAGTAATTACCGAAATGGGTTATCTGGTAAAGCCAGAAGACACCGTGCAATACGGTAAAAAAAGGCTGAACCGCGAAAAAATGGTTTATGTATTATTAAATAAACCAAAAGATTTTATTACTACCACCGAAGACCCGGAAGGCCGCAAAACTGTGATGGATTTAGTTGCGAATGCATCTAAAGAAC
Organism: Adhaeribacter swui; assembly: GCF_014217805.1. NCBI lineage: Bacteria > Pseudomonadati > Bacteroidota > Cytophagia > Cytophagales > Hymenobacteraceae > Adhaeribacter > Adhaeribacter swui. The sequence continues at coordinate 1,594,707 of NZ_CP055156.1, forward strand.
GGATTTTTCCGGTTGGGCGATTAGATAGAAATACGACGGGCTTATTGTTGTTTACCAACGATGGGGAACTAGCTCAAAAATTAACTCACCCTTCGCACCAAAATTCTAAAATTTACCAGGTAGAGTTAGATAAGCAGCTTACAAAAGAGGATTTTGAAAAAATTCAGGCTGGCTTAGAATTAGAAGATGGTAAAGCCGAAGTAGATGACTTAGCCTTAATTGGCGATACCGGTAAATTTGTAGGAATTGAAATCCATATCGGTAAAAACCGGATCGTACGCCGCATTTTCGAGCATTTAGGGTACGAAGTAGTTTCTTTGGATAGGGTGCAATATGCTGGTTTAACTAAAAAAGATTTGCCCCGGGGTAAATGGCGATTCCTGAACGAGAAAGAAGTTATCCGGCTAAAATATTTTTTATAAGCCGGACAACTTAATTCCTGCAACACGCATCTGACTTAATTAAAAGTGACAGATAATATTAAAGGTTTATCTGGGAATAGAAAGTAGCCCTTGTAACGTGAATCAAATTGCGATTGATGTAGGCAATACCCGAACCAAGTATGCCATTTTTAAAGAAGCAAAGCTGATAGTCACGGACGAGTTGCAGGATGCAGCCTCCTTACTTAAGCTAATCGCTAATTATTCTATTAAGGAGGCTATTATTTCATCGGTTCGTTTTTTACCAGATCAGGAGATAAACCCATTATCTGGTTTACAAAAAGTTATTTGGCTTACAGCGGCAACCCCGGTGCCTGTTACCAATAAATATGGTACGCCGCGAACTTTAGGCATGGACCGGTTAGCGGCGGTAGTAGGAGCCAGTTACTTATTTGCCGGTCAGGATGTACTGGTAATAGATGCGGGTACCTGCATAACTTTCGATTTTATTGATAGGAAACAGGTTTATTATGGTGGGAGCATCTCTCCGGGATTAACCATGAAGTTTAAGGCAATGCACACTTTTACCGGCAAACTCCCGTTAGTGGAACAAGCCGAAGCCAGTGTAGCCCCTTTAATTGGCCGTAACACTATTGAATGTTTAAAGAGCGGGGTTTTTAATGGTACTTTGGCGGAAGTAGATGGTATAATAGCTGAATACAAGAAACAATATCCTGATCTTACCACAGTAATGTGCGGGGGCGATGCGCCATTTTTTGAAAACAATTTAAAAGCACGCATCTTTGCTGAGCCTAATCTGGTTTTGATGGGGTTAATTCATATTTTAAATTACAATGTATAAGATTTACCGGCTTTTAAGTGGCTTTGCTCTAGCGGCGATGGTAACCAGCGCCCAAGCGCAAAATTTAGGCAATTCTCCTTTTTCCGCTTCCGGCCTCGGCGATATTAATGAAAGTACAGGTTCTGTTCGTAGTTTTGGAATGGGAAATGTAGGAGTAGGAACCCCCGCCAGTGCGTATATCAACAGCTCTAACCCCGCTTTGTTATATTACAATAACCGGGTAACATTTGAGTTAGGCTTAGGCGGACAGGCAAAGGTATTATCTGATGAAGTTGGGAAACAACGGGATGCTGATGGCAGTTTAAATTATTTAGCTTTAGCTGTGCCTTTGTCAAAACGCTGGAGTACAGCCGTAGGATTGCGCCCCTACTCTACTATCAATTACGAGTATATCTCTGAAGGCACAGTAACTGGCGACCAAACCACAAAAACACGAAATACCTACACCGGCAACGGCAATCTTTCAGAAGTATTTTTCGGGCACGGTTTCCGTATCGCTAAACGGCTTAACTTGGGTGTTTCTGCTTCTTATTTATTTGGCGTAGTAGAAAGGGAAGCTGGCTCGCAACTGATAAACGAAGCAGATGCCAGCTTGTCGGCGGAGCAATTAGTAATTAACCAACGTACTAATTATAACGGCTTTCAGTTTAAAGGCGCATTGGCTTACCGGCAACCATTAAAAAACAAGTGGAACTTAAACCTTGGAACCGTATATACAGTAGGCAACGACCTTAATACCAAACAAAGAACCGTACAAGAGCGTCGGCTTTCCAATGACTTAGTACTGGGGCAAAACTATTTAGGAGATAGTATTAAAACTACTTCCCGCCTGCCGCAAGGTATACAATTTGGCCTAAGCGTAGATAATGGTCAGTCTTTGGTAATCGGGGCTGATTTTAGCGCCCAGAAATGGTCGGAATTTAGAAGTGGGGTAAGCCCGAGTAATTTAGCTGATACCTACCGGGTAGCAGTTGGCGCAGAATTTATCCCTAACCCTGTTTCGGTAAACTCGTATTTTCAACGGGTAGGTTATAGAGCCGGATTTGGTGTAGGAAAGACGCCTCTGGAACTTAACGGAAAACAAGTAAATGATATATCCCTGCATTGGGGCTTTACTTTACCAATTGGGGGCTCGCCCCGTCCTCCGGAGTATACACAATCGCTGCTTAATTTAGGCTTTGCGCTAGGCAGACGCGGTAACGGGGAAAGCAACGCTTTAAAAGAAAACTATTTCCGGATTCAGTTAGGCTTTTCAATCAACAGCAACTGGTTTATCAAACCAAAAATTGATTAATACCAGATAGATAAGCCTGCTATTTTACAGCGTACAACTGCATGAACTGTTTTAAAAATTTACTCGGAATTATTGTGGCGGTAAACATGCTGCTTGCCTGTAATTCCTCGGTAGATAATCCGGTTCCCAAAGTTAAATACACGGGCCCTATTATGCAGACCGGGAACGTTACTACGTTGTACAGCGATTCGGCGCGCCTTAAAATAAAACTGCAAGCAAAAATCGAATCGCGTTACGAAAATGGCAATGCCGAGTACCCCAAAGGAATAAATCTTACCTTTTACGACCCAAACCAACAAGTGAGCAGCACTTTACGCGCTAATTATGCCAAATACGATAAACAACGTGATTCTTATTTTGCACGGGGTAACGTAATCGTAAACAACATAAAAAAAGGCGAAACCATGAAAACCGAAGAGCTGCATTGGGATAAAATAAAACGTCAGATTTATACCGATAAATTTGTTACCATCCAAACAAAAACCGATGTAGTGCAGGGCAATGGCTTAGTTTCGGATGATGGTTTTGTACACTGGAAAATTTTAAATCCAACGGGCACTTTTATCGTAGAAAAACCCCAATGAAGCTTTCTGGCACTATATATCTTTCTATTGCAGTAGTTGCGATGGTAATTGGCATTCACCGGACCATTGTAGAAAACAATCTTATCGCCAACTATTGGATTTTTATGATTGCGTTGATTTGTTTATTTCTGTACCGGATGCAGAAAAATCCTAATAACTCTAAAAAGTAAATTGGGGCTAGAGCCGAAACAAATATTTAAAAATTCTACTTCTTTAAGTCTAACTTAATCTATTCTTATTTTCATTCGTAAATTGTAATTACAAAATTTGCAATTACCGCATGAGCCAACCACAGGCTTTTTTCCTCATAATTACTTCGTTACTGTTATCCGGTCTATTTTCAGGTATCGAAATGGCTTATCTGACCGCAAGCCGCTTACACCTGGAATTGCAAGAAAAACAGAACTCCTTGGCGGGCCGCATTATTGCGCATTTTTTAAAAAGGCCATCTAAACTAACCGCTACCTTACTCATCGGTCAATCGTTGGCATTGGTTCTATTTGGCTTAACAATTTCCATTACTTTACACCAAGCGTTAGAACCATACTGGCCCGAGTTTCCTTTCCCAGGCTTTCTATTGCTTCTGGCTGAAATCTTATTTGCGGCAATCCTGGCTTTGATTCTGGCGGAGTTTCTACCCCGCAGTATTTTTTTAATTAACGCGAACCAGATGCTGCAGGTATTTGCCTTGCCCATGTTGGTGTTATATTATTTACTGTACCCCATTGTTTTTGTAATAATCAGCGTTACCCGGTTTATAGCCGTTAAACTATTAAAGCTGGAGTTTTCGGAACAACAACCTGTTTTCGGGTTAACGGATGTAGAGCACTACGTTAAAAAGCAATTATATCAGCCGGAGCAACCTGCAATTACCCCGGAAATTGATAGCAAAATATTTCATAATGCATTAGAATTCCGGACGGTTAAAGTAAAAGAATGTATGGTGCCCCGCACTGAAATTGAGGCAATTGAAATTACCGGTAGCATTGCCGAACTGCGCCAGGCTTTTACAGATACGGGCCATTCCAAAATACTTATCTACAATCAAACCATCGACGATATAGTTGGTTATTGCCACCAGTTAGCGCTTTTTAAAAAACCGGCAACCATTATGTCTATTCTTACTCCTATTACCGTAGTTCCCGAAAGTATGCTGGCCAGTGAGTTGTTTGTAAAATTTGTGGCCGACCACCGGAGCATGGCCTTAGTGGTAGACGAGTTTGGGGGAACTTCGGGCATTGTAACCATTGAAGATTTAATAGAAGAAATATTCGGCGAAATAAATGACGAGTACGATGATGAAGCAGAAGCTTTATTGGAACAGTTCTTACCCGCTGAAAACAGTTATCTTTTTAGCGCCCGGCACGAAATAGATTACTTAAATGAAAAATACGCCTTAAACTTACCCGAAGGAGACTACGAAACTTTGGGCGGATTTATCCTTTCGGTGCACGAAGATATTCCGGAGCCAAACGAAATTATTACTGTTCTGCCTTATGTAATTACTATTTTAACAATGGCCGAAAACCGGATTGACACCGTTCAGTTAACTTTGCCTGCTGCCCCCAGCTTACAACCAGATACTCCTCAGACAGAATCTTAATTTTTAAATTTCCATTGTAAAGTCCTCATTCACTAGGCACTATCCAAAATTTTAAAATCAGAAAAATAATTTAATATTTTTACTGGGCGAATTAATTGTGCACAATTGTTGTTATTGCCACAATTCTATTTAATAAAATTAAAAGATAAAGGCTTTATTTACTGCAAGATTTAAATCTGTTAGTTTTGAAGTTAACCGATATTCTGGTTATTTTGCACTTCTTTTTTACCATTTATATTTTATATGTCTTTAATTAATAAGATCAGAGAAAAATCAGGGGTAGCTGTTGGTTTAATTGCCCTGGCTATGGTAGTGTTCATGGTATTAGGAGACCTGTTAGGACCTAATTCCCGGTTATTTGGCAGTAACAACGTAGTTGGAGAGATTGCCGGTGAAAAAATAACCATTGAAGAATTCGACCAAGTATTGGAAGGCATTAAAAATAATTATGCTTCTCAGACCGGTAAACAACCAAACGAAAACGAAATGGTTTCGTTGCGGGAACAAGCCTGGAATCAGTTAATCGTAAAAGTTGCTTATCAGAAAGAATTAGACCGGTTAGGAATTAGTGTTTCTGAGGAAGAATTAATTGATATGGTGCAGGGTAATAATATTCACCCGGCTATTAAGCAGGCTTTTACTAATCCGCAAACCCAACAGTTCGACCGATCTTTGGTAAAAAACTATTTAAGAGATCAATTACCCAAAGCTCCCTTGGAGCAGCAAGCTGCCTGGACCAATTTTGAAAGCAACCTGGGCCCGGAGCGTGCACTTACGAAGTACAATAACTTAATCCGGTTATCTAACTACGTAACTACTACCGAAGCTAAGCAATACTTAGAAGAACAAAATGCCAAAGCCAGTTTAAAGTATTTACTGGTGCCTTTTTCATCTATCAGCGATTCTACTATTAAAGTTACGGATGATCAGTTGCAAGCTTACTTCGACAAAAACAAAGAGAAATATAAAGTAGAAGAAGGCCGCTCTATCGAATACGTTACCATTCCGGTAAGCCCGTCTAAAGAAGACAGCGCGGCTACCAAGCAAGAGTTTGATGACATTGTGAAGCAGTTTGCTACTGTAGAGAACGATTCGCTTTTTGTAAGCGCCAACTCTGATGTTCCGTTTAACGGCCAGTTTGTTAATCCGGGTTCTATTCCGGATAAGTTAAAAGGAGCCGATCTGCAAGAAGGAGCTATTTTTGGCCCGTATTTAGAAAATGGCATGTACACCATTTATAAAGTTACGGCTGTAAAAGATAATGGACCGGCTTCGGCTCGCGCCAGCCACATCTTATTACGCTGGGACAACGACACTCCGGCAGCCAAAGCTGCGGCTAAAGCAAAAGCGCAAGACGTATTAAACCAGATTAAAGGCGGCGCTGATTTTGCCCTCATGGCCCGGCAGTATGGTACCGATGGTACGGCTTCGGTAGGCGGCGATTTAGGCTATTTTTCGGAAGGTGCTATGGTTGCTCCTTTTGAAAAAGCGGTATTTGATGCAAAAGCTCCTGGCCTTATACCAAACTTAGTAGAAACCCAGTTTGGCTACCATATAATTAAAGTTACTTCCCCTAAAACTAACCGCTCTTATCAAATTGCTACGATTCAACGGGCAGTTACACCTAGTGAAACTACCCGCGATTTAGCTTTCAAGAAAGCGGACCAAATTCAGGGAGAAAGCAAAAATGCCGAGGATTTCCGCAAAAACATTGCCCAAGATAAAACCTTAACTAAAGCCGAAGCCAAGTCAATTAAAATTAGCGACCGGGCAGTTAATACGTTGGCTAACGCCCGGGAAATTGTTAGATGGGCTTTTAACGACAAAACCGACGTGGGCACTGTTTCGCCAGTTTTTGAAGTAGATGATCAATTTGTAGTAGCTCTTTTAACCGGTAAAAACGAAAAAGGCTATGCTTCCATTAAAGATATAAAAGAAGAGTTAACCGTAGCCGTCCGTAACGAGCTAAAAAGCAAGCAAATTACTGACAAATTAAAAAGCATGTCTGGTAGCTTAGAGCAAATTGCCGCTAAATATGGTGCCGGAGCAACGGTTCAAACTGCTAATGATGTAACTTTTGCTGCCGGTAATATTAACGGATTAGGATTAGAACCCGAAGTAGTTGGTAGCGCCTTTGGATTAAATCCCGGCAAACGGTCTGCTCCGATTGCGGGTCAAAGTGGGGTAGTTCTGCTGGAAGTAACCGGCGTAAATAAAACTCCGGGCGATCAGGATATTGCTGCGGCCCGTAAACAACTGGAAGCTAACCGCAGCGCCCGCATTGAAGGCGGCACCTACCAGTATATTCGCGAGCAAGCTAATATTAAAGACGAACGTGTTAAGTTCTTCTAAGCAAAAATTAAAAATTTTTAAAAATTAAAAAAGCCGCTTCAACGAGCGGCTTTTTTATTGCCTTAACTGTTACTAAAGTAAGTGCTAATACGTTATAGTAGTTACAATTCTCAGAGATCCAAGAAATAAGCTATTTAAGTTGTCTGTTGATTTTAATATATTGTAATAGCATAAAATAAGTTAATTAGGCGGTGGTAGTTATCTGGTATTAAGTATAAACAGATTTTTATCTTTCTCTCTTTTTGTCCGGATTTAAACCACCATCTTATATTCCCATATTGATAAACTTTATGATGTTTTCGGCCCGGACTTTTAGTTGTTTTTTAATTTTTAGCTTATTGCTAAGTTGGAGCCTCGTACAGGCTCAGAGTGTTTCGGAAGAAGAAGCCCTCGCTAAAACCTACCTGCAAAAGCAAGAATACGATAAGGCAAGCTCCATTTACAGTAAACTCGCTAATAATAATCAGCAATTTAATACGATTTATCCGGATTACTTGAAAACGTTATTAGCGCTTAAGAACTATAAAGAAGCAGAAAAACTAGTAAAAAAAGCTATCAAGAAAAACCCGGAAGTGCCTGCATTTACGATTGACCTGGGAGTGGTACAATTAGCCGGCGGCGATAAAAAAGGCAGCGAAAAAGTTTTTGATAAAGCAATTACCCAAGTTAATTCTAATACGGTAATACCAGTAGCCCAAGCTTTTGAGCAAAACCGGTTATATGATTACGCCGAAAAAACCTACCTGCAAGGGCGTAAAATAAACAAGAAAGAAACTGATTTTACCAGCCAATTAATGCAACTATACGCGTACCAGCGTCAGTCGGAGAAACTTATAACCGAAATTTTAAATATTGTAAAAGAAAATCCGGAGCAACTGTTGTTAGCCCAAAACATGCTCCAAAACAGTTTGCGCGAAGAAAAAGAGTTTGAAGCTTTAGAGAAAATACTCTTAACCCATGTACAGCAAAGCCCCGACAAAAATGTGTATAGCGAGTTGCTGATATGGGTTTACACGCAACGTAAAGATTTTTTTAGCGCGTTAATCCAAGCAAAGTCCCTGGATAAACGCACCAAAGGGGGCGGCGAAAAAGTAATGGAACTCGGTGCCATCAGTTTAAAAAATAAGGATTACGAAAGCGCGATTGATGCTTATAATTACGTGATTAAAGAATACCGAAGTAGCCCTTATTACGGATATGCCCGGGAGCGTTTAATAAAAGCCCGCGAAGAACAAGTCCGGAATACTTTTCCTGTGGACTTAGATAAGATCCGCACCTTGATTGCCGATTACCAGAATTTACTTAACGAAGTTGGTAAAAGCGGACGAACCGTGGAAGTAATGAAAAATATGGCTACCCTCCATGCCTTTTACCTCGACGAAAAAGACAAAGCTATTGCGCTGTTGCAGGAAGTAATAAATACCCCTCGGGCAAACCCGGACCTGGTAGCAGAAGCTAAAATAAGTTTGGGCGATATTTATTTATTGCAGGGCGAACCTTGGGAAGCCACCTTGCTTTACTCGCAAGTAGAAAAGTCGCACAAAGAAACAGCAATTGGCCACGAAGCCAAACTCCGGAATGCCAAGCTTAATTACTACAAAGGCGATTTTCAATTAGCGCAAGAACATCTGGATATTTTAAAATTAGCGACCAGCCGCGAAATTGCGAACGATGCCATGGATTTAAGTTTATTAATAACCGATAATATTGGCTTGGACTCCTCTACGGCAGCTTTAAAAGAATACGCCGCTACCGAGTTGCTTATATTTCAGAATAAATTACCAGAAGCACAGGAACAACTGAATACCATCCTGCAAAAATATCCGCAGCACAGCCTCACAGACGATATTTTTTATCTGAAAGCTAAAGTTTTTTTAAAAACCGGTAACTTCCAGGAGGCTATTCAGAACCTGACAAAGATTACCGACAATCCACAGTATGATATTTTAAGCGATGATGCGTTGTACCTGCTGGCTACTATTTACGAAGAACAAGTAAAAGACCCGGAAAAAGCTAAGCTGCTCTACAACGATTTAATTGTAAAATACCCGGGTAGTATTTATACCGTGGATGCCCGTAAACGCTTCCGTAAGCTGCGCGGCGACGTGGTGAATTAGTCGATAGTCGACGGGCTATAGTCCACGGATTTTAGCGGTCTTTGTATAATAAAACGTTTCAGCCACTAACGCCAGCTTATACGCTGATGCTAGTGGCTGAAACGTTTTATCAATAAATTCAATTTATAAGCTGTGGACTGTGATCCGTCGACTACCAACTAACTAAATTTTTAAAATTTTAAAATAAAACAGTGCAGTGGTTCCTGGTAGCGGTAACTAATATCTAAATTATTAAGAGAGCAGATTTTTTTTACGATAGCTAAACCTAACCCAAGCGAAGAGGCATTTTGCCCCGTACGCCGGAAACGATCAAAAATTTCGCATTCCGGAAAATCCAGGGGAGCCCCGGTGTTGCAAATTGTTAACTGCTGCGGTTGCAAACGCACCGATATTTCCCCTTTTTCGTGATTATGGCTAAGCGCGTTTTTCACCAGGTTACTCAAGAGCACTTCTAACAAATACGGGTCGATGGTGATGTATGCTTCTTCGGGGGCGCTAAAATCAATCTTTACCTGCTTTAGTTCGGCGAGTTCTTTAAAATTAAAGAGTAGAGGTTCCAGAAAAGAACGCAACTCTAAGCGTTCGTGGTTAGTAAATTCCTGGTTTTCTATTTTACTAATTAAACCCAACGTGCGGCTTAACTTAGATAAATGCGATGTTGCCCGGTATATAGCGCCAGCTGTTTTAGCTTGTTCGCTGGTTAACTTCTCCGACTTCTGCAGCATTTCCACCTTGGCTTTAATAATAGCTAATGGCGTTTGAATTTCGTGCGAGATGTTTTCAGTAAACTCTTTCATGTTCCGGAAATCATGCTCAATCCGGCTGGTCATCTGCGCAAACAAACTATTTAATTCTTTAAATTCTTTGGTAGTTGTGGGTACTTCGGCCAAAGTAGTACCCCGATTTAAAGAATAATGCTTGATTTGTTCCAAGGTATGGTTAAACGGTTGCCACAAATATCGCGACGATAAATAATTAAGCAGCAACATTAAAGCCAGCAACGCCAGAAACACGTAAAAGAGCGACGTAATAATACCGCCTAACAGCAACCGCGATTCCTTTAAAGCCATATACATCGAAATCCGGTACAATTTTCCGTTAACTACCTTATCCAAGCTACGTGCCCGGAAAGGTTGTCGCTCGCCTTCCATCTCGTTAAAAAGAATGGTATCGCGATCGTAGTTTTTAAGTAAGGGCGTTTTTAAATCTGGGAGCAGATCTACCCGCTGCGATTTGTAAGAATTTATATCGTTTAAATCAACATTAGGATTAGACAGGTAACCGGTTAAACGCTCTTCTTTCCGTAAAAAATAATCGCGAATCCTTTTTTCAATAAAATTATTGGTAATGGTATATAATACAATACCACTACTTGCTATTACCAGCGCCGTAATTAGTAAATACAGCAGCGTAGTTTTGGTAATAAGTCTCATTCAGCTACAAATTTATACCCCATGCCGTACACCGACTTAATGTTGTTGGTACTGCCGTGGCTCGCTATTTTTTTGCGTAAGTTTTTAATGTGGGTGTAAATAAAATCAAAAGAATCGGCCATATCGATGTTATCGCCCCAAAGGTGCTCCGCAATGGCTTCTTTATTTAAAATTCGGTTCCGGTTGCTTAAAAAGTATAAAAGCAATTCGTATTCTTTGCGGGTTAAAATAATTTCCTGGCCTTTAACCAGCACCTGGGCCGTAACGGTATTTAACCGCAAATCGCCTACAGTTATTTCGTGACTGCCATTAAACCGCTTACGCCTAAGTAACGATTGAATGCGGGCATTTAATTCCGCTAAATGAAACGGCTTGGTCAGGTAATCATCGGCACCTAAATTTAAACCGTTTAGCTTATCGTCTAAAGCGTCTTTGGCCGAAATAATGAGCACCCCGGCATCGGGCCGTTTTTGTTTTAGCTGCTTTAATATCTCTAACCCGCTGCCATCGGGCAAAGTAATATCCAGCACAATTACATCGTACTCGTAAAGGTGTACTTTTTCTTCGGCTGTCTGGTAATTATATGCCGTTTCGCAGAGGTAACCTTCTTGCTTAAAATAGTGCACTAAGGTTTCCGCCAACTCGCGGTTATCTTCTACAATTAAAATTTTCATAAACAAAGCCCCTCTTACCAGGTTAGTTCGCCCCAAAATACATCTGTATTCTGAAGAAAAATTGAAGCCAGCTCTGATAGAAATTTTAATCGCGGAAGAAAACAAATAAGAATATTATAAAAATTATAAAAAAAAGATACATTAACCCATCCGTTTGGAAGTAATCTTTGTATTTGTTATAAATATCTTTCAGCTTTTTCAAAATACAGGCAAATAAACGCACGTTAAAATTACAAAATATTAGAAGAGGGCCGAAGCAAATTTGGAACTTCTCTCCTGAAATCTTTATTAATATCCGTACTTTTGCAGATATATTAAGTACAGCCGCCAGTAGCGATATGGAGAAAAGATGGGTTTATAAACCGGTTCCGGACGGAGATGCCGTAAAACAAATTTCTGAAAGTTTAAAAATAAGCCCAACGCTGGCCAGTATACTTTGCCAACGCAACCTTTGCTCTTTTGAATCGGCAAAAACTTATTTCCGTCCTTCGCTCAACGACCTCCACGATCCTTTCCTGATCCGCGACATGGATAAAGCGGTAGAGCGTTTAAACGAAGCCATTCACCAAAACGAAAAAGTACTTATTTACGGCGATTACGATGTAGATGGCACCACCTCGGTAGCTTTGGTATATAGTTATTTGCGGCAATACGTTAAAGATATTGATTTTTACATCCCTGACCGCGAAACTGAAGGCTACGGCGTTTCCAGCCAAGGCATTGAATGGGCTTATACCCACGGATTTTCTTTAATCATCAGCCTGGATTGCGGCATTAAATCAGTAGATAAAATTAGGGAAGCTACCGCTAAAGGCATTGATTTTATTATCTGCGATCACCATTTACCCGATGCCATTATTCCGGCAGCTGTGGCGGTATTGGATCCCAAACGCGCCGATTGCCCTTACCCTTACAAAGAATTATCGGGTTGTGGCGTAGGATTTAAATTACTGCAAGCCTTTACTGTTCAAAACAATATAGATACTGCAACTTTATTTAGCTTACTCGACCTGGTAGTGGTAAGTATTGCGGCCGATATTGTACCTATTACCGGCGAGAACCGGGTACTGGCTTATTATGGTTTACAGATTTTAAATTCGGGTGCTCCCCTCCGCCCCGGCTTAGAAGCCTTAAAGGAATTGGCCGGTTTAAAAGAAGAACTCGACATAAACAGTATTGTTTTTGGGTTTGCGCCTCGCATTAACGCGGCCGGCCGCATGGGCGATGCCAAGCGTTCGGTACGTATGTTACTGGCCGAAACCAAAGAAGAAGCTTTTGAAAAGGCCGATATTGTAAATGAGTCGAATAAACAACGACGCGGGTTTGATACTAGCATCACCAAAGAAGCGTTGCTCATGATTGAGCAAGACGCGCTACTGCGAAAATCACGCTCCACAGTTTTGTATAAAGAAACCTGGCACAAAGGCGTGGTAGGCATTGTGGCTTCGCGGTGCATCGAAAAATATTACCGGCCTACCATTATTTTAACACAATCGAATGGCAAAGCCATGGGATCTGCCCGCTCGGTACCTGGTTTTGATGTGCATAGCGCTATTGTAGAATGTGCCGATTTGCTGGAACAATACGGCGGGCACATGTACGCCGCCGGCTTAACCATGAAAGTTGAAAATGTACCGGCTTTCCGGGAGCGTTTCGAAGAGATTGTATCGCGCACCATTACCGAAGAACTACTTACACCCCAAATAGAAATAGATACCAAATTAAACCTGAGCCAGATTACGCCTAATTTCTACAATATTATTAAACAAATGAAACCGTTCGGGACGGGTAACCATGCCCCGGTTTTCTGGTCGGAGTGCGTGTTTGATACCGGTTCGTGCCGGGTTGTAGGCGAAACCCATTTAAAATTGCGCTTAGCCCAGGATGGCAATACTCCCCTGGATGCAATTGCTTTTGGTATGGCCGATCATTACGATCTTATTCAGAAAGGCATTCCTTTTGATGTTTGTTATACTATTGAAGAAAATAACTACCGGGGTATTACCTCCTTGCAGCTTCGGATTAAAGATATTCGTTTTGCGAAGCAATAATTACCCTGGAAAATGCAGCGGTAAATAATTATTAAAAAGCAAATATTTAAAAAATTGTCCCCTGGTTTTGTTTTGCAGCGTACTTGGGAGTTATCGGTACTTTTTGTCCGCGCGGGCGGTAGCGTAAAACAAACGCTTTGGGCCGGATTTTAAAAGCGGCATAGTGGGCGTAGGATTTGGTAAAACTCGCGCCATAGAACATGAGCATGGCCGAATAAAAAACAAAAAGCATTAAAATTAAAACAAAAGCTGATGGGCCGTAAATCGGACCCAAATTACTGTGCAGCAACAACCGGCCTAGTACTAATTTACCAAACGTAAATAACATACTGGTAAAAAAGGCGCCTACCCAAACGGGCCGCCAAGGAATCCGGATATCGGGCAAATATTTAAAAGTAATGGCAAACCAGGCCGTTACAATAGCGTACGATACCAGCGCATTTCCTACCCGGATTACTTCTAAGCCACGGCCGGGTAAAGCCTCAAACAAAGTTCCGCCTAAGTAACTAAACGCCGACTCCGCCATTAAGGTAACTACAAACAATACTCCGGTAAAAATTATTAATCCTAAAGCAATTAAGCGGGTTTTAAAAATATGCCTTAAAGTACTGCTTTTGCGGGGGCGTATATTCCAGAGTTGGTTAAGAGAGCTTTTTACGACAATAAACAGCGTAGTAGCCACAAAAATTAAAAACAGCATGCCTAAAGTGGCATAATACCCGTTCGGCGGGATGTGCTGAATATTATCGAGAACTTTGCTTAACTGGCCGGAGCCGCCGCGGTAACCCAACAAACTTTGCACCTGATCAATTAAACGGTTACTGATAATTTCGGAGCTGTATAATAAGCCCAGAAAATTGATGAGTAACACCAAAATAGGCGGTAAAGCAAAAGTGGTAAAAAAAGCCGTTGATGCCCCTAAGCGGAGTGGATCGTTTTTCCGGAACTCGCGAAAGGCATCTTTTAACAGAAACTGAACAACCTTTAGTTTTTGGCGAAGCTGCATCCTAAGCCGGGTACGTAAATTGGGGCGTATAAAGATGAAAGTACCTAATGAAAATTTCTTCTATTTTAAATTTTATTCTTTTAGTTCAATTATTAAAACTTGTTTTATGCAAAATGGCTGATTTACAAAAGATAAGCGAGCTAAAAATTTAAAAATTCTACTTTAAGTTCTTCGGTTCTTTAAATTTTTAGCTCGCTCCATCTTACTAGTTATAGCCGCAAACAGAGCTCAAATTATTGCTTTGCTGCCCAGGCGTTCATCTTGGTTTCGAGCACTTGCAAAGGCATACTGCCATCCTGCAAAACCGCATCGTGAAAGTTGCTCAGGTTAAATTTACTACCTAGTTCTTGGGTGTATTTCTGGCGGAGTTCTTTAATTTTTAATTCTCCGGTTTTATACGACAGCGCCTGGCCCGGAATGGCCATGTAGCGTTCAATTTCAGCAATAATACCTTCTTCCGATAAAGCTTCGTTGTCTTTAGAAAACTGAATCGCTTGTTCTCGGGTCCAGCCTTTGCTGTGCATGCCGGCATCTACCACCAGGCGCACGGCCCGGTGCATTTCGGCGCCTAATCTACCAAAATACTGGTACGGGTCGGTGTATAAGCCAAGCTCTTTGCCTAAGCTTTCGGTGTATAAAGCCCAACCTTCTACGTAAGCGCCGTAGCCGCCAAAACGCCGGAACTGCGGCAAATCCTCGTTTTCTTGTTGCAGCGATATTTGGTAATGATGCCCCGGAATAGCTTCGTGCAAAAATAAAGATTCCATGCGGGTGCTGTTGTACTGCGTTGGCTCCAGAATAGGCACGTAGAAAATACCCGGACGGGAGCCATCCGGCGCCGGGGAATTGTATTCGGCACTAGCCGAGGCTTCCCGGAAAGCTTCGGTTTGGCGTACTTCAAACTTAGAATTTGGTACTTGGCCGAATAGTTTCTTTAGCTGCGGTTGCATGCGTTCGTGAATTTGATTGTAACCAGCCAGCACCTCGGCATCGGTTTTATAAGGCATAAACCTCTTGTCGGATTTTACATACTCAAAAAATGCTTTTAAATCGCCTTTAAAACCCACCTGATTTTTTACCTGCTCCATCTCCGCCCGGATTCGTTTTACTTCTTGCTGCCCAATTTCAAAAATTTGTTCCGGCGTTTGGGTGGTAGTGGTATAATACCGCACCAGGTAGTTGTAATATTTATCGCCATTAGGTACGGCTTGAATACCGCTGCTGCTTCTGGATTTAGGCAGATACTCGGTTTGCAAAAAATCGTGCAACTTTTTGTAGGTAGGGGTTACTTTGGTTTCAATAGCTTCGGCGTAAGCAGCCGTTATTTTCTTTTTATCCGCATCGCTGAAATCTTTTGGTAAGTTGTTGATTGGGCCGTAGAACAAACTTTTTTTAGGGTCGGTAACTACCATGGCGGCAAATTGCGGCAGCACTTTTTGCGTTAAGGCTTTGGGCAAAACCCAGCCAGTTTGCATTCCACGGCGCATGTTGGCAATGGCCGTATCGGCCCACACTTCAAATCCAGCAATGCGTTTTATAAAATTTTCGTAGTCTTTTACGGTTTTAAACGGATGAATACCCGCGCCGGAACCTAATTGCCCCAAAGTAATGGGTAAACTGTAAAATTGATTAATCGGCATGAGGTGCTCCGGAAACGTAAGCTGCTCCAGATTTAACTGCATATCGCGCTTAAAAATCTGGTAACTTAATTTTTCCTGATCGTTTAAGGTCGCACTATCCAGACTTTGCACCTCATTTAAATATTGATTATAAAAGTTTTTAAGTTTAGTCCGGTGCGCTACCGAAATATCGTTGGGTAATTGGTCGTCGTACCGGTGATCGGCGATAGCCGTAGCTTCCAGGGGGAAGAGTTTTAGCCGGTCTTCGTAGTAATTTTTTAAAATTTGATCAAGGTTGTTATTACCTGTAGTAGTCCCAGCACCGCTTTCCTGCTGTTTTTGGTTACAAGCCCAAGTAAAAACAAGTAACAAGCATAAATATGTTAATTTCTTCATAATATAGATTAAGATGTAAGCTTATAAGTATTGAAAGCGACGAGTACGCAGCCGACTTTTTAAATTTTTACAATTCCAGCAAATCAATAAACATAACTATTACTTAAATAAACCCACTTAAAGCACTAAACCACGGCTAATTCTGCAAGCTTTTATTCTTCATACAACTCCAGGGGCAATCCATCCGGGTCGGCGAAAAAGGTAAAACGTTTGTTTGTTAAACTATCTATCCGGATTGGTTCGCAAACTACTTGGTGCTGGGTTAAGTGCTGGATGCAAGCCTCTAAATCGGGCACCGCAAAGGCCAAATGGCGCAAACCTTGTGCCTCGGGGTTGTTCACGCGTTTTGGCGGATTAGGAAAAGAAAATAACTCGATCTGGTAAGTATCGCCTACGGCTAAATCCAATTTATACGAGTTGCGCTCGGCCCGGTAAGTTTCCTGAATAATGGGTAAACCCAAAATATGCACGTAAAAATTTTTGGAGCGCTCATAATCCGAGCAAATTAGGGCTATATGATGAATACGTTGAAAAAACACCGGAATTTTATAGTTTAATGTTAAATTTTTTGGCTACGAAATAGGTATAACCCATCAAAAAAAATGGGTATAAAATAGCTTAGGTGTAAAAATTAAAAAATTTTAAAAAAATAATCCGCTTATCAGCATATTTATATATTAACCTTAGGAAGTTGGTATAATTATCGCATATTTTAAATTACTTCTTGGCTGTTCTATTCTAAATTATGTTGTTTTCTAGTTTTATTACCACGGTTTGCGGACAGACTTTTCAGATTGATAAATTTGAACAGTTAGCGGTTGGCATTTTTCAATCTGAAAATATTTTAAAAAATCAGGTGGAAGCTCCGGATACTTTTGCCGTTTACTATACTACGTCTAACAAGTATTTGCTCGAAAAAACCACTTTTAAACCGGAAGATATTTCTTTAGAAACCAGCTACCAGGTCCTCACCGAAACCCAAGCCGCCAGGTACCTGGCAAACTGCCTGCACGACATTAGTTAAAATTTCATTTTTTAAAAAACCACAGCGCTGTAATAGCTGTATTTTTAACCTCTAATAAACCAAAATAAATTAGCTTCATAGGCCGGCAATAAATATACGCTAATCTAAAATATATTTTATTTTCGGCGGTTTACTATTATTATACAACTGGTCTTTACCGGGCAAAATTTTTTATGCCCTGTTAAGCCTGGCTATACGTATAGGCTAAATTTATATTGGAAGTAAAGTAATAGCCTCTTACCTACTTCTGCTTTAATTCTGTAATTTTGAAGGAATGATACTGAAAGCTGAGCACCTGGTAAAAAAATATAAATCCCGAACGGTGGTAAACGACGTGTCGGTGGAAGTAAACCAAGGAGAGATTGTGGGTTTGTTGGGCCCCAATGGCGCCGGAAAAACTACTTCGTTTTATATGATTGTAGGTTTGGTGAAACCGAACTTAGGCAAAATTTACTTAGAAAACGAAGAAATTACGACGCTGCCCATGTACCGGCGGGCAAAAAAAGGCGTTGGTTACTTAGCGCAGGAAGCTTCGGTTTTCCGGGACCTTACCGTGGAAGAAAACATTATGGCGGTGCTGGAAATGACGAATAAGCCCAAGCAGGAACAGCGCGATAAAGTAGAAGCTTTATTGGATGAGTTTTCGCTAACCCACGTGCGCAAGAATAAAGGCATCGTATTATCCGGGGGCGAGCGCCGGCGCACCGAAATTGCCCGGGCCTTAGCCGTAGATCCTAAATTTGTGTTGCTCGACGAACCTTTTGCTGGCGTAGACCCCATTGCCGTAGAAGAAATTCAATCGATTGTAGCCAAACTTAAAACCAAAAATATCGGCATCCTCATCACCGACCATAACGTAAACGAAACGCTTTCCATCGTGGACCGGGCTTATTTGCTTTTCGAAGGTAAAATTTTAAAATCTGGTACCGCCGAAGAATTGGCCGCTGATGAGCAAGTGCGCCGGGTTTACTTAGGCAAGCATTTTGAGCTGAAAAGAAAAATTTAAAATTTTTATTAGCTGGTTGTTGTGGCTTTACATAATCTATAACGTACCACTACTCATCCGTTAACTCTAACCTTTAACTTAAAACCAATACATGGAAATAATAAATTCGATCATGACCTGGGTCATGAAAAAGCGTATTCACCAAATTGACCTTTTTCGTAAGTACCCGCACGATGTTCAGAATGAGTTATTTTCTAATTTACTCGATAAAGCCAAAAACACCGACTGGGGAAAAAACTACGGGTATGCCGATATAACTACCGTTGACGCGTTTAAGCAACGGGTACCTGTATCTACCTACGAAAATTTATTCCCTTATATCGAGCGTGTAATTAAAGGCGAACAAAATGTTTTGTGGCCTACTACCATTTCGTGGTTTGCTAAGTCGTCGGGCACTACCAATGCCCGCAGCAAATACATCCCGGTATCGCCGGAGTCTTTAGAAGATTGTCATTACAAAGGCGGCAAAGATATGCTTTCTATTTACGCCAATTTATATCCGGATACCCGGGTTTTTAGCGGTAAAAGTTTATCTATCGGGGGCAGCTTACGCGAAAACGAGCATAACCCCAAAACGTATTGTGGCGATGTATCGGCGGTAATTATGCGCAACTTGCCGGTATGGGCCGAAGCCATACGCACGCCCCCACTAAAAGTAGCTTTAATGGACAAGTGGGAAGAAAAAATTGAGGCCATGGCCGAAATTACCGCTAAAGAAAATGTGACCAGCATTAGCGGAGTACCCACCTGGACTTATGTACTCTTAAACCGTATTCTGGAACTTACCGGTAAAACTAACATTCTGGAAGTATGGCCCAACCTGGAACTGTTTGCGCACGGCGCGGTAGCATTTGGCCCTTACCGCGAATTATTTAAAAAACTAATTCCTTCGGAGCAAATGCATTATTTAGAAATTTATAATGCTTCGGAGGGATTTTTTGGCATTCAAGACCAGGCCGGCACCCACGACGAAATGCTTCTGATGCTGGATTATGGGGTGTATTACGAGTTTATTCCGGCCGAAGAATTTGAAGCGGAGCACCCCCAAACGCTTACCCTGGACCAAGTGGAGCTGGATAAAAATTATGCCTTGGTTATTTCTACTAACGCGGGTTTGTGGCGCTATAAAATTGGCGACACCATTAAATTTACGAGCCTGGATCCGTACCGCATTAAAATTTCGGGCCGCACCAAGCACTTTATTAACGCCTTTGGCGAAGAATTAATCATAGAAAATGCCGAAACGGCTATTATCACGGCTTGTCAAAAAACGGGGGCTATCATTTCTAATTTTACGGCGGCCCCGGTATACTTTGAAGGTAAAAGCCGCGGTGGGCACGAATGGATTATTGAATTTGCGCAAGAGCCGGATAATCTGGCCACTTTTACCTATGTACTGGATACTACCCTGCGTGAAGTAAACTCCGACTACGATGCCAAACGGCAAAACGATTTAGCATTGGTTGCCCCGGCCATTAAGATAGCGCCACCGGGCACTTTCCTGGAGTGGTTACGCACCAAAGGCAAATTGGGCGGACAAAATAAAGTACCTCGTTTAAGCAACTCCCGCGAGTATTTAGAAGAAATTTTAGAGTTGATTTAATATCTAAAAAATAAAAAATTTAAAAAAATAGCGCTGCCAGATACATAAAATTGGCCGCGCTATTTTTTTAAATTTTTATCTTGACTCTTACTCTAGAAAGCTACTTAGCAAACCGCCTTCTTTGTTTGTATTTTGCCCATGTGGCATTAAGGCTTCGATTAATTTTTTAATTGGCATAGACTGTAGCCAAACCCGGCCGGTACCCCGCAGTGTGGCCAAAAATATGCCTTCACCCCCAAATACCATGGATTTTAAACCACCGGAACGTTCCACGCTAAAATCAATGCCGTTTTCAAAAGCCACTACGCAGCCAGTGTCAACCCGTAGGGTTTCGTTATTTAATTGTTTTTCGATGACGGTACCACCCGCATGAATAAAAGCTAAGCCATCGCCGGTCAGGCGTTGCAAAATAAAACCTTCGCCCCCGAAAAAGCCGGATCCTAACTTCTGATTAAAATGAATCTGAATTTTGGTACCTAATGCAGCGGCCAGAAAACCATCTTTTTGCACGATAATACCATTATAAGAACGGCTTAAATCAATAGGAATAATGGTACCTGGGTAAGGTGCCGAAAATCCTACGCGGGTTTTCGGATTACGGCCCCGATGCGTAAAATGCGTCATAAAGAGCGATTCGCCGGTAATAAACCGAGAACCGGCCGATAATAATTTGCCAAAAAAACCTTGTTCCGGCTCCGAGCCATCTCCCATTTTGGTTTCAAAGGTTATTCCGTCTTCCATAAACACCATTGCTCCGGCTTCCGCAATTACGGTTTCGTTTTGGTCGAGCTCTACTTCTAAAACCTGGATATCGTTGCCATAAATACGGTAATCTATTTCGTGCGATCTCATCGTTACATTTTTTAAAATTAACGCCGGAAAGTAACTACTTTAATTTCGATTTCACAAAGCCCGAAACAGGAAGGATTATTTTCTTTTCGATTTTTTGGGAACATCTTCCTCATCCGGGTTGTCTAAATCAGCCGAAGCGTTTGGCAGAAAATCATCGTCGTTTTCTTCTCCCTCCTCATCTGATTGCTCGATGGGGTACAGATCGTCTTCGTCTTTGCCTTGGGTGTGCACTAACTTTTTGTCCCGCACATTTTTATCCAGAAAATCATTTATCCGATCGATATCGTAGTTGGAACTGATTTCGCCCAGCGGATTTATTTTTATTTCAAAGCCTTCCAGATCTTTATGTACCCGGGCTTTTTTCTCGGTATTATTTTTCTTTTTCGACATAGTTGTAACTTAAAAACCTTCTGTTTCATAAAACTTGCTTATCCTAGAACGCAAAAAATGCCAACAGGGATGTTTTAAGTTTACTTACGCTCTTTAGATTATCCTACAAATAGCTCATGCAACTAAAAATTTTTTAAATTTCTTCTAGTTGCCAGCTTAATAACTGCCGGACAAACAAAAAAACGCCCTTTAAGTTTATGTAACTCAAAGGGCGTTCTCAGGAAATTTTAAAATTTAAAAATTTATTCTTCGCTGTAAAAAGCTTATCTAAACAGCATAGGGCTGTAGTTTCGTAATAGCGGCATTTATCCGGGCGGCTGTTTCATCGGGGCCAATTACTTCAATAATCGCCATTAAATCGGGGCCTGCTTCTAAGCCCGTAATAGCCAACCGAAGCGCTTGCATTACCTGCCCGATTTTTTTACCGTGCAGCTCCAGTACTTGCGTTAACAAATCTTTCACGTTATCGGCGGTAAAATCAGCAATAGAACCTAATTGATTTTTAAAATCTTCGAATACCGCTACCACAGAGCTGTTCCACTTTTTGCTGGCTACCTGTTCGTTGTACTGCTGAGGAGCTACAAAAAAGTAAGAAGCTTCGCGCCAGAAATCCTGCGGAAAAGTTACGCGCTCCTTCATTACGCTGGATATTTTGGTAGCTTTTTGCAAGGAACATGCAATCTGGTGTTCTTCTAAAGCAGCAATTAAGTATTGCGCCAATTCTTCATCGGGTTTAGCGCGTAAATACTGTTCGTTAAACCAACGAGCCTTGTTAATATCAAAGCGGGTGCCCGATTTACCAATGCGTTCAATCGAAAAAGCATCAATGAGTTCATCCATGGTAAATAGCTCTTGCTGCGTGCCCGGGTTCCAGCCTAAGAATGCTAAAAAGTTAACAAAAGCTTCGGGTAAGTAACCGCTTTCGCGGTACCCGCTCGATTTTTCGTTAGTAAAAGGATCCATCCACTGCAATGGAAATACCGGAAAGCCTAATTTATCGCCGTCGCGTTTACTTAATTTGCCATTGCCATCGGGCTTTAATAATAAAGGCAAATGCGCAAACTCCGGCATGGTGCTTTCCCAGCCCAAGTACCGGTACAGCAATACGTGCAAAGGCGCCGAAGGCAACCATTCTTCGCCCCGGATTACGTGGGTAATTTCCATTAAATGGTCATCCACAATGTTAGCCAAATGGTACGTTGGCATGCCATCTGATTTCATTAAAACTTTATCATCAATTGCTGATGAGTGCACCACTACCCAACCCCGGATTAAATCTTTTAATCGAATTTCTTCTTTCCGCGGCACTTTTAACCGGATTACGTAAGGCTCGCCGCTGGCTAAACGCTGCTTTACCTCATCTTCGGGTAAAGTAAGCGAATTCTTCATGGTAGTGCGGGTAATGGCATTATACTGGGGAGTAGCTACTTTGGCGGCTTTTAAGCGCTCCCGCATAGCATCTAACTCTTCGGCGGTATCAAAGGCATAATACGCGTGCCCGGCCTCTACTAATTGCAAGGCATATTGCATGTACATGGGTTTCCGCTCAGATTGGCGATACGGCGCGTGTGGGCCACCTACTAACGGGCTCTCGTCTAACTGAATGCCACACCAGGCTAACGATTCAAAAATATAATTTTCAGCGCCGGGCACAAACCGGTTCTGGTCGGTATCTTCAATGCGTAACAGCATTTTACCGCCCATTTTTCTGGCAAATAAATAATTATATAATGCTGTCCGGACACCCCCTATGTGCAGTGGCCCAGTTGGACTGGGAGCAAATCGTACTCTTACTTCTCTTTCCATAATTTACAACTACGCTTTTTACCAAGCGTTTAAAATCGGCCGCAATTTACTAAACAGTTCTTGGATTTACTTGATTTTTAGCTTTTCCAATTTTAATCTCCGGAAATATGCTTAGTAAAATTTATTGGATTTACTTTTCGCCTTCCGGATTAAACCTAACGCGTTATATGCGTATTATTATCTATAAACCTTATCTTAACTTCCTCTAAATTAAAAGCCTAGCCGTGAAACTTCCTTACCAGAATGTATTTATAAGTATCTGGCATTTGCTGCGCGAAACATTTCTGGAGTTTCTGGATAACAATTCTTTTGACCGGGGCGCTGCTTTAGCCTATTATACGGTATTTGCTCTGCCACCAATACTCATTATCATGATTAATTCGGTGGGAGCCTTGTTTGGTAAAGATGCCGTAAGCGGGGAAATATACTTTGAGGTAAAAGAGCTAATTGGTTCGCAGGGCGCTTACGAAGTACAAAAAATAGTAGAGAATATTAGTAAGTCCGGCGAAATTACTTTCACTACCATTGTGGGTGTAATTGCGCTTTTGCTGGCTGCTACCGGTTTGTTTATTTCCATGCAAGATGCCCTGAATGTTATCTGGGGCGTTAAGCCTAAACCCCGCAATCAATATTTTAAATTATTACTCGACCGGGTAATGTCGTTTGCCATGATCCTCAGCTTTACCTTCATATTGTTGGTTTCTTTAGTGGCGCAAGCGGTACTTTCCAAAGTCGGTAATTATTTAATGCAACTGCTGGACCAAACGGCAGTAATTCTTTTGCAGATGTTTAATGAAACATTCTCGTTAGCCGTAGTAGCGTTTATTTTCGCTATGATTTTTAAATTTTTACCTGACGTAAAGATTCAATGGCGCGACGTTTGGGTTGGCGCCATTGTTACTTCTATTTTATTTGCTTTAGGTAGGTTTGTAATCGGGTTTTATTTGGGTAACAGCAATTACGCCAATGTGTACGGAGCAGCGGGTACCGTTGTAATAATATTGGTTTGGGTGTTTTACTCTTCCCAGATACTTTTCTTCGGAGCCGTTTTTACCCTGGTATTTTCGCGAAAGTACGGTTCTAATATCTATCCGTCGCCTTATGCTGTTCGGGTAATCCGGCAGGAAGTAGAAGCGGGCAAAACAGCCGTTAACGTTGAACCGGGCAAATTTGAGACACCCGAGTAATGCTTAGCTGTAAGTTTAAGTGGTAAACCGTTATTTTTAAAACTTAAGCAGATTTTACGGCTATACACGAAATCTCAACGTTTACATCTTTCGGTAAACGGCTAACTTCCACTGTTTCGCGGGCCGGTGGCATATGGGGAAAATAGCTCCCATAAACGGCATTAATCCGGGCAAAGTTATTCAGGTCTTTTACAAAGATGGAGCACTTTACCACGTCTTTAAACTCTAACCCGGCTTCCTGCAAAATGGCTAGTAAATTCTTCATTACCTGGTGAGTTTCAGCCTCAATATCATCCGAAATTAAGTTACCGGTTGTTGACTCCAGCGCTATTTGCCCGGATACATACAACACATTATCCGCCATAATAGCCTGGCTATAAGGCCCGATTGGCGCTGGAGCATGAGTAGAATTTATTATTAAGTTAGCCATAAAGCAAAGTTAGTATTTTTTATATAAACCGAATTATCTGCAAATATGCGCATAAATATTTGGGTTCTTTTAATACCCAGTGTAACTAAGTTGCCATTTATGCTACTTAATAAACCTTAAACCTATATTACTCCGCTAAGAATTTTTCAACTGCTTTGTTTAAACCACCTGGGTATAAATAAAAAAGAGCCTGAAGCGGCTCTTTTTTATTTATGTAAATTTTTTTAATTTTTTACTCTACCGTTACTGATTTGGCTAAGTTACGCGGTTGATCAACGTTACAGCCGCGCATTACCGCAATATGGTAAGAAAGTAACTGCAACGGAATTACCGAAAGTAGTGGTGTTAAAGCTTCGTGGGTATCTGGCACTTCAATTACAAATTCGGCCATTTCCGGAATTACGGTATCTCCTTCGGTTACAATAGCAATAATCCGGCCTTTGCGCGCTTTAACTTCCTGAATATTCGATACAATTTTCTCGTACGAAGAATCCTTTGTCGCAATTACTACCACCGGCATGTTAGCATCAATTAAGGCAATAGGGCCGTGCTTCATTTCGGCCGCTGGATAGCCTTCAGCGTGGATGTAGGAAATCTCTTTTAATTTTAAAGCTCCTTCTAAAGCAACCGGGAAATTAAAGCCCCGGCCTAAGTACAGGAAGTTGGCCGCATCTTTAAAAATTTCAGAAATAACTTTAATTTCAGTATCCAGTTGCAAGGCTCGTTCTACTTTGGCCGGTATTTGCTCCATCTCCATCATTAACTGGCGCAGCATTGAAGTTTCAACGGTACCTCGCTTCTCAGCAATCATCATGGATAACAGCGTTAATACAGTTACCTGGGCAGTAAAGGCTTTGGTACTGGCAACACCAATCTCTGGTCCGGCGTGGGTGTAAGCCCCGGCATCGGTTGCACGGGCAATAGAAGAACCTACTACGTTACATACCCCAAAAATCATAGCGCCTTTGGATTTAGCTAACTCAATGGCGGCTAAAGTGTCGGCGGTTTCCCCGGATTGGGAAATAGCAATTACAATATCCCCTTCTTTAATAATCGGGTTACGGTACCGGAACTCCGAAGCATACTCTACTTCTACGGGTACCCGGGCAAATTCCTCAATCAAATATTCGGCTACTAAACCCGCGTGCCACGAAGTACCACAGGCAACAATTATTATCCGATCGGCATTTTTAAATTTATTTTCGAACTCGATTACGCTGGCCATTACTAAATGGCTGGTTTCGGCTACTAACCGGCCGCGCATGCTATCCAGAATAGAACGAGGCTGTTCAAAAATTTCTTTCAGCATAAAGTGCGGGTATCCTCCTTTTTCAATAGACTCCAGCTCTAATTCCAGCTTTTGAATGTAAGGAGTTTGGGCCACATCTTCCCGGGTACGAATTTCTAGCTTTCCATCGCGGATTACGGCTAATTCGTAATCGTTCAGGTAAACTACTTCATTGGTATATTCAATAATGGGGGTAGCATCGGAGGCTAAGAAAAACTCATCCTTCCCTACGCCAATTACCAGCGGGCTACCTTTACGGGCAGCTATTAATTGATTGGGTGAATCGTGGGAGATAACCACAATAGCGTAGGCACCTACTACTTCGTGCAAGGCTAAACGCACGGCTTCCGCTAAAGAGATATTATTGTTTTCGCGAATATCTTCAATAAGATTAATAAATACTTCCGAGTCGGTATCGCTATGAAATTCGTAGCCCTTATTTTTTAAATGTTGTTTAAGCGAGCTATAATTTTCAATAATACCATTGTGGATTATCGCAATCTTTTTAGAACTGGAATAATGCGGGTGCGCATTTACATCATTTGGTTCACCGTGGGTAGCCCAACGCGTATGCCCCATACCAATGTGGCTATGCGTATCCTTATCCGAGATGTAGCTTTCGAGTTCGCTAACTTTTCCTTTCTTCTTGTAAACGTTCAGGTTCCCGTTTAGTAAAGCGATGCCGGCACTATCATAACCACGATACTCCAGGCGCTTTAAACCTTTAATGATAATGGGACAGGCTTCCCGGTGCCCAACATATGCTACAATGCCGCACATAAAAGTATATATTAAAATATTAGAAATTAATCATTTAAGGAAAGGAATCTATTAGTTTGTTTTAGAAAAGTAAAGGCGCAGCTTCATGCCGTTAGCTCCACTGGTTTGCAAAATGGAAGAATAAAGACCGGTTGCTTCCTGCACCGTACTACCGTTAACATTTAAAGTTCCGGTGCGGGAGGTTGGCACTAACAATAAGCTCGTGCTCATATTGCCCCCATAAACCGACGGTTTATTATAAATAACATCCTGAACGTACTTTGTAATGTTAATAATGTACGCTTTTTTATCTTTGTTGTAACGGATAGCCGCAGCTTGTACAGCATTATCCCCACGCGAGATAGTTTCCAGCGGGTCTTCCACTATAACCCGGGGTAACCTGTTTGATTTTAAAATCCGGTTCGTTGCATTAGTTTCTACTAGGTAAGCCGCCGGAGAAGGTAAATAAAAAGGCACTTCTTTTACCGGAATAATCAACTCGGCCCGGTTTACTGCTACATCAATCTCATTTAATTTTTCTCTAAATTGGGCGAGATAAGGGAAAGTAATTTTTGTAACAATACCAGTACTTTCCTGCAGATAAGCTTCCCCACCTGTTGCGGTGGCAGGTAGCGCATCGCCGGATTTTGTTAACGAAGCCAGGGCACTACCGGTTAAATCATGATTAATTTGATTTAACCGATCGTAAGTACCATTAATATCCAGATCGTATTTCTGTTTTTTATTATCAGGAGAAGTATAATAAATACGGAGATACGTACTATCGGCATCGGGTGCAAAGCCTAAAGCCAATTTAGTATTGGCTCCCGGACTAAGGACAATTCCTTTAAAGGTTTTGGCAAACTCCGCAGCATTACTTAAAGTAGCCGTAGGCAAACTCATAATGCGTTGACCTAATTCATTATCTAATGTAACCCGGACTGGTATGGAAGTTTTAGTTACCGTACCAGACGAAGCAGTTTTAGAGTTAGTACTTTTGGGTTTAGGAACAAAAGTAGCCGACCCTAATAGGTTAGGTAATGCTTCAATATTATTATTGTTGTTTGTATAATAAGTAGCATCCGCCCGGAAAAGAGTAGCCAGTTCCCGTACCTCCAGTGTATAATTCTGGGTTGTATCTCCGTAATAATCATTATAATCCAGCATCAATACCACAGAGTCCAGGCTGCTGTTAGCTGTTATGCTACCGGCAGTAGGCCGGATAGTTAAATACGACTGGGCGACAGTAGTACCAAACTTTTCGGTACTAATTGATCCCGCCAAAAAATTCCCTCTTTGATAACCAATTATAGAATCATTGGCTAACACCGTTGAAGCCGTAATACTTACCGAATCGGTAAATGCGGCCTCAATGGGTTTACCATCATAAGTAGTACCTAAATCATTTGAATCATCGCAGGAAAACAAAGAAATAAGGGATAATACCAGAAGAGTAGGTCGCTTAATTAGCCAATTCATTATAGAGATTGTAGTAAGAATCTAAGAAATTTTCGTCAGATGAGTCTATCTGGTTAATGGGTTTAGTGCTGCAAAACTCTTTGAACAACGCATTAATGTTTTCGCTAAAGTTTTCTTCGTGCGATTTAGAAACCAAGTCTGCATATTCCATACCAACTTTAACAAATCCGCCAAAATCAGCGGTTTTCAAATGCGTTAGCATGTCGTCCTCGATATCCAGCATTTTTACTTTTTCTAACAAATCGCCTTCAAATTTGTAATCAAATTCGTTGTTATAAACCGTAAAAATAGATTTAGCATCTTTAAAGATAGGGTCCTTTTTGTAAGTGGTTTTTAAATACATAGGTATCAAACCGGTCATCCAATCGTTGCAATGCACAATATCCGGCGACCAGCCTAATTTTTTAACGGTTTCCAGCACCCCTTTACAGAAGAAGATCGCACGCTCGTCATTATCTGTATGGAATTTATTGTCTTTATCAACTAAAACTGATTTCCGGTGAAAATAGTCTTCGTTATCTATAAAATATACCTGTAACTTTGCATTCGGAATAGAAGCAACTTTGATAATAAGCGGCTTTTCTTCTTCCCCTACGGCAATGTTAATACCAGACAATCGTACCACTTCGTGCAACCGATTTTTACGCTCGTTAATTAATCCAAACCTCGGAACGAAAATCCGAATCTCCATTCCGCGTTCCTGCATACCCTGGGGCAACATCCTTAAAAACTCAGAAACCTGGGTTGTTTGCAAAAACGGATTAATTTCTGTGGCAGCGTACAAAATGCGTAGTTTTGACATGGGTTTTGGCTAGTTTAATTAATGTGAATAATTGGCAACACTATTCGGCAGCACAAAATTACAAAAATTTTATCATATTTTCAATTTATTTACTTAAAACTTAAGCTTACCAGTTTTTCAGCTAAACATTCTCAAGAATTAATGCAAGTAATTACGCATCTCTCAGAAATTAAAAATATTACAGATAACCTGCGGGCATCCGGAAAAATTATTGGTTTGGTGCCTACAATGGGAGCCTTACACGCTGGCCATCTGGCACTATTGCGCGCTGCTGTTCAGCATAATACCGTTACTATTTGCAGCATTTTTGTAAACCCCATTCAGTTTAACAACCCCGAAGATTACCGCTTATATCCTAAAACTGTGGATCTGGATTTAGCTTTGTTGCAGGAAAATAATTGCGACATTGTGTTTATGCCCCTGGCATCGGAAATGTACGAGCACCCCGCAGTGTTAAAGTTTAATTTTGGTGCTTTGGAGCAGGTAATGGAAGGCTTTTACCGGCCGGGCCATTTTAACGGGGTAGCTACAGTAGTTAGTAAATTATTTCACCTGATTAAGCCTCACCGGGCTTATTTTGGCCAGAAAGATTTGCAGCAATTTGCCATTATCAGGCAATTAGTCCGGGACTTAAGCTTTGATTTAGAACTAGTATGCCACAGTATAGTACGCGAACCCGATGGTTTGGCCATGTCTTCCCGCAATCAGCGCTTATCGCCTGCCTCGCGTCAATTGGCTCCGCAGCTTTACGAAGCGCTTCAGCAAGCCGCCGGTTTGATTAAAGGCAAACAAATGCCCCTGCAGGAAATTAAATCGCAAGTAAACACGTTCTTACAAAAATACCCGGCCATAAAACTGGAGTATTTTGAGATAGTAGATGCGGAGACATTACAGCCCATTGTAGATTTTGTGAAGCCCTTGGCTTTATGCCTGGCCGCTTACCTGGGCGATGTACGTTTGATTGATAATATTGTGCTGGACCCGCAATAAGGTAGTAACACCCCTAACAACAGACTCTTTAAACCCTTGGCTTAGCTCTTTGTTATAAGATAGTACAAAATTACCTACCTTTGCCCTCCAATTTTAAAAAATTTTAAAAATGTTAATAGAAGTTTTAAAATCAAAAATTCATCGTGTAAAAGTCACCCAAGCCGAACTCCATTACGTGGGCAGCATTACCATTGATGAAGATTTGATTGATGCCGCTAATTTAGTGGAAAATGAAAAAGTACAAATAGTAAATATTAACAACGGCGAGCGTTTCGAAACCTATATAATTAAAGGTGAACGCGGTACCGGCGTAGTTTGCCTGAATGGCCCGGCAGCCCGAAAAGTACAGGTAGGCGACATTGTAATTGTAATTTCTTATTGCCAGATTGATTTCTTGGAAGCAAAAACGCACCAACCTACCCTTATTTTCCCGGATCAAAATAACCGGTTAGTTTAACAGTAGTAATTCTTGCATGAAAACTCTGGTTACCCTTGGTAAATATATTTTGTTAGTTGGCCTATCTGTGTTACTTATGTGGTATGCCTTAAAGGGTATTGATTTTACTTTAGTATGGAAACAGTTACAACACGTTAATTATTTCTGGATTGGCGTTTCGCTATTGTTGGCCTTGGCCGGTTATTGGAGCCGGGCTTATCGCTGGAAAATGCAGCTGGAACCTTTAGGTTATCACCTGAAAGCCATCGAAACTTACCACGCCATGATGGTGGGGTACCTGGCCAATTTAGTATTACCCCGGGCCGGCGAAGTTATCCGTTGCAGCATTTTACGTAAAACCAGCAATGTAACCGTTAAAGCTTCTTTTGGCACCGTTATTACCGAACGGCTACTGGATATGCTCATGCTGCTGCTTTTAACCGGAGCCGCCTTCCTGATTGAATTTGATCGTATTCATGCTTTCTTTTGGAATATGTTTTCGAGTAAAGTAGCTGGTTATGGTACTAAAAGCGATTGGATATTACGACTGGGAGGGGCTTTTCTATTAGTTATTTTACTGGGAACAATTTTATTTTACATCTTCCGGGAAAAATTAAAAAAAAATGCCTTATACCTTAAAATTAAAGGTTTTATACAAGGAGTTGCTGCAGGTATTTTTAGCATTTTAAAATTAAGGAATAAAGCTGTTTTTATTGCGCACACGCTCTTTGTTTGGCTTACTTACTTTTTAACGGGTTACGTAGGCTTTTTGGCTCTTCCGGGTACCACTGATTTAAGTTTGGGCGCTGCTTTGTCGGTGTTGGTAGTGGGTAGTTTAGGCATGAGCGCTCCGGTGCAGGGCGGGATAGGCGTATTTCATATCATGGTTCGTTCTACCTTATTACTATATAGCTTGCCTAAAGAAACCGGCATGGCGTATGCCTTGGTAACGCATACTTCACAAACATTATTCGTGGTGTTATTGGGCGGTATTAGTTTTGTAGTAAGTATGTTTCAGCGGACACGCATTAAACCAGAACCGGCACTGGAACCAGAACTAAAATCAGTAGCGTATGACAAACTCCCAAAATAAAATTTTTAAAAATTTACCTGATGCTTTAGCCGTAATTAACCAATGGCGCGCCGCCGGCGATAAAATTGTTTTTACCAATGGGTGCTTTGATATCCTTCATTTAGGCCACGTAGACTACCTCGAAAAAGCCCGCCAATTAGGCAATAAATTAGTATTAGGTTTAAATACAGATAGTTCTATTTGTCGTTTAAAAGGCCCGGAGCGTCCACTTCAAGACGAAATGTCACGGGCGCGTATTATGGCATCCTTGTTGTTTGTTGATATGGTAATCTTGTTTGCGGAAGATACCCCTTATGAGCTAATCGCAGCAATACAACCAGATATTCTGGTGAAAGGCGATGATTATGCCATCGAAAATATTGTGGGGCATGATATCGTTATGAAAAACGGAGGAACCGTAAAAACGATTGAACTCGTAAAAGGGTATTCGACCACACGAATTGTCGAGAAAATAAAACAACAAATTAAAAGTTAATAGAAAATGGGTGGAATATATTTAATAGCCATATTGGTAATGTTGGTTAGCTTATTTGTAAGCTGGCGACTTAAAAGTAAATTTGCGCAATATTCTCAGATTGGATTACACTCGGGCTTAAGTGGCCGTGAGATTGCCGAGATGATGTTGGCTGATTATAACATCCGGGATGTACGGGTAATTTCTACTGAAGGCCAATTAACGGACCATTATAACCCGGCTGATAAAACCGTGAACTTAAGCGAAGGTGTTTACGCTTCGCGGAGTGCCGCAGCTGCAGCAGTGGCTGCGCACGAATGCGGACACGCCGTACAACACGCTACTGCTTATAGCATGCTTAAATTCCGTTCTGCCATGGTGCCGGCTTTAAGTGTTGCTTCGCGGTACATGCAATGGATTATCTTGATTGGTATTTTCATGATCCAGACGACTATTATACCATTAGCCATTGGGGTAGCGCTGTTTGCCTTAACCACCTTATTTAGCTTTATTACCTTGCCGGTGGAGTTTGATGCCAGCAGACGGGCCTTAGCCTGGATGGACCGCCGGGGAGTAGTAACCACCCAGGAACACGCCATGGCCAAAGATTCTTTAAAATGGGCTGCTTTAACTTACGTAGTAGCTGCCCTGGGTTCTTTAGCTACCTTACTGTATTATGTTTCGCTTTTAATGGGCCGTCGCGATTAAGCACCTACCCTCTAAATTTTTAAAATATTTTAATTTTAATGCCTCTGCTTTGCAAAGCAGGGGCATTTTTGTTTTAGCAACTTATCAATCCACCCTGTTTCTAACGCTATACCGCTTTTATATAATTAACCTATAGTTTTGTTGAGAACTTCCGTTACAAATAGTTTATAAATTTTAAATAAAAGGTATGCATGCATATTAGTTTTGCGTTTTAC
The DNA here is from genome assembly GCF_014217805.1 of Adhaeribacter swui. Taxonomy (NCBI): domain Bacteria; kingdom Pseudomonadati; phylum Bacteroidota; class Cytophagia; order Cytophagales; family Hymenobacteraceae; genus Adhaeribacter; species Adhaeribacter swui. The sequence goes on from NZ_CP055156.1 coordinate 1,627,600, forward strand.
GTATAGTATATTTAAATACTTAACCTCGGCTATATGCTAAATAAAACGTAATAGTAATTAGTGGGTGCGTTAAGTCAATTGTTTTACTAAAAGCCCGTAGTTTAGCCATATAGGGGCATTACTTCATATAACTTCATATAACTTCATATAACTTCATATAACCTCATAAAGCAAAATGGATTTCAGATTAACCGAAGAACAATTAGCTGTGCAAGAAGCGGCTCGTGATTTTGCCCAAACCGAATTATTACCGGGAGTTATTGAACGCGACGAGGAGCAAAAATTTCCGGCGGAGCAAATAAAAAAAATGGGCGAGCTTGGCTTCCTGGGCATGATGGTAGACCCCAAATACAGCGGTGGTGGCATGGATACCGTTTCATACGTACTGGCCATGGAAGAAATCTCGAAGGTAGATGCCTCGGCATCGGTGGTAATGTCGGTGAACAACTCGCTGGTATGCTGGGGCCTGGAAAAATACGGCACCGAAGAACAAAAGCAAAAATACCTGCACAAGCTAGCTACCGGCGAAATTATTGGTGCCTTCTGCTTATCAGAACCCGAAGCTGGTTCTGATGCTACCATGCAACGTACCACTGCCGTTGATTATGGGGATTATTATCTTCTTAATGGTACCAAAAACTGGATTACGAACGGCAGCACTGCTACGGTTTACCTGGTAATTGCCCAAACTTACCCCGAAAAGCGGCACAAAGGCATTAATGCGTTTATAGTGGAGCGGGACACACCGGGTTTTGTGGTTGGCAAAAAAGAAAACAAATTGGGCATACGTGGTTCGGATACGCATTCTTTAATGTTTACCGATGTAAAAGTGCCCAAAGAGAACCACATCGGCGAAGACGGATTTGGATTTAAGTTTGCCATGAGCGTATTAAATGGGGGCCGCATTGGAATAGCTGCCCAAGCTTTAGGAATTGCTTCCGGAGCTTACGAGTTATCCGTTAAATACGCGAAAGAACGCAAAGCCTTTGGAGTTGAAATTGCTAAACACCAGGCCATTCAGTTTAAGTTAGCCGATATGGCTACCAACATAGAAGCAGCCCGGCTACTTTGCCTGCAAGCGGCCAGCGACAAAGATGCCGGACGAGATTACGCCAAATCTGGCGCTATGGCAAAATTGTTTTCTTCTAAGGTAGCCATGGACACCACTGTTGAAGCCGTGCAGGTACATGGCGGCTATGGTTTTGTGAAAGAATATCACGTAGAACGGCTCATGCGCGATGCCAAAATTACCCAAATCTACGAAGGCACTTCAGAGATCCAGAAAATAGTAATATCAAGAGAGCTACTTAAATAACAGAATACTGCTATGTTGAAATAGTACTGTTCAAAAATAATATATCGATTAATTGGCGTATAATAATTTTTCAATTAATTTTGACTTTTTAAAAGATATATAGTAATTTTAAACACTATAATCTAACTATCAATAAAATAACGATAAAATACCAATCATGGAAGATTACAATAAGGTTATTGAATCCCTGGCGGTGCGATATATTAAATCTAAGAATTATGTATTGCAGCAACCATTTGGTGTCCGGAACTATTATGACGTAGGCAATAACCTTATATTGCTCCACAGAGGGGTAATTGCCTTTGGCGATGAGAAGCAAGTTGTAGAAGAAGGCGAGATGTTATTTGTGCCCGGTGGCCGGAGCACAAAGATTTATTACGGCGATCCTGATAGCCGCATGATATCTAATGATGACTTAATCAGCAATAAAGAAAAGTTCTTCCGGAGCAACAACGATTTGGATTTAATCGGGGATGCCGAGGAAAGCCACAGCTTCGTAAGTTTTGAAGCCAAGGTGTTTGATTCGGTTAATTTCTTTTCGTCGTTGGATGTGCCGGCCTTCTTAATCTCTAACAATTCTAAGCTGGCTAACTTAATTATTAAAGTAATTGAGGAAAGCATGCAGGATTTACCGGGTAAAGAACGCCTGATAAATATCTATACCGAAAACATTATGGTAGAGATAATCCGGTACATTCTTAAAAACAAGATGTTCGTGGAGCAATTGGCTACCAACAGCACCTACTTTAAAGATCCTCGTTTGATTGACCTGTTCAACTACATTAAAGAAAATATTGGTGGCGATTTATCGAACAAGGTACTTTCTAACGTAGCAAACGTATCGGAGGACTACGTAGGCCAATATTTTAAAATGCTTACCGGTATTAACCCGCAGGATTACATTGAGTACCAGCGCATGGAGCGCGCTGTATTCTTGCTGCGCACTACCAAGAAAAGCATCCGCGAAATTGGTAAAGAAGTAGGCTACAAAGATACCGCTTATTTCTGCCGTCGTTTTAAAATGATGTTTGGTATTCCGGCCGGTAAAATGCGTCGCCGGGAATCAGCCATGAATATTTAATTAAAAATTTAAAAACAGAAAAGCCGCTAAATGATCTTTAGCGGCTTTTCTGTTTTTTAAATTTTTATGATTTAGGAATTATTCAAAAGCATTCACCCGGCTCCGGACGGAGGCAATGGTTTGCATAAACTCCGGGTTACTTTCAACCTCACTGCCCACCACAATCATATCTGCGCCGGCCTGCAAAGCATCTTCTATTTTTTGCGCCGAATTAATGCCACCACCCACAATCAAAGGTACCTCCGTAGCTTGCCTTACCGCCTGAATCATAGCTGCCGGTATAGGGTTTTGTGCGCCGCTGCCCGCATCTAAAAAAATAAGGCGCAATCCTAACAACTCACCCGCTAAAGCCGTGCTGGCGGCGATAGTGGGCTTATTACGGGGTATGGGCATACTGCCGCTCATATACGACGCCGTGGTGGGTTGCCCGGCATCAATAAGCATATAACCCGTAGGTAAAACTTCTAATTTGCTGGCTTTTAAAAGAGGGGCAGCCAGTACGTGCTGCCCAATTAAAAATTCCGGATTACGGCCCGATATCAACGAAAGCAATAATATAGCATCAGCTTGCGCATCAATGTGTAAGCTACTGCTGGGGAAAAGAATTACCGGAATGTTGCTTTTTTGCTTTAATAAAGAAATAAGCGGCCCCTGGTTAGCGGTAGTAACCAGGCTGCCGCCTACCAAAAAATAATCGATAGAATAAGACTCACTCATTTGAATAAGTCTCTCGCAAGCTGCTGCTGTTAGATTATCAGGGTCGAGCAGTACCGCAAATAACTTTTGTTTCTGTTGTTTTTTCTGGACTATTTGTTCGTAAATCCGGCTAAACGGCATCCTCTTCGTGGTATGAAAAATCAATATCCCTGGTTTCAGGCTCTTTTGTGACCACAATATCAGGATTTTTGGGCACTTGCAGGTAGTCTTCTAATTTTTTGGTAACATACACCAATAAAAACGCCGTAATTTGGGTAGATAAAGCTTTAGCCATTTCGGACTCCATAAAAGCCTTGGTTAACTCGCCCATAAACGAGGGTTGCGGCGATTGGGGCTGGTAAAACGAACTTACCGGCGGTACCTGGCCCGCCTGGTAGTTGTAATTATCGTTATCGGGGGCAATACCATCCCGGTGCGTACCAGCAGCAGCTGTTCGCGTAGTAGTTGCTGTTAGCTGTTTTTGCAGACCAGTTTTTAAGGCTTTACTTTTTTTTTTACGGCCTCCTCCTCCCCGAAGCATTTTACTTAATAACCACACTCCCACTAAAGCGCCGCCGCCAATAAGCACCTTTTTGCCTATTTCCTGCGATTGATTTTTTAATTCTGCAACATCGCCCAGTAAAGCATTCTTATATTCTTGCTTCTGTCTTTCCAAAAACTCTCTTTTATCTTCGAAAAGCGGATTATTTAGTTCGTTCATAATGGTTGATTTCTTTTATCGTCTTTGTATACAGTATTATCGAAAGTTTTGTCGGCCAGGTTATTAAATATTTTTTTATCAACGCCCATAATTACTATTACTAGCAAAATAACGTAGAATAAAGTTACAATTCCGAAACCCCAAAAATGGCTATCGAGTAAATCATTCAGGAGTAGGCCAATAAATATATTAAAAAATATTAAGGCCATAAAAGCAGCAAAGCCTAGTACTACGGCGCGCATTAAGCCTACAAACCCATCTTTCAGTTTGGTTTGTACTTCTAACTTTATCAGATCGATGCGGGTATCAATATAACCCATTAAATTGCTGATCAGGCTTTCCGTTTTAGAGCCTTTGTCGTCGTTAAGCATAGTGTTGGTTTAGTTAAGTCTAGTTACGTGTACGTTATTAAAGTAAAAAATATTAAGGAACCACTATTATTTGAAAATTGTATTACGAATTTTAAAGCATAATTGTCTAAAAAAAGCGTTATTTTTAAAATAGCGCTTATATATAATCCGCAGGTATCTTTGAATCAGAATTATTATACCGTATTAGAAGTAAATCCTTCTGCTACGGCCGCCGAAATAAAAGCTGCTTACAAGAGGCTGGCCCGGCAGTATCACCCGGATAAACACCAGGGCAACCCTTTGTTTGAAGAAAAGTTTAAGGTGGTGAACGAGGCGTATCAGGTTTTATCCGACGAGAAGAAGCGCGCTGTGTATGATTGGCAGTTGCAATACTTACTTGCGCAGCTACGTGCCATGCAACAAACCCAGTACCAGGTTCCGGTGCGCACCCGGGAACCAGCTACTTATGCTGAACGGCACTACCGCAACATTCCCCAGCGGCAATTTCAACGCAAAGATTTAAAAATAGTTATTGCCATTTTTGTAGGCATTATAATAGCCAGCTTGCTGGTAAAATTATTAATGGACCATATTACCGGTATGAGTAACTACCGGGCGGCGCTGCAATATATTAAAACGGAACAATGGAGCCGGGCCCACAGCTTACTCACCAAAACCATATATTTTAAACCCAACTTTGTCGATGCTTACTCGCGTAGGGCCAGAATCGAGATGAATGTTTACGAGAATTATCCGGCCGCTATCTCGGACTTAAACGAAGCTATTACACGAACCAAGCAACCTGCTGCCGAGTTATTTTACGATAAAGGACGGTGTTACGAAAAGCTGCGCCGCGACACCTTAGCCGAAAACCAAATGACACGGGCCATTCAGGTAAACCAGGTTTATGCACCCGCCTATTTTGAACGTGGCATGATCCGGGCTACTTTTTTAAATACCTATCCGCAAGCCATTCAGGATTTTAGCTCTTTTTTAAAATTTCCGCACACCGATGCCCTTAAACGGAGCGAAGCTTTATTATACCGGGGTTATTGTTATTATTTAATAGGCGAGCCTCAAAAAGCAATCCCGGATTACCAGCAAGCCTTAACTAATAAATCGCAGGAAGGCCGCTTGCTTTACTTAATTGGCAAAGCTTATTACGATTTAGACCGGAAAGACGAGGCTTGTCAGTTTTTTTCGCAAGCTTATAAAAAAGGCTATGCTTCGGCATCCTACGACTTATATCAATATTGTAAATTAAAAGTGGAGTAAAAGGTTATAAACTTTCGAAAAAGCTACCTGTTTAAATTTAATTGTTAGTTTAACAAGTTATAGACCCTAACAAGAAAGTAGCCTTATACGCGTCGGCTTTTTTATTATGGTTGATTCTAAAAGCCTTATCAAGAAATTAATTGTTTATTAATGGAATTTAAATCGGTGAATCGTAACTTGGGGCTCGATTTAATGGTAAATAATAATTTTATCTAATACTAAACTTATGCAACCAGAAGAAAACGGAACACAAAACTCATCCGGGCAAAACGGTACTGCTACTAACGGAGCAGCTACCAGCGGCGAGAAACAAATTCTCACCACCCGGCAAGGACACCCCGTTACTGACAACCAGAATATCCGCACCGTTGGTAACCGGGGACCGGCTACCATGGAGAACTACCACTTTATAGAAAAAATCTCTCACTTCGACCGCGAACGGATTCCGGAACGTGTAGTGCACGCTCGCGGAGCCGGAGCTCACGGTATTTTTGAAGCTTACGGTACAGTAGGCGGCGAGCCAATTGCCAAATACACCCGTGCTAAATTATTTCAGCAAAAAGGAAAACAAACCCCGGTATTCGTGCGGTTTTCTACGGTAGGTCACGGGGGCCATTCTCCAGAAACCTTGCGCGACCCGCGTGGTTTTGCCGTTAAATTTTACACCGAAGATGGTAACTGGGATTTAGTAGGTAATAACCTTAAAATTTTCTTTATCCGGGATGCCATGAAATTTCCGGATTTAATTCACTCGCAAAAACCAGATCCGGTAACCAACATTCAAAGTGGCGAGCGGATATTTGATTTTATCTGCAATACTCCGGAATCTACCCATATGGCTACTTTCCTGTTTTCGCCGTGGGGTATTCCGGCTAACTACCGGCAAATGCAAGGCTCTGGCGTAAACACCTACAAGTGGGTAAATGCCGATGGCGAAGCCGTGTTGGTTAAATACCACTGGGAGCCATTGAAACAAGGCATTCGTAACTTAACCCAAGCCGAAGCCGAAGCTATTCAGGCGAAAAACTTTAACCACGCTACCCAGGATTTGTTCCAGGCTATTGATAAAGGCGACTATCCGGAGTGGGAATTGTGCGTGCAGATTATGAGCGATGATGAGCATCCAGAATTAGACTTTGATCCGTTGGACGATACCAAGCTGTGGCCAACCGATCAGTTCCCGTTCTTGCCAGTAGGTAAAATGACTTTGAACCGGAATCCGGAAGATTATTTTAACGAAGTAGAGCAGTCTGCTTTTGGTACCGGCGTTTTAGTTGATGGTTTGGATTTCTCTGATGACAAAATGTTACAGGGCCGGACTTTCTCCTATTCTGATACCCAGCGTTACCGCGTAGGACCAAACTACTTGCAATTGCCAATTAACGCTCCTAAGAACCAGGTGGTAACGAACCAGCGTGGTGGACAAATGTCTTACAAAACAGACTTTGCACAAGGCCAGAACAAGCACATAAACTACGAGCCCTCTACCTTAAACAATGTAAAAGAAGCTCCAAAAGTCGGTAAAGATTATATGCCGCGCTACGAAGCAAATTTAGTTCGTCAGAAGATCGACCGTACCAACGACTTTAAACAGGCCGGCGAAACGTACCGGAACTTTGAAGATTGGGAACGCGACGATTTAATTAACAACCTGGTAAATACCTTGGCTACTTGCGACAAGCGTATTCAGGATAAAATGATTGAGAACTTTACTTTAGCCGATGAAGATTATGGCCGTCGGGTAGCCGAAGGATTAAGCAAAACTACTAAATCGCAAGAAGATAAAGGACCAAGCGGAGCAACTTCGCCACAAGCCGGCGTACAAGAAGCCCAGGAAGTTTCGCACGAAGCGAAGCCGTACTAATTTTAAAAATTTTCAAATTTCAGGAAGCCATCTTCTTACGCAGGAGATGGCTTTTTTATTTGAATTGTTTTTAACGCCGCATTATTTAAAATTTTAGCACTTCTTAAAACCAAATCTTAAAAAAAGCGGGCTTAGGTTCACAGCTCCTCCGATCTACAATCTCCAAAAGGCATAATTTAAAAAAGCGGATTATCTTCTGCTAATACCTGTAATTAAAACAAAGGCCCATCCCGCAAATTTGCTACAGAATCTTTCGGGGAAACTTTCTCTCGCTACCTTTGTTTAAAATTCTATTTAGAAATTATTGCATGAAGAAAAAGTTGAAAAAGCATGCCCGTCGAGCCAGGTATGTTTTTTATAAAGAAACGCTGCTGGATTTCCAAGAACATTTCTGGACTTTTATTGGCTCTTTTATAGGCATTAGCTTAATTGGTTTATTAAACAGCCGCTATTTCTCGGCATCCGATAATCTTTTTTTAATTGGCTCTTTTGGCGCTTCTTCCGTGTTAACCTATGGTATTATCAATAGCCCTTTGGCTCAACCCCGTAATTTAATCGGCGGACATGTTCTTTCGGCCCTGGTAGGGGTTACCGTCCATCAGTTAATTCCTCATGAGTTATGGCTGGCTAGTGCGCTTTCGGTATCGCTTTCCATTGTGTTGATGCAAATAACAAAAACCCTGCACCCGCCGGGCGGAGCTACCGCCTTAATCGCTACTATCGGTTCGCCTAAAATTCAAAGCTTAGGCTACTTTTACGTGTTAAGCCCGGTACTATCGGGCGTAATAATACTCTTGCTCGTGGCCCTAGTATTTAATAACCTAACGCCACACCGCCGTTATCCGATAAACAAGCACTGGTATAAAGTATGGAAACGCCGTTACCGCTAATCATTCCACCATTTTAGAATCGGCTTCTGCTTGTTATTTTCTACCAGTTCAGATTATGAGCTATTCTTTTGCATTCTTTTTTCCTGTCGTCATTAATTTTTGTCCGTGTTGCAATATCCGTAGCCGGTACTTTTTCAGGGAGAGATTAGGAACTTGTTTTTCGTGCTCTTCTATGTTCTTTTTATAGGCCGCAATTATATCTTTATAAGTGAGCACGCCAATCAACGTATTTTCTTTGGATACTACGGGTAAAACGTCTACATTTTCTTTCGCCATTATTTCTACCGCCGTACGCAGGCTGCTGGCAATAGATATAGAAGTGGGTTTTCGTTTTATGAGGGTTCCGACTAAAGTATCCGGCTGATGATGATTACTAAATAAGTTGGAAGAACTGATGATACCCTTGAAGCTTTGGTCCGGATTTACTATAACAAAATAGTTATTGGTATCTTCCTGCTCTTTTTTCAACCATTCCCGGACTTCGCCAATCTGATTTTCCGCACTTAGAGCGAGTCCATTCTCCTGAATCACCTGGCCAATGCTTGTTTTTTCCAAAATATCCGGCTCGTAGGAATGCGGTGTTTTTACTCCCCGGCGAGCAATTTTCTCGGTCATAATGGTATTCTCCATCAGAAAAAAGGAAATAAAATACGAGGCAGTACAGGAAGCTAAAAGCGGCAGTAAAGCATTCGACTGCGCGGTGGTTTCAATGGCAAAAATAATAGAGGTGAGCAGCGCCCGGGAAGCTCCCGCAAACATAGCCGACATGCCTACCAGAGCCGCTAAGGTAAGCGTAATACCCGCACCTGGAAACAAATAGTTAATCAATCCTCCTAATAAAGCACCCGTAGCCGCACCAATCGTTAACAAAGGCGCCAGGGTACCACCGGACGTGCCACTCCCTAAGGCAATGGCCCAAGAAATAAATTTAAAAAAGCACAACGATAATACTATCTGTAAGGGCATCGTACCCGAGAGAATATCGGTAATATTCTCATAGCCCACACCCAGAGTACGTGGCGCAAAATACCCCACCACTCCCACTACTAATCCGCCCAAGGAGGGCCACCACATCCAGTGGATCGGCAGCTTTTCGAAAGCATCTTCAATCCAATAAACCGCTTTGGTCACCAGCACCGATACTATGCCTACTAAAATTCCGATAGCACTATAGGCAGCTAAAGCGGTGTTAGAAGGAACCGTAATAAATTTTTCGATAGGGAAAACTGGCCCTGATTCAAACAAATAATGGTGCCCGGCGGCTCCGGTAATACAGGCCAAAGCTACCGGAATAATAGAACGGGGCGAAAACTCAAATAACAGCAACTCAATAGCCAGGAAAATAGCGGCAATCGGGCTACCGAATATGGCCGACATACCGGCAGTAGCCCCGGCGGCGAGTAGTATTTTACGCTCAATGTGGGTAATATTTAATAATTGCCCCAACGTGGAACCAAGTGCCCCGCCCGTGGCAATAATTGGCCCTTCTGCCCCAAACGGACCGCCTGTACCAATAGAGATAGCCGAAGAAACCGGTTTTAAATAAGTGATGGAAGGTTTTATTTTACTTTGATTGGTTAAAACCTGCTCCATAGCCTCAGGAATGCCATGCCCCCGAATGGCCTTGGAGCCGTACAAAGCCATTAACCCAATAATTATTCCGCCAATAACCGGCACCACTATCACAAACGCACCCAAGGAATGATGCGCAGGGCTGTTTGGTTCTACCGAAAAGCTCCCATAAAAAGAGATATTCGTAACCAGATCAATTAAGTAAACCAATAATTTAGCAATGAAACTGATACACACTCCTACCAAAACGGCCAAAGCTGCCATTAGTAATAGCCTTTGTTTATTGGGTGAAATCTGGGGCCGAATGTTCTCCGCCTCTAAGGTGGGAGTTAAAGAAACCGAAATAGGAATTCCTTTATTAATGATCTTTCTTTCCATCTAGTGTTTTTATCGTCGCTCTTCCAGTACTTTCATACGTAGTTAGGCAAAGATAGGTAGCTCCCGGTTAACGATGTTCCCAAAACTATCTATCATTCAGGATGGAACGATTATGATTGTAAGAGAAAAACAAAATTGGCTTCGTTTACTTTTTGTCTGGCGGGGCTCCATTTTAAAGGATATTCTGCCCCGGTTAGTCTTTTTATTTTTATTTTCTGTACTGGTAGTCTACTTCCGGGGAAAGTTATTGGATTATGATTTTTCTTTTAATCCGGTTCCTTTAACTTTTATTGGTATTGCTTTAGCCATTTTCTTAGGGTTCCGGAATAATGCCAGTTATGAACGCTTTTGGGAAGCGCGCAAACTCTGGGGCTCACTCTTAAATACCACTCGGTCTTTAACCCGGCAAGCAATAACCATGAGTGGCCTGTCGGCAAATTCACCCCAGGTAAGTTTGTTTGTGCATCTTCTAATTGCTTTTACTTACACCCTTAAGCATCAGCTCCGGCAAACAGAAGCCAACTCTGACCTGACCCGGTTATTACCCACATCCTTAGCTACTTCTATCCAGAAAGGTCAGTATAAGCCCATACGCATATTAAAGGAATTAGGAATTTGGATACAACAAAGAAAGCAGGAAGGACACATCGATTCTGTGACAGAAACGGCTTTTGATTATAATTTGAACAAACTGTCTGAAATTGTTGGCGGCTGTGAAAGAATTGCCAACACGCCTATTCCTTTCCCTTATACTTTGCTTTTACACCGCACTGTTTATGCTTATTGCTATTTGTTACCTTTTGGCTTAGTGGATAGTAGCGGCTGGATGACGCCCTTATTTGTTGTACTAACGGGATACGCCTTTATGGGCTTAGATGCTGTTGTGAGTGAAATTGAGGAACCTTTTGGCTTGGAGCCTAACGATCTGGCTTTAAATGGAATGAGTAAAATGATTGAATCAACCCTTCTGGAAATGATTGATTTAGAAGCTCCGTTTTTACCACCCCCGCATAATTCTTTCTTCATCGATTAAACATTCCTGCTGAAGCAGGCAGGGGAAAGTTTTTTAATGTTCCGAAGCAGGCAATTGCGGACGAAAAATCTTATTATCTACTGAATAGCGCCCCGGGCCAACAATCATAAAAAATACCAACAAGCCCGTTATAAGGATAGAGAGCCAGAGTTCTGTATTTTCTAACCGGACACCCCGCTGCGGGTTCACCACCAGCATGGCGGTAATTACAATCGGGAACTGGCAAAGTATGGCAAAACGGGTTAAACAACCAATGGCAATCATCAGTCCGCCTACAATATGAAACATACTGGTGAATAGCAGGGCTTTTTCCATAGATACCAGCCGTTGACTGGAACTGAATAGATAAAACACATCACTGTTGTGCTCTAAAAACAAGATACCTTTTACAAAAAGAAACAATCCCAGCAGGAAGCGTAAGGCATCCATCCACCTGGGATTACTGGCGCTATTAAGGCGCTCCAAATGGTTTGGTTTTGGTGCTACGTTCATGGTCTTACAATTAAATGATTATGCCTCTAATTAGTAGTATACGACTTATATTTAGATTAGGATGATTAGGTAAAGAGCTTGAAGTTGGCTGCCATTTGCTAATGTTTAAATTTTACATAATTGCTTAAGACTACTCAGAACCAATTATTATTAAGTAAAATCTTCATCATATTTTTAAGAAGCTACCTTAAATAGCTAATGAAAACCCATGGAGGGTATTAAGTTTAACCGCTAACTTCATGTACCCAGTAGATTATAATAAGCTTTTTGCCGCAGAAGAGGGAGTCAGTAGATAATTAAAGTAGGATAGAAAATAAGCCCTGTGCGCGAGATTACGTATAGTTAATTAGTCTCATGCTGATCTCATACTAGACTGATGAAGGGCAAAACCTTAAATAGTACGCATAAAAAAAGCCTCAGATTTCTCTGAGGCTTTTAAAGCTGGTGGTGATGATTGGAATCGAACCAACGACACAAGGATTTTCAGTCCTTTGCTCTACCGACTGAGCTACATCACCAGCTCCTTTCGTTAAAAAGTGATGCAAAAGTAACACTTTGTACGGATGTTGCAAATAGATTGGCGAAATAATTTTGATTAAAATATGTAATAATTGTTTAGTATCTTACGTACTCGGTATGCATAACAAATTCTTCGCTTATGATAAGCAACATCATATTTCTGCTAATCACGGTTTTAGCGGTGGGTTTATTTGTCTGGCAAATCCAAAAAATTCGTCGGAATATTAATCTGGGCCGGGATAAAAAAATAAACGGTAATAACTCAGAACGCTTAAATAAATTATTGTTGGTTGCTTTCGGCCAACAGAAAATGTTTAAACGCCCTTGGCCGGCTATTCTGCACGGCATTGTTTACGTGGGTTTTGTGGTGATAAACATTGAAGTGCTGGAAATTATTATTGATGGCATTTTTGGCACCCATCGGGCATTGCGTTTTCTGGGTCTGGTTTACAGCGGCTTAATGGCCGTAAACGAGGTTCTGGCCTTTCTGGTAATAATTGCTTGCGTTCTGTTTCTAATTCGAAGAAACATCACAAAAGTACCCCGCTTAACCCGCGGACCAGAAATGCGGGCCTGGTCTAAGCTGGATGCGAACGTTATTTTAATTACTGAAATCGTGTTGATGCTGGCTTTGTTTACTTTTAATACCGCCGATTTAAAATTAGCGGCTATTTCGGGCGAGGAATTAACGGGTAGCTTCCCGATTAGTAATCTGCTGGTAAATGGGTTGAACACCACCAACGTATCGGCTTTAGAAGCCGTGCGCAGCGTGGGGTGGTGGTTTCACATTCTGGGCATCTTCGCTTTTTTAAATTATTTGCCTAGTTCCAAGCACTTCCACATTATTATGGCTTTCCCGAACGTGTATTACTCCAAGCTGGAGCCCAAAGGGCAATTTACCACCAACGAGAGCATTACCCACGAAATTAAAGCTATGTTGGACCCCAGCTACCAGGTACCGCCTTTATCCGAAGTAGTGGAGCCGCAAAAATTCGGAGCAAAGGATGTAGAAGATTTGTCGTGGAAGCAGTTAATGGACGCGTATACCTGTACCGAGTGCGGCCGTTGTACGGATGTGTGTCCCGCTAACATTACCGGCAAGCTACTGTCGCCGCGTAAAATTGTAATGGATACCCGCGACCGCATGGAAGAAAAAGGCGAACATCCGGCTATTTTTAAACCAAACCATTACCACGAACAAGGCGAAGAGCGGGTAAAAGTAACCGAAGAAAAAACTTTGCTGCGCGGCTACGTAACGCCCGAAGAACTTTGGGCCTGCACTACCTGCAACGCCTGCGTAGAAGCCTGCCCCGTTAACATCGATCAGTTATCGTCTATTATGGAAATGCGGCGCTTTCTGGTACTTGAAGAATCAGCGGCACCGGCGGCTTTAAACGCCATGTTTACCAACATCGAAAACAACGGCGCTCCCTGGGCCTTTTCGCCCTCCGACCGCCTGAACTGGGCCGACAACCTGTTTGTGAACGTGAAGTAGGTTACAAGTTGTAGGTTACAAGTTGCAGGTTAGAAAGTTTTAAAGTTGAAAGATTGTAAGGTTGAAAGGTTTTTTAAATTTTTCTATTTCGGGTAATGCTGCTGATAATAAAAATATCAATTGGGTGATTTTTAAAAATTAAAATTAACATCCGAATTCATCCGTTAACTAGATATAGATACGTCTTTACATATTTCAAGTCTAATATCTAGCGTCTAATATCTAAATCCATGAGTGAGAAGAAACAAATTACGGTGCCCGTTATGGCTAATTTAATGGCTCGCGGAGAAGAACCGGAAATATTATTTTGGGTGGGTTGCACCGGCGCTTTTGATGATCGGTACAAGAATGTAACGCGTGCTTTTGTGCGCATACTGGAGCATGTAGGTATCAAATACGCGGTTTTAGGTTTAGAAGAAAGCTGCACCGGCGACCCGGCAAAACGGGCCGGCAACGAATTCTTGTTCCAGATGCAGGCCATGACCAATATTGAAGTGCTGAATGGCTATAATATTAATAAAATTGTAACGGCGTGCCCGCACTGCTTTAACACCCTCAAAAACGAATACCCTGCTTTAGGCGGCAATTACGAGGTTATTCACCATTCTACGTTTTTGCAGCAGCTAATCAACGAAGGTAAAGTGCGCGTAGCGGGTGGCGAAGCATTTAAAGGCAAGCGCATCACCTTTCACGATTCGTGTTACCTAGGCCGGGCCAATGGCGTATACGAAGCGCCCCGCGAGGTTTTAGCTGCGCTAGATGCTGATTTAGTAGAAATGAAACGAAGTCGGGCCAATGGGCTTTGCTGCGGCGCCGGGGGTGCCCAAATGTGGAAAGAACCCGAACCCGGCAAAAAAGATATAAATATCGAACGGACCGAAGAGGCTCTCGCAACCGGCGCCTCGGTAATTGCGGTGGGTTGTCCTTTTTGCATGACCATGCTCAGCGATGGCGTAAAAAACAAAAACCAGGAAGATCAGGTAAAAGTATTCGACATTGCCGAACTCATTGCCTCGGCCGAAAACCTGAACGCTTAATTTTGTTGATGGTCTATGATCCAAAGTTAACAATCCATCGCCTTTAGACTAGAGCAGGTTTAGTTAATCAAATAAGTAAGTTATAAGGTACCGACCGGGGTTATCACTCCAGTATTACCTCCTCGTGGAACTATCTTTATTTATCAGAAAATAAATTTTTTTAAAATTTTTCGTTTTTAAAGAAGCGAGTGCCAAACTTTTCGGCCCATTTCGGTTATAAGTATATACAACAACCTTCCAAAGCCACTACTTTAAATTAATTGATGTGCGCTTTGGCCTAACCACTAAGAAATATGTACATCCCCTTTGATCAATTACCACCCCGTTCCCGCCTATGGATTTACCAGGCCAGCCGACCTTTAACCGATGAAGAAGTAGAGCGAATAAAGCCGGTTTTAGTAGATTTTATTACCCAATGGACCAGCCACGGCTCTAAGTTGCAGGCTTCCGCGGAAATATTATACAATCGTTTCTTGGTTATTGCGAACAACGAAGACGTAAACTCGCCGAGTGGTTGCTCCATCGATGCTTCCGTTCATTTTGTGAAGCAGCTGGAAACCATGCTCCACGTGTCT
Source organism: Adhaeribacter swui (assembly GCF_014217805.1). NCBI lineage: Bacteria > Pseudomonadati > Bacteroidota > Cytophagia > Cytophagales > Hymenobacteraceae > Adhaeribacter > Adhaeribacter swui. Next base: position 1,642,893 of record NZ_CP055156.1, read on the forward strand.
TTCTTCGACCGTACCCAGTTGGCCTTTTTGCACAACGATACCATTCAAACGGTGCCTTTGCCCGAAATAAAAAATAAAATTAAAGAAGGATTAATTCAGGCCGATTCGCTTTACTTTGACACCTTGCTTAACACGAGTGGTCAATTGCAATCGGCCTGGCCTAAACCCGCAAAAGAAAGCTGGCTAGCCAAATATTTTGTTTAAGTTTTACGTTTATATATTACCTTGATTTTAAATAATATTGGTTTCTTTAGTATTTACGGTTATTACCCGTTTTATTTAATGGTAATTAGCCACTTGCTATTTGTAATGCCAGTATTACTCAAAAGAATAGTAAAACGTAAAAATTTTAAAAATTACCAGCTACTTGCCACGCTACCATAATATGAATAGATTTTACCTGATTGCCTTGCTCGCCGTCTTGGCGGGATTTACTTCTTGCAAAACCTTAAGCAGCGTAGGAAAAGCCGATAAAAAATTTGCGCAGGGCGAATACGAAGAAGCCATTCGTTTATACCAGCAGGCCCTTAAAAATACGAACGAACCCGGCCCCGTAAATTTTAAATTAGCCGAATCGTACCGTCTATCAAACCGCATTGCACAAGCCGAGCCTTTTTACCAGGCCGCCCTTAATACCGGCTTAAAAAAAGAAGAAGCGATCTTTTACTATGGCTTGGCCTTAAAAGCCAACGCCAAATACAACGAAGCCGGCGCCCAGTTTTCGCGTTACGCCGAAGCGGGCAGTAATAAACTTTTGGTATCGCGCGCCCAACGCGAAGCGGGCAATCTGGGAGCTATTCCGGAAATAATCAACACCAAAACCTACAACGAAGTAAAACCATTAGATCAATTAAATACCGAAGCGGCGGAGTTTGCCCCTACCCTGCTCAACGGCGAATTGTATTTCTCTTCTACCCGCGATGGTAAAAAATATGCCGGCAACGGCGAGGGTTTTAACGATATTTTTGCAATTCGTTTCGATGATTCGGTTCAATTAACCGGTGGCTCTGTCCGGAAAATCGGCGCGCCCATTAACACCCCCGATGCCCACGAAGCAGCCGTAACTTTTAGTAAAGACGGTACCACTATGATTTTTGCCCGCAGCAATACCGGCAAGCGCAAAGGTACTTTAAACGTAGATTTATACGTTTCGCGGTTTAAAGGCACTTGGTCGGAGCCGCGGTTACTCAGCATCAACAGTAAAGATGCCTGGGATTCATCGCCGGTACTTTCGCCGGATGGCAAAACCTTGTATTTTGCCTCCGACCGCAAAGGCGGCCAGGGCGGCAACGATATTTACCGCTCTACATTGGATGCGCAAGGCCGGTTCTCCGCTCCCGAAAACTTAGGTCCGGAAATTAATACGCCGGGCAACGAAAACTTCCCGTTTGTTGCCGCCGACGGCACTTTGTATATTTCTTCCGATGGCCATCCGGGCTTAGGTAATTTAGATATTTTCCGGATAGATAACGGCAAACCTGTAAACCTGGGCGTACCCGTTAATTCCAATGCCGACGATTTTGCTCCGTACATGCTCAACAACGAGTCGGGTTATTTTTCGTCGAACCGGGCCGGTGGTAAAGGCAGCGACGACATTTACTTTTTTAAGAAAGCGAAGCCTAAACTGGTTAATTTCTACGTAGACGTTACCGTTCGGGAGTTATTACCCAATACTACCAATTACCGACCCATGAGCCGGATCCGGGTAGAGTTGCAAGATGCCAAAGGTACCGCCGTCGATCAGGCTTTTACCTCGCCAGATGGTAAACTCAGCTTTAAACTGGATACAGCTACGGCTTACTCGATACTAGCCGAAAATCCCGGTTATTTTGCGGCCCGCCGGGCCATAACCACCATTGGTAAAACCCCGCCGCAAGCCCAACTCACCCAACCCGAAACCGACATTCGCCTAACAGCTGATTTAATTTTAAGCAAAATTGTGAAAGACAAACCAATCGTAGTGGAGAATATTTACTACGATTTAGATAAAGCTGATATCCGTCCGGATGCCGCCATCGAACTGGATAAGATTGTACAAACGTTAAACGACAATCCCAAAATTACCATCGAGTTGAGCTCCCACACCGACGTTCGCGGCAAAGACGCTTATAACTTAGATTTGTCGCAGCGCCGGGCCCAGTCGGCCGTAGATTATATCATTTCAAAAGGTATTGCCTCGAACCGAATTACTGCTAAAGGTTACGGCGAAACGCGCCTGATTGTAAAGAACGCCAAAACCGAAGAAGAACACCAGCGTAACCGCCGCACGGAGTTTAAAGTAACCCGCATTGCGCAGTAGTTTCGTTATTAGTTGTTCGTTTTTAGTTGCTAGCTGATTAAAATTTTAAATTTTTAGCACTTTCGTAAAAATGGGCAGTGCCGTTGTTTGTGTCTTCACAAACAACTTTAAGTGAGTTTCAGCGAAAGTGCTGATTTTAGCAAAGATTGGAAAACTCTTTATCTGAAAGCCGCTTATTAAAGCGGCTTTCTTATTTTTGTAATGTTGTATCTGGTTATTGATTTTTTCTACACGCTAAATCGAATAACCAACAACCAACAATCAACAACTAAACCATGGAAAACAGGTATTTGCGGCGGGGTGTTTCGGCCTCGAAAGAAGACGTACACGCAGCGATAAAAAATATTGACAAAGGGCTTTTCCCGAAGGCTTTCTGCAAAATAATCCCGGATATCCTGGGCAACGACCCGGATTACTGCAACCTCATGCACGCCGACGGTGCGGGCACCAAATCGGCGTTAGCCTACCTGTACTGGCGCGAAACCGGTGATCTTTCGGTTTGGAAAGGAATTGCCCAGGATGCCATTATCATGAACACCGACGATTTGCTGTGCGTAGGTGCTACCGATACTATTTTGCTGTCGTCAACTATTGGCCGGAACAAAAACCTGGTTCCCGGCGAAGTAATTGCTGCCATTATTAACGGCACCGAAGAAATTTTACAAATGCTTCGCGACAATGGCATTGGTATTTACAGCACTGGCGGCGAAACCGCCGATGTAGGCGATTTAGTGAGAACCATTATTGTGGATAGCACCGTAACGGCCCGCATGCGCCGCGACGAAGTTATCTCGAACCATACCATCCAGCCCGGTGATGTAATTGTAGGTTTTGCTTCGTTCGGGCAAGCTACCTACGAAACCGAGTACAACGGCGGCATGGGCAGCAATGGCTTAACTTCCGCGCGTCATGATGTTTTCCATAAGTATTTAGCCGAGAAGTATCCGGAAAGCTTCGACCCGGGCGTTCCCTCCGACTTAGTCTATTCTGGCAAATACAAACTCACGGATGAAGTAACTGGCACCGGTTTAGATGTGGGTAAATTAGTACTTTCGCCTACCCGCACCTACGCTCCTTTAGTTAAAGAAATCTTAAATCAGCATCGCGCCAATATTCACGGCATGGTGCATTGCAGTGGTGGCGGCCAAACCAAAGTATTGCATTTCACCGACCAAGTACACATTATCAAAGACAACTTATTTGATATACCGCCGCTGTTCCAAATCATTCAGGAAGAAAGCCAGACCAACTGGGCCGAAATGTACAAAGTATTTAATATGGGGCACCGTTTAGAAATTTACCTCAACGAGGCTTATGCGGCAGACTTAATAGCTATTGCCCAATCTTTTAACATAGAGGCCAAAATCATTGGCCGGGTAGAAGCAAGTGAAAAGAATGAGCTTACCATTAAAAGCCCTTTTGGCGAATTCAATTATTAGACTTTAAATTCTGCTAATTTCTTTTTAACTGTCTATTTAACTTTACTTCAATAAGTTAGTATAAGCTTTATTGAACCTTTTCTTATTTTTTAAAATTAAATGTTTTTCTAATTATAAGATTAAAACACAAACAATAAGCTTAGTTCGTTAGTAAGAGAGAGCCCCGATTTTATTTATCAAAATTTACCACAATAAAAGTATCGGGTAATGATAGCAACATCATAACAGATGAACAGGGATAAATTTTATACTTGGTTTACAAACTGAATAAATGAAGCAAAGTTAGTTATAGATGGATTTAAAGAAGAAGCGATGCAGAATGGTAATTTAAAACGGAAGATTACACCTAACTTAAAATTCTTTTCTTTATTTCTACTTTTATTCGTTACCTCAATAACCTATGCGCAAACTACCCAGCCCGAAATAAATGTTAAAACGGGCTCTACTAATAGGCTAAGTGGCACAGGATATACATTTGCTAATAGCCAAAATGTGAATGTTGCTAGTTCTGCGATAACCTTTACTATCGAAAATAACGGCAATGCTAATTTAACAATTTCGGATGTTGCTTTATCCGGGGCAGATGCTAATCAGTTTACGCTTAATAAATCAAAAACTACCTCCCAGATAGTTGCTGGTGGCACTACTTCCTTTACGGTAAGTTTCTATCCTAAAAATAACACACCATCGATTAAAAGTGCGTCTATAATCATCACGAATAATGACTCAGATGAAGGAACCTACATTATCAACTTAACTGCAACTGCCGTTATTTTACCTGCTACTATTACCTCTATTGACCCAAATACAGGGGCAGGTATTGGAGCAACAGTGACGATTACCGGCACCAACTTGATTAATACAACTGAGGTAACTTTTAACGGAGTACCTGCTTCTTTTACTATAAATAGTAATACGAAAATTACTGCACCTGTTCCTGTGGGTGCTACTACTGGTTTGCTAAGCATCACTAACCCGGTAGGCACCATAACAAGCGCTCAATCTTATAATATAATCCCGAAAATAACTGGCTTTAATCCTAACATAGCAGCAATTGGGAGCACCGTAGTAATTACCGGAACCAGTTTTACCGGAGCAACTGCAGTCACTTTTAATGGTGTTGAAGCTGCCTCTTTTATTGTAAACAGCGACACACAAATTTCTGCGGTAGTACCGGCTAATACATCCACTGGCTTTATCTCGGTAACAACCCCTAGTGGAACAGGAACCAGCACCAGCAGTTTCTCTCCATCACCGGTTATTACCTCTATAGTAGGGCCTGGAGGCGATAATTCAGCAGTTATTGGCAACACCGTAATAATTAATGGCACCAGCTTTACATCTGCCGCTACTGTTAAGTTTGTAGATAAAAACGGGGCTACCATTACTGCTCCTAAAACTTATATAAATAATACGCAAATAAATGCTGTTGTGCCTTTTGGTGCAGTTTCGGGGCAGGTTACTGTAACTACCTCCGCAGCAACGGCTAGCGCCAATATCACTATTATAAATACCACCTATACTTGGAATAGTAAAAACGGAGAATGGAACAACGCTAACAACTGGACTCCCGCCCGCACGAATCCTACGGCCAATGATATTCTTATGTTTGATGGTAAAATTACAGGCACTACTACTGGTGCAGCAACTGTTAGTTTAAACTTTACCTCGCCAGAAACCATTGGCTATTTAGGTTTGATTAATGATGCTAATGTAACTTTTTCGGTGGCAACTGATAAAATTTTAAATATTGATAATAACGTTTCAGAAAAAGAAGATTTATTTATCGAAAGTGGAGCAAAGTTATTCTTTACTAATTCAACGGCTGGCGCTGACTTGATGATTAACTTATTACCCGGAGAAACAGGTATTATAGCAGGAGGGTTAGAATTTAATGGCACTGGAGCCGCGGAGCACCGCTTAATAGCTAATAATAGAGCCAACAATGGAAATACCTTAATATTTCAATCATCCAGTACTTTTTCAGCTAAAGGCAATTTTACTGGTTCTCCATTCGGTAGCGAATTCAATAATTCCGTACAATTTTCTTCTAATGCTAAATATTACAACCAATCACCTGCTGCGGGATCTCCGTTTGGCAATTCTAGTTCTAGTACGGTAGTAGTATTTGATCCTAATACTTTGTATCGTCACGATATAGATAAACCTTTAGATTTATTAAATCGCACATATGGGACCATCGAGATCAATAATGTTGCGTTTAATCAAACTGTAATTGGCATCGGCAATCTAACCATTCAAAAAGATTTAATTTTAACAAATGCAACAACATTTAACCTCAACCTAATTGGCAACATTACCATAGGTCGGAACATAACAATTACCAAGGGCAGCCTCAATTTTAATCCAGCTTCTGCTACAACTATTCGACTAGATGGTACCGGTGCCACTGGCAAAAATGGGGCAATACAACAAAGTAGTGGGGCAACTGGTGGTTCTATAAACTTAGGCCCAAACGCCCATATGATAGTTGAAACGGATGCTATTATCACCGTTACAAAAACGGTTGCCGGCACTGGTAGAGTAACTATTAATGGAACCTTGCGATCCGGTTCAGCAAACACGGTTGGCATATCGGGTAGTGCTACTACGCCTTTTGCGAGTACATTACAACCTCTATCTTTTAACCCCGGCTCCACTGTAGAGTATAATGGTACTGGGTCACAAACTATTTCTGGGGAAAATTATGCTAACCTAACTATAAGTGGTGTAAGAACTGCTGAGGCGATTATTACTTTACCAAATGCATTAAGAGTTTCTGGCACTTTTACCATAGCTCCTACTGGCATTGCTCCTACCTTTGATATGAACACTAATAACAATACTATCGAGTTCAACGGTAATAATCAGATAATACCTGCTTTTAATTATAAAAATTTGGTTATATCCGGTACTGCTGATAAGGTACTAGAAGCTAATGTTAGTATTACTGGTAATCTTAGTATGGTGGCTAATAATATAAATACCAATGGCCATTTTTTAATTTTAGGGGAAACTGCCACTATTACCGGCGAAGCTTCAGGCCGTTATGTAGTAGGAAATTTAAGTACTCTCCGGAACATAACAAGTGCTTTAGGTTCTGACTTTGGTGGGATGGGCATTACCATAGGCTTAGGCCCATTAGGTTCACAAAACCTGGGTCTCACAACCGTAAACCGGATTACCGGCCCTGGAGCTAACGTTATAGTTGAAGGTAGACGAGGTATTAACCGTAGGTGGGAGGTATTACCAACCAATCAACCCACCGAACCTATCAATGTTACTTTATCCTGGGTAGCTGATGATGACAATGGCAAGGACTTAACAAAAGCCCGGGTCTGGAAAACCAAAGGAGATGATGCAACTACCTTTTACGATGTAAGTACATCTAACCAGAATGTCGCCAAAGACCGCACGATTACCGCTACGGTATCTTCTTTTTCTATTTTTACAGTTTCTGACCAGAATAACCCTTTACCCGTGGAGCTGATGGCTTTTGAGGTAACCAAGAAAGGCAGTACTGCCCTGCTAACCTGGCAAACCGCTACCGAACAAAACAATCAAGGCTTTGCCGTGGAAATATCTACCGATGCCCGGCTTTATAAAGAAGTCGGCTTTGTAGAGTCGCAGAACTCTAACTCTAGCGCAGTGCAGAATTATACATTTACCCACCGGATAGGGCAAGCTGGAACGTTTTACTACCGTTTAAAGCAAACGGACTGGAACGGTACGACGAAATACTTCGGTCCCAAAGCCCTTACCTTCGATCAGGTAATACCCGCCTTATCAGTGTACCCCAATCCAGTAACCAGCAATACACCGGCTTTGTCGGTGTTGATTGGTAGCAGTGAACCGGAAAGTGCCACTATAACAATAACGGATGTACTTGGCAAAGTGGTTTATAGCAAAAACATTCTCGTGGGTCCAACGCACAACGAAGTAAAAGTAGATTTAAGGAACCAAGCCACTGGCGTGTATATCATTCGCGTAATTTCTCCTTCTACCGGAACTAACCAAATCCGTATTGTTAAGCAGTAATCTTTTAAAAATTTTAATACTTTTTGGTTTATATAGCTACTTATTATACTTACAAGTAGCTACAAAACAGCAGGGTTGTTGTCCGCAAATTTAATTATTTTAATTTTTATAAGGGAGTCGTATCAAGAAGTATACAAGAACTATATCTAGTAACTGCTTTAGAAGAATAATTGTCCTGAACTAATTACAAGCACTTCTTACTTTTTTTTGCATCATCTTATACAAGAGACAGTTATCATCATATCTATTGCTGTATCCCAACAGATATATAATTATTTATTACGTTTACACTATATTATTAGCTTATTATAACTCTACTTTTTTATAAATATTAATAATCAAAGTTTTATATTTGTAAGCGTACCTTATTTATATTTAATTAAGCTTATCTTAATATAAAATAATTTAAATTCTCACCTTCCCAAATTAGAAGTAAGCAATTCCTTAAATAATATTACGCTTTTATTTAAAACTTTTTTATGAAGCATTTCTACTACAATTCAAAATTTATAAATAAACTGAAGTGTTTATGCCTGCTATTGTTGTTTATAACAGGTTATGCAAATGCGCAAACCAATGTACCTGAAATTAATATTAAACAAGGAACGGCTGATAAAGCGAACGGTTCTAGTTATGCTTTTGCTGATCAGAATGTAAATACCTTTAGCAATGCCGTAACATTTACTATTGAGAATAATGGTACCGCTAACTTAACTATTTTGGATATTACCTTATCCGGAGATAATGCCGATCAGTTTACATTAGTTAAAAATGTAACGCCAACGGCAGTTACAGCAGGAGGGAATACCACATTTACAATTAATTTTTCGCCTAAAAATAATGTACCCTCAGCAAAAAATGCAGTTATCACTATTGTAAATGACGATGAAGATGAGAGTACTTATACTATTAACCTAACGGGTAAGGCTGTTATTCTTAATGCTAATATTACCTCCTTTACTCCTGCATCAGCCGCTGTCGGAGCTACTGTTACAATAAATGGCGTTAATTTAATAAATACAACCAATGTCAGTTTTAATGGTGTTCCGGCTAGTAGTTTTGCAGTTGTAAGCGATGTTCAAGTTACTGCCGTGATACCTAGTGAAGCTACTAATGGCCCAATTAGTTTAATTAACCCGGTTGGTGAAGTTACAAGCTCTGGAACAATTAAAATCTTACCAACAATTACTGGTTTTAGTCCAGCATTTGGCCCGGTTGATAATACAACTGTAACTATTACAGGAACCGGCTTTATCGGGGCAACTTCCGTAAAATTTTATAACAACATAACCGCTGTAGATTTTAAAGTAAACAGCAGTACGCAAATTATTGCCAAAGTTCCGGCCGGAACTACTCTAGGCCCTATTTCTGTAACTACCCCAGGAGGTACTGCTACAAGTACGCAAGCTTTCGCTCCTCCGCCAACTATTACTTCACTTAGTGCTACTTTTGGGATAATAGGGAACCAAGTAGCCATTAATGGCACTAACTTTCCTAATACGGCAACTACCATTATAAAATTTACTGGTAAAGATGGCGTAAATACAGTAACAGCCACTAAAACAGGTACTCAAACAAGTACCCGCCTAAATGTTATTGTGCCAATCGGTGCAATAACTGGCCCTATCACCGTAACAACGATCGCCGGATCAGTTAGCAGTTCTGTATTTAGCATTACCAATACTACTTACACCTGGAATAGTGCGACAGGAGATTGGACAGAACCAACCAACTGGACTCCTAGCCGGACTTCCCCTTCGGCTAATGATATATTACAGTTTGATGGAAGCGTTGTTCAGAACCCAATCGTTACTTTAAATTTTGCCTCTACTGAAACTATTGGATATTTAGGTTTAAGCAATGCCGCAAACGTTACCTTTACAGTGGCAGATGATAAAACTTTAAATATTGCAAACAACGTAGCTTCAGGCGCCGACTTTGTGGTTGCAGCTGGTTGTAACCTAACCGTTACCAACTCTACTGCTGGGGCAGATTTAACTATCAATATGACTACAACATCAGGTCAAACTGGGAGCGTAGCTGGCGTTATTACTTTTCAGGGTACAGGCACCGCTAATCATCAATTATTAGCGAATACAAGTGGATTAACATTTGCGGCTGGTGGCAGATTTATTGCTGAGTCAAACCTTTCTGGTTCCCCTTTTGGTACAGCTCCCAAAAGTGCTGTAACTTTCGCTAATGGCTCATTTTACAATAATCGATCACTAAATTCTTTACCATTCGGAGCCGTCAGCCCTAATGCGGTAGTAATATTTAATTCAGGAAGCACTTATATTCACGAAGTAAACAGCGCACCAGATATTATAGACCGCACGTATGGGACCTTTATTATAAATGTAAATGCATTTAATCAAACAATTACAGGTACTGGAGCATTAAGAATTTTAAATAATTTAACGTTAACAGCCCCTACCCCAACAGGAACTCCATCGCCTATTTTTAACTTAAATTTAGCAGGGAATATCACTATTTCGGGTATTTTAACTGTAAGTAGTGGTACTTTAAGTTTCAATCCTGTAGCGGCTAGTACCCTAACAGTAACAAATAATGTGGTAACTAACAATTCCGGTATTATAAACTTTAATTCATCTTACGCTACAACTGTATCTTTAGGAGGTAGCGTCACGCTTAATGGGACTGGCAGATTAAATTTAGATAATTCTTCTGAGGTAACTACAGTCCGATTAACTGGTGCTAATAAAACTATTTCCGGAACAGGTACCTTCTTCCTGGGCTCAAGGGCAAATATGAGCATTGAATCTAATGCTTCTGTAACCTTATCTAAAAGTATAACCGGGGCAGGCACCCTAACAGTAAATGGTACGGTAAGAACGGCCAATACCAACGGTTTAACTCCCCTTTTAAGTACCCTAACATCTCTAACCATAAACCCGGGCTCAACAGTAGTTTATAACGGTACCGGAACACAAACTATTTCTGCAATAGATTATGCCAATTTAACTATCTCGGGGCCAAGAGCTGGTAAGGTTATTACCTTACCAACTACTTTAAGAATTTCTGGTTCATTCTCTCCTTCGGCTACCAATGCTGTTTATGATAATATAGCAAATACTACTATTGAGTTTAATGGTGGGGAACAAACAATTCCTGCCATTCTCACTTACGCGTACAATAATTTAGTTATTTCTGGTACTGGTAATAAGGTATTAGGTGCCAATATTAGAGTTAGTAAAAATTTAAAAATGGCGGGTAAAAATTTAGACGCTAGTGATTATAACTTAATCTTAGAAGGGACTGCCACTATTACCGGAGAAACTGCGAATAGTTATGTAATAGGTAATTTAAGCACTACTCGTAATATTACTGCTGCTGCAGGTTCTAATTTTGGGGGGATGGGCATTTCCATAGGCTTGGGGCCATTAGGGTCGCAAAACCTGGGATTAGTTACCGTAAATCGCGTTTCCGGAAGTAGTATTCTTATAGAATCTACTGGTAATGAAGGAATTAATCGTTATTGGGAAGTATTACCCAGCAATCAGCCCACCGCACCTATTAACGTTACTTTATCCTGGGTAGCTGATGATGATAATGGCAAGAACTTAACCAAGGCCCGGGTCTGGAAAACCGAAGGAAATGATGCAACCACTTTTTACGACGTAAGTAAAGCAGACCAAGATGCCAGCAACCATAGTATTACCGCTACGGTATCTTCTTTTTCTATTTTCACGGTTTCTGATCAGAATAACCCTTTACCCGTGGAGCTGCTGGCTTTTGAGGTAACCAAGAAAGGCAGTACTGCCCTGCTAACCTGGCAAACCGCTACGGAAAAAAATAACCAAGGCTTTGCCGTGGAAGTTTCTACCAATGCCCAGCTTTATAAAGAAGTCGGCTTTGTGGAATCACCGCATTCTAACTCTAGTGTAGTGCAAAATTATACCTTTACTCACCGGATAGGGCAAGCTGGTACTTTTTACTACCGCTTAAAGCAAACGGACTGGAACGGTACGACGAAATACTTCGGTCCCAAAGCCCTTACCTTCGATCAGGTAATACCCGCCTTATCAGTGTACCCCAATCCAGTAACCAGCAATACACCGGCTTTATCGGTGTTAATTGGCAGCAGTGAGCCGGAAAGTGCCGCTGTTACAATAACGGATGTACTTGGCAAAGTGGTTTATAGCAAAAGCATTCTCGTGGGTCCAACGCACAACGAAGTAAAAGTAGATTTAAGTAACCAGGCAGCTGGCGTGTATATCATTCGCGTAATTTCTCCTTCTACGGGTACTAACCAAACCCGTATTGTTAAGCAGTAATCTTTTAAACAGTATTTTTTAAAATTTAAAAAGGAAGCAATTGCTTCCTTTTTTTTATGCAGGACAATCTGCTCGGGCAATAAAATCGTTTATAAAAAGCAAAATTTTAAAAAATTAGCAAATATCCGGAAATAGGTATCTGTATTTACCTGAAAAATGGCATTGGTTTATTAAACTTCTCTCTGTAATTTTGGACTCCATTTACCATCACGTACTTATTTAAAATGCAGAAAGATACCGCCATCTTTAATTTAATCCAGCAGGAAAAACAACGCCAAATGCACGGCTTAGAATTAATTGCTTCCGAAAACTTTGTGTCGGAGCAGGTAATGCAAGCCATGGGCAGCGAATTAACGAACAAATACGCGGAAGGCTTACCTGGCAAACGGTACTATGGCGGCTGCGAAGTGGTAGACCAAGCCGAGCAATTAGCTATTGACCGGGCCAAAGAATTATTTAACGCCGCTTGGGTAAACGTGCAACCGCATTCAGGGGCGCAGGCTAATGCCGCCGTTATGTTGGGGGTTATCAACCCTGGCGACAAAATTCTAGGATTTGACTTATCGCACGGTGGTCACTTAACGCACGGTTCGCCGGTTAACTTTTCGGGTAAATTGTACCAGCCTTTATTCTACGGCGTAGAGCAGGAAACCGGCCTTATCGACTGGGACAAAGTGTATGACATTGCCGTAAAGGAAAAACCAAAATTAATTATCTGCGGTGCCTCCGCTTATTCCCGCGACTGGAATTACGAGCGTTTACGCGAAGCGGCCGACGCCGTAGGTGCCTTGTTAATGGCTGATATTTCGCACCCGGCTGGTTTAATTGCCCGCGGATTATTGAATGATCCTTTTGAATATTGCCATATTGTAACCACTACCACGCACAAAACCTTACGTGGTCCGCGGGGTGGCATGATTATGATGCCGCAGGATTTTGAAAATCCGTGGGGTTTAAAAACGCCGAAAGGTGATTTGCGCATGATGTCGTCGGTGCTGGATGCGGCCGTTTTCCCGGGTACGCAGGGCGGACCTCTGGAACACGTTATTGCTTCTAAAGCGGTATCGTTTTTCGAAGCTTTATCCGACGATTATTTAAATTACATTATTCAGGTGCAGAAAAATGCGAAAGCTCTGGCTAAAGCGTTAACAGATCGGGGTTACCAGATTATCTCGGGCGGCACCGACAACCATTTAATGTTAATTGACTTGCGCTCCAAAGGCTTATCGGGTAAACTGGCCGAAAACACCTTAATCAAAGCAGATATTACCATTAACAAAAACATGGTACCTTTCGACGATAAGTCGCCGTTTGTTACCTCCGGTATGCGCATTGGTTCGGCGGCCGTAACTACCCGGGGCTTAAAAGAAGCCGACATGGAGCGGGTAGTAGCCTTAATCGACGAGGTATTAACCAACCATGACAACGATAGTAAAATTGCATCTGTGAAGCAGGAAATTAACGCCTGGATGCAGAACGTACCTTTATTTAATTATTAATATCTAGCCCGGAAAAGCAGCGGTGGAAGAAGAAGTTGTAGTAAGCAGTGGTGAACACGAAATGTCGTTTATCGACCATCTGGAAGAATTAAGATGGCACTTAATCCGTTCGGTAGCATCTATTTTGGTATTTGCCGTAGCGGCCTTTGTTTCGAAAGATTTTATTTTTCACGACCTTATCCTGGGACCTTCACGCGCTGATTTTTTTACCTATCGCAAGTTATGCGAGCTAGGTGCTTATCTGGGCCGGCCGGAGTTATGCATCGATAAAATTTCGTTTACGCTGCAAAGCCGCGAAATGAGCAGCCAATTTACTACCCACATGACGGTTTCGGCCATTATTGGTTTAGTACTGGCATTTCCGTACACTTTTTGGGAAATCTGGCGGTTTATTAAACCGGGCTTGTACGAACGCGAACAAAAAAATTCGCGCGGAGCCGTGTTTTTTGTTTCGTTGTTGTTCTTTGTCGGTACCCTTTTCGGTTATTTTATTGCGGCACCGCTCTCCATTAACTTTTTAGCTTCTTACCAGGTAGACCCGAGCATTTTAAACGAGTTCGACTTAGCTTCTTACATCTCCACGCTTACTACCATGACTTTTTCGTGTGCGCTCATGTTTGAGCTGCCCATGATTGTGTTCTTCCTGGCCAAAGCGGGGTTGGTATCGCCGGAAATGATGAAGCTGTATCGCCGGCATGCCATTGTGGTAATTCTTATTGTTGCTGCCCTTATTTCGCCACCCGATGTAATGAGTATGATGCTGATTGCGGTACCCTTACTTTTACTTTATGAAGTAAGTATTTATATTTCTAGAGTGGTGCGGAAGAAAGACATCGACCGGTTAAACGAAGAACTGAACAATTAAGATTAAAGCGTAAATCGGACGTAATTTTAAAAAATTTAAAATTTTGAAATAAGGTAACCGGTGGCATTACCGCCAACGAGTAACCTACAACTTGCAACTAATTTTATGGCTTTCACTATTGCTGTTGGCGGCGACCATGCCGGGTTTGAGTACAAGCAAAACATTATAAACTTGTTGAAGCAACAAGGGCACACCGTACAAGATTTTGGGCCACATTCCAATGCCTCCGTTGATTACCCGGATCATGTGCACCCCTTGGCAAAGGCCATCGAAAACAAAGAAGCAGATTTTGGCATTTTAATTTGCGGGAGCGGTAACGGGGTAGCTATAACAGCAAACAAACACGCGCAAATAAGAGCAGCGTTATGCTGGTTACCCGAGTTGGCACAACTAGCCCGCAGCCACAACAATGCCAATGTACTTTGCATTCCGGCCCGGTTTATTTCGGAAGAAGTTGCGCACCAGATGGTGCAGGAATTCCTGGTTACTCCTTTCGAAGGCGGTCGTCACCAAACCCGCGTTTCCAAAATGACTTGTTAATAGAATCTTTTTTTACTTTCTTAAAATTTAAAATTTTTAAAAATAAAGCGGTTTGATGTAGTACATCAAACCGCTTTATTTTTTGCGGTTATCGTGTATTAATTGTTGTACGTTTTGTTCAAACAACAATTATCTTATTCGTTGAAAAACCTGCGGGTTGTTGGCTAAGGGTTGGTAAGCGCCAAAAGCATTCGGAATTTTATACCGCAACTCTTGCATTAATTTAGGATCGGCTACAATATAATCCGGGTAATGCGTGGCTATGTTCTGGTAAATTTTAAAAACGGCCTGGTATGTATCTAGTTTATTAAAATCGGCTTTGGCTATATCCCAGTTTAAATACGGCGAAGTAAGCCGGTTATATTGGTAATAATTCAGGTCGCGATTAAGTACCAGTAAATTTTTGTCTTGAATAATGGCATATTTGGGGTCCGGATTCACCAGTAAGTCGTTAAGTTTAATTTCCAAAGGCGGAATCCAACCCAGAAAAGTAAGAAAACGCAACAAGATAACGCCCGAAAAAAACACTAAAAAAAATGTTTCGCGGACAACCGCTTTCCGGATCTGCAAAAAAAATGCCGTGCCGAAATAAGCCAGCGTGGGTAAAAACAACAGCAAAGCCTGCGTCGAGATTTTCTTCCCGATAATGGCAATAACTACCGCCACCAGTAACCAAACCAGCATGAGCTGCAAAATTTTGGCCTGGTAGTTTAATCCTGGCGCGTGCGTAATGGCGTGTAATACCGTAAGCGCCAGAAAAGCTAAGGGTATAGCCAGAATTTTTAAAGTATCTTTCGGTGCTAGTAAAAAATCAACCTGAAAATTCCAGTCGGGTAGTAAATGAAAATCCAGGAAATTAGTAATACTGCCGGTATACAGGTAATAAGTAAGCACCACGCTGTACGGAAAAATAAACCCGCAAAACAATAGCAAGGAACTACGAAACGAGCTGGAGGCAAACAAAATAATGGCAAACAACGCTATTATTAAAAAGAGCACTAAGGGCAGGTAGCACAAAGCGCCCAAACCCAGAATAAAACCGGCTTTAAACAACTGGCGGTTGTTTTCGCCTTCCTTCGAAAAAGAAATTAAATAATTAAGCGAAAAAATAACGAAAGTCATTCCCAGCAAAAGCGGCGTGAGGGTATCAAGTTCAAAAAATATACTACTGGCCACCAGGTATAGCAAAGCCGGCAAATAAGTACGATCCGGATGAACGTTATGCCGGTTAAAAACCGAGTTAAGACGAATAGCTTGAATAAAAATTAAAAAAATAGGAAGTACCCGATAAACCAGCAACGAACGCCCAAATAAAAGATCAATCAACCAGTAAATACTGGCGGCAAGCGGCGCTTCATTATCAAAAATATCGCGGTACAATAAATAGCCACCGGCCATGCGCTCGCCCAGCACCATTTCTTTTAGTTCGGGTAAGGTAAGCGGTACGCCCCAGAACACCAGCGGTATCCGGATAGCCAGAAAAAGCAAAACCAACGAAAGCAGTCGCGATAAAAGTAAACTGCGGAAGTAACGAACCAAGCCTTTTTAAAATTAGAAATTAAAAATTTAAATTAGAAATTAACCTTTGCCAACAGGTACTAATATTGTAATCAAAGAGCGGCAAATCCGTTTTCTTAACTAAAATTGTTCATCTCCACCGTAAAGAAGAGTTAAGAAATAGATTTATAGGGGCACTCTTATTCTACTTTCTAATTCATAATTTTTAATTATACGTAAAGTATCAAGCAAGTAAAAGTGCGAAAATAATGTGATATTTGCAGGCAGATGGAAAGTAAAAGACAACAAAAGTTTGCGAAACTGATTCAGAAAGAGTTAGCAGAAGTGTTTCAGCGAGAATGTTCCCATTTATTTACGGGAGCATTTGTGTCAGTGAGTGTAGTACGGGTATCGCCGGATTTAGGTGTAGCCAAAGTATATTTAAGTATGCTGGTAGGCGCCAATGCCAAAGAATTGCTGCAGCAAGTAAAGCTCAATACCAAAACCATCCGGCATTTACTGGCGCAGCGCATAAAAAAACAAGTACGGGTAATTCCGGAGCTTATCTTTTACCTGGATGATACCGCCGAATACGCGGCCCGCATGGAAGAGTTATTTTCGGGGCTGGAAATTCCGCCGGCCGATCAAGAAGAAACTTCCGAAACCAACGACGAGGAAAAATAAATTATTTAATCTGCAAAAGCGCTTTAATAACCAAAACGCTTCTGTTTTGCTAATGTAGCATGCAATACGACCCAATAAAACGCATCCTGGGCGAAGCGTTCAATAAAACTCCTTTTCTCCGCCGCCTATTCTATAATTTACTCGATTTACTATTGTTGCGTACCTGGCATGTGCACAAAGAGCTACGCACTTGGGCTAGCGGTAAAAAAAGCCAAAATGTAAATATTCTGGATGCTGGTTCCGGCTACGGCCAGTATACGTATTACCTTTCTGGCATGAGCCCTAGCTGGCGCATTTTTGCTGTAGATGTAAAAGAAGAACAAATAGCCGATAGTAACCGCTTCTTTGCGCAAATTGGCCGGTCGCACGTGCGTTTTGCCGTAGCCGATCTGGTTACCTTTCAGCAACCCGAAACGTACGATCTGGCTTTATCCGTAGATGTGATGGAGCACATTCTGGAAGATGTAGAAGTTTTTAAAAATATTTACACTTCGTTAAAAGAAGGCGGTATGTTGCTTATTTCTACCCCTTCGGACCAAGGGGGCTCCGATGTGCACGACAACGAAGAAAGCTCATTTATTGAAGAACACGTACGCGATGGCTACAACATCAACGAAATTGAAAATAAATTAAAAATTGCGGGCTTCAGCCAAGTGCAGGCGCGGTACTCCTACGGCAAACCCGGGCAAGTATCCTGGCGCTTATCCATGAAATACCCCATCTTGATGTTGGGCAAATCAAAAGCGTTCTTTTTGTTACTACCTTTTTATTATCTAATAACTTTTCCGTTTTGTTTAGTGTTAAACTGGCTCGATGCCAACAGCAAGCATCGCACGGGTACCGGGCTGATTGTAAAAGCCTGGAAGTAGTTGGGTTGAAAAGTTAGAAGGTTGGAAAGTTAAAAAGTTGATTTGCGTTAATGTGTAGCTTTTATAACAAAGGCTTTTACCAAATTAAAAATTTTTAAAAAATAGGTAACGCAAGCACCTCTATTACCTTACTAACTTGCAGTAATTTTAAATGTAACAGAAAAACCGCTTTTTCTTTCCTATTTTTCAGAGAAAATGCTCTTGACAGCGGCAGAGTTTAAGTTTATTGTTTTTACCTGCAACTTTATTCATATACCTAATTATTAAATTAACCGTAAGGCTTAAAGATTATAACCTTTATTTGTCTTTATTAAAGTTTTACCAGAATATCATTATTCAATTGCCTCATGAACGTTCCTTTTCTGATTGCTAAACGCTACTTTATCTCTAAGAAGAAAAGAAACATCATTAACATTATTTCTATTATTTCGATGGTAGGAGTTGCGGTGGGTACCGCAGCTTTAATTATTGTGTTATCGGTATTTAATGGTCTCGAAGATTTAATCCGGAGCATTTACGGCAGTTTTGATCCGGATTTAAAGATTACTTCGGTAGAAGGGAAAGGCTTTGAACTGAATGATAAATTACTCGAAAGAGTCCGGAAAACGCCGGGGGTTTTGATAGTTACGGAAGTAATTGAAGATAACGCTTTGCTCCGCTACGAAGACCGCCAGATGGTGATTAAAATGAAAGGCGTAAGCCCTAACTTTTTTGCCCAGAATAAAATTGATTCGGCGGTTATCGAAGGCAATTATCAATTACAACGGGCGGGTAATAATTATGCTTTAATCGGGCGGGGTGTGCAGTATCAATTATCTATCCGGGCTACCAATGCCATTGTACCCATGTTTTTGCTGTACCCCAAAGCCAAAGCAACCTTGTCGCTGGATCCGGAAAATACCTTTCGTGAAAAGCCAATTATGGTAGGCGGGGTATTTGTAATTGAACGCCAGTACGACGATAATTATATTTTTGTGCCTTTAGAGTTTGCCCGCGACTTGCTGGATTACGGCAGCAAACGAACCTCCCTGGAAATACGCGTAGAAAGCCGGCGCCAAATCAACGAAGTAAAACAACGCTTACAACAAGTTCTCGGACCAAAATTCGACATAAAAAACAGCGACGAGCAGCATATAAGTTTATTGCGCGCCGTGAAAGTAGAAAAACTATTCGTGTTTATTACGTTTGCTTTTATCCTGCTCATTGCTTCACTCAATATTTTCTTCTCGCTGTCGATGTTGGTTATTGATAAGAAAAAAGATATTGCTATTCTGGCCTCTATGGGCGCAACGCCCCAGATTATCCGGAATATATTTTTGGCCGAAGGGGCAATTGTAGCTTTTGTGGGAGCTTTTATTGGCTTAGCAGTTGGCCTGTTAGTCTGCTGGATTCAGCAAACTTTTGGCTTGGTTCCTATGAACATGGCTACTGCCTTGGTAGAAGCGTATCCGGTAAAAATGCAGATTCAGGATTTTCTCTTTACGGGAATCGCTATCTTTATTATTACTTTACTGGTTTCTATCCGGCCCGCCCGCACCGCTGCCGCCACCGATGTGCGCGATAATATTTAAAACCTTCCTGCTTCCATTCTGTTTATTCCATCTGGTTCTTCACCCAGAATATTTTATCCTTTGGGTTTATTACATTAAATAATGGCTAGCTTTAAAAATTAATGGGTATTCCCAGAAATGCAGCTATGAAACAAAATAGATGCTCTGATTTTATATCTTCTGATAATCATAATACATAAAATTTAAAAAAACACCTATTTATTCATACCTGCCTTCAAAAAAGCAGAAACAAAATACTTATCACAGAGTAAAAGTTTTAACAATATTTATTTTGCTTTTCTGCTCAAACCAGCTGCTGGTTACTACACTAGCCATTTACATAAACCATTAATAATCAATAAGTTTATATACAGGCTATTTACTGGCAGCTATTATCAATTATCAACACAATCCACTTTTTGTAAAAAATACCATAAGCAATTCTCTTATTTTTTAAAAAATATTTAACAAAATTGTTGTTTTATTAGACAAGAATACCAATATTCACATTGCATCTTTACCCCTTGTTATGAAAGTATACACTACGCAGCCGTTTCAAATTGTTTACTCGTTGTTTGAGCACGAGTACCTGGGCTATTTATTTGAGTCGTTTGTGGTGCAGGTTAATTCTAAGGGGCAGTTAACGTTGCAACACCAGAACGTAGCCACTAAAAATGCCGATGAGTTTGCCGCCCGGCTGGATGCTACTGATTTTAAATTAATTGGCCTCACGGATCAAATTCAGCAGGATGCGATTTTAAAAAAATTCTCTACCAAAAAACTTTCGGTAGCTGACTTTTTTTTAAAAACCTACGATCCGGAAAAAGGCGACAAAGCTACGCAAGAGGCCATTGATGCGTACGTGCAACACCGGATGGCGAAAATTTTAGAATTGCTCGGGGGCAAACAAGTATTTATTATGGGCAAAGATGGCGAGCCTACCTGGAAGAGGATTTCGGTAGCGCCTCAAAAAGCCAGCATTTTGTTTCATTTCCGGCGCAACGAAGACAATACGCATTATTTCCCGACTATAAAATACCAGAACGAAAAACTGGAGTTTCAGAACCGGAATGCGACGTTAATCTGCAACGAACCGGCCTGGCTCTTGCTCGACGACGTGCTTTATTCTTTCCAGAAAGAAGTAGATGGCAAAAAACTACAGCCTTTCCTGAGCAAAAAGTTTATTGTTATTCCACGTAAAGTAGAAGAAACTTATTACCAGAAATTTGTCGCGCCCTTGGTTGAATCTTTTGATGTGTACGCCAAAGGCTTCGATATTAAATCGGAAAAGTATAACCCAAACCCTTTTTTAACTTTTACCGAGTTAACCGACGTAGATACTACGCCGCAACTATTTGGTACGCCTACCAACCGATTAGGCACTAAATTCAACGGTACAACCACTAGTAGTGCGCCAAACCGCTCCAACAAAATATTATTTAATCTGAGTTTTCAATATGGTTCGCACACGATAAACAACAACCAGGAAGCCAAAAGAATAAGCGTAAACGTAGAAAAAACTCAGGATTCGTATATTTTTCACCGGCTCATCCGCGACATCGACCACGAGAAAGAGTTTATCCGGGAGCTCTCGAAACGGGAATTGGAAGTTAAAAATGGCAAGGCTGTGTTGGAAAAAGCCAATGCTTTTTCGTGGTTAAACAGCCACGTGCAGGAACTCGAGCAAATGGGGTTCACGATTAAACAAGCCAATACCGCCGCCAAAAATTATTTTATCGGCGAAGTAAGCGTGAGTGTAGGCATCCGCGAAAATGCCGATTGGTTTGATATTTACGGGGTAGTAAAGTTTGGCGAGTTTGAAGTGCCCTTTATTAAGCTAAAAAACCATATTCTTACCAAAAACAACGAGTATCAATTACCCAACGGGCAAATTGCGATTATTCCGGAAGAATGGTTTACCCAGTACATTGAGTTGTTTGCTTTTTCGGAAGGCGAAGGCGAGTTAAAGCTGCGCAAGCACCACTTAACTTTAGTAAACGAGCTGCAAAACGGGAACCTGGCCGTAGTAACCATGACCCGCAAACTAGAAAAACTCCGGGAATTCGAAACCATTGAAGATAAGCCTTTGCCCGCCGGTTTTAAAGGCGAACTGCGGCCTTACCAGAAAGCGGGTTATAACTGGTTGCATTTTATCCGGGATTATAAGTTTGGCGGCTGCCTTGCCGATGATATGGGCTTAGGCAAAACCATCCAGACCTTAGCCATGCTGCAATACCAGAAAGAAGCAGGTGCCCAGAGTGCCTCTTTGCTGGTGATGCCTACTTCCCTTATTTACAATTGGCTGTACGAAGCGCAGAAATTTACGCCGGGCTTGCGCGTATTAAATTATACCGGCACGTATCGCGAAAAAACGGCGTCTTTGTTTAAGCACTACGATGTTATTTTAACATCGTACGGCATTGTGCGCCTGGATATTGAATTGCTCAAAAATTATTATTTTGATTTTATTATTCTGGACGAATCGCAGGCGATTAAAAATCCAAGCTCCAATACTTCGTTGGCCGTCCGCAATCTAAAATCAAAGCACCGGCTTATTTTAACGGGTACGCCCGTCGAGAACAGCACCATGGATTTATGGTCGCAGATGTCGTTTATTAATCCGGGCTTGTTGGGAAATCAGAACTTTTTTAAAAATGAGTTTTTGCGGCCCATCGAAAAAGAAAAAAACGAAGAAAAAACCAAGAAGCTACATGCTTTAATAAAACCGTTTATTCTGCGTCGGCACAAATCGCAGGTGGCTACGGAGTTGCCCGAGAAAATTGAGCATACTACTTATTGCAAAATGACCGAGGAGCAAGAACACGCTTACGAAGAAACCAAATCGTTTTACCGCAATAAAATTTTAAAAAATATTGAGGAAACCGGCAGCGTAAACACCCAGTTTATGCTCTTGCAAGGTTTAATGAAACTGCGCCAGATTGCCAATCACCCCCGCATGGCCGACGCGAACTACGAAGGCGACTCGGGCAAGATGAAAGAAGTAATCCGGATGACGCGCAGCGTAGTAGCCGAAGGGCACAAAGTTTTAATTTTTAGTCAGTTTGTAAAGCATTTAGATATTGTTAGGGCTGCCCTGAACGATAAACAAATTCCTTATACGTACCTCGATGGCAACACTAAAGACCGCCACAAGCAAGTAGAGCGCTTCCAGACAGACGAGAATATTAAGGTATTTTTGATTTCGCTTAAAGCGGGTGGCGTCGGGTTAAATTTAACGGCCGCCGATTACGTGTTTATCCTGGACCCGTGGTGGAACCCCGCTATTGAAGCTCAGGCCGTAGACCGTGCCCATCGCATTGGTCAGCAAAACAAGGTGTTCACCTATAAGTTTATCACCAAAAACACTGTGGAAGAAAAAATATTAGCACTCCAGAACAAGAAAATCCAACTGGTAACCGACTTGATATCTACGGACGAAACCATCATCAAAAGCCTAACGAAAGACGATATCGAGAATCTCCTGGCTTAACAAAATTTAAAAAACAGAAAGCCCGATGGACTTTTAAATCTATCGGGCTTTTTCGTGCATATTTTTTTTATTGTTATTATAGCGCATGGTGGTTAGAATGTACATGAAGCGCTTCTACCCTAAACTTAAAGATCCTTTTACCACCGCAATATCCTTTATATACTTTTGCCACCCTTTAATCGCCTAATTAATACAGAAAACAAATTTAACTTTTTACCCGAACGAACTAATTTTTAAAACTTATTCATTAAGAGTTGATATTTATTTAAATTTTACTAATTAGCAGTAGATATTATTACAAGAACGGGTTATGGTACCGGTATCAAAAATATGTTGTCTGCTACTACTCCTGGTGCTGGTAGGTACGGTACAAGCGCAGGAACGGAAACGAGCCCGCGAGTATGGCCTGAAGATTGGCATTTTGCCCACCGGTAAAAACAACGCTATTACCGACGTGCCCGGCGTAAAAGTAGGGCACGTAACTTTAACTACCGGCGAAAACGTCCGGACGGGAGTAACGGCCATTGTGCCGCACGCGAGTAATTTGTTTCAAGAGAAAGTGCCGGCGGCGGTATACGTGGGCAATGGTTTTGGCAAATTGGCCGGCAGTACGCAAGTGCAGGAACTAGGCAACCTGGAAACCCCAATCCTACTCACCAATACCTTAAACGTGGCTAACGCCATGAACGCCTTAATTAGTTATACTTTGCAATTGCCTGGCAACGAAAAGGTACAATCGGTAAACGGGCTGGTAGGCGAAACCAACGATGGCTACCTTAACGACATTCGCGGTCGGCACGTAACGGAGACGCACGCTTTGCAAGCGATTCAACAAGCCAAAGCAGGTCCAGTGGCCGAAGGGAACGTGGGCGCCGGTACCGGTACGGTTTGTTTTGGTTTTAAAGGCGGCATTGGTACGGCTTCGCGGCAGGTTAAACCGGAGCAAGGCGGCTATACCGTAGGTATATTGGTGCAAACTAATTTTGGTGGCGTACTGCAGATAAACGGCGCACCCGTGGGCGAAGAATTAAAAAATTACCTGACCGAGCAAATGAAAGCCAAGGCCGATGGCTCATGCATGATGGTAGTAGCTACCGATGCGCCCGTAGATGCCCGCAACCTGGAACGCATTGCGAAACGGGCTATGCTGGGCTTAGGTAAAACCGGCGGCATTGCCGCCAATGGCAGCGGCGATTACGTGATTGCATTTTCTACTAACCCTAATTTGCGCGTGCCGCACAATGCGCCGGAAAAAACGCAAACCGTAACTTTACTGCGCAACGACGAGGTAACACCCTTGTTTCAGGCTACCATCGAGGCCACCGAAGAAGCTATCCTGAATTCCCTTTTTAAAGCCGAAACCTTAACCGGGCGCGACCAACACCGTATTCCGGCTTTACCAATTGATCAAACTTTAAAAATTTTAAAAAAACATCATGCCCTCCAGCCCTAACCTGTACGTTTACCACCACGACGAAATAATTTTACAGCAAGATGCTTTTTTGCACATCAGCGATTTGGCGGTGCAGCGCGGCTACGGCATCTTCGATTTTTTTAAAATTCAAAACAACGTGCCTTTGTTTCTGGAAGATTACCTGGCGCGCTTTTATGAGTCGGCCCGGCTCATGGATTTGCCCGTGCCTTTCGCGCCGGATGCGCTTAAAAAAGTGCTGTATGAGTTAATGGATAAAAACCAGATACCGGAATCGGGCATTAAAATGGTTTTGACGGGTGGTTATTCTGAAGATGGTTACACTCCGGCTGCTCCTAACCTGATTATCACGCAGCAACCGGTTAGCTTGCCACCTGCGGAAGTAGTGCAGCAAGGCATTAAAATTATCACCCATGAGTTTGTACGGGAGCTGGCCCAAGCCAAAACCATAAATTATACCACCGGCATCCGGCTGATGAAAGAGGTAAAAGCGCAGAATGCCACCGATGTTTTATACCACCACAACGGGGTAATCACGGAGTTTCCGCGCTGTAATTTTTTTATTGTAACCCAAGATAACCAGGTACGCACCCCGGGGCAAGACGTACTAAAAGGCATTACCCGGAAAAATGTATTGGAACTAGCCACCAAAAAATACCCCACCGAAGCCGGCACTGTAACCCTCACCGACCTGGTCCAAGCCAAAGAAGCCTTTTTAACTAGCACCACCAAACGCATTATCCCCATTGTGCAGGTAAACGACCAGATGATCGGCACCGGCAAACCCGGCCCGGTAACCATGGATCTACTACAGGATTTAGCAGATTTGGAAAATCAATCGGCCAGCTAGTCTTAGGTTGTGCTGGCCGCTAAAATACAAATTTTTAAAATTTATCTTTTTTAGGTAAGTAGGTCACCCTTTACATAACAATTTACGGCTACTCAACTGCAGGCGTAACGCTTTGCTTTATTGTTAAAATCTCATACCGCGAGCCGCTGTTTGTTTCAAAGTAGACTTGTAAAATTGCTTTAAGCTGCGGTATCAACTGATTTTATTTCTTTGGAGGGCTTTTGAGCAAACGTATTTTTCCGCAAGTTCATGCCATAGGTATAGTTAGTAGATAAAATTACATCGTTGCAATCAAAGTGCTTAATTACCCCGTCAGTTTGCAAAGCCACTACCCAGCAGGTATTTTGATGCATGCCGTAATCAATAATAAAAATGGCCTGTCCGGTTCCCAGCGGAGTTTCGACCAATATGGTTGGTTTAAGTTGAAGAATCATGGGTATAATCTGAATTTAATTCAATTACATGCAATGGTGTTTCGTTGAAGTTTTAGTAAAAAGTTATTTTTGGTTAATAGTAGTAATACGCAACTATCCGTGCTTTTACTATTATTTAATTGCTTATACCTACGTACGAATACGGATGCCTAATTGGTTTAATTATTTTATTCGGTGCCTGCAACTTTTTCTAACTCATCCATCACAATGGTGGCCAGATTCTCCAGAATGCGTTGGTCTATTTCCGAAAAGGTGCGGGGAGTTTTATCTACAATGCAAAGCGCGCCAATATTAATCCCGAGCTTGGTTTTTAACGGCGCCGCCGCATAAAACTGTAACCCAAATTCGCCGTGTACCATGGGGTTAGCGAGTAAACAGGGCTCGTTTTTAGCATCTTTAAAAAAAGTAACCTGATCATCCAGAATAGAAAGCGAGCATAAACTAATTTCCCTCGGAACCTCCGTGCCCACGGCTTGCCCAACGCCCGCCATCGTGATTACCTGATGTTCTTCTACTAAGTTTACCAAGGCTATGGGTACCTCAAACATACGTGCGGCCATGGCAGCCACGTGTTTAAAAGTGCCATTTTCCTGGTACTGGTTGGTGCTGGTGATGCGGCGTAAGGCCCGTAGGCGCTCGGACTCATTCGCCGGAATAAGAGGTTGGTCAAAAGTACGGTTCATAAATTTATAAAATACCTGGTGAAGCCTATCAGCGGCAACAGGTATCTGCTAACAGCTTTCAAGTAGTGTGTTGTTAGCAACAGCAAAACTTCTGCTTTGTTATAAATTAATGAAGAATTAGAATAGACATTAATTTAGAAATGCTAGAGATAGCGGAATGATTGGGGTTAATTAACTAATTCATTTATATCGTTTTAATACAAAGCTTTGTAAACAGGAATATTCCCCAATAGGAAAAGTAGTTTTATAGCATAATTTAATGTATTTCTTTAGAGCCGATTCCAGTCTCCATGCTGCAGTGCTATTCAACTTGTTACCTTCAAGTTTTGCCTCCTGGCCGGCTGGCCTCGTTTACCCCTCCGCATCTCCTCCCCTAAAAACAGGGGAGGAGATGCGGTAATTACTTTTTCCCCTTTCCTCGCTCCGCTGCGGAATGCCTCCGGCACCGGAAGTCTACAAGGCGCTCTAGAGCCAAACTGGTGTCTTTGCTTTTAGCTACTGCTTGCTGCATAGCAGGATTCCCATTTTTTGATAACCAGAGGCTTTCTATATTAAACAAATACTAATGGTTATTTTGAGCCTATCGAAGAAACTAAATAATACCGTTACTTGCAGTATCCGTTAGATTCCTCGACCGGCTCGCGAGGACGTTCTTCTTTTTAGTTAAATATCAAAGGCTTTAAAGAAATACGCTTACTGTTTTGCAAAACCTATTGTAGCTTTTTAATACGATTGAAAATAATAAATACTTTAAGGAGAAATATAGCTTTATAAAGTAAAAACTACGAACTATCATCCGGCAGAATGGCTGGTAGTTTTTGAAATTACGGAACAAAGGTGATTACCTAACAAAGGTGCAAAACCGCATCATTTTAAAAATTTTAAAGTTTTGCTAGGACGACGGAAGTAAATCAGGATAGCTCATTTATTAATAATTTATACACTGCGCTCAAACGCACGTTCAAGTTTAAATTTTCGTAACCGAGCCGGAACCGCTTTTTACCACATTTACCTTGGCGTTACCGGAATAAGTAACTTTTCCGGAGCCGCTTAAGGTGGCATCTAACGTTTCCTCAGCTTGAATAGAAGCTTTACCCGAGCCGCTCACGGAAATTTTAGCCGTTTGGGTGTTTAAATCTTTGCCTTCAAACCTGCCGGATCCACTAATATCCAGGTGCACGTCGTCCGATTTACCTTCCAATTCCATTCCTCCGGAACCGCTAATGGAAGATGATAAACTAGCAGCAGCTACCGTCGCGGCTAAATGGCCGGAACCGCTGACTTCTGTAGTCACCCGTTCGCCTTTTACGGTGCCTTTTACCTCCATATTGCCGGCGCCACTCACCGCTAATTTGTTTAGGCTGGGAGCCGTAATGTAAATGTTTACTTTTTTAGAACTCCCAAACCACTGTTCACTTCCTTTCTTCATTTTAATGTGTAAAACCCCATCTTTCACGGGCGTTTCAATTTTGTCGAGCAGCTCGCTATCGCCTTCTAAGCGCAAACTTTCTTTGGGGCCAATGGTTACCACCACGTTAAACGGCACTGCCGAAGCTACCCCGGAAAACGAGTCTACAGGCCGGGTTTGCGTGTTCTGAAAGGTAGTAGTGCTAGTGGCTAATTCTTTTAAAGGCGCGGCTTCTACACGCCCGAGCGAGAACAGCAACAGAAAACAGGCAAAAGGCATTAATGCTTTTTTCATAATGATTATTTTTTAAAAATTGTTCGAACCGTGATTTATAGGATTAAAGGATTGCCTTGAAGTTGTATTCCAAAGTTTGTTTATTCAAAGGCCGTCATATTTAATCCTTCATCCAGGTAATCCTTAAATCCTCCGAATCAAGGTCCGGACTACTCGCTGCGCAAGCTTTTAACCGGGTTAGCTACAGCGGCTTTAATGGCTTGAAAGCTAATGGTAAGCAGCGTGATGAATAAGGCCAACACCCCTGCCAGAATAAATACACCAACCCCGATATCAATGCGGTAAGTATACTTTTGCAACCAGTTCTGCAAGAAGTACAGCGCCAACGGCGACGCAATTACGCAGCTTACTACTACCAGCAGCATAAAATCTTTGGAAAGCAACAACCACACTTGCCAAACCGAAGCGCCCAACACTTTGCGGATGCCGATTTCTTTCGTGCGTTGCTCCGCAATAAAGGCCGCTAAGCCAAATAACCCTAAGCACGAAATAAAAATAGCTAAACTGGCAAACACCCCGGCTAACTTCCCAATCAGGATTTCCAGGTTAAACTTGCGGGCATACGACTGGTCGGCAAATTGGTAATCAAACGGAAAAGCCGGGCTGTATTTATTAAACAAAGCCGTTAGTTTAACAATAGCATCCTGCGTAGAAATACCCGGAGCCAATCGGTACGTAATAAAAGGCTGCGGATAAGCGCTATACCGAAACATAGTAGGTTCTGCGGAGGCAAACGGCGATTCCATTAAAGCATCTTTAGTTACGCCCACAATGCGCACTTGCTGACCGTTAAAGGTTATGGTTTGATTAATCGGATCGTTTAGGCGCAAGCGTTTAATAGCTGCCTCGTTAAATATTACACTCATAGTATCAGATTTGCCGCTAAAATCCCGGCCTTGTACCACCTGAATGCCGAGGGTTTTAAAATAATCATCTGCTACCATAATTACTCCCATTTCTACGGTTTCGCCGGCGTGTTTACCGGGCCATTGGTCCACGTCGGAGTGCCAGTAAATGCCGGTAGCCGAACTGGAAGCCTGCGTTATATTGGAAACGATGCCTTGTTGTTGTAGTTCGTTTTTCAGTACCAGATAATTCTTACTCAGGTCGCTGTTACTTTCGGTTACCATTAACCGGTTTAAACTAAAACCGGTAGGCCGGTCTTTAGCATGTTGAATTTGCCGGTAAATGATAATGGTACTTATAATTAAAGTAATGGAGCAACTAAACTGCAAAACTACCAGTATTTTGCGAGGCAGGGCGGCGGCTTTACCCGCGTGCAGCGAACCTTTTAAAACTTTTACCGGATTAAAAGACGAGAAATAAAAAGCAGGCCGACTACCGGCCAGCAGGGCCGTAAGTAATACCCCACCAAGAGTAATGCCCCAGAAGCTGACATTTAGCAGCGGAAGTTTAATAATACTACCGGTAATCGTATTAAAAGCGGGTAAAGCTAATTGCACCAGAGCCAGCGCCCAAACAAAAGCCAGCAAAGCAAATACCAACGATTCAATTAAGAACTGAATAACTAAATCTTTGCGCTGCGAACCAATGGCTTTCCGGACACCTACTTCACGGGCTCTTTTCTCAGAACGCGCGGTGGTTAAATTTATAAAATTAATACAGGCAATCAGCAAGATTAATCCGCCAATGACACTAAACATCCGTACGTACTCGATAAAGCCGCCGGTATCCTGACCGTTCTCGTACTCCGAATACAAATGCCACCTGGCCATGGCCTGCATCACCACTTCGGAGTTTTGGGCATTGGGGTTGTTTTTCTCTCGTTTTGTAATATTTTTAATTTTAGGTGCTACCTGGGCATAGCTAATACCGGGTTTTAGTTTGGTAAATATCTGGTACGAATTCTCGGAGAATCCGCCGCGGCGTTGCTCCTTCACAAAATTTTCGGTAGCCTCGTAGTAGCTAAAAGGCACCAGGTACTTAAACTGAAAAGTAGAATTACCCGGTAAATCTTTTAAAATACCGGTTACTTTTAAATCATGTTTATTATCGAAGCGCACTGTTTGGTTCAGCGGATCTTCATCGCCGAATAAAGCTTGCGCCGTAGATTCGGTAAGCACAATGGAATACGGATCTTTTAAAACCAGGTCGGGGGTACCCGCAAGCAGCGGAAAACGAAACATTTTTAAAAAATCGCTGTTTACCTGTCCGCCGTTTAGGTATAACTTCTTCTCCCCTACTTTTAAACCATGCGCGCTCATCCAATCGGATTCTGCTACGTACTCTATTTCCGGCACTTCATTCCGGAGCGCATCAGCAAGAGCCAGCGAGTTAGTAGTAAAATTTAAAATATCGCCGTTGCTGTTAAAATTGCGGCGAACCTGGTATAAGCGTTCGTAATCGGGCAAAAATTTATCGTACGAGTATTCGTAGTGCACCCACAAGCCAATTAACAAAGCTACGACCATGCCGGTACCCAAACCCAGAATATTCAGGGCGCTGTACCCTTTATTGCGCAGAATATGCCGCCAGGCCGTTTTAAAATAATTTCGGAACATGACCAGAGTAGTTAATAATTGTTAGAACCATGATTTGAGGGATTTTAAGTTGCCCGATTTAGTTGCTGAAACTATAACTTGGGTGATTTCAGGATAATGGGGCAACTTTGTTATTTTAAATTGGTTACAGGATTTTTGCTTAAATCTCATTAATCTGGCTAATCCATAAATCCTCCGAATCAAGGTCCGGATTACTCGCTGCGCAAGCTCTTCACCGGGTTAGCAATGGCTGCTTTAATAGCCTGGTAGCTAATTGTAAGCAAAGCGATCAACAAAGCGCCTACACCAGCCAAACCAAATACCCACCAGCCAATAGTAGTGCGGTACTCAAAGTCTTGCAGCCATTGGTGCATGGCCCACCAAGCTAAGGGCCAGGCCAATACGTTAGCAATCAGTACTAATTTTAAAAAATCGCGGGATAACAGGGATACAATGTTGGGCAGCGAGGCGCCCAGTACTTTGCGGATGCCAATTTCTTTGGTGCGTTGTTCGGCGGTGAAAGTAGCTAGCCCGAATAAGCCTAAACAGGCCACAAAAATGGTAAGACCCGAAAAAATACTTAGGATATGACCTACTTTTTGCTCGGCCCGGTACGTTTCGGCAAAACGCTCGTCCATAAAAGTATAATCAAAAGGCGCATTGGCGGTAAAACTGCTCCATTGTTGCTTCGCGAAAGTTAGTAAGCCGGCAATATCTTTGGTTTTAGCTTTTACAATAATGGCACCTGAGTTATTATTTAAAATCATGAGCAGCGGCGTAATGCGTTGGTGCAACGACTCGAAATGAAAATCTTTTACCACGCCAATTACCCGGTATTCCTTTTTATCGCCCTCGTTATTGATAAACCGCGAAACTTTACGGCCCAAAATGTTTTTTCCCCAGCCAAATGCCTTTGCAGCGGCTTCGTTAATAACCATGGCGGTAGAATCAGAAGGAAAATCTTTCGAAAAATTGCGGCCCGCTACTACCTCCATGCCCAACGTAGGAATGTAATTAGGATCTACGAAGTATTGGCGGGTACTTACGCTTTGGGCAGCGTTATTTTCGGGCAATACTACGGAGTTCTCGGAACTGGTTGGCCCCACGGGCACAAACCCCGAAACGCTCGCATTAACTACCCGCGGGTCTTGCAAAAGCTGCTGCCGAAAAACTTCTTCTTGCTTGCCCAAAACGTAGGTATCGTGCAGCACAAAGGTTTGGTCTTTATCAAAACCTATTTTCTTGTTCTGGATATAATTTAACTGCTGATACACCACCGTGGTGCCAATCATTAAAGCCACGGAAATAAAAAACTGAAACACTACTAAACCACTGCGTAAACTTAAGCTTTCTTTACCCGCAGTAAGCGTACCTTTTAGTACTTTAACCGGCTGAAAGGAAGACAGGAAAAACGCCGGATAGCTGCCCGCTAAAACTCCTACAACTAGCCCAAAAAACAGCAGGGCCGGTAATAGCCAAAGGTTATCGGTAAACTGTAAGGTAAGTTCTTTACCGGCTAAATCATTAAAAAATGGCAAGGCCAGATACACCAAAATAATAGCCACCACCAAGGCAATTGCACTCAGCAAAACAGATTCGAGCAGGAATTGCTGCACCAGCTCTTTTTTCACCGAACCCAGCACTTTGCGGATACCTACTTCGCGGGCCCGCTTAGAAGCCCCGGCGGTAGATAAATTCATGAAATTAATGCTGGCAATAAGTAGCATAAACAGCGCAATAGCCCCGAAGATATACACGTACCGTACATCTCCGCCCGGTTCGAGGTCGTTGGTTAATTTAGATCGCAGGTGAATGGCAGTAAGCGGTTGCAGATACAAACCCACGTCGTCGCCTTTTTCCCGGAATTGTTTTAAGCTTATGCCCAAGGCTTTCTGCACTTCGGGACCCATGTATTTTTCGATTACCTGCGGCATTTTGGCTTGCAGTTGCTTGTAATCGTAACCGGAGCGCAACACCAGATACGTATTAAAATTATTACTCATCCAGGTGGTTTGGCGGGCTTCTTCTAAACCGGCCATAGAAGCAAAAAAGTTAAAATGAAAATGCGAATTGGCCGGTACTTTATCAATTACGCCGGTTACTTTGTAGCTGGTTTTTTCGTTTTTAAGTTGCAGTATTTTGCCTACGGCGTTGTTGTCGGTGCCAAAGTATTTCTGGGCCATGGCCTTGCTAATAATAATGGTATTGGGTTCCAGCAAAGCCGTTTTGGCATCGCCCTGGATGAGCGGCAGCGTAAATACCTGGAAAAAGTTGGCATCCACAAAGGCAAATTTATCTTCCTTAAAGGTTTTATCCTGGTAGGTAATAAAAGGCGCGCTGTTTACCCGCACCCGGGTAGCTGCTTCTACTTCGGGATAATCGCGCACGAGCGTTTGCCCGGTAGGCGCCGAAGCGGTAGGCGTTTCCAGCGTTTCGCCGTTCAGGGTAGCCTTAAAAACAATGCGCACGATGCGGTCGGCCTTCTGATTAAACCGGTCGTAGCTTAGTTCGTCGGCCACAAACAGCATAATTACCAGACAGGTAGCAATACCAATCGCTAAACCAAAAATATTAATGGCCGAAAAAGCTTTGTTGCGCCACAAATTGCGCAAAGCGATTTTAAAGTAATTTTGAAACATCCTGTTTTCTATTGAATAGTTTAATATTGTCAGAACCTTGATTTATAAGATTCTAAGATTGCCTTGATGATGCATTAGATTCTTCCGCTTTTTTAAAATTTAGCTCTCCTGCCAATCTTTAAATCCTATGAATTGTGGTTCAGCCTACTTGTTAGTCATTAGATTTACCTGTTTTTTAAAAATTTAGCCTTCCTGATAATCCTTAAATCGAATAAATCATGGTTCAGACTACTCACTCCGCAGGCTATTTACCGGGTTATCTACGGCTGCTTTTATGGCCTGGAAACTTACCGTGAATAAAGCTACTGCCAGCGCCGCTACTCCGGCCAAAACAAATACCCACCAACCTAATTCAATGCGGTAAGCAAAATCCTGCAGCCAGCGGTGCATGAGCCAGGCGGCCAGCGGCCAGGCAATAAGGTTGGCCAGTATTACTAATTTTAAAAAATCACGGGAGAGCAAGGCTACAATGTTGGTAACCGAAGCACCTAACACTTTGCGGATGCCGATTTCTTTGGTGCGCTGTTCGGTGGCAAAAGTAGCTAAGCCAAACAAACCCAGGCAAGCTACCAGAATAGTAAGTCCCGCAAAAATACCCAAGATTTTACCAATCTTTTGTTCGGCCTGGTACGTCTGGTTAAAACGGTCGTCCAGGAAAGCGTAATCAAATGGTTCCTCGGTGGTTAAAGCCTGCCATTGTTTTTGAGTAGCTTGCAGGAAACCGGCCATATCGGTAGTTTTTACTTTTACAATTAAAGTACCGCCATTATTACTCAAGGTCATTACCAACGGCGAAATAGGTTCGTGAAAAGATTTAAAATGAAAGTCTTTTACTATCCCAATTACCCGGTGAGTAGTTTTATTGCCTGCGTTATCGGCAGAAGTAAGCGTATGGCCCAGCGCATTTTTACCCCAGCCAAAAGCTTTTGCCGCTTTTTCGTTTAAAATAACGGCCGAAGAATCAGTAACCATTTTTGGCAAAAAATTACGCCCTGCGGTTAGCTGCATGCCCAACGTAGGAATATACTGGTCATCTACATCGTACCGCAAAGTTTTAATTAACTGGGTAGTATTTTCGTCGGGGTAAACAATGTAGTTATTATTGTTACTGGGACCAGCCGGCAGGTAACCCGAGGAACTCACACTTACTACCCGGGCATCTTGCCGCAACTGCTGCCGGAAAACAGCGGCTTTTTTACCTAAAGCATATTCCGGGAATAACAGTACCTGGTTTCTATTATAACCTAACTCTTTGCTCTGAATAAACTGCAATTGCCGGTACACCACCGTAGTACTTACCAACAGCATCACCGAAATAAAAAATTGAAAAACCACCAGACCACTCCGGAAACTTAAGCTTTTTTTACCTGCGGTAAAATGGCCTTTTAACACGGCTACCGGCCGGAACGACGACAGAAAAAACGCCGGATAGCTGCCCGCTAAAACGCCCACAAACAAGCCAAAAAACAACAAACCGGGCAATAACCAGGCATTAGCAATTAAGTTTAGCGTTAAGGTGGTGCCCGCCAGATTATTAAAAATCGGCAAAGCCAAGTACACTAAACCAATAGCCAGCACCAACCCGATAAAGGTTAGTAAAACCGACTCCGTGAGAAACTGGCTCACTAATTCTTTTTTTACCGAACCCAGCACTTTGCGGATACCTACTTCTTTGGCCCGTTTAGAAGCGCTAGCCGTTGATAAGTTCATAAAATTAATGGTTGCAATAAGCAGCATCAGTACCGCAGTAGCCCCAAAAATATAGATGTACTGCATATTGCTGTTATTACCCAACTCGCCTCTCAGGTGCGACCGCAGGTGAATACTGGTGAGCGGTTGCAAAAACAACCCAACACTATTGCCGTTTTGCCGGAACCGCTCGAGGTTGATGCCCATGGCTTGCAGGAATTGTGGCCCCATGTACTTCTCTACGACCTGGGGCAGTTTGGCTTCCAGTTGTTTATAATCGTAACCCTTAGGTAAAACCAGGTAAGTATAAAATTCAGAGGTTAACCAGGAAGATTTTTTTGCATCGGGGAAGCTGGCCATGGAAGCAAAAAAATCAAAATGGAAGTGTGCATTAGCCGGTACTTTAGTAATTACCC
Organism: Adhaeribacter swui; assembly: GCF_014217805.1. Taxonomy (NCBI): domain Bacteria; kingdom Pseudomonadati; phylum Bacteroidota; class Cytophagia; order Cytophagales; family Hymenobacteraceae; genus Adhaeribacter; species Adhaeribacter swui. Next base: position 1,678,304 of record NZ_CP055156.1, read on the forward strand.
CAGTAACTTTTAAGGAAGTGTTGTAATCTTTAAAAAACAGCATTTTACCCAACGGATTGGCCTTGCCGAAATATTTATGCGCCACCTCTTCCGAGATAACAACCGTATTAGGTTCCAGCAGGGCCGTTTTAGGATCGCCCTGCACAAAAGGCAAAGTAAATACCTGGAAGAAATTAGAATCGACAAACGCAAAGGCATTTTCGCGGAAAGATTTGTTCTGGTAAATCACACGGGGCGAACCGTAATTGCGCAAGCGGGTGGCTTCCTGCACTTCGGGGTAATCGGTGCGGAGCGTTTGTGCTACCGGCGGCATTACGTGCGCTTCTTCCATGTTTTCGCCCTGAATAGAACCCCGGAATACTACCCGCACGATGCGGTCGGCTTTGGTATTAAAGCGGTCGTAACTCCATTCGTTTTGCACGAACAGCAATATTACCAGGCAAGTAGCCATACCTAAGGCCAGCCCAAAAATGTTTATTGCCGAAAAAGCTTTATGGCGCAACAAGTTGCGAATGGCTATTTTTAAATAATTCTGGAACATAACCGTAGCCGTAATAAGTAAGACAGATATTTGGCCTGGCCGGTAGTAAATTCAGTTTATTAATTATACCGTTTTAAACTTTTGCTAATACCTGCCGGATAGAATCAAGGAAGAAAAATGCCAGAAATGCATACTATTATTACACAACAACTTACAAGTAAATAAACTTACTTACCCGCGTAAAATTGTCCGGTTTTGATACAGGTTTCGTTCGCTTTTAGAACAAGTAAAACCCCATCGGCGAAAAATCAAATTTTTTAAATTTTAGCCCGTTAAGCTGGTGTAAATTCAAGCGCTGAAGCAAAAATAAGCACTCGCCGGATTAGTTTACAGGTTTGCCGTTGCTATGCCTACAGCAGTTGTTGCGCTTCTAAAGACTTTTTAAGTTCCCGATGCTTCTGCCAGAACTTGGCCTTTATGTTCGCCATTGTTTTTTTAAATTCCGGCAAATTTTTAACCGTGTCAGCCACCGGGTCTTTATCGCTCAAGAGTACCCAGTACTGGTAGTTGTTTTCCCGGGAAAATAACTCAAAATGCTCCAAGGCTTTTGGGACATTATTCCGGTAAGCGTAGTAGGTGGCCAAATATAAATGCTGGTAAATCGATTTATCCTGATCGGCAAATTTCTTATAACTCCGAATGTATTTTTCGGCTTCGGCGGAATAACCCATTTTGGCCAGCGTAATGCCAATATTTAAATCCTGGTTTTGATATACTTCTAACTTTTGCTGCTCCCTAATCTGCGTAAACCTTTTATAATATTGGTAGGCACTTTTGTAATCTCGCATCTGGTAACAGATTTGCCCCATTTGCAGCATAATATCCAGGCGGGTGGTGTCTTTGTTTAGCTCCTGTAGCATGAGCTGCCTAGTTTGGGGCAGGTTGTGGGTTTTGGCGTACAGAATAAACACCTTTAAATACCCCGCGAAAGGATTATGCGGATTATACTGCAACGATTTATTAATGTAACGGAGGGCCTCATCTATAAAACCGGTTTGCACAAAGGCGTTACTCAGGTGCAGGTACGTGTAACTGGTAGTAGCCGAATCGTAGGATGCCACATCCAGCCGCAATCCTTTTAAGGCATATTCCAGGTATTTAGCGGCGTTGGGCAAATACAAATTATACAAATCCGAGAGAAAATGAATCACCAAAGCTGAATTCGGGTGGTACTCCAGCGCTTTTTCCAGGTAAGGCACCGACTGGCTATATTCTTTCCGCAGCATGTAGTACATGGCTTTGGCTACCAGACTTTCCGGTAATTTGGCGTCGTAGAGCAAGGCTTTATCGGCGTAATTGTTTACTTCGGCGGTAAACTTTTTTTCGGTGTGGTGCAAATCGCGGTAGTAATACACGGTAGCCAACTCGGCGTACGCCAGGGCAAAGGAAGAATCATGCGCTACGGCTTTTTTTAAAAAAGGAATTGCTTTTGCTAAATCTTCGGGTCTGCCCCGGCGGTAAAACTCCTGGCCTTTTAAAAACAGATCGTATGCTACCAGGTTGTTCGTCGGGTTTTTGTTTATCCGTTTTTCTTCTTCCGGGGTAATTACCGCCTGAATTTCTTGGGCAATATTGCGGGCAATTTCCTGCTGCAAAGTAAATATATCCTGGGTCTCTCTCTTATATTGTTTCGCCCACAAATGCTGATCGGTGGTGGCATCAATCAACTGAATATTTAATAAAATCTGGTTACCGATTTTCTGGCCGCTGCCTTCCACGAAGTAGTTAGCATGGAGTTCCTGGGCCATTTCCGGAATGGTCTTGGTGGTGTGGCGGTACTTTTCCGCGGAAGTACGGCTGATTACTTTTAAGTCTTTAATCTTTTGCAGGTTATTCAGGGTAGATTCCATTAAACCGTTAATGATATATACGTTACTGGAATCGCTGCTGTCGTTTTTAAAAGGCAGCACCACAATCGATTTCTCCCGCAGCGGAACTGGGGAAGAAGAAATTTTAAAAAAATACCATAATCCCAACGCTATAATTAAAACCAGCCCGGCTAAAGCGATAAAACCATATTTAGAACGAGGCTTTGATTTTACAACCGGAACCGGGCTCGATTCTGCTACTTCTTCTGTTTTTACTAATTCATCATCCTCCGCTTCTTCGGCCCTTTTGCCTACTTCGCCGGGCGGATAACCGTAGTACTCCCGGAAACACTTGATAAAATACGAAGTACTGCTAAAACCTACCTGAAAAGCTACTTCCGATACGTTTAAAGTTGTTTGCCGCAGCAAATCCATGCCACGTTGCAACCGCACCTCCCGGATTAACTGACTTACCGACAAATTAGTGAGTTTTTTTATTTTCCGCAGCAAGTTCGACCGGCTCATGTTCATCTCCTCAGCCAACTCCGACACCCCAAATTGCTCATTGGCGATGTTCTTCTCCACAATGGCGGTGATTTGGTTTATAAAGTCGTTATCGATGATACTGGATTGCGGCATGGGTTGTATGATGGTAAGCGCAATTTCTTAAAATCAACGCGCAAACCAATTCGAAAATACTGATTTTAAATCTTTTTAAATAATGGATTTTGAAGTTGTTGCTGGTGCTGTAACGAATTGATTATTGTTGGCATAGTTACACTTACAGAGCAATGCTAGCAACTAAAAACATTGTTCGCATAGTTACTGCTGTTACTTTGGTTTTTGATTGAAGTTGTTTCCTTGCTTAGTGTGTCTTTTTGCCGTGCTATAAATACCCTTCCGCCTACGGCACCTTCCCTAAAAACAGGGAAGGAGATGCGGTTATCCTGGAATACATGAAATATCCTGACGCTAAAAACTCGCTGAACAACAGAACAGTTTAGCGTTAATGCTTGCACCTGGAATGGTTACTTGTTGCATTGCTGGCGAGCAGAATTTTAAAAATTTTAAAATATTAAATTTTACTACACATCCCACGTTCCCCACGCTGGCGCGAGCGTCCCGCTCGTCTCTACAATCTGGTAGGACTCTGGCCGGGCGAACCGATAAAATTTAACAGAATGTAATTTACCAGAGGCCGGACGATTAGCATCACGAGCGTGGGCGCTCGCGATAGTATGTGATAAGTTAAGAACATATAAGTCCCCCTTTGGAGGGGGTAGGGAGAGGATTAATTCCCCTAAACATATTCTGACAAATTCTACCTGATAAATACTCTTTGAAAATATAAAAAGCTCTCCGTCTTGGATAAGGAGGGGTTGGGGGTGGTTGATTTTTACATTGATTTAAGCAATATCTTATCTCTTCGCAAAGCCCTTACTCCCACCATCAAAAAAGCTACTTCCTGCCATATATAGCGCTTTGCGCCGGTAGTTTGCGTCATAATTTATATTAATTCGTCATAATTGATATGGCTGCGCGCAAACTTGATGGTTTTTGCCGCATAGGTATTTAGTGTGCCCTCCCCGATCAGCCGACCTTTGAGCTATCGCAAAAATTAAAAACATCTAACCATGCAAACACAACCAGTAAACTTGCTCCGGGTAGCTACTTCCCTCCTATTTGTTATTATTCTTTTATTCAATGTTTCCTGCAACAACGCGCCCGCTGCAGATCAATCGGAAAAAGCTACTGCGGCTACAACTAATAAAATAAAGCCACCCAAAATAGATATTCATACGGCGGTGCTTACGGGCAATATGTCGGCTTTGCAGCAGCACATTCAGGCGGGCACAAATTTAAACGAGAAGGATCCTTTTGGCGGGTCCAGCCCTTTAATTACGGCTACTATTTTTGATAAACCCGAAGCCGCGCAGTTGCTCCTGGATGCCGGGGCCGACGTAAATTTTAAAAATAAAGAAGGTTCTACGGCCCTGCATACTGCGGCCTTTTTTTGCAGACCCGAGCTGGTAAAAATGTTACTAGCCAAAGGCGCCGATAAAACGATTAAGAACAGCTACGGTGCCACAGCTTTAGAATCGGTGTCGGCGCCATTTAGTGAAGTAAAAACCGCTTACGACATGATGGGCAAAGCCTTAAGTCCGCTCGGCTTGAAACTGGATTACGCCTACCTCGAAAAAACCCGGCCGCAAATTGCGGCGCTGTTACAGTAATTAATTCACCCAAAACCAACTATAAACATGTCAGCCGTTATAAGAAGATACGATATTGATTGGGTCAGAGTCATTGCTATTGGCTTGCTTTTAGTGTACCACGTAGCCATTGGGTTTCAGCCGTGGGGCATGATGATTGGCTTTATTACCACCGAAAAAACGTGGGAAGCTTTATGGATTCCCATGTCGATGCTGAACGTCTGGCGCATTCCGCTTTTGTTTTTCGTGTCGGGTATGGGCGTTTACTTTGCCATCCAAAACCGCACCTGGAAGCAATTGTTGCAAGAGCGGGCCAGTCGCATTTTACTGCCTTTTGTATTTGGCGCTTTCTGCATTGTACCTTTGCATTTATATTTGTGGCAGTATCATTACCACACCAGTCCAGCTTACCTGCCCAACCCCGGCCACTTGTGGTTTTTGGGTAATATCTTTGTTTACGTGTTAGTACTATCGCCCTTGTTCTTTTTTTTAAAAAATAACCCATCGAACCACCTGCTCATTGCCCTTAAAATGAGTTTAAGCAGCCCAGTAGGTATAGTACCCGTTCTGGTGGCCTTTGTGGCCGAAGCCTTACTGGTTAACCCCAACCCCTATACCCTCTATGCCATGACTTGGCACGGATTCTTTCTGGGTTTATTGGCTTTTTTCTTCGGGTTTTGGTTTGTGTGGAGCGGGACGTTTTTTTGGTCAATGCTTTTAAAATGGCGCTGGTTGTTTTTGAGTGTAGCCACTTTCCTCTTTGCGCTCCGGCTCACTTATTTTCAGCAAGTCGCGCCCAATTACTTGTTGGCTCTGGAATCGGTATTCTGGATTGTTTCGGTGCTGGCGTTTAGTTACAAATACCTGAACCACCCCAGCAAAGCGCTTACTTATTTAAGCCAGGCCGCTTACCCGGTTTATATCCTGCACATGGCATTTCTGTACTTAGGCTCCCTGCTTTTCTTTCCAATGCAGATACCCGCGCCTGGGCAGTTTACTCTGGTATTGCTGTTTACCGCGTCCGGCTGTTTTCTGGTTTACGAATTTCTCATTCGGCGCGTAAACCTGCTGCGGCCTTTGTTTGGATTGAAGAGGAAAGAACTGGCCCCCGCATTTGAAAAATTAAAAATTTTAAAAAAAGTATAATGAACCTAACAAGTTGCGGAGTAGTATGGGCTTAGTGCTTTTAAATCCACCAGCCCGGCGATTCCGCATTTTTGCAACGGAACCGCTTTAAAACCAGTAAACCAATTAAAAAGCGTATGCCTCCCGGTGAGTTAAACACTTAAAACAAACTGTTGCCCGCGGGAGCTGGTACTTATTACTGGTATTTAATTATGAAAAGTAACTATTTTTTTAAATTCGCATCCGGCATTTTTATTTTAATTTTTCCTTTACTGGTTAGTTGCTCCGTTTTTAGAGGTAAAGCATACGACGATCCCCGCGTTTCGGCGCAGGCCGATATTGTGGAGCTTCGGCAATCGGAGTTGAAAGAAGCCAAACAACGGGAAAAAGCGGCCCGGCAACGTTTAAAAGCCGCTAAACACGAACTCGATGCCCTAAAATCGCAGGTTAAAAGAGGCTATTGATGTAAGTTTATTGCTTTGGCCTTTCACGGGTTCTACGGCTAAGTTGCCCATACCCCGGAATAAATAAACCAGAATTTTCTTCTAAGCAAAAAAAGGCCGGGGTCGTTACTCCAGCCTTTTTTGCTTCCTGATTTTAACAAAAATTTAAAAATTTTAAAAAACTTCAGATTTAGCCCAAAGTTGAGCCGTAGCTTAGTCCGGAATGCCTGCATTCGGCTTAAGTCTTAATACCTGATTTTTTCTCTTTTTTAGTAGTTTATAGTTTAAAATGCAAAGGTTTTTACTCCTGTTATTTTGTTTTTTTAATTTTTCGCAAGTTTACGCTCAACGTTTAGCCGTTTTTGGCTCCGTACAAAGTGCCGCTGATAAAAGTGCTTTACCCGGTGCTACCGTCATTCTAACCAAAGAAACCGATTCGGTGCCTATTATGGGCGGTACTACCGATGTAGAAGGAAAATTTAGATTAGAACCCGTAACGCCCGGCAAGTACATGCTGCGGGTGCAGTTTATCGGTTATTACCCTTTGGCTAAGCCCATCGAAATAACCCAAACTTCGTTAAACGTGGGCACGCTGGCCATTCAGGAAGAAGCCGTTACGTTAAGCGCCGTGGAAATTATTGGCCGCACGCCGCCCGGCGAACTGAAAGGCGATACCGCCCAGTTTAACGCAGCGGCTTTTAAAACCGCCGCCGATGCCAGCGCTCAGGACCTGGTGCAAAAAATGCCGGGCATCATGATTCAGGACGGGGCCATCCAGGCGCAGGGCGAAAACGTGCAGCAAATTTTAATTGACGGTAAGCCTTTTTTTGGCACCGATGTAAACACCGCTTTGCAAAATTTACCCGCCGATGTAATCGCCAACATTCAGGTATTCGATAAAAAAAGCGATAAAGCCGAACTCAGCGGTTTCGACGATGGCGAACGCATTAAAACCATCAACATTATAACCAAACCCACCCGCAAAATTGGCCGGTTTGGCCGGGTGTCGGGCGGATACGGTAGCGATAACCGGTACTTGGCCGGTGCCAGCGTTAATTTTTTCAGCGACGACCGGCGCATTACCGTAACCGGGCTGGGTAATAACATTAATACTTTAAATTTTTCCGCCGACCCCAACTCGGGCGAGCAAAGACCGCAGAACGGGATTATTAATACCAATGCCATTGGTTTAAACTACGCGAATAAGTGGGGCAAAAAGATAGACGTTTCGGGCAGTTACTTTTACAATAATCGGCGCAACCTCACTACCCAAAACCGTTACCGCGATTACATTATTCCTTCGGCGGTAGAACAGGCCAACGCCGACTCCGGACAGGTTTATACCGAGAATAACCGCTCCACCAACGTAGATGCCAACCACCAGTTTGCCATGCGCCTGGAGTACAAAATAAACGAACGCAACCGCATTCTTTTCCGGCCCAACATCCGGATGCAGAACTATGATTTTGATTCCTATTTCCTGGGTCGCACCGATTACGATTTAGGCACTTTAAACCAAACTGAAAACCGCTCCAACGGCGACCAACTGAACGGCGATTTTGATAATACCTTGCTGTATAGCCACCGTTTTTTAAAAGAAGGCCGCAGTGTAACATTTAATTTCAGGAGTGGCTACCACACCGACGGCGGCGATAGTTATCGCTTAGCCACCAACCGGTTTTACAACCCCGATAGCAGCCAAACCCTAAACCAATACACCAACCTGGACCGGAAAGGCTACAACTGGGAAGGCGAAGTTTCTTATACCGAGCCTGTTGGTAAAAACGGACAAATAGAACTGGAGTACGAAATAGGCAACCGCATCAACGATTCGGATAAACGCACCTACGATTACCTGGAGCAACTAGGCGATTTTACTTCCCTAAGCCCGGGCTTGAGTAACACTTTTAACAATGCTTATTTAACCCAGGAAGCCGAAGCAGGTTACCGGTACAATTCCGAAAAAATCCGGTTACAAGTCGAGGCTTCGTACCAGCACGCCAAGCTGCAAAACGAACAAGAGTACCCGAGCGTGTACAACATTAACCGTACTTTCGAGAGCATTTTGCCCAACGCCCGCCTGGAATACCGATTTTCTAAATCCAACAACATTCAATTAAATTACCGGGCTTCTACCAGTGCGCCGTCTATTAGTCAGTTGCAGGACGTGATTGATTATTCCAACCCCTTGCAGGTAAGGCGCGGTAATACCGAATTGCAGCAAGCTTACCAGAACTGGGCCCGCCTGGAGTACCGCGCACACAACCCCGAAACCAATAAATCTTTTTACGCCAACGTACAGGGTACTTTTATAGATAATTACATTACCAACAGCACTTTAATTGTGCGCGAGCCTTTGCAACTAAACGAAAGCGTAACGCTGGGCCGGGGTGCCCAATTAATTAGACCGGTAAACCTGGATGGGTATTACGATGTTCGGTCTTACTTTAGTTATGGTCAGCCGGTTAATTTTATTTCGTCGAACGTAAACGTGAACGGCTCCATTGGCCGTACCCGGCGGCCCGGCTTAATTGATGAAGCCGAAAACATTGCCACCACCAACAATTTCCGGATAGGTTTATCGGTGAGCAGTAATATCAGTGAGAACGTAGATTTTACCGTTTCTACCAACTCCCGGTACAACATTGTAAAAAACACGTTGCGCCCCAACATGAACAATAACTACTTTCTGCAAAATACCCGGCTGCGGTTTAACTGGGTTATTTGGCGTGGCTTTGTTTACCGCACCGATTTAAACCATCAGGCCAATGTGGGTTTATCGCCAATCAGCAACAACTTTTTGCTTTGGAACATGAGCGTGGGTAAAAAAGTATTCGCGAATAAACGCGGCGAAGTAAACCTGAGCGTGTACGATTTACTCAAGCAAAACAACAGCATTTGGCGCAATATATCCGACGCGTACGTAGAAGACGTGCAAACCAACGTGCTGCAACGTTACTTCATGCTTACTTTTACCTACAACATCCGTTACTTTGGCGTAGGCGCCAGCGAAAAAGATTTTGAAAACAAACCAAACCGGAATTAACCCGAATTTTTAAAATTTTAAAATTTTACCGGAATTTCGAACGCAGTAAATTGCCCGTAGTTCCGGTAAATGTATTTTTGTTAAACTAAATAGCGGAAGCAAAAACTAGGAAGCCAGGTGTCGGTGCCAGTAATTCCGGCTTTATCCGGTTTGCTTTCGTACAAAGCTTAATGGTTAAATTGATCAATCTTACAACATTCAAAAAGTTTATTCAATCGGGTTCGGCCGGTGGTTTTTTACTCTTAGCTTTTTTAGTTCTTTCACTCGGCATTGCTAATTCTCCTTTAGGTCAGTCCTTCGAAGATTTACTCGCGTTTGAAATAGGTTATTCTTCGCCCCAAGTGCATTTACAGTACCCGGTTTTGCTTTGGATTAACGATGGATTAATGGCCATTTTCTTTTTGCTGGTAGGTCTGGAGATAAAGCGCGAGTTAGTAGAAGGGGAATTATCTTCTTTTAAGCAAGCGGCCTTGCCGGTTTTTGCGGCTGTGGGCGGTATGCTGGTTCCGGCCGCCATATACGCTTTGTTCAATGGCGGTACGCCTACCGCCAAAGGCTGGGGTATTCCCATGGCAACCGATATTGCTTTTGCCATTGGCATACTTTCGTTGTTAGGCAATCGCGTGCCTCTATCGTTAAAAGTGTTTTTAACGGCCCTGGCCATTGTGGATGATCTGGGCGCGATTCTGGTAATTGCATTTTTCTATTCCACCGAAATGCACCCCATGTACTTACTCTACGCCGCTGGGGTTTTTGCGCTGTTGTTGCTCTTTAACCGGTTGGGAGTTAAAAACCTGCTCTTTTACCTGATACCGGGGCTGTTTATGTGGTATTTTGTGCATCACTCGGGGGTACACGCTACCATTGCCGGGGTATTAACCGCTTTAACTTTACCTACCACCCCCGATGCGACCGAATCGCCGTTAGAAAAGTTGGAACATGCCTTAGCCAAGCCCGTTAATTTTGTAATTATGCCCCTATTCGCCCTGGCTAACACCAACATCCGGTTCGAAGCCGGCATGGTAGAAGGATTATCCAGTAGCTTAGGTTTGGGCATTGTGCTGGGATTGGTATTGGGTAAGCCGCTGGGTATTACTTTTTTGTCCTGGCTTTCGGTTAAATTGGGTATAAGTGCTTTACCGCCCGATATAAAATGGGTGCAGTTGCTCGGCGCCGGTTTGCTGGCCGGCATTGGTTTTACCATGTCTATTTTTGTGGCCCTGTTATCGTTCGACGCTCCCGAACTGCAAGCCGAAGCTAAATTCTCTATTTTAATTGCTTCTTTAATAGCGGGAGTTTCGGGCTACTTATTTTTAAAAAATCTGTATAAAAGTTCCTGATGCAGGTAATCCTTTAGTTAAAACCCATTAACATCATTACCGTAATTTTGCCTGTTTCAGAAGTATCCAAAAAAGCAAAATTTTAAAAAAACTCTTGGTTTGCCTACTATTTCCAAAAAAGAAGTTAGAAAATCTGTTACTGGTAAATGTTTAAATTTTGTTTGAAGGTTGGTTACTCATGGTTCTTTAATTGTTGTTTGGCTTTTAACCAGGCTTCGGCGCGGGGCACATCTTCAAAAATTTCCATTTGCAGGTTTCCAACAAGGTGATTCCGGAGGTTTTCGGCGGATAAACGGGCCAGCGGTTCGAGGCTGGTAATGTGGGCAAAATACGTTAAACCGCCAGCAATGGCGCGTGGCAGCCAATTGGTTAAAAGCCAATCGGTAGCCTGGCTCCACGGACCGGCTACCAACCGGTTATCGTTAATCAGGTAAGAACAGTGGTTTTGCATTAATATTTCCAGGCAAGTATTTGCTCCCAAACGCACGTTTTCCTGCGACTGCGAACCGAACCAGTTATTATAAACCCAGTTGTTCTCGGCCTCGAACGTAATCGTCAGAAATATCTTCCCGTAATTATTTTTTAGTTCTTTTTTCACCTGACTCTTTTCTTAAAAATGCCAGCACCTGGCTACCGTTTTATATACGGATTTTACCGTCAAACAGGATTTCACCGCGTAACAAGTAGTTAGATCAAAGCTTTTACCCAAATCCGAATCTGGTGGTTGCGAAAATGAAAGCAATAATTGTTCATCAAACAACCGCAATTTTTTAAATTTTTTGCTGCTTTTCAAACATAAAAAAAGGAGCCTGGACTGAACCAGGCTCCTCTTTTTAAATTTTGTATTTTATTAAAACGCGTACCGCAAACCTAATTGAATTTGGTAAGGGTTACCGTTTAAGCTGGATACCCCGGCGGCTTTGTTCACGTTGTAAACAAACCGTTCGGCAGCTGGGTCAAAACTTTTAATGGTGTACAGGTTTTGCTTGCCTAAGTTGTAGCCCACGCCCCAATCTCTTTTAAGCAGGTTAGCTACGTTGAACACATCAATAGAAGCTTCTAACCCGTGATTACCCAGGAAACTGAATTTTTTAGCTAATCGGGCGTCGAATACACCGTAAAATCCATTGATACCGCCGTTACGCTCCGCAATCTGGCCCATATTCCGCTGGATATAGTCTTTCATACTTTGCTCAGCATTGGGATTATCCAGGATGGCCTGGATGCCTTCGCGTAAGTACTGCGGCACTTCCGGATCGTTCGGGTCGTAGATGTACGCTAAGTCGTTGGAGTTAACAAAGTCGCCGTTCGCGTTACCGCCCACCGCTAAAGAGTAGCGCGTGCCACCCAAACCAGAGTAACGTACACTGAAGGTAGTGCCCCAGAAGGTAGGTGCGGTACCGTAAACAACTACCTTATTACGGAACTGGTTGTTAGCGTAGGTCATGCGGCTTAAATCGCGGGGATCGTCGGCTACCATTAAATCCAGCGTAGCGGTGTTCGCCACGTTACCGTTGTACGAAGTGTTGTCTTTCGAATCGTTCCAGGTATAAGAAGCGGTAATTTGTCCGTCGCGGAAATACCGGTACGTTCCGTCTACTACCAAGGCGTACTGGTTTTTACGGCCGGCGCTGATTAATTCCAACACCCGACCTACCTCGGTAGTTTTGCGGCTATTTACCCAGTTAGCCACGCCATTTTTGGTATCAATGGTAGAAGCAGGTACATACACGCCCCGATTGGCTTCTTCTTCAATTCTAAAATACGGTTGGTCTACCATGTTGCGATCTACGTACATGTAGTTGTTCCGCGCCCAGGCGGCAAATCCACTGATTCCGATCCGCAGGTTATCGTTTACAAAGCGGTTGATAGAGAAGTTAGTTTTGTAAACCACGGGCACCTTTGCGTCGGGGCTGTTGGTATTAATGGTTACTAATTTCGGAATAGCCGGATTGTTAAACAGTTCGGCACCGGGAGCGGTAGATGGGTCGGCCCGGTAGCCCGGGAAATTAGGAGTTGGTACTAAGGCTCCCGTAAGGTCTACGGAAGCTACTTTAGTGCCGTCGAATAAGATGTTGTTGATCATGGAGTACGGGTTTAAGGCCGAACCAAATACCCCGGCTCCTACCCGGATGATGTTCTTACGTTCTTCGTTCACGTCCCAGGTAAACTGCACGCGGGGCTGCAATTGAGTAGTGTTAATTTTATTATCGGTCCGGATACCTAACTCGTTATATACTACCGGGCTAAAATTTGCGCGGTTCAGGTATTGGGTATTATCCAGTCGTAAACCGGCCATTACTTCCAGGCCGTGGGCCAGTTTTGTATCCATTTGGGCGTAAACGCCGGAAGCTAATGAATTTACCACGTTGCTCTGGTCTTCGTTCAGGTAAATTTCCCGTACGTACCGGTACGGCGTCAGGCTGTTGAAATTTTCTAAACCAGTGAAGAAGAACCGGCCGTTCATTTCGCTGCCGTACCGGGAATTCATGCGGTTGTACATCACATCTACCCCGAAAGTAAAGTTAATTTTACCGGTATTGTAATAGAAGTTATCTACCAACTGCACCACGTTGCCTTTAAACCATTCCGGCGAAAAACGCTGACCCCCAATCTGAATAGAATTAAAGTAACTGCTAGAACCTGTTTTTGATTCTACGTTTTCCACGATCGCGCGCGGGATACCGTCCGATGGAAGCTCGGGACTTGGAATTACAGCTTCGTCCTGGAAGAAATGCTGCACTTTTACTTCGTTGGTAATTTTCGGATTCAGGATAGTCCGTAAAGAAAGCATCAAGCTGTTGTCGAATTTTTTGCGGTCGATGTACGATTCGTACGCGTTGATACCGGAATTGTCGCCTTCGGATAACAGGTCGTTTTCGCGTACCAGGTTGTTCCGTAAAGTCAATAAATTTTTAGAATTTAACTGCCAATCGATGCGGGCAAAAATCGCGTCGGTTCCTTTGGTTTTACCAAATGCGCCAAACTGCGGATTATTAGAAACGCCGTATTTAGAGCGGGCAATGCTTAAGAAATTATCCAGGGTTCCTTGGGTTACCCGGTTAGCAGCTTCATCGGCCGCGCCTTGGATGTTGGCGATATATACCGGACGAGAGTCGGCCTGGTGGTCCCAGGCTACGAAAAAGTGCGCTTTGTCTTTAATAATCGGACCGCCCAAGGAGAATCCGTACTGATTGGTATTGTAGTCCTGCACGCGTTTGTTACCCCGTAAATCGTAAGGGCTGGCCAGCCAATCGGTACGCATAAAGTTAAAAGCACTACCGGATAATTTATTGGTTCCTGATTTAGTTACGGTGCTGATAGTACCCCCGCCGCTGCGGCCCATGGTTACATCGTATTCGTTGGTTACTACTTTAAATTCCCGGATAGCTTCCATGGAAATAGAATAAGCACTGGACGTAGAACCACCAGCAATGGTACCACGCGAGGTCATGCCGTCGATGGTAAAGTTGGTAGAAGAAGCCAACTGCCCGCCCAAGCTCGTACCACTGCTCAACGGTGAAAGGTCGATTAAAGAGGTAAAATTCCGGCCGTTTACAGGCAGCTTCGCAATGTCTTTAGCCGTGATAGGCGTGGAGGCTCCTAAGTTTGGTACCGTGTTTTTTAGAGAGCTGGCTACTACTTCTACGGCCTCCAGTTCGGTGGCGCTGGTCTGTAAAGCAAAATTTACTTTTAATTGGTCGCCTTGGTTCAGGGCAAATCCGGTTTTCTTTTGTTCGGTGTAGCCAATAAAAGATACGGTAATAGAGTAAGGCGCTCCTAAAGGCAACTGTTTAATAATATAATCGCCGTTTAAGTCGGTAACCGTACCCGCCTGAAAACCGGTTGATTCGTTCCGGACTAAAACCGTAGCCCCGATGATGGGGCTGTTGTTGGCTTCAGCTACTTTACCAATAATGGTAGCCTCGTTCCCTTGCCCGTAAACAGGTAAGAAGCCCGAAAACAGCAGGGTAAGTAGTAAAATACATCCTGTAAATAATCGTTTCATTGTTTGTTAATTAAGTAAGTAGTAGTTTTTGTTGTAGTGGTTGTCGTGTTAAAATCAGGCAATACTTTCTCTTTCACCCCGAAAATGGAGGTGACGCTAGTGGAAAGCAGAATAATTTTAGTTAGAGTATAGTCCGGCTGCCTTGCTGGCACCCCGACATTCAGTTTTGAATTGTATTGGTAAGCGCTAACCCATATTGGTCAGAAATATTTATTATCTGTAATTAATCCCGTCTTTATGGGCGCAAAAGTAGATTGGCAATGTTAAGGATGTATTAACCCATAGTTAACTTACTGTTGCTTTTCGCGGGGCCGCATTGATTTTGGGATGAAATATTAGAAGCGGAAATGGCGGGTTCAGGAAAAGGTTCCGGATAAGTAGGGTTAATAAAGCAGAATACTTGTAGGTAGGCAATATCGCGTGCATTAAGAAAAATGGTGTGTTACGTTTAATGTAAAGAAACAGGCAAACAGCAAACAGCCCCGGCGGGTAGCAGATACGATCTGGCATCTGCTACCCGCCGGGGTTGTTTGCTTATTTCTTTAATGCTTATATAAAGAGCAGAATTTTAAAAAATTTAAATTTCTGGCGTATTATGTATTAGCGTACCGACAAAGATAAATTACCGCTGCCGGCATCAGCGGTTATCCGGACGCCGCCGCCGTTTAACTTGCCCCGAACTTCGTCTTTTTGAATAACTCCATTAAAGGCATTTAGCGTACCTACGTTTACTTCATCGGCTTGTAAATCTAAATCTGCGGAAATGTTTTTGGGCAAATGCAAAGAAATATCGCCGCCCGAGTTGTTGAGTTTAATGTATTTGCCGGGTTTTTTAATCGCTACTTCCAGGTTTCCCCCGCTCGTTGACGTGGACAAGCTACAGGCCATATCTTTTAATTCGATGTCGCCGCCGGAAGTGTGAGCGCTTAGTTCGCCGGTAATGTTATTTCCGTCTACATCGCCGCCCGAAGTACTGGCATTAATTACCCCGTTTAAGTTAGTTAAGTGTAAAGAACCACCGGAAGTAGCCAGCTGCAAATTACCGGTACAATCAGTGGCGTTTATATCGCCGCCGCTGGTAGTTAAATCCATAAAATCTTTCGAATTTTTCAGGTGAATGCTGCCTCCGGATGTACTGCCTTTGGTGCGGCCGCTTACCCGGTCAATCTGTAAATCGCCGCCGCTGGTAGTAAAATGCTGCTCTCCGGAAATGTTGGTTAATTGAATGTTGCCCCCGCTGGTGGTTAAATTGGTAGCCACTTTCTCGGGCACAAACACCCGAAACGAAATATTCAGGCCGCGTTTCCAATCCATTCCTTGTTCTCTAGGCTTGGCCCGAGCAATAAGTTTGCCGCCACTTACCGTAACCGAAAGGTCATAATCTTCGGCTAAGCGTTTCTGAATTTCGTCTTTGGTTAAGGTTTGGCCGGAGCGTTCGCGGTTGCTGTTTACGTAAACTTCCACGCGGGCATCGGCATTACTGCCCCCCGTTACGGCAATGCTGCCCCCTGAGGTTTTTACTTCTACGTTTTTTATTGCCTCGTTAGCTAAGGACTTGGTAAGGTAAGGTGCCTGGCCCGCTTTAATCTGGGCGTTTGCGGTTAAACTCAGGCCAACCAATAAAAGAGAGATAAAGGTTTTCATAATTTTAAATTTTTAAAATTTCATTTATTATGCTGTTTCAAAAAACTTTATGCAGAAGCCATGTATACAAACAGACGCGTGGAGTGGAGTATTTATTTTATAATTTTACTCATAATAACAATACCATAAAATATACTGCATTGATAAACAAACATTTGTGTAAATATAAACGGTAATTTTGCAATTTAAAAGTGTACGGTTGCGGTACAGTGCTGTCCGGATTTGTACGGCGGCGGAAGGTTATTATGAGTAATCTTGCTGGTTGAGGAGTTTGCCTATTGGCGGCTTTACCCTTCCGCCCTAAAGGGCACCTTCCCTAAAAACAGGGAAGGAGATGCAGTTATCCTGGAAGTTGCAGTAAGCAACTCACTACACCTGGTAGAATCTAGCGGTAAAAATTTAACTTTGGCTACAATGATGTGAGTAACTTGGAAGCTGTTTAGCCTATATAAAACTAGAGGCCACCTTCGCCTTTGGGGGTGTCTCCACCACCAAAACGGGATAGCGCAATAAAATACTACTCCTAAAAGCTTCTGGTTGGTACCTTTACTTATTACACTTTAGAATGCTTAACAGCTTCTTGTTTTATCTTACTTAAGCAGCGTCTTATAAAGTCTTATCAACTTCATTATAAGAGTGTTGAATAATGACCAGTTGTAGTCAGAAACATAAAATAAAAGACTCTCCTTAAGTAGCAGTTCCCAAAAGCCGCATCTCCTCCCCTGTTCTTAGCTTGCCGCAGCCGGAGGGGTAAAATCCGGAAAGTCCTAAGTTAAAATCTGCTTTTTTTAAAATTTCTCCCGATTACTTTACCACCAACACCGAATTAGTATATCCGTTTTCTTCCAGGGTGGCGGTATTGCCGGGATCCAGCATCCAGTTGCCGTCTATTACTATTTTATACTGATATTGACCGGGAGTTAAATTCAGGCGGCAAATCCAGGTATCGCCTTGTTTTACAAAAAAGTGATGATAGGCATTCCAGCCGTTAAAGCTGCCGGCCAGAGTAATTAATTTGGCATTGTTATACCCTTTTAATTTAAATTCGATGTTGCCCTTGGGTGGGTTGGTGGCCGTTAGCTGGTCGGCAATATGTTTGGCTTCCTTGTTTTGCGGGTCGAGGGCGTAGGCTTTTAAGTAGTTGGTAGCAGCGGCTTCTTTATCGCCGTTGAGCAAACAGGCATAGGCGTAGCTGTCGTACACATTCGCCGATTGTGGGTAGGCCTCCAGGTTTAGTTGCAGCACTTCTTTGCCTTCGCGTAATTTCCCGCTCCGCAGCAATTGGTAACCAATGTTGTTCAGTTCATCTTCGGCAATTTCGGGTTTGTGATCGGGTTTTAAGAACGGCTGAATAGCCGCGGTTACGCCTTGCTTGGGAATATGCTGCCGGAATAAAAATCCTGGACTGGTGTATTGTTCGTAGTCGATAAAAGCAATGGCGGGCTGTTCTTTGCTTGTGACTAGCTGCAAAATGCGTTTGGCTACGCTCAGGCCGTTATTGCTATTGGTAAAATATACCACACCTAGTTTTTCTTTCGGGTAAGCCAGCATGTAGCACCGGAAACTGTAATTGTCGCCCCAATGCCAGAAAGCTTTTGCGCCGGCCACTTCCTGCAAGCCTACTCCTAAACCCCAGGCCACTGTCTTGGACATAGCTTCGGCTTCATCTTTCGTTCTTTTTTCCGGTACGGCTACCTGGGGCGTGAGCATAGCGGCCAAGGTACTTTTTTTAAGTTTTTCCCCGTTGAGCAAGGCCGTCATAAAGGCTGCATAATCGGGGGCCGTGGTGTGTAACGAAGCGGCGGCGTTGGCAGTAGTGGGTTTATTTTTGGGCAAAGGATTACTAAAGGCATCGTGCGGCGTAGCCGTTTTGGCGTCGAAATCGGGCCGCCAGGTATAGCTGCTGTTGGGCATGCCCAGTGGTTTAAATACTTTTTCGCTTACCACCTCATTGAGCGTTTTACTGGTTATTTTCTCTACTACTTTTTGCAGGTACACGTAGCCTTCGCCGGAATAGCTAAATTTCTGGCCGGGTTCAAAGTTAATGCGCAGCGAGTCGTTATTGCGCCAGTTCGGGAACCCGGACGTGTGGCTCAACACCATGCGGGCGGTTATTTTTTTATAGCGCGCATCCTTTTCAATATCCGGGTAAGGCAAGTACGTATACAGGGGCTTATCCAGGTTTAATAATCCTTGATCTACTAATTGCAGGCAAGCATAGGCAAAAACCGGTTTGCTTAACGAAGCCGCCTCAAAAACAGTATTGATAGCCATTTTCTCTTTGGTCTCGGCGTTTTTAAACCCGTAAACCTGGGTGTAATGCATTTTACCCTCTTTAATCACCGATATAGCTAGCCCGGGAATTCCGGCACTATCGAGCAGAGGCGGAATAGCATTATTTAACTGTATGGCGGTTTGAATTTTAGGTAAATCTCTTTGATCCACAACACGCTGCGCCATAGCTCTACCAGTGAAAGCTAAACACAGGCTTACAAACAGCCATTTTTTAAATTTTTGCGTTGGCAACAACATAACAGCACCTCTTTTTTGCACAACTCGCGCATGAATGCATGAAAGATAATTGTCGGAAATTTAAAAAACTATTCGGTGCGCAAACTCTTTACCGGGTTGGCTACTGCTGCTTTGATGGCCTGAAAACTAACGGCTAGCAACGCCATTAGAATAGCCGCCAGACCCGCCAGAGCAAATAACCACCACGAGATCGGGGTACGGTAAGCAAAATCCTGTAGCCACTGGTGCATAAACCAGCCAGCTAAAGGCCAGGCAATTACGTTAGCCAGTAACACCAATTTTAAAAAATCACGGGAAAGCAACGTTACAATAGAAGTAACCGAAGCCCCCAGTACTTTGCGGATGCCGATTTCTTTGGTGCGCTGCGTAACGGTAAAAGCTACCAAGCCCAGTAAACCCAAACAAGCGATAAAAATGGCCAACCCTGTTGCCAGCCGCACAATAGCCGCCGTCTTTTGCTCATTGTCGTAAAAATGGGCAATGGTCTCATCCAAGAAAGTATAGTGGAAGTTTTGGTCCGGGTACAATTTTTTAAATTCTTGTTCCACTTGGGCCATCGTGGCTTTAACTTCCGCGGCAGACTTGCCGGAAGTGACTAATTTTAGATTGAAAGTACGAGCATATCTATTTTCGGAACCAATAAAAACCGGCTCAATGGCTTTATGTAAGGATTGCACGTTAAAATCCGAAATTACTCCCACAATAGGCAGCTTTTTCTGGTCGAGCAGCAGGTATTTGCCCACAGCTTCGTCGGCCTGTTTAAAACCTAAACTTCGGGCACCAGCTTCGTTTATCAGCAATTCCTGTAAAGTATCGGCGGGGCGTATATTGCGCCCGGCTAGCAGCTTAATGCCATACAGATTAATGTAGTTTTCGTCGCCGGATTTATTGTGCAGAATTAAGCTAATTTCTTTTTTACCGTCGAGGTACTTAAATACCATGGTGTTGGTGCCGGAAAGGGCCGGGGTAGAGTGGCTTAAACTTACTTGCGCTACTGCGGGCATTTGCCGGATCTTGTTTAGTAACACAAACTTCTTCTGGCTTTGGTCGCGCCAGTCAGTTTCAAAAGTAACAATTTGGTCTTGCTTGAAACCCATGTCCTGGTTGCGGAGGTAATTAATTTGCGCCCCTACGACGAGGGTTCCCAGAATAAATACCTGCGAAATGGTAAACTGAAACACAATTAAGGTTTTCCGGAGGTAAGCTTTGCGGGTAGTAGCCGTTGCTATTTGACCTTTGAGCGATTGGATGGGCGCGGCAGCCGATAAAACCCAGGCGGGATAAAAACCTGCCAGCAAAGTAGTTATTACCAATACTGCGGCTAAAAACAACCATACCGCCGGGCTAAACCAAGGCAAAGAAATACCCGCGGGTAAAAATTTTGAAAAAGCAACCAGAACAGGGTTGGTGAGCAACACTGCCAGCAGTACTGCTACTAAAGTTAATACAAACGTTTCGCTTAAAAACTGTTTTATTAAACTCCCCCGGTTACTGCCTAATACTTTGCGCACGCCAATTTCTTTAGCGCGTTGTACCGATTGCGCCGTAGCCAGATTGATAAAATTAATAGCGGCAATCAACAGCAGAAAAGCAGCTACTCCCATCAGCGCGTACAAAGTGGGGCGATGCGCCAGCCGCACGTACCCGCCACCATAATCGGCGTTAAAATGAATATCGCGTAGTGGCTGCAGTAAAAACGAACGATTGTTATTGTACTCGTCTTTGGGTACGTGCCGGTTTATTAAAGCCGGAAACTGCCGGGCAACCTGGGCGGGCGTGGTTCCGGGGGTTAGTTGCACAAATAACTGCGACGACGAACTGGTACCAGCCCATTGTTTCAAAGCTAAATTTTCCTGCCAGGCTGGGTTTTGATTAGCGGTAGCGAGCGAAATAAAATTGGTAAAATGTAAATCGGTGTTTTGCTGCCAATCCTGCACAATGCCCGACACGGTGACGGTGGTGGTATCCTGGCCATCCAGATAAGTCAGCGTTTTACCCAGGTAATTGGCGGCTTTTTGCTTACCAAAGTAGGTCTGCGCCTGCTTTTCCGAAAGTACCACCTGGTACGGTTCCTGTAGGGCGGTCTGCGCGTTACCAGCCAACCAGTTATATTTAAAAATGGCAAAATACTCCGGATCCGCAATAATATATTTAATGCTGCTGGGGCTGTAATCCACCGTACGAAAATCAAACATTTTAATTTTACCCGAAGATTGCGGCACATGTACTTGCTCTACCGAATACAATTGAAAAGGCGCTACGTGGGCTAAACCGGTAATTTCTTGTTTTATGGCGGCAGGAGCAGCCCCGGAAACCCCATTATTTTTGTAAATCTCCCCGGCAAAGCCAAGGTGCGATACCACCCGATAAATTTTACTTTGTTCCGCGTGAAACGTATCGTAACTTAATTCGAACCGGGCCAGTAAAAAAATAACTAAACACGCGCTAATGCCAATGGCTAAGCCCAGCACATTAATTCCGGAAAAAGCCGGATACTTCCACAAGTTGCGAATAGCTATTTTTAAATTGTTCCGGAACATATTTTTATAAATTTTAAAAATTTAAAATTTCGGGTGATCAACTACTCGCTACGCAACGCTTGCACCGGGTTGGCTAAAGCAGCCCGGATCGCGTGAAAAGAAATGGTGATTAAGGAAATTATAACCGTGGCCAGGCCCGCTACCCCAAACACCCACCAGCTTACGGGCACCTGGTAAGCAAAATCCTGGAGCCACTGGTGCAAACTATACCAGGCCACCGGCCAGGCCAGCACATTGGCAATTATAACCAGCATTACAAAATCTTTGGATAACAGGGTAACAATATCCGGAACGGAAGCGCCCATAACTTTGCGCACGCCAATTTCTTTGGTACGCCTCGCCACGGCTAAAGTAGCCAACCCGAACAAGCCCAGGCAGGAAATAAAAATAGACAAGCCCGATGCAATGTTAATCATCTGGCCCAGGCGCTGCTCCTGCCGGTACTGGTTTTCCAGGTTTTGGTCCAGGAAGGTATAGGAAAATGGTTCGTTGGGCGCAATTGTTTTCCAGGTTTGTTCCAGTAAGGTTACTTGCTCTGCCAGGTTACCAGGGTGCAGCCTTACGGAAATATCGGATTGCGACGAAGAAGAGATCATTAAATTTTCGATGCCTTGGTACAAAGAGTCGGGCTGCATGACCAGTACCAGCGGTTTTACCGGCGTATGCAACGATTCGAAGTTAAAATCTTCGACTACGCCAATAATGCGGTGCGCCGGAAAGTCGCCGGGTAAACGGGCGTTCAACGGATCTTTCCAGCCGTATTCTTTTACTAAAGCTTCGTTTACAATAACCGATTGAAATTTATCGGCGGTGTTGCTGGCTGAAAAGTTGCGGCCGGCCTTTAATTGAATGTTGTAGGTAGGAATAAAGTGCGCATCTACGTTATTTTGGGCAAATTCGCGGTATACTTTCTGGTTATCGTTGTAGCCTACTTCGGCCCAGGGCCCATTGCCAAAAGGAAACGCCGAAGCCGCCACCGCTGCTACCGCCGGGTGTTTACTAAGTGCCTCCCGAAAACGGGTAATCTGCGCCTGACCAGCTTCGCCACTTTGGGTAGTAGGAATTACTACTAAACGGTTGGTGTAGTAACCCAAAGGTTTACTTTGCAGGTAATGCATTTGCCGGTTCATTACCAGGGTGCCCACCATCAGAAACACCGAAAGCCCGAACTGCACTACTACCAGGCTGCGCCGGAACCAGCTTTGGTCGCCTTTAATGGTTAGTTTGCCTTTTAAAACTTCTACGGGTTTAAAGTTAGAAAGCACCAAGGCCGGATAACTACCGGCCACTAATCCCACTACCATTATTAAAACCAGCAACAAACCCATGGTGCCGGTATCGAGCACAAATTTTAAATTTTTATCGGCGAGCTGGTTAAATACAGGCAACAGCAAAACGGCCAGCAAAAAACCGGTAACCACGGCCAGCACCGTTAAGAACAAGGCCTCGCCCCAGAACTGCTGAATGAGTTGACCCCGGATGGCGCCCATTACTTTGCGTACGCCTACTTCGCGCGCCCGGCTCACCGAACGGCCAATCGAGAGCGTCATGAAATTAATGCAGGCAATGAGTAAAATAAAAAACGCAATGGTAGCTAGTATGTACGAGTAAGCCGGATTGCTAATTGGTTCCAGTCCTTCGGGCAAAGTGTTATTGAGGTGAATATCCCGGATGGGTTGCAGGTGAACATCGTAGGCTCCCGGCTGGTATTTTTCGCCGAAAGCTACTTTTACCATTTGGGGAAACTTGGCCTCTAATTGTTTAGCTTGGGTACCGGACCGCAGCAGCACGTAGGTTTCAGCTTCTACACGTTGCCAGTGGTTCAATGCTTTTTCGCTGCGGAGTTGTTTAATGCGCCCAAATGGCAGTAAAAAATTAAATTGAATGCTGGAATTGGTAGGTACATTCTGGGCTACGGCAGTTACGGTAAAAGCTTCCAGGGTAGAATCCAGTTGTATTTTTAAAATTTTACCTATGGGGTTTGTTTCGCCAAAGTATTTGTGGGCGGTGGCTTGAGTTAGAACCACGCTGTTAATTTCTCGCAAAGGTTCGGGGCTTTCTTTTTGCACCAAAGGAAAGTCGAACATCTGGAAAAAATCCGGCTCCACCAGGTGAATTTGCTCGGTAAAAATTTCGCTGCCGCGCTGTACTTTGCCATCTAGCTTTACCAGGCGGGTGGCTTTTTCTACTTCGGGGTAGTTGGCGACCAAGGCTGGTCCCAGCGGATATGGGGTAGTAGTATTAATGAAAGGCTCATTTTTATAAACCTCGTTAATCCAGGGGCGATAAATACGATCGGCTTTCGCGTGAAAATCATCGTAGCTCCATTCGTGTCGCACAAACAGCCCTATTAACAAGCAACAGGTGATGGCTATACTCAGGCCTAGCATGTTAATGGCCGAATAAGTCTTATGCCGGAAAAAGTGGCGAACCGCAATTTTAAAGTAGTTTTTCAGCATTGGCTTGAACTATTAAAATTATAGAATGGGCGTATGGCAAGGCTAAAAAGTAAACAGAAAGGCCAAAACCTAACAAAATTTACTCCAGCCAATAAGTACAGTATCCGTCCGGATAACCCAAGGGTGCTGACTTTATTCGTTGCGCAAAGCTTTTACCGGATTAGCTATGGCCGCTTTTATGGCCTGCATACTAACCGTAAGTAAAGCAATAAGAACAGCGGCAACGCCGGCCAGCGCAAATAACTCCCAACCCACGGATGCTCGGTAAGTAAAATTCTGTAACCAGTTATCCACGGCCCACCACGCCAATGGCCAGGCTATTATGTTAGCCAGCAGCACTAATTTTAAAAAATCAGCCGAAAGTAAAGCAACAATATTGGCGACCGAAGCACCCAGTACCTTTCTAATGCCTATTTCTTTAGTCCGCTGTTCGGCCGTGTAGGTTACCAGACCAAATAGGCCCAAACAAGAAATTAATATGGCCACCACTCCAAATACATTCACAATAGTATGAATAAGCATTTCGTTGCGGTACAGCTTTTCGTAATTATCGTCCAGAAAATGATAATCAAAGGGGTAAGCTGGATTTAGCTGCCGGGCAATTTTCTCGGCAGTTTTAATAGCTTCTACCGTACGACCAGGTTGGGTTTTAACAAGCACAAAATTGGTCCAGTTAGAGATATGCCGGATAACCAGGGGCTGAATGGGAACGTGCAGCGAAGCCAGATGAAAATCTTTCATCAGCCCGATTATGCGTCCTTTCTGGCCCATAAACGTGATCGATTGCCCCACCGGATCCTGAAAGCCCATTAGCTTAGCCGCCGATTCGTTTACCAAGATGTGAAGGGAATCGTTGGGGATAGCTTGAAAATCCCGGCCGCTCAACAACGTAATATTCATTGTTTTTACAAATCCGGTGCCTACCGTCATTTGCCAGATAGTTTCGATTTGCTTTGGATCTTTACCGGGCCAATCCAGGTTACCCGAAGTATTAGATCCGATATTTATAGGTAATTCTCCGGTAGTAGTTACTGCTTGTATCGCATCGGAGCGCAATAACTCCTGCTGAAAAACTTTTCGTTTGGTTGCCAGATTACCTTCGATGGGTACGTAAAATATGTTTTCGCGATCCAGCCCAAGCCGGGCGGTGCGCAGGTAATCTATTTGCCGCCCTACAACCAGCATGCCTATAATCAGGAATATAGACAGGATAAACTGAAAAACTACCAAGGACTGCCGTAAACGCGTAGCACTAACTCCCGTTTTTAAAGCTCCTTTAAGTACCCGCACTGGCTGGAGCGCAGACAAAAACAACGCCGGATAACTACCGGCAATTAAGCCGGTGAGTACGGCCAGCCCCAGTAAGGCAATCCATAATACTGGTTGAGCCAGCTGCAGCGAAAGTTGTTTTTGCGTAAAGCTGTTTACGTGGGGCAAGGCTAACCATGTTATAGCCAGCGCGAGCACTAAGGCTAATAACGCCATCAGTAACGATTCGCCCATAAACTGCTGCACAAGAGAAGAACGACCGGCGCCTATTACCTTCCGGACGCCTACTTCCCGGGAGCGGGCGGCAGAACGGGCCGTTGACAAATTCATGAAATTAACGCAGGCAATTAGCAGTGTAAATACCGCAATTAAAGTAAACAGCTGAAGATACTCGATGCGCCCACCTACTGGTTTGTCTTGTTCGTATTCGCCGTATAAATATACTTGGGAGAGTGGTTGCAGGATGGGCCGGAGATTCTTGCTGTCCGGACCCGGATTATACCTGGACACGAGCGTGCGCATGGTATTTTCTGCTTGGGTGGCCGTTACTTTTGGCCGGAGCTTTACGTAAGTCTGGAAGCTGTTGTTATTCCAGTTATGCATCCAATCTTCCTCGAAAACTTTAAAATTAACGATCCAATCAAACTGGACGGAGGAATGAAACGGAATATTTTCCACGACCGCGCCTATCAGATAGTTTTTGGCATTATCGAGCCGGATGGTTTTCCCGACTACGTCGGAGTTACCGAAGTATTTTTCGGCTAGTTTCCGGGTAATAACAATGGAGGTTAGCGATTGTAAAGCCGTGCGGGGATTACCCTGAATAATAGGAAGCTGAAACACATCAAAAAAATCGCTGGAGGCATAATAGCCACTTTCTTTAAAAGCTTTTTCGCCTACTGTCACCAGCAAGTCTTGTGACCAGCTCAACTTGGTGGCCTTTTCCACTTCGGGAATATCGGTTTTTAACGCTTCGGTAAGCGGACTACTGGTAATATTGCTGGTATACTGCCCATCGAAAATCCGCACGAAGTAAAGCCGATCGAGGTCGGGGTAAAAGCGGTTAAATTTTAGTTCATCCTGCACCCACAAGCCAATCAGCAAAGCGCCGGACATACCCAAAGCCAGCCCGAATAAGTTAATAAAAGAAAATACTTTATGCCGTACCAAATTGCGGACAGCGATAATGAAGTAACTTTTGAGCATACAAACGGGCGTTAAAGATGGGCAGCCAAGCCAATAGCTTGCTGAAATTTAAAAAACCTTGGTAGTGGCAGTTCAGCAGCGCTACACCCCGGAGAATTGTTCTTTTATGTTTTCGAGCACTACCTCGCCGTCGAGCAAACGCAGAATGCGGTGGGCGTAACGGGCATCGTGCTCGGAGTGCGTTACCATGATTACCGTGGTACCATTTTCGTTTAAATCGGTGAGCAGTTCCATTACCTCGTTCCCGTTGCTGGAGTCCAGGTTACCAGTGGGCTCATCCGCTAGGATTAAACGGGGTTTTTGAATAACGGCCCGGGCCACGGCTACCCGCTGCTGCTGACCACCCGATAATTGTTGCGGGAAATGGTTGCGGCGGTGCATAATCTGCATTTTCTCGAGTACAGCCTCTACTTTTTGCTTGCGTTCGGCGGCACCCACGCCCAGATAAATTAAAGGCAGTTCTACGTTTTCGAACACCGTTAATTCATCAATCAGGTTAAAGCTCTGGAACACGAAGCCAATATTTTTCTTGCGTAAATCGGCCCGCTGGCGCTCCGAGAAAGTAGCAATTTCCTGGCCCAGAAACTGGAAGCTACCGCCATCGGGTTGGTCGAGCAAGCCCAGAATGTTTAACAAAGTGGATTTACCGCAACCCGACGGTCCCATGATGGCCACAAACTCCCCTTCGTTTATCACGAACGAGACTTTATTCAGGGCTTTCGTTTCAACTTCTTCGGTGCGGTACACCTTTTCGAGGTTCGAGATAGTAATCATTTCTTTCGTGATTATGCTGTTGATAGTCTTTTTTTAAATTTTTATGCTTTTCGCGTTAATCTTGCCAGATAACATTATAAATTTTCCAGGTACCGTTGTCCTTAGCCAGATGAAAGTAATCGGTACCCCAATGAGCCTTTACTTTTGCTACTGCTATTTTATCTTTAATTTCGAAAATAGTGATTTCCTGAGGAGCATCCGGAGCGAGCTTAACGGTTTTGTTCCACCTTGCCGATAATTTTACCATTTGGCGGAAAGTCATTTTAGTTTCCTGGTATTGACCTTCGCGTTTGTAGTAACCGCGTTTAGCCAGTTCGGGATGTACGCTGGCGTAAACTTTGGCGGTATCGGCATTATAAAAGCTATCAACGTAGTTCCGGATGGCCTGGCGTACTGCTTTTTCTTCGGATAGGTTCTGGGCTTGCACCCCGAAACTAAAAATCCAGATACCGATAAAAACCAGCAAGCTTTTCATGGCCTTTATTCTTTTTCTTCTTTAATCACCAGTTCGCCCATGTCTTCGTAGTTTTCGTAGCTCGAGGTAACTACTTTGTCGCCGGGGTTCAGGCCCGACACCACTTCGAAATACTCCGGATTCTGGCGACCCAACCGGATTTCGGTTTTGTAAGCTTTATCGCCGTTCTCGTCGAGTTTAAAGATCCAGTTGCCGCCGGTTTTCTGATAAAAGCCGCCGCGGGGTACCAGAACAGCCTGGGTTTGGTCGGATAAAGCTAAGCGCAGTTGCAACGATTGGCCGCGCCGGATGCCCTGAGGTACTTCGCCCACAAATTCCATATCTACCTGAAACTGGCCGTTGGCGCCTACCTGGCTGAATACTTTTTTAATCACTAATTCGTAATCTTTATCGGCGTAAGAAAAAGTAGCTTTTTGGTTGGTAAATACCCGGGTAATGTAATGCTGGTCGATGTTGGCGCGCACTTTAAAGCCATCCAGTACGTCGATCTGGCCCAGGCGCTGACCGCGGGTTTTTGATTCACCAATTTCGGCGTTAAGCGAAGTAATCTGGCCCTCTACGGGAGCTTTTACCAGCAAATCGTCCATTTTCTTGCGCATCAAAGCCAAATTGTTTTGCATCCGCTCCACCGATTCTTTCATCTGGCCTAATTGCTGGCTCATATTCAGGGAATCCTGCTTTAAGGTACGCAGGGTTAACTGGCGCTTCCGGACCTGGTAATCGTATTTGTATTTGGCTTGCAAAAATTCTTGTTGCGGTACTACTTTTTCTTCGTAGAGCTTTTTGTTCATCACGTATAAACGCTCGGCATCGCGCAGGTTGTAATCAATGTCGGCGAGTTGGTTGAGCTGCGTAATGCGGTTTTGCTGCATTAAGTTGCGGGTGGTGTTCATGTTGTTAATTAAATCGAACACGGCCGTTTCGCGGTTCATCATTTCGAGCTGCAAATCGGTATTGGCTAGTTGCACAATCGGCGTTCCTTCTTTTAATTTAGCGCCGTCTTCTACTAAAACTTTTTGTACGGTACCGCCTTCGCTGGCATCGAGGTAAATGGTTTTAATGGGGAGCACAATACCATCCAGGGGAATAAATTCCTGGAAATTGCCTTTGGTAACATTGCTAATGGTAATTTTATTGGTATCTACATTTAGTTTAGCTTTGCCACTGGTCGAAAAATAAGAAGCGCCCACCAGCACCACCACCAAGGCTCCCATGGCCAGGCTCACGATTCTTTTGGTAGTCCACTTCTTCTTTTTAATTAAAACGTCCATTGTTGTATTTCTTAATAATTAATTTCTTGCTTGTACCGGAACTAAAGAAATAAAAATGCCAAACATATAATCGTCTTTATTTCAGTATTTTACGCCATTATTTTACGTAAAATTTAAAAAATTTGTCCGGTTTTGATACACCTAAACCGGGCAAAGTGTCCGGTGATGTAACACGCCGCAATAGCGGGTATTTTCCCCTGAAATGCATAAAAGCATTTTACCCGACAACTGTAACTTTTAGTAAATATAAGCTTATCCGGGAATCTGGTAAACGGATTTTTAAACGGGCAGCCGGCTAATCTCTAGACCCGGAATAATCAGGAAGTAGCACCTATCAGGGAGGTGTGTTTGGTATCGCGCATGGTGAGGTATACCAGCAGCGAAATAAAAATACAAGCGGTAACGTACCAGTAAAAATACGTTTCGTGACCGGCGTTTTTAAAACGGAGCGCCACGTACTCCGCGGTTCCACCAAAAAGAGCTACCGTTATAGAATAAGGAAAGCCTACTCCCAAGGCCCGGATTTCGGTAGGAAACAATTCGGCTTTTACCACAGCGTTAATGGAGGTATACCCGCTCACAATGAGCAATGCCAACATAATCAGCCCGAAAGCCTGCCACTGGTTAGTTGTCTGGCTTAAAGCGGTAAGTAAAGGCACGGTGGCCAAAGTACCTAAAACGCCAAACCCAATGAGCAAAGGCTTGCGGCCGATGCGGTCGGAAAGCAAGCCAAAAAGTGGTTGCAGGGCCGCGTAAATCAGCAGCGACACAAACGTTACCTGGGTAGACTGGCTTTTGCTGAGGTGCACCGTGTTTACCAGAAACTTTTGCATGTAGGTGCTGTAGGTGTAAAAAGCAATGGTACCGCCCAAAGTTAAACCAACCACGGTGGCTACGGCGCGCGGGTGTTGCAGCAATTGTTTAATGGTGCCGCTTTTCTTTTTTACTGGGTTATCCTTTTCCTGGGTAAAAGCTACGGACTCCTGCATGTGGCTGCGCAAATACAAAGCCGTAAGAGACAAACCCGCCCCAATTACAAACGGAATGCGCCAGCCCCAGGCGTGCATCTGGTCTTCGGTTAAAAACAACTGCTGCATGAGTAACTGAATACCCAAAGCAATAAGTTGCCCGCCAATAAGTGTAACATATTGAAAGCTGGAATAAAAACCCCGCCGGTTAGCCGTGGCCATTTCGCTTAAATAGGTAGCCGAAGTACCGTATTCCCCGCCTACGCTTAAACCTTGCAGCAAACGGGCAAACAAAAGCAGAACTGCCGCCAGCACGCCAATAGACTGGTAAGAAGGCGTAACTGCAATGAGCAAAGACCCAAACGACATGAGCAACACCGAGAGCGTCATGGCAAACTTGCGCCCCACTCTATCGGCGAGGCGACCAAATAACCAACCCCCGATGGGCCGCATGAGAAAGCCCACCGCAAAAATACCGGCCGTGTTTAGAAGCTGCGCCGTCGCGCTGCTCTTCGGAAAAAATACCGGGGCAAAATAAATAGAAAAAGCCGAGTAGGCGTACCAATCGTACCACTCCACCAAATTCCCCATGGAGCCGCTAATAATGGCTTTTAAGCGGTTGGGTTGATCCGTGCTGGTTTTAATAGCTTCTGTAGATACTTTTGCTGAACTGCCTGGTACGGACATGTAATGCTTATTTGCTAGATGAAGAAAAGTGATGCCACTTCAATAAAACAAATTATCCTTATTTAGCAAAAGCTTTAACGGTTAACTTCCTTAATTTTTTTAAGATAAAATTTTTCGTTTAAAGCAGTTGACAATAGATTCTTTGTTAAAATACCTGACAAAAAATCTATTATCAACTGCTTCTCTCGTTATCGTTTATGTTTTGACCCATAGCCCTCGTTTGTGTCTTCACAAACGTTTTCGTACTATTTAATTCTTATCCATATAAACATCCTGCTCGTATTATTAGCGCCACAAACACTTTCCTTTTTCTACCGTTCTTAGACTATGGAACTGGGCTCCATTTACTTTTACACCGCGACCATCTTAAACTGGAAAAATCTGCTTAAACCAGATAAATACAAAGACATACTTGTAAACAGTTTAAAGTTTTTAGTAGCTGAAAAGAAAATCGTGGTTTACGGATTTGTTATAATGCCCAACCACCTTCATCTGATTTGGGAATTTACGCAACTTAACGGCAAAGAACTACCGCATGCCAGCTTTATGAAGTTTACCAGCCACCAAATACTCACGGACCTACAGCAATTTCATCCGGAAGTGCTGCCGTATTTTGCAGTAAATCTAAAAACCAGGAAGTACCAGTTCTGGCAACGCGATGCATTACCCGTTCACCTATACTCGCCTGCTGTTATTTTTCAAAAATTAGATTACATCCATAACAATCCGGTGCAAGGCAAATGGCTCTTAGCGCAATCTCCTTTAGAGTATAAGTATTCTTCCGCTACTTTTTATGAAACTGGTGTAAATGAATTTGGCTTTTTAACGCATATTGGGGAGCGGCTGTAAACTCGTTTGTGAAGACACAAACGAGGGCGTAATGGAACAGATTTATTTAGTTTTTATAATGGCTCTACAAAATAAATTATATGTTTTGGCAGAAAGTTTTCCATTCTTCTGTATCATTCTACCAGTATAGCTAAAGAAAGCTTCATTTTCCCAAATCAAAGTATCATTAAAGACTGTTTTCTCTATTATAAATCGTTCTCCTGAACTATAAATTACTTCCTCTCCTTTTTTAAAAGGGTTATTCTCTCTAATAAAGTTTGCTTTTAACTTTGTATATTGTCTAAATAGACATCTTTTTTCTTCAAAGTACTTATTGTCTGTAAAATAAGGCGGTATTATTATCGCATAACGTTTATCTAGAAAAAACTGTCTCTGCTCAATAGTTATTCTACCGCTTTTAGAGATTCTTTTGCCATAGTAGTAGATTAATAACTTTGTTTGTCTTTCCTCTAATGTATCCCTAATAGAAACACTAGTTATAAGATAAACATAGCCATAATTGCATTTAACTTTCTTACCAATAAAGTTAGCTTTATATTTCTCAATATATTTCCTTTTTAGATCTTCAAATGCTTTTTTAATTTGCTTTTTTTCTATCTCGTATCCCTGCAGTCACAAGGCAGAATCATCAATCGGCTTTTCTTTTTCCAATCCATCTTCATCTAATTCTACTATTAGATTCTCACCAATATATTCTTTTATCTCTTTAAAGTTTTCACTGTCCAGAACAAACCATTCTCTATTCTTTCTCTTACTTTGGAAAAGATTATGTAGTTCTCGTTCAAGCTTATTAGCATGAAAACATTTAAAAATCACTGTTATACTGATATCAAAGGGATTAGATGTACGGATACTGCTTATTCGGTTTAAAGGATTGATAGAAAACCCAATTTTATAAATATTAGTGTTTTCAATATTCAAAATATAAATACAACCAATTGTTGCTGATTTATCTACTACCTTCTCTATCTTTTTAAATGCTGTAATAGCAATACGTTCGTTATAATTTTTTAATGGCGCGTAATACTCATTTAGTGGAATAACGCCTATTTCCGGTATAAAAGAATGCCAACGATCAGATGAAATAATTCGGTTATCGGTTACCTTCAAATATTTCCATTCATCTCTTCCATAATAGTTTCTATCTACATCTTGTTCTGGTATATACTCCACTATATCACCGTTCTTAGGAATATATTTACGAATTTTTGTTCTATTAGTATTTACAAAGTTTTTATAATCTTCTTGTAATTGTTTCTCTTGCAACTTTATACTTTCTTTTCTATCAGAAAATTCTTGGAAATAGCTTTTAAAATCCATAATAAAAAAATTTAGATGCCCCAATTTTATCTTTAATATAAGAACTTTAGAATCATGATAAGAACTTTAGAATCATGTTTAAATTTTAAAAAGGTAAGATTAAGTTAATTCATAAATTAACAACTAATCCTATATCACTATGTCGTGCAGGTAGGTACCGTAACAGCCTCCTTACGCCAACGTTTGTGTCTTCACAAACGTTTTTCAACACCCATCAACTTAATCCTCCCCTACCTATACCAAAATCTTTCTAAAACATCAACCCCCTCTCCGGCTTTGCCTTCCAATTTTTCCACCGTAAATTTGAGGTCTAACCCGAAGCCTAGTGCCGCATGGAAGAATTAATTAGAAATTACCTTAAAATTGCCACTGAGCTGAGTATCAGCATCAAGCAAGTACAAGCAACCGTAGAATTGTTAGACGGAGGCGCTACCGTGCCTTTTATTTCCCGTTACCGCAAAGAAGTTACCGGCTCGCTGGACGAAGTGGCCGTGGCGGGCATCCGCGACCGCATGGAACAGCTCCGCGAACTGGATAAACGCCGCGAAGCCATTCTGAAATCGATCCGGGAGCAGCAAAAACTAACCCCCGAACTCGAAGAGCAGATTCACGCCGCCGAAACCATGGCGGTGCTCGAAGATATTTATCTGCCTTACAAGCCCAAACGCCGCACCAAAGCTACCATTGCCCGCGAGAAAGGGCTGGAACCGCTGGCGCAACGTTTATTTGAGCAGGAGAAATTTGACGTAACTGCCGAAGCCCATCAATACATTAGCGCGGAAAAAGAAGTAAAAGATACCGAAGAAGCTTTAGCCGGCGCCCGCGATATTATTGCCGAATGGATTAACGAAAACCCCGATGCCCGGGCTCGTATGCGGAATTTGTTCGAGAAGAAAGGCCTGTTCAAGAGCCGCGTGATGCTGGGCAAAGAAGAAGAAGGCCAGAAATACAAAGATTACTTTGAATGGGAAGAGCCCATTGATAAAGCGCCTTCGCACCGCGTGCTGGCCATGCGTCGCGGCGAAAACGAAATGATTTTGATGCTCAACGCCCAACCCGAAGAAGAAGAAGCGATTGAATTATTAGAAAATATGTTCGTGAAAGGCAATAACGAAGCCGCCCAGCAGGTAAAAATCGCGACCAAAGACGCCTACAAACGCATGCTGAAACTCTCAATGGAAACCGAAATCCGGATGCTATCGAAGAAGCGCGCCGACGAAGAAGCTATCCGGGTATTTGCCGACAATTTGCGCCAGTTGTTATTAGCTGCGCCGTTGGGGCAGAAAACCGTATTAGCCCTGGACCCCGGCTTCCGGACCGGTTGTAAACTGGTGGTACTGGATAAACAAGGCAAGTTACTGCACAACGAAAACGTGTATCCGCACACTGGCGCCCGGCAAGCGCAGGAAGCCGCCAGTACCGTTAAATATTTAGCCTCGAAGTACGAAGTAGAAGCCATCGCCATTGGCAACGGTACGGCTAGTCGCGAAACCGAAACTTTTGTCCGCGGCTTAGGCTTACCCAACACCATTGCGGTAGTAATGGTAAACGAAAGCGGTGCTTCTATTTACTCGGCTTCGGATGTGGCCCGCGAAGAGTTTCCGGATTACGATGTTACTGTGCGGGGCGCTGTTTCCATTGGCCGCCGTTTAATGGACCCACTCGCCGAGCTGGTAAAACTCGACCCCAAAAGCATTGGCGTAGGTCAGTACCAGCACGACGTCGATCAGTTTGCCTTAAAACATTCTCTGGACGATGTGGTCATGAGTTCGGTGAATGCCGTAGGTGTGGAAGTAAACACCGCCAGCAAGCAATTATTAACCTACGTTTCCGGATTAGGCCCCAGTCTGGCCCAGAACATTGTGGAATACCGCAACCAAAACGGTCCGTTCCGTACCCGCGCCGAGCTAAGAAAAGTACCGCGTTTAGGCGACAAAGCATTTGAGCAAGCCGCCGGTTTCTTACGCATCCGCCACGCGCAAAACCCCTTGGATGCCAGTGCCGTGCACCCCGAACGCTACGAATTGGTTGAGCGCATGGCCAAAGATTTAGGCGCTACGGTTACCGACCTGATGAAAAAACCGGAGCTCCGCAAACAAATAAATTTAAAAAATTACGTAACCGACACCGTTGGTTTGCCTACGCTGCAGGATATTATGAGCGAGTTGGCCAAACCCGGCCGCGACCCCCGCGAAAGTTTCGAAGCGTTCTCGTTTACCGAAGGCGTAAATGAAATAAACGATTTGCGTACCGGCATGAAATTACCCGGCATTATCACCAACGTAACAGCTTTTGGTGCTTTCGTGGATATTGGGGTACACCAGGATGGATTAGTACACGTGAGTCACTTATCCGATCGGTTTGTGAGTAATCCGCACGAAGTTGTAAAAGTAGGACAACGGGTAGAGGTAACGGTACTGGAAGTAGATGCCTCCCGCAAACGAATTTCTTTATCTTTAAAAACGGAACCCATGGCGGCTAAACCCGCTGGTGGTGGCAGTGGAGCGGGTAAAAAAGGCGACCGCAACAAACGGGAAGAAGAACCACAGAACGATTTTCAGGCAAAACTAGCCATGCTCAAAGGAAAGTTTAAGTAAGAACAAACTCTTTAAAAGGCTAAAATTTTAAAAATTTAAAAATCCATCAAGTTGCCGGCAAAGCAACTCCTTAACTTAAAAAGCAAAGATTGAAAATAAAGAACTGCCTGGTTCTTCTCTTTTCAGCCTTTGCTTTTTAAATTTTATTTGTGCCGGTGGTAATCATACTCGTAATCATCTTCGTAGTTATCCCGATTGCCGTCTTCTTCCGGGTAAAATTCATCTTCTTCCTCCAAGTCATAAAAATCGTCCTGATACATGGTTTTCTCCAACTCATCTTCCTTATGCAGCTGATAAAATAAGCCCGAGGAAAGCAAAGATGAGTTATAAGCCACGCTGTCAAGCTTTAAATTTTGCGGTTTAATAATTTGAACTGGCTCAATTCTGTGGTTTGCAGAAGTATTTAATAAATTTAATCTCATTTTTATATCTTATTTATTTCCAAGGTAATAAGGATAGATAAAAAGCAAAAACAGCATTTGCTTATTTAACTTAAACTTAATGTACTGCTGTTTATCTCACCGGAATAAACCTGAATTTTAAAAATCTACCCGCCTGAATGTACAAAGTGTGGCAAAAAAGCACCTATTCCCCAGTTTTGCGCCCCCAACCTGCGGAATAATTCTACAATTTAATTTTTTTTAAAAATTTTTAATTCTTGTTAAAATACTGGTTTACAGTTGCATAATCCTAATTCTTGTTTTTGGCACAGCTTTCGAATTAATAAGAGCACCAATGAATGTTTAATAGATTAAAATTACTGTTATGAAAAAAATTGTTGTGTCCGCTTTTTCCCTGTTTTTATTAGGTGCTGTATCTGCTAACGCGCAAACTACAACTGGTGGTCAGTCTGGTACTGCTACGCAAACCACTACTCCAAGCGCTACGTCGGGTGCTACCCAATCAACAACTCCAGCAGGAACCCAGAGCGGTACGCAGGATGGAACCGCAGCTAGCACCGCCACTACACCGGCGGCCGATGCGACCGGCGCTGCCGCAACAGGAGCTGCTACAAGCACTGCTGCTGGTACCGCTACAGGTGCAGGTACTGCTGCTGATGCTGCTAGCACCGCTGCCCCTGCCGGAACTGCCGTGGCTCTGGAAGAACTTCCGGCTGCAGTAAAAGCTACTTTAGCCAGCGAAAAATTAAAAACCTGGACTCCATCCGGCGCTCAGTTAGTAACTGATGCTTCTGGCAAAGAATATTACTCTATCGAGTTAAAACAAGCTAACCAGATTGGTACCGTTAAATTAAGTAAAGAAGGTAAACCAGTAAAATAATTTAAAAAATCTAATAAGTGCTACCTTATTGCAACGTTAAAAGAAAAGCCGGGAATTACCCGGCTTTTTTTTATTTTTACAATTTCCACGTATTTTCAATAAGGAATGGCAAAAATATTAGTGATAGAAGACGATTTAACCTTTGCGCTGATACTGGAAGGCTTTTTAAAAAAACAAGGCTTTGAAGTAAACGTAGCCCACCGGGTTAAAGATGGCATAAAGTTGTTGGGAAGCCAGCAGTACCAATTGGTTTTAATGGACTACCGCTTACCCGATGGTATTGGTTTTGAAATTTTAGAATTTATCCGGAATCTGCCGGCCCCGATTCCCGGCATTATGATGACAAGCTTTCAGGATGTGGGTACGGCCGTTAGGGCCATGCGCCTGGGCGCTTTCGATTACATTACCAAACCCGTTAACCCCGACGAGTTGCTGATGGTAATTAAAGAAGTACTACCCTCCGAAGAGGAAGCGGGTCGGGCAAAATTGGCGGGTTCGTCGCTGTTTATCGCGGGCCATAGCTACGCCTCCAAGCAATTACACGAGTTTATACAGTTGGTAGCTCCTACGGATATGTCGGTGATTGTGCAGGGCGAAAGCGGCACCGGCAAAGAATACGTAGCCCGTACCATTCATCAGCAAAGTAAACGGACCGAAGCTCCTTTTGTGGCCGTAGATTGCGGCGCTATTTCCGGCGAAATTGCCAACAGCGAGCTTTTCGGGCACGTAAAAGGCGCTTTTACCGGTGCTACCCACGATAAACAAGGCTTATTTGAAACCGCGCACGGCGGCACTATTTTCCTCGACGAAGTAGGTAATCTTACTTATGAAATTCAGGTAAAACTCTTACGCGCTTTGCAGGAACGTATTATTCAACCGCTGGGCAGCAATAAACAAATAAACGTAGACGTACGGGTAATTACCGCTACCAACGACGACCTGGTAAACAGCGTAAAGAACGGCGACTTTCGCGAAGATTTATACCACCGCTTAAACGAATTTAAAATTAAAGTGCCCTCGCTGCGCGACCGGGAAGCTGATTTAGAAGAATTTGTGACGCACTTTATCGATTTGGCTAATCAGGAACTTAACCGGAACGTGCAGGCATTTTCGCCGGAAATGATGGCTATTTTACGGGATTACCATTGGCCCGGCAATTTGCGCGAATTAAAAAATGTGGTTAAAAGAGCCGTATTGCTCTCACCGGGCGAAATTGCCGGCCCCGAAACTTTACCCGAAGAAATGGTAAATGCGGTAAACGAAGTGCCTAAAACCGAAGGCCCGGACTTAAAAGCCCTGCAGGAAGCTAACGAACGCGAGCTTATTTATAAAACTTTACAAGAAGTAAAATACAACAAATCCAAAGCCGCCCGCCTGTTAAACATCGACCGGAAAACGCTTTACCTGAAGCTGGCCAAGTATAACCTGGAAAATTAAATTTTTTAAAAATTTACTTGGCCGGTACGGTTTTTAAACTTTTTACTTTTTGAATAATTTTCTT
Source organism: Adhaeribacter swui (assembly GCF_014217805.1). Classification (NCBI taxonomy): domain Bacteria; kingdom Pseudomonadati; phylum Bacteroidota; class Cytophagia; order Cytophagales; family Hymenobacteraceae; genus Adhaeribacter; species Adhaeribacter swui. The sequence continues at coordinate 1,716,202 of NZ_CP055156.1, forward strand.
AGTCAATTCTTTTACTTCCTGCTGCAGCGGTTCTAGTTCCGGTGTTACCTGCGCCAAAGGTTGTTGGTTATTTAACGCTACTTCTATCTGGCGCAAACGTTCGGCTAACTCTTTGGCTCCCACCTGGCCGGTGCGTCCGGCTAAGCGGTGAACTATTGCGGCTACTGTTTCGGGCGCTTCTTCTTCCAGGCTAATTTCCAGTTCGTCTATATCTTGTTCAGTATCCCAGATAAACTGGTTTAAAATAGCGCGTAACTGCTCGTCGTCGTTGCCGGTCATTCGGGTTAACAAAGATAAATCCAGCTCCACGGCAGCCGGAGTAACCAGAACATCTGGAGTTGATTCCGGCAGAATGCCGGTGCCGGTAATTTGCTGGGCATTAATCCAGGCCAGCAATTCCTGCTCCCGGAACGGTTTCATTAAAATACCATCAAAACCTTCCGCCAGAATCGCTTCCCGTTCTTCGGGCAAAGCCTGGGCCGTAAGTGCTACTATTTTAACGTTCTTGCCTACTTTTTTCCGGAGGCGGCGGCAAAGCTCCAGCCCGTTAATTTCGGGCATCCGGATATCCATCAGCACCAGTTTAATGTTGGAGTCCCAGGGCTGGTTCAGGATGGCGGCCGCATTGGAAGTGCAGGTATTTAAAATACCGTATTTATTTAAGATGGTGCTGCACAACTGTATAATAAAAGCATCATCGTCTACCACTAACACTTTGCCATTGGGGCTATTGGGCGAGATATATTTAAGCGGCTGGTGCACGGGTAATCCGGGAACTTCCGGCTCGGGAGCCGTGGCCAGCGCAAAAGGTAACTTAATCACAAAACAAGATCCTACGCCCGGCTCGCTGCCCACATCAATAGTACCGTTCTGGCTTTCTACTAAGGTTTTAGCAATGCTTAAGCCCAAACCGGTGCCGCCATGGGTACGTACCACCGAAGCATCGGCTTGCTCAAACAAGTAAAAAATGCGTTCTAGCTCAGGAGCCGGTATGCCTATGCCGGTATCTATCACCGAGAAAGAAATATCTACCATATCTTCCCCAGGCGTATGTTCTACCTGTAATACAACACTGCCAGTATGCGTAAATTTAATGGCGTTGCCCAGCAAGTTATACAACACTTGCCGCAACCGGAACGCATCGCCGGAAACGTACAACGAAGCGGGTAAAGTACTTTTTAAAATTAAAGCCAAGGATTTTTGCTCGGCCGGCACCCGCATGGTTTGGATTACATCAGCAATAAGCTGGTGCATGTTAAACACTTGCTGCTCAAAGGTAAATTTACCCGAAGTAATGCGGCTGTAATCGAGGACTTCGTTCACAATTTGCAATAAATGTTCGGCGGAGCGATAAATCGCTTCCAGCGCTTCGCGTTTGGGTTGCGGTTGTTGGTGCACCTGCTCAGCAAAGCCAATAATGGCTTGTAAAGGCGTCCGGATTTCGTGGCTCATGTTGGCCAAAAAGCGTTGTTTTACCTGACCCAAGTGCTCGGCTTCTTCTTTGGCCGCAATTAATTGTTTCCGGTACTGGTGGCTGCGGGCAATATCAATTAAAATAAGGTAAGCCAAAAAAGCCGCTACCGCAAAGAAAACAACCATAATGCCGTTCATGCGGCTAATGCTGGCGCGCACTACTTCGGTAGCCTGGTGGCTGTTTTGTTTATCCAGGTTAATTTCTTCGGCCTCTATTACGTGCAGAATCGCGAGTAACTGGGTATGCAGCTGGTTATTGGTATGAATTAAAGCCAGTTCCCGATTCAGGAGTTTAGTGGTGCGGTCGTGCTGCTCGCGCTCCATGCGGCGCATCATCTTCTGAATTTTCCAGATAGAGCTATCCTGTTTGGCTACTGCTAAGGTATCTACCTGAATTTTTAATTCTTCTTCTACTTGTTTTAAAGCCGGTAATACCGGTTCTTCTTTACGGCCCCCGAATAAGCGACTGAGAAAAGATTTTTTAGGCTTTTTCTTAATTACAATCTGCAGCGTATCGGCGTTGGGCAGGGTGGTAGTGGTAACGTACCGTTGGTTGGTAATAACAATGCTGGTATCTACCTTAGGTTTGTTATTTTTGGCAATGTACTTCGATACGCCTTGTATACGCCGCGAAAGGGCTTCGTTGTGCACCAAATCTTTCCGCAGTTTCAGATAACTCATGAAAAGCTTATCGCGGGAGCGCAAAATGGTTTCCATGGAATCTAAGCGCCGCACCTGCAAAGGGTTACTGGTGCTTAATTCCCGTAGGGTATCCAGGGTTTTTAACAGGTAATCCGATTCTTTTTTAAACGCTGCGTAAGGTTTATTCGGATTTTTAATGGCTTGCACCCGCTGCAACTGATCGAGTTGGGTAATAGAACGGAAGAGGTTGTTTACTACTTTTAGTTTTTCATTCGGCGTCGACAATTTATTCACCGTAAAAAGCATTTCTTCGAAGCCTACCCGGGTTACTACCCACGATAAACCAATGGCAATGGCGCCAATCAAGAAGGCGGCAATAACTTTCCGGCGAATCGATTGCAGGAAAAACTTGTCGGTAAATTTGGCCATTTGTTACTTGGTACTTAAAAATTTTTGCAACCACTTTGTGGGTAGCAAAAAATTAAATCTGCCTTTTATTATATTTGATTAAACAGTTTCTTTTTAGCTCGAAATATAAAACGGCCCATTATTCTTTTTAGCGTGCAGACTAACTACCTGAATAGAATCTGCCCGCAGCTAAAGAACCAAATTTAGCTGTTTTACCGCATATGCGAACCGAAAAATTTAAAAAACTAAAAGACGATAATAGAATAAAAGCCAGGATATAAAAATGTTTAGAATATGCTGAAATATATTTAGAAAATATATAATTAACTAATTCTTAACCTTCTAAGTTTTAGAATCAGGTTTTCAACCGTCACTGGGTAGAGTAAGTTCCGGTTGTGTGGGAAAGCTTTGCCACTACAATCCTTGTTTTAAGCCAGTAATACTGAAATTGGATTATACGTGTTTGCTGCTGAACTACTTAAAAAGAGCAACCTTGGGAAATGACTAATTTTATTTTTTATATTTTTTTAATTATCAGCCTTTAGTAATTGGGTTCCCGTGTTAAATGTGTTTGTACCAGCAAAAATTCTAAACCAACTTCCGGGTAAATTAACCTTATTCTGCTGAACCGTTCTGGCAAGACTTCGTAACTTAGTATCCTGTTGTAAGGTATTGGTAAACCTTTTTATGCTGCTCTATTATGCGTATTCGTAAGAAAGTAAATGCTATTTTACCCGTAGAAGCGGGCAAGTTCGAGGCCTTAGGGGTATTTGTAAAAGCGGCCGAAAAAGCTAACTGGTCTGAGGCCGAAATTCAGCAGGTTATTGATGAAGTAGTTGAAGCATCTGATGCCGAAGCCTTACTTATTTTTCAAGAGTACACCCAGGCCTGAGTGGTACAGGTATTAGCAACAAGTCCGGAAATTTTAAAAAACTAGGTTATGCCTTTAAATAAAAAATTAGCTGAAAAGCTTAATAAACGTTTTGCTCCGGATAGCCGACTGGATGATACGTACCAAGGTTTAGATCTTACTTTTATTACCAACGAATTGGGCGAACCCGTAACATTATTTATTGGCAAACGCCGCCCGGACGGAGCCATTACCGGCGAACGCTACGTCCGTACCATTAAACGCGCGCCCAACTCCGACCAGATTGCCGCGAGCCATTGGGATTTAAAAGGCAAAGTTTTGCGGAGTTAATAAGCGGCAGATCCGTATCAGGTAGTAAGTATTAGGTATCAGGAGAGAGAATACGTTCTAGCACTAGTGTTCAGCGAAGCCGCACTTATGCTTAATAGACAAAAGTGAATCTCCTAATTTCCGTAACCCGAATCTGCTATTTTTGGCTCGCCAGTAGGGAGACTGCTTATTGTTATTCGGTCCAAGAAGTGCTGCGCTTAAGTTTTAAATCAGAAAGGTTTAATTTTATTCTAATCTGTGTTATTTTTTGGTAAATACCTCAATGTAAACTGCTTTAGCTGCATTCTTCCGGGTACCATTTTCCAAATAACTGTCCGGCTGTCTAGCCATTCGCCATTCCATATTGGTTCTGGTTAAATAGATAATTTCGGATTGGGAAGCGATGGAGCTTTCAACCAGTATGTACTTTTTATCATCAGTACTGAATGTAGAGTAAGTGGCACTAGTATTTTCAGAATTAGGGTAAGAAATAGTAAGCCGGTTACGCGTAAAGTTATATAAGGTAGAATCGTTATACCGTTCCTCAAATACTTTGTTATTAGCAGCATCGTAATATTCTACTTTTAAAAAATAATCCCATTTACCCAAAATAAGCTTATCTGATGTTAGGTCCGATTCTGTATTTTCTTTACAAGCCGTTAGAAATAGTAATAGCAAAATAGATAAAGATAATAGCTTCTGCATGACTTTAATTTTTAAAATTTAGGCTTTTTTGGGTTTATTAATGACTTGTTAAAGCGAATACTTTTAAAGCATACAAGCTACAATAATAATTAATGTTTAAAAATTTTTAAGTATCTTATTTACAACAAGTAACTACTTAAAAGAGAAGTGCTATTAACCCGTACCTAAACTTAGAACTTATTACTTTTTCACCAATTCGGTAACTCCCAAAAAGCCGCTACCGTCCTGGCGCACTACCTGCCAACCCATTTTTCGTAAAGCCCGTCGCACAAAAAAATTTAAAAAACCGTGTGCTACCAGTACTACTTTCCCGTCTTTATCGGCTTGTTGTGCTAACTTTTGCGCTGCTTTACGGGCTCGTTGCCGGGCTTGGTGAAATGGTTCTAAATCCTGGTTATTCAGACCGAGCAGCCAAAGAACGCGCGCGCCGTAAAGCCAGAATTTAATCGGAAACTTTAAAAAGGGTACCGGAAAGATCTGGCGCGGAAATTCGTTAAATACCGGATCTGCTATTAAGCTTACTTCATTCCCAAAAATGGCCTGTGCCGTTTGCTTGGCCCGTGGCAAAGTACTGCAAAATACCTGGGTTACGTGTTCGTAGGGTAGCCCGGCGGGCTTGTTTACGAGTTGCTCAATAGTACAGATGTCGTAATTTTTTAAAAACTGACTGGCTTGCTGCTGATTAAAAAATCCGCTTTTCGATACATTGGGTCGTTGGTGGCGAATTAAAAAAATGTGCCGGGTAGCCAATTCCTTCATAATTAAACGTAAATCTGGGTATCCGCTTAAAACGCTAATCAACCAACAGGGTTAAACTTTTCTGCTGCAGCTTCTTTATGGAACTCGCAAACTTCAAATAGATTTAAAATTTTTTAAAATCTTCTGATTGTAACGTCTGTTCTGTTGAATTTTAAATTCACAAATCGATTATCTGGCAACCTGCTGGTTTAATTGCGTATACAATTCAATTAATAACTTACACCAAGCACAAAAACTATGAAAAAGCTAAGTAAATTATCCTTCATTGCTGCCTTTGTGGCCTTCTCGTTTGTGGCCTGCGAAACCAAAACCACTGAAAACAGCGGAACCGCTACAGATGTAGAAGATGCCAATAATTCCTCGATAGAAGGAGACACCAAAGAAACCGCTGATAACATTGAAGACCAAGCCGAAGCGGCCGGTGATAAAACCGAAGCGGCCGCGAACGAAGCCAGCGCGGATATTAAAGAAGAGGGTCGGGAAGCAGGCGCTAAATTAAATGCAGCCGGCCAGGAAATAAAGCAAGAAGCAAAAGAAGCCGGTGCTGAGATTAAACAAGAAACCGAAGAAGCAAAAGCCAAACTAAAAGCCGGCGCTCAGAAAGCCAAGGACAAAATTAAAGAAGAAGCCAACGAAGCCAACGACGCTATACAAAACAACTAAAATCTTTTTGGCTTTTATATAACTTTAATCCGGTCAGAGCCAATTCGCTTGGTTTTGGCCGGATTAATTTTTTAATACCTTTTACGAAAATTCCCTACTGGCTTCACAAACCATCACCGTATTTAAAATACTCGTTTACGGTTACGGGTAGTTTACCATTGGCGCTTATACGGCCAGCTACCAGTTTAGCCGCGGCTTCCTGCACTGGTAAGAGCTGCTGGTAACCCACAATCAAACCATCGGCTTTCCTGATATCTTTTAGTTGCGTAAGCGTGTAGGCATTATCAAACAAAACTACCAGGCTGTTTTTCTGATCCAGGAGTTCGTTTACTAAATCCAATTCTTCTTTAGCAAGCAGCAGGGTATTACTCGGCCGGATGCTGGGTCCGTATAAACCAATAACCACTTGCTTGTATTTCTTCAGTTTCCGGCGCAAAGCTAAACGCGCTTTTTTATCGCTGCGCCGGGGCAGCACAAAGTTTTCCACGGGCACGTATTCGCTTAATCTTTTTTGAAAAAATGTGGGTTTGGATGCTCCTACCGCTACTACGGCGTATTTTACCCGCTTTTTGCGTTGCAGCGGAATAATGTGGCTCTGGTTGTGCAGCATGGTTAAAGAGCCTTCGGCCAAACGCCAGTTGGTTTCGTAAGCGCGCGAAGCCGTTAAATCGGCGTATAAGCTATCCAGCACAATGGGTTGGTATTTATTTAGGCCTACCCAGTATTTGGCCGATAATACTTTTTTGCAACGTTTATCAATATCTACCTGGCTCAGGCGTTTCTGCCGGATCGCTAACTTAATAGCTTCAATTGCTTTAGGCACGCTTACTAAACGTTCCAAAACATCGTTGCCGGCTTCTAAAGCTCTTACTTCGGCCTCACCCGCTTTAAAATATTTGGTTACGCCTTTCATTACCATAGCATCGGTAACTACCAGGCCGCCAAATTCCAGTTCTTTTTTTAATAAATCGGTAACAATGGGCCGCGAGAGCGTAGAGGGTAAGTTAGACGTAGAATCGAGTTTAGGCAAGTGCATGTGGGCCACCATAATACCACCTACTCCCGCTTGTATTAACTCCCGGAACGGGTATAACTCTAAAGAATCCAGCCGGTCGCGGCCATACGGAATTACGGGCAAATCGTGGTGCGAATCTACGTTGGTATCGCCGTGGCCCGGAAAGTGTTTGGCTGTAGCAATAATGCCTTCGCTCTGCATGCCCAGCATGTATGCCAAGCTTTTAGAAGCCACATCGTTTTTATTTTCGCCGAAAGCCCGGTAGCCAATTATGGGGTTAGCCGGGTTATTGTTAATATCTACCACCGGGGCAAAGTTCAGGTGCATGCCCAAACGTTTAAACTCCATAGCAATTTCGGCGCCCATGCGGTAAATTAAACTATCGTTGTTAATGGCGCCCAGCAACATGGGTAATGGGTACTGAATGGCACTATCCATGCGCATGCCAATACCCGATTCGGCGTCCATGCTAATGAGTAAAGGCACTTTACTGGCCGCCTGAAACTTATTGGTGAGTTTGGCTTGCCGCACCGGTCCGCCCTGAAAAAAGATTAAACCGCCTACTTTGTACTTTTTAATTAAGTGCAGCACATCTTCTTCGTGCTCCGGTCCCTGGTTCGAAAAAGCTTCTACAATCATGAGCTGGGCAATGCGCTCTTCGGGCGTTAAACGCCGAAACACCGAATCTACCCACCGGTTTTTGCGGTGCAGCGAGGTAATAAGCGCATTAGGGTATTTTAAAGTATCTTCTATGTCTATTTCTACTTCGCGGGCTTTAAATACTACTTTGCGGGCGGGCGGTTCTTTTTCGCGGCACGAACTCAGGTACAAACCGGCCAACAGTAAAAATCCAGTTATCCAGAAGCGTAACAGGCGGCAGTTGAAAGCGTAATTTTTAAAAAATAGCATGCATTCAGGTTTAATAGGCGCGTGTATTCCGGCAGAAATAATAATTCTTCAAGCAGATCTACCTGTATTTTGCGGTTAGTGTTACAATCATTTTTTAAATTTTGCTTATTCCCCGCTCTATTTACAGTTAGTTCTTGCCGGTTTGTAACCAAGTGGGTTAATATAACAAGGTTTATATTTAACTACTGTTTAATAGTCGAAAAATGAAACATTTACTTCTTTTGCCCCTATTTAGCTGCTAGCTACAAATCTGCTTACCCTGAAAACATAAGCTCATTTTTAAAATAGTAGCCGGCAACTGCAATAGAATGCGACTATTTGATTATACCGTTACTTATCTCGCCTAAAAACTCCCGAAGAAATAAGATTTAAGATTTATTAATTTCTGCTCCCGGCTGATTTTTCTTTTAACTTTAAGCCCAAATTTTAATTAGGTATGATACAGAAGAGTAACCGGCTGCATAATGTGTTTTATGAAATCCGCGGCCCCGTGTTCGAGAAAGCCATGGAGCTGGAGCTGCAAGGCTATAAAATAACCCGTTTAAATATTGGTAATCCCGCGCCGTTTGGCTTCGATGCGCCCGACGAAATTATTCACGACGTAATTATTAATTTGCGCCGTGCCCAGGGCTATACCGAATCAAAAGGTTTATTTGCGGCCCGCAAAGCCGTAATGCACGATTGCCAGCGCAAAGGCATTGCCGACGTAAAAATTGATGATATCTACATTGGTAACGGAGTAAGCGAACTGATTCTGCTCAGCATGCAGGCGTTGCTCAACAACGACGATGAAATTTTAATACCAGCACCCGATTACCCGCTCTGGACCGCTGCGGTAAATCTAGCCGGCGGTAAAGCCGTGCATTACCTCTGCGACGAAGCTTCGGATTGGTACCCGGACCTGGAAGATTTGGAAAGTAAAATTACGTCCCGGACTAAAGGTTTAGTGGTAATTAACCCGAATAACCCCACGGGGGCGGTTTACTCCGAAGATGTGTTGCGCCGCCTCGTAGCTATTGCCGAACGCCACAACTTGATTATTTTCTCCGACGAAATTTACGACCGCATTTTGTACGACGATGCTGTGCATTATTCGCCGGCGGCTTTTTCGAGCGATATCTTATTTCTAACTTTTAGCGGTTTATCGAAAAACTACCGGGCGGCTGGTTTCCGGGCTGGCTGGATGATTGTGAGCGGGGCCAAGCACCGGGCTAAATCGTATATCGAAGGATTAACCGCTTTATCGAGTATGCGCTTGTGCAGCAATGTGCCCTCGCAATTTGCCATTCAAACTGCCTTGGGCGGTTATCAAAGCATCAACGAGTTAGTTATGCCAAATGGCCGCTTGCGCAAACAACGCGATGCCTGCTACGAAAAGTTAATTTCTATCCCGGGAATTACCTGCGTAAAACCCAAAGGCGCTTTTTACCTCTTCCCGAAGCTGGATGTGCAAAAGTTTAACATCAAGGACGATATGCAGTTTGCCCTGGATTTACTCGAAGATCAGCATATTTTAATTGTGCACGGTACGGGCTTTAACTGGCCGCATCCCGATCATTTCCGGATTGTGTATTTACCTACGGTAGAAGAATTAAACGCCACCCTCGACCGCATGGCTTTGTTCCTGAAAGATTACGAAGGCGTAGCAAAGATTCAGTAGATATATTTCAATGATATATTGTAAAAAGCTTTACCAAAGCAATATTTTTAAATTTAAAGTTAAGTAAATAGATCATTCTATTGATTGATAAAAACAAAGGGCCAGCTGTATCCGCTGGCCTTTTGTTTTTTCTTCTACCTGGATCATTTAATGCATTTGAATCAAGGCTTTTGCAAGAACTTAAGGTCGTTTGTGAAGACACAAACGACGGCATTGAACGACGGCACTCAGGTACAAATGAAGGTACTTACTGGATAGAGTAACGCGAAGGCACTGCTTATTGATAATACTACTCATTGGTCATGTTCACTTGCCTCGCCCATTGGCTGTGTCTTCACAGCTAAATTTGCAAAAATTTAAAAATTTTCTATCCAGTACCAGTCGCTATTTAAGCAAGCTCAACAGAATTTAAAAACCAACATCCACTACCAGCACTTCCACCTGTAAATCCTTTTCCTGGGGCAAATACGAGAAGCGAACCCCGAAATTCCATAAAATCCCGTTGAAGCGCATGACGTTAAAATCGGTGCTTAGCTCTGCGCCGATGGATTGGTAATTTCTGTTGGGCTGGTAAATCACCGCCTTGCTCCTGCCCTGGCCGTAATCAAAAAATACGTTACCCCGCAACCGCTGAAAATACAGGAAAGGCCCTAAAGCTAAATCGGGGTACCAGAGCGGTAAGCGGTATTGCACAAAACCACCCGCAAAATTTTGGTGCGAGCGGTAGCTATAGCCCCTTGGGAAAATAATGGTGCTGGCAAAGCGGTAATTCTCGACATCCTGGTGCTGGTAATTACCGCCAATCTGGAAAGAATGGTGCTTAAACAAACCCGGAAAAGCAAATTGCGCCGTAGCCGCAAACAAACCACTTTTATAATCTCCGCCCATGGGGGTATGGTAATAATTTATCGCTAAACGTTGTTCAAACCGGCCGGCTAAATCGCGCTTGCTTCGGCTATGGCTGCGGATATAAGCTACATTATAATGTAAGTTACGCAGCGTACCATTTGATTGCTCGGTTAAAGCAGTCCGCGGCCGTTCGTAATCCGAAACATCTGTAACATTGGCATCGGCGCCAAAAACTAAACTTTCCTGGTAACGGGAGTGCGTTAAATTTAAGGGGATCTGGAAACCGGCCGTGATACTTTTTTCGCGCCAGCCATACTCTAAGGAATCGTCTTTTACTTCGGCCCGCTGACCGATAGCGCCGGCAACATTTATAATCGGGTAAAAGCCCTGATAGCTGAGGCCCACCTGTCCCCGACTGGTTTTCTCGTTGGCGTTGTAGGAATAGGTTGCCGTAGCTACGGTAGTACTGAGCAAATCCTGGGAGTAAAGGGTAGCGGTATAAATGTTGTTAACCGGGTCGCGGCCAGGTGCCCAACTATGGGGCTTTACAATATTTTTAAATTTTGAATAAGGCTGCACGGGGTACACCTGGTTAGGTACCTGGGTTAAAATATCCGGATTGCCTTCCTGTTCCACTACGGGCTGGTAGTATTTTACGCGGGTATCTGGCACCTGCGCCAGCGGTACCCAGGTAGCCGGGTTATGCGGCATGCGGGCGACAATATACCCGTTTTTGGTGAAATCGTTGAATATAATTTGTTGCCCATCGTGGCTGATGGTGGCATTGGTGCCGGCAAATGGCCGGGAAGTTACCTGGTATTGCTGCCGGGTAGTTATATCCAGGGCAAATACATTTTCGATGCCGGTATAAGGGGCATTAAAGTACACGTAATTGCCCACCATTACGGGGTGCCCGATGTTTTCGGTAGTAGGTGGCAGCACTTCGGTAAAAGTATTGCTTTCGGGATCGAGCAATTGAATGGTACGCTGGCCATTGGCAGTCCGGAGTAAAACAATGTTTTTACCATCGGGCGACCAGCGCGGCATCGAAAGGAAGTCGTTTTGGGGCGCTGGAATCCGTTTTAGTTCTTTCCCGGTAATAGCATCCAAAATAACCAGAGCGTATTCGTTTTTTAACGTAGCTTCTATGGCTGCAATTTTACTGGCATCCGGCGAAAAGGCCGGGGCTGCTAAACGGGTTTTCCGTTGTAAAACCTGTTTTTTACCGGTAGCTAGGTCGTAGGTTTTTAAAACCGAGTAAGTTCTTACTTGCCACCGCGGGTCAAACTCGTACTCCGACCACACAATTTTATTTTGCGCCACCGATAACATGGCGTTGCCGTTCAACGGGCCTGGGGTAAACAATTTTTCTTCGGTACCATCCAGTTTAACTTGTACGAACTGCGGGTAATCGCCTAAGCCGGATTTAAGCGCCACAATGCTGCCATCCGGCAGTTCCTGCGGAAACTCGTAGTTGGTGTAAACAGAATCGCTGCGTTTGGTAATCGTGGTAGCCTCGGTAAGTTCAATTTGGTTCACTTGCCCCGTCCAGAGTGAATCGAGTTCGTGTTGCAGGCGGCGGTAATTAGCGGGCAAACTATAACCGCTTTCGTAGCGCAACGACGACGAAAACACAAAAGGCACAAAAAATCGGCTCGCGGCCTGGTCTATTACGCCGCTCCAGAAATCGGCCCCGTAATGCCGGCGGCCATAGGTTACCAAATGATAGCCCAACACGTAGTGGTTGGGTACCGGGTCTTTAAAAGAACCTAAATGCTGCTTGTTGTAGGAGTAATTGCGGCTGCTGAGTAAATTGGTGCGGTACAGTAAATCAAAATCCGGAGTGCGACCGCGGCCACTGCGGGTAAATGCGGTTTCGGTACTCACGGCATCGCCTTCCCAAAACCAGTTAGGGATAGAAATATTATTGGCAACGGATAAGCCGTATTCGCCGCCCAAATAATACATTAATTTAGATAAGCTTTGCCGGGCTTTGTCGTATTGCACCACGTGCCGGAACTCGTGTACCGCCAGTAAATCGAGCCAACGGTTAGTACCCAATAAAGTGTAATCCTGCGGGGGCATGGTGTAAAACTCCGACCGGCGGGGCGCCAGGGTTACAAAACCGTTGGAAATTGCGTTGCGATTTTGTAAGATCAGCGGCAAGCGGCGGGGTTCTTTCTGCAGGCTACGCGATAAAGGCGCGTGCAAGTACTGTAGGGTGTTGGCTACATGCTGGGCCTGGTTTTCAAAACCTTCCGGAAAAATTACCTGAAACTTTTCGGTGTTAATTTGCCGCCACGACACATCCGGTGGATTGGTATCCAGCTGGGCCTGGGCCGTGTGGTAAGAAAAAACAGAAGCAAATAAAAACAATACCTTGCGCTTCGACGAAAAAAGCAACGTACTAATAGGCATATAGGATAACTAGCGTGATGTAAATTTTAAAATTTTATGGGATTTCGGCGGCAGCTCTTCGCAGAAACAAGGCTCCGTACTACTTCACCGAAAACAGGAAAGCCGCAGGCGGAAGATAACATTTTATTTCTATTTTACAGAATGCAGGTATTTCGTCCGGTTTAAGTAAGCCGACATGGGTGTTGCACGTCAAAATTTTTAAAAAATTAATTGACGGCATAAAAGTATCTGATTACCGCAACACCGTACATAAGTATTTCAACTTAATTTTATCCGGAATCTTACAAGGCAAGTATTTTTAAATTTTTGAGATAAGTACTTCGACGAAATCAACTTAAAATATACTTTATGATGATCTAGTGATTGTCTTTACTTTATCACCGAACAACGAACAATTAATAACGAACAACTACTTCGTATGGCACATCCCGTTACGGCGCCACCCGTTACTTCCCGGTTAACAAGCTGGCTCTGCCAACCCGTAGATAACAGTCCTTTAATTATTTTCCGGCTGTTTTTTGGTTTGTTGCTGGCTTTGGAGGCTGGCGGAGCTATTGCTACCGGCTGGGTAAAACGGAACCTCATCGACCCCACCGTGCATCTGCCTTTTATTGGCTTTGAGTGGCTCCAGCCTTTACCCGGCAACGGCATGTATTATTACTACGGTGTCATGTCGGTATTAGGATTATTGATTATGGTGGGCGCTTATTACCGGGTGAGCCTGACGGCTTATACCATACTGTGGTGGGCTACTTACCTCATGCAAAAAGCCAGTTACAACAACCATTACTACTTAATTATTCTGCTTTGTTTTTTAATGTTGCTGGTGCCGGCTAACGCTTATGCTTCCTGGGATGTTCGTCGGAAACCGGAAATAAAATCCTTAACCTGTCCGCGGTGGTGCATGGCTATTTTTGCCGCGCAAATTGGCATTGTGTATACGTTTGCCTCCATTGCCAAAATGTACCCCGATTGGGTTCAGGCTATGCCTATTAAACTGTGGTTCAGTGTAAAAGCGCCTTATCCCATCATCGGCCCTTGGCTGCAAAACCACACCTTGCAGGTATTTATTGCTTACGGCGGTATTTTGTTTGATTTGTTGATTACCCCTTTTTTACTGTGGCGCAAAACCCGGAAGTGGGCCTTTATTGCTTCCCTTTTCTTTCATTTGTTTAATTCCGCGGTTTTTCAGGTGGGTGTTTTTCCGTACATCGCTATTGCTTTGTCGGTATTCTTTTTTAACCCCGAAACCATTCGCCGGCTATTTTTCAGAAAAAAGCCTCCACTATCCGCCAACCGAGAATTAAGCCAACCGGAGATGGAAGTTTCCCGCACGCCATTGGCACTTTATGTACTAGCGGTTTACTTCTTTATTCAGCTAGTTTTACCGTTGCGGCATTGGTTTATTCCCGGCGACGTGCACTGGACCGAAGAAGGTCACCGCATGTCCTGGCAAATGATGCTCCGCGCGAAAACTGGTACTATTACTTTTGAAGTGCGCGACCCCAGCACTAACCAAAGCCAAACCGTTTCCCCCAACCAATTTCTTACCAGCAAACAAGCCAGCGTTATTGCCGTGCGGCCCGATTTAATCTGGCAATTTGCGCAATTTTTAAAAAAACACTACCAGCAGCAAGGCTATAAACAAGTGCAGGTTTTTGCCCACGCCCAAGCCAGCCTCAACGGCCGGCCGTACCAACCGTACATTGACCCGAAAACCGATTTAGCCGCAGTACCCTGGCAACCCTTTCAACACGCCGCCTGGATTCTACCGTACCAGAAATAGCGTTAGGTTGAGTGGTGAAATGTAAAAATTTTAAAAAATAAAGTAATAACTAGCTTACAGATGCATTACCGCCCAGTACACCCCTTTTACTACTTCGGCCATCTTGGCGAAATCTAAGGTATCCAGGGTATCTGTAACCTGGTGGTAATTAGGGTTGCGGTAAAAAGAGGTGTTGGTAATCATTACGGCCGGGTACCCATTGGCCCAATAGTTCAGGTGATCTGAAAAATCTACACCCGGAATAGATGCGGGCGCGTTCAGGGATTGCACGTCAATGGCGCTACCAGCCAGCATGTACTTTTTTACGTGCGCTACTAACTCATTCTGGTTTAAATCTCCGACTACCGATATAAAATTAGCTTTATCGGGGTAAATGGCATCCATGCCGGGTACCGGGTAGCGTTGCGAGCCTTTTTCTTCAGAGAAATAGCCAATCATTTCGAGGCACACCATGGCTTTTACCGTTACGCCTTCTTTTTTTAAAGATTTAGCGTGTACCGCGCTGCCCATGGATTCGGTTTTAAAAAATGGCGGCTCTTCCAGGCAATATGAAACCAGATCGATGCGGTATTTTAAAGTTTTTTCTTCGGCGTGTAAAAGCCGGGCTAACTCCAGCAAACCGGCCACCCCGCTGGCATTATCGTCAGCGCCGGGTTGGTTGCCGCACACGTCGTAGTGGGCGCCCAGAATAATGCGTTCGCCGGTACCGGGACCCAGGGTACAAATCACGTTTTTATACGTTTGCCCGTTTACCTGAAATTCCTGGTAACTTACCCGTTCGCTTATTTTTTTAAATTCCTGATAAATGTATGTAGCGGCTTGCTCGATGCCCGCAGGATTAAAAGCCTGCCGGGCCGGTTTAATGTTTGTCAGATACTGTACATCAGCGTAAAGTCGGCTATTTACTACTTTTATTTCCGGCGTGCTCTTCATACCAACTTCTATTACAGGATTAAAAATAACATACGCACTAATCAGCCCAATACTTATTACGATTGCCAGTAAAACCAACACTTTTTTCATAGATTTTGGCCGATGGTTTTGGAGTTAGAAGAATACTAACGAGAGATACTTTATAGGGTTAAGCTTTTAGTAAGGGTTGTTCTTTGGAGTTTGTTCAAGTCTCCAGACTGAGGCGCTATCTAACCTGCTGGCTTCAAGTTTTGCCTCGTGGCCGGCGGGCCTCGTTCGGCTCTTTCGGGCCTTTTAAGCTTCCTTTCCTCGACTCCGTCTGCGGAATTCTGCTTCGCAGAACCAGAACCTAAGCTTCGAAGAATCCAGAAGGCCCTCAATAGCCAAACTGGTGTCTTTGTGCTTTTAGTTACTGATTTTCCGTTTGCTGATAAGTTTTGATGGTGTTGTTGAGAAGGGTTGAGGAAACTTAAATAATTAACTGTTCTCTACTAAAATCAACCACCCTCAACCCCTCCTTATCTAAGGCGGGGAGCTTTTGGACATTTACCATTTACCAGGTACCAAATGCCATTGACCTGAATTTCTTTGTGAAATTAATCCTACTCTGTCCCCTCCGAAGTGAAACTTTTTACCTGTAGTGGCCTTGATTTATTAGAGTAGGCTTTTACTAGATGAAGCAGTTCTGCTTCGTAGCTAAATAGGTTCCTCCTGAATGACCCAGTGGATATATTGAATGTCCTAATATTGAAATTTTTAAAATTTTACTGGCTAGCAATACAACAAGTAGCCTGAGCCAGGTGCAAAATTTGACGCTAAACTGTTCGAGCGGTCAGCGAGTTTTTAGCGTCTTGACTTTTTTGGTTCTTTTTGTGTCAAGACAAAAAGAACAGAACCTCAGCTATGAAACAACTTCACTAAGAATTTACAACTACAACTGCAGCTATATGAACGAGAACTTTTAAATTCTTTTAAGTAAAGCAAGGCAGGGAAGTAAATCCGCGCCATAGTAGCCGCAGCTATACGAACGAAAGCTTTTAGCTAATCTGTAAGTGCAAACAAGCACAAAATTCGATGAACTTGCAGCTCCGCCAACAGAAAATTTAAAAAATCAATCAAAATACGCTTCTTTCTCCGGATTATCCAGATACTCGAAAAGAAACTGCACCTGCGACTCCGTGTTGCGCTCCAGCGAGAGTTCCGGTAAGTGATTGCGGTCGAAAAAGCCGACACCTTGCGTTTCCATGCCTTGTTGGAGCGAACCCCCGATAACTTTGCATAGAATAAAAATTTTGTAGGTGTGGTACGGCGAGGGCGGATGCGGGTGGTGCTTTTTATCGAGTACCGCCAGCAACCTAACTGGCCTTACCTCCAAACCAGCTTCTTCCCGCGTTTCTTTTACCGCTACTTCGGCCGGCGAGTAGCCTACATCGGCCCAGCCGCCGGGCATCGACCAGCAATTATCGAGCTTTTCGTGCACCAGCAGGATTTGGTTATTTTGGAAAACCACGGCGCGCACATCTACCTTTGGGGTTTGATAACCGGTTTCGTTGGTAAATAAATTTTTAATTTTTTGCGGTTCTTCGCCGGAAAGTTCCTGTAGGATCTGCACGCTAATGGCGCGCAGTTCTTCGTAGCGTTCGGTGTCGTAGTCGTTTACGGCGTAGGTTAAGCCGGCCTGGGCAATGGCCTGCACACGCTTGGCAAATGCCAGCCATTTTTCGGTCGCTTCGGATGGTGCCATAAAATCCAGATTTACAAAGCGGCTTAGTGGCCGCTGAGCAACAGGTTTTTTAATTCGTTTAGGCCTAACTCCGTGAAACTATCAATGACCAAATCGGTGTGGCTTAACTCTTCAGCGCTGTGCGTAGTGGTAATGCCCACTACTTTCATTTCGGCTTTTTGCCCGGCTTCTACGCCTACGGTAGAATCTTCCATTACAATGCAATTGCTGGGTTCTACGTTCAGCAGCTCAGCGGCTCGCAAGTAAATCTCAGGATCGGGTTTGCCTTTAGTTACCTGGGTGGCATCTACTACGGCATCAAAATAAGTACGGGTGTTAGTGGCATCCAGAATAAAATCGATGTTGCTGATGGGCGCATTGGAAGCTAAGGCCATGGGCACCCCAGCATCTTTTAACTCTTGCAAAAAGTTCTGCAAGCCACCGGTAAGTTCTACGTGGTCGCGGTAAATATCCCGGAACAAAGCTTCTTTTTCTTCGCTTAAATCAGTTAGCTGATCGCTGGTAAAATCGTTGCCGTTGGCGAAGGCATTATCTTTTATAAACAACTGCAGGGCGTCGCGGTTGGTGCGGCCGTAAATGTAATGGCCCAAGTCTTTGCCTTCTAAATTGAGTTGGTGCTTTTCCGCAAACTTTTTCCAGGCTTTTAGGTGGTACGGGTTCGTATCGCAGATAACACCGTCCATATCAAATAATACTGCTAATTCTTTCTTCATTTTACTAGTAATGGCTGGAGGCAGCCGCTTCTTCAAGTCGTGTTCATACGGATTTAAGCCGGAAAAGTCGGTTTAATTTTAAAAGTAAACTGCTTTATTATCCAGCTAAATTTAAAACGTTGCCGGTTTTATTCACGCCTTGTTCTCCTGATCGACCTTAATTTTTAAAATTTCTGCGGCAAAGCTATCCCGGACTTTTCACAAATTAAAAATTTACAGCTAAAAACTTGCGTAACCTAATGGTTACACATATATTAGTAACCGTTTAGTTACATAACAACCACTTACCATGCGACGGGATGTGTTTCAGGCCATTGCCGACCCCACACGGCGGCAGATTATCTATTTGGTAGCGCACCAAACCTTAAACTTAAATGCTGTAGCCGATAACTTTAACGTAAGCCGGCCGGCTATTTCCAAGCATATCAAAATTTTAAGGGAGTGCGGGTTAATTAAAATTAAAAAACAAGGTCGCGAAAGATTTTGCGAAGCGCACCTGGAAAACTTAAAGCAAGTGTCGGAATGGCTGGAGCAATACCGTTTATTCTGGAACAACAAATTAGATGCTTTAGAACAGCACATACAGAAAGACGAAAATTTAAAAAATCCTTAAATAAGTAAGACGATGAACCAACAACCCCTTGTTTTTGAGCGCCACTTCCGGGTGCCGCCGGCTAAAGTATGGCGGGCTATTACCGACAAAGACGAAATGAAAAACTGGTACTTTGATCTGGAAGAATTTACACCCGAAGTAGGTTTTACCTTTACATTTACAGGCGGCCCTAGTCCCGAAAAACAATACCTGCATCTGTGCGAAGTAACCGAAGTTGTTCCGGAAAGCAAGTTGACTTATAGCTGGCGCTACGAAGGTTATGCTGGTAACTCGTTTGTTACTTTTGAGTTGTTCCCGGAGGAAAACGGTACGCTGTTGCGATTAACGCATGCGGGCCTGGAATCTTTCCCGAAAGAAAATCCGGATTTGGCCGCTCACAACTTTGTCGAAGGTTGGAACAGCATTGTGCATGATTCTTTGCGCACGTATTTAGAACCTGAAGCTCAGCTAAATGCCAAGTAAAAGCCTTTGCTACCTTTTTTAAAGAAGCAGGATCTGACGCTCGTGCCTAACTATTTGGGCGGCCTCTTGCCGGACAAACAAATAAACTTTTCTTAGGAGCAAATCAGTCGGCAAGTTCCTACCGGCCAGAGGCCGGACTATAATCATTGCGAGCGGGGGCGCTCGCGATAGTACGAGAACTGAGCGTTACTATATCCGGCTGCTACTTTAAAACCAGTCAGTTGCAAAAAGTAAAAATTTAAAAAATGCATAAAAAAAGCTGCTCCGGTAATCTGGAGCAGCTTTACAGTAGGAACCTGTAATAACTTATTTACTTCTTACGGCTTTTATCAAATCTTTGGCATCCTTGCCCGCCTCCAAGGCCAGGTATTCGGCTTGTAAGCTTTTAATCTTCAGCTCATCGCTAGCCGAAATAGAAGTAGTAATTTCTTGTTTCCGGTCGTTGAGTTGCCGGTACACGTAGTCGGTATAATCCCAGTCGTTCTGGTCCCAGTTGCGTTTTTTGGCGCGTACCATGCCCATAAACACCAGGTAAGCTTCGCGCACGTTTGTGGCGTTAATCTTATTCAAATTCTGGTATTCGCCGAGCAGTTGCTTCTGGCGTTTTTTAATTTCTGCGGCTTGCAGGGGTTTGCTGGTACGCTCTTTATTCTGTGCTTCCCAGGCTTTGTATTTGGCTTTGGCTTCCAGGTACTCGGCTTTGGCATCTTTCGATAAACTATCCAGACCTTTCTCTAAATGAGCCGTTTTGCGCTTAAACTCGGCTTGTATTTCGGGTAAATTTTCGTTAGTGGCCGAGTCTACTTTACTGGCTTTTTGGTTTACCCAATCTTTAAATTTTTTCAATTCTTTTACGGCACTGGTATTGCCCCGGATTACCAGAATGGTATCCCGGGAACCGGATTGGTCTGCTCCCGTACTGGCCGTAATAGCTTCTTCGGTGGCAATCGTCCGCCGGGTTTCGCACGCCGAAAGAGCGGTTGCCATGGTAAAAAATAGTAAAAGAAAAGGCGCTGTTTTATTCAATAATTTCATAGTTGTTGCGTTCATCAGTATATAAACTGCAATAGGAATATTTTGGTATATACGTAAAATTACCCCCGAAAGTATATTCTTAATTTAGAGTAAATAAATGGCTTGGGAACAGCGTACTAGCCCATACTAGCATTCTGTCAGAATAAAATAGGTTGGCAAAAATATTGCATCTATTAGGTGTATCCTGAATTAGAAATAAAGGCAGATTTAACCAGCCTCCATGCACTGGTAAAGGGCTTTTTAACGAGATAAATAATTGATACTGGTAAGATAAAATATGAAAAAATTCTGGCAGAAAATAGCTTTAGGACTGGCGCTAACCGTGCCATTTTTACAGCTTCCGGATGCAGCCCGCGCAACGGGTAAAGTAATTGCTTCCGGTACTGTAATGGTGGCGAACCCGGTGGGAGCCCGCGATATTATAAAAGAAATTATTGACGTAGTTGGCTTAAAACCACGCTTTGAAGTGCGGGAATCTACGGAGGTACCCAACGCGGCGGCGGTTATTTACAACGGCAAACGCTATATACTATACAACCCGCAGTTTGTGGCTTCGGTAAACAATGCGGTTAAAACCGACTGGGCGGCGGTGAGCATTCTGGCGCACGAAATCGGGCATCATTTAAATGGCCATACTTTAATCCGGGGCGGCAGCAACCCCACCGATGAGTTAGAAGCCGATGAGTTTTCGGGATTTGTGCTCCGCAAAATGGGGGCTACTTTACCGCAAGCCCAAGCGGCTATTGCGGCCTTAACCGACGAAAGTTATTCGGCTACCCACCCCGGTCGTTCGTCGCGGTTAACGGCCATTAGCACCGGCTGGCAAAATGCCAATGGTCAAATTTTAGCTAGTGCAAAACCTAGTATTAAAGCTACACCACCCGTAATTGCGCAAGTTGAAGACCCGAAACAGCCGGTTACTACGAAGCCCGTTGTGCGCAAGCAAGCTACGGCTGCTGGCCTGGATAGCCGGTCTATTTTGGGGAAAGTTACTTTTGAGGCCGCTCCACGGGAACAGTTTTACGTGACGACGCGTTATAACCTCGTACGCGTTACCGACGACGGCATAGAAGTGGTTGGTAAACTTACCCGTACGAATAACTCCGAAGTACCTTTTGTTTTTGAAAGCGATTATTTTCAGTCGTTGTATTTAACCCAGGAGGGTACTATTGTAAACCGACGCGGACAACGGGTGGGTTACGTGAGTTAGAATTAAGATTTTTTAAAATTTTTTACTTTCCTGTTTTCTTGTTTCTTTGTTTGTAAGCCCTTGCCGGTAACCTTTGGCAAGGGCTTTTTACGTATACGGGCTTTTACTATAACCACTGATGTACTTGAGCCAGCCCGAAGCTATCATAAGAACCAGTAAAGCGCCCTGGATTATCTCGGGCAGTTTTATAGGATTACTACTGGCGTGTTATTTTTTATGGCCCGCCTTTCAGGAAACCATCAACGAAGCCTGGCAGGTATTAACCAGCGGCGATCAAGAACGCATTTCCAGGTGGGTGAGTCAGTTTGGCTTTTGGGGACCCGTGTTTATAATCGGGTTTATGGTAGCACAAATGTTTCTGGTGGTGGTAAACGTGGTAGCCTTAATGGTTGTAGCGGTATTGGCCTACGGACCGGTATGGGGTTCGGTCATTTCTATCGGGGGCATTTTTGTAGCTTCTACGGTGGGGTACTTGCTCGGTCGCGGCTTAGGTCCGGCTACCATTGGCAAATTTTTAGGCGCCAAAACCCAGGAGAAAGTAGCCGAACAGGTAGAGCGTTACGGCATATGGGCGGTAGTGCTGGCCCGTATCTCTCCTATTATCTCCAACGATGCCATTAGTATTGTAGCCGGTATTGTGCGAATGCCTTACGGTAAATTTATGCTGGCTACGGCTGGCGGCATTATTCCGCTTACTTTGCTTATTGCGTACCTAGGCCAAAACATTGACCGCTTAAAAACCGGGCTAATTGTGGTTTCGGTGGTTGGCGTTGTAGCTTTAATTGCTTATTACATTTACGATCGCCAGAGACGGAAAAAACAGGCAAAACAGGATTAAACTTAAAAACAAACAGCCTGACTTTAGTAAATCAGGCTGCGAAATTGTGAAAATATTAAAAACTTAGTTCTAGCTAAACTATTTGTTTAGCCATTGTTGATGCTTTTGTCGAACTTCTAGGTCAGTTAGCCAATTACTAGAATCTTTACTTTCATCGTCTGCCAATAGAACTTCGTTTTTTTCTTCTTCCGTAAGGGCATTCCAAAGCAAGCCCGTTTGGTCCTGACTTCTCTGCATTAGTAACTGATAAAATGCGGCTAATAACTCCTCATTTTCAATTTTATCGATGAGTTGATGAAAGTCTGTTTTTATACTTGCTAAGGCCATTTGTCTGCTCTTTATCCTTCTTAAACTTATAAATATTACTTACGCCTATACTAAATTAAAATATAATACAGGCGTAGGATTTTTCATCATTGCAGGGCTATTCCTAATTTATTGAACACACAAAAGGGTCATTATACGTCAGTTATGCCATGTTATGGTAAACGGCTTGTACGTCATCATCTTCCTCTATTTTCTCGATTAAGGTTTCAATTTCTTCGGCTTGCTCGTCGTTTAGTTCGGTGCGGGTGTTGGGGATGCGTTGCAGCTCGGCGCTGGTAACGGGTAGTCCTTTTTCTTCCAGCGCTTTTTGCATGGCACCGAAATCAGTGAAAGCTGTCTCCACAATAATCTCGCCTTCGTGCTCGTAAATATCTTCGGCACCAAAATCAATTAAATCCAGCTCCAGTTCTTCCAGATCCAAACCTTCGGCGGGTAACCGGAAAATGCCTTTGCGGGTAAAAATAAAATCCAGGGAGCCGGTTTTACCCAAAGTACCGCCAGCCCGCGATAAGTACACCCGGATATTTGCTACGGTGCGGTTAATATTATCGGTGGCGGTTTCAATCAAGATAGCAATGCCGTGCGGGCCGTAGCCTTCGTAAACTACTTCTTCGTAATCTTTTTCTTCTTTGCTCGATGCCCGCTTAATGGCCGCTTCTACCCGGTCTTTGGGCATGTTTACGCCTTTTGCGTTTTGAATGGCCGTCCGTAAACGCGCATTCGAATCCGGATTAGGTCCATTTTCTTTTACGGCCATTACAATCTCTTTGCCTAAGCGCGAAAACGCTTTCGACATTTTATCCCAACGCTTAAACTTACGGGCTTTTCTAAATTCAAATGCTCTTCCCATAATAGTATCTTATAATCTAATCTATTTATTCTTTTGGCTGATTTTTAAAAGAAGCAAGTTACACTTCTTTCGGGTAATGGAGCAAGTAAGTTTACGTTATCCACTTCAGGATTTTAAACTTATACCCGTTTCACGTGGAAATAGCCAGACATTCAGCAACCGAAATTTTTAAAATTTAAAAAAATGCGACTTCAGGTAACAAATACTTACTCCAAAATAACCTTTACCCTGACCTTTTCTGCGGTAGCAGAAACCGGCCACAACAACCCCAATATCCAACCCAAGATACTAGCCAGCAAACCATATAACAACGGATTAATAGCAGTATCGAGCCACAAAGCTGCTAACCAAACCACCATGCCCGCTACCATCGATGTAATAGCCGCTACCGACGACAACCGTTTGCTGTACAAACCCGCCACTAAGGGCACAAACAACGACACTAAACTTAAAGCCGACGACGAACTTACCAACTCATAAATATTACTTTTTAATAAAGCCATTATTAAACCTACCCCCGATACCAGCAACACGCACACCCGCGACAACAGCAGCAATTGTTTATCGGTGATTTTGGTAAAATAAGGCCGGAAAATGTTCTCGCTTAAAATAGCGGCTGGCGCCAAGATTGCCCCGCTGGCTGTACTGATAATAGCCGAAATTAAAGCCCCAAAAAACAAAATCTTTACCCACAACGAAGAAGAATGCAGAATTAAGCCGGGCAATAATAACTGCGTATCGCCTTTCAGCAATTCCGGGTGCAGCACCTTGGCGTATAAAACCAAAAGGAGCGGTAAAAAGGCAATGGTTAAGTACAGGCCGGCGGCCGCTAAAGATGAATATACCGCCGTTCTCTCGGACTTAGCCGACATAACCCGCTGAAATACGTCTTGCTGCGGAATAGAACCTAAACCAATGGTAATCCAAAGGGCCAGGTAGTTGAGCCAGGTTGTTACAGAAGAGTTTTGAACTGGCGAAAAATCAAAGAAGTGCGGCGGAACGGTGCGGAGTACTTCGGGTAAGGGCACTTGCGCCACAATGCTGGTGGTAACGAAAATAAGGCCACCAATAATCATGATGGTTTGCAGAAAATCGGTGATCGATACCGACCACATTCCGCCCATGTAGGTATAGATAATAACGGCTACCGAGCCCAAAATAATACCCACCGAGATAGATAAACCGGAAATTAAATTAAGAATAATACCGAGTGCCACCATCTGCGCGGCCACCCAGCCAAAGTACGAGATTACCAGAAAAAACGAAGCTACCAGCTCGGTGGTGCGGTTAAAATACAACCGGTAAAAATCGCCGAAGGTAAGTAAGTTAAGCCGGTAGAGTTTTTTAGCAAAAAATAAGCCCACCAACACCAAACACAAGGCCGCCCCAAACGGATCCTCAATAACGCCCAACAAGCCATGTTCGGCAAATTCCGACGAAGCGCCCAAAACCGTTTCGGAGCCAAACCACGTAGCAAACACTACCGCCGTAGAAATGTAAAAAGGCAATTGCCGACCAGCCAGTAAAAAATCGCTGGTGTTTTGCACCCGGCGTGCGGCCCATACCCCAATAAACACGTTAATAAGCAAGTATAATCCGATAAACAGTAAAAGCATATTTTTTAAAAATGGACACGGGTCCGGCGTAAATTTAAATAACTGATTTTAAGAATTACCTCTTCCGCTTGCTTCTTACCTCATAAAACTAGTTGGTAAGTTAAAAACGAGGGCAGAAAACGATTAAAAAATATAATGTACCCTAAAATTGGCTAGTAATTAGGTAAAGCCTTTAAAGCTAAGTTTTTACCCTGTTTACAGGAGAAATGAACCAGATTATGTCCCAAAAAACGGTAGAAATATCCATTAACACTTTGCAGAAGCGGGCCGTATAGCTGAAACAAAACAAATGATTTGGCAACCTTAAACCATAAAACTATGACTAAGTTAAAAAATTTAGAAGACCTGTTTCACCACGAAATTAAAGACTTATACAGCGCCGAAAAACAACTCATTCAGGCGCTGCCCAAAATGGCCCAAACGGCTACTGATCCTAAACTAAAAGAGCAATTTGAACAGCACCTGGAAGAAACCAAAGCCCAAAAAGAACGCATCGAAAAAGTATGCGAAATATTGGGCATTTCGGCGGGCCGCATGAAGTGCGAAGCCATGGAAGGTTTAATTAAAGAAGGCCAGGAATTAATTGCCGAAGATGCCGACCCGGAAGTAAAAGATGCCGGCCTTATTGCCAGTGCCCAGCGCATTGAGCACTACGAAATTTCGGGTTACGGTACCGCTGCGCACTATGCCGAACGCTTAGGCCAGAAAGAAGCTTTTGAGTTATTAAACGAAACCTTAAAAGAAGAGCAAACTGCCGATACTAAATTAAACAAACTGGCTAAAGGGTACATCAACCAAAAAGCCATGCAGTAAAATATATGATCTACTGCTTAAAAGAACCTGCTTTGCGCAGGTTCTTTTATTTAAGAGCTTCTTTAATTGCCGGAAATTCAAAATTTTAAAAATTAAGGATTCTTCGAGTTTCGGGTTAAACCTATTCCGTAAAATAACCTTAAATGCTGGATAAGAGTACTATTAGTTTGGCTTACCAACAAGCCCGGTATAATTATTAAACAAAATTTTAAAACCATGGAAAAGAAACAACCGCAGGATAACAAAATAAAAGACGAACAAACCCAAACAACCCACAGCCAACTAACCGGCTCCGACGACGATAAAGTAAAGCGTTCTATGATTGGAACCGGCGCGAGTAAATCCGACGAAAACTGGGACCAGGAGCAGCAGCAGGCTGATGAAAAAGACCTGGAAGACCGCGACACCAACGATGGCGATGCCAACACCGAGAACAATTTTTAAAAAAACAGGCGGTAAATTTGGTTTTTACGACAAAATTTACCGCCCTTTTTTAATGTTTGCCGCAGAAAAAATTTAAAAAAAAATTTTGCTTTAAATAGTACTAAAAAAGTTAGGATACAAAATAGCTTTCGGCTGCGGCAGTAAACATTAAATTTCTTTGATAACTATCTTTTTACCCCAGTTACAGGTAAAAAACTGTACTTTACAAACAAGTTTGTTCATTTATTTGGAAACTTGATATAGTTAAAAAAGAAAAATTCAATGAAAAAACGGAATAAACTAAATTAAATACTTACGCGTTTAAGACAAACTACCAATGAAATTAGTGTCCAAACTAAATTTTTACACATGTTACGATACAAAATCGATGGTATTTTCTTCTTATTTATTTCTTTAGTTACGTTCCCGCACCTCGTGTCCTACTCAAAGGAAGAAAAGCCAACTTATTCTACCTCTTACCATTTTGAGAGCCTTCTTAATAGAGCTAACTCATTTAAATCAACCCGTGTTAGTACCGTTAAAAAATCATTAGAAAAAAAGAAAACAGCCCCGGTTAAAGAGTCATTTATTACACACGTGAGCGCTTCGGTTTATTTCCCCGAAGAAGCGCAAACCGATTCTACTCCTTTTATAACCGCCGATGGCTCCCGGATAAATGAAACGCATCCTAAAAAGCATAAATGGATTGCCGTATCGCGTAATTTGCTTACTCGCTGGGGTGGTCATATTGATTACGGCGATAAAGTGCATGTGAGCGGCATTTCAGAGCGGCTGGATGGCGTGTACATTGTCCGCGATACCATGAAAAAACGCCTGCGTAACCGCATTGATATATTGGTTGGCCCCAACGATAACATTATGGGCCGCTGGAATGGCGTAAAGCTTACTAAATTGTAAGAACTCCTGCTTACCTTAACACAGCATTATTTACCTCCGGAAAACGAATATGCTTACTGGTTGCTTTTAAAAAGGCACAAACAGAAGCAGGATATACTAACGGATAAGGTATTTGATCTAAGTTTAATTAGGTTACTATTTAAGTAAAGAGACATGCTTATTGGCAACTATTTGGTAGGATATTGCAGCCAGTAAAGTTTTAGGATTGGTAAATTAAATACCAACCAGGGTCTCTTTACTTATTCCAGCTTTTTGGGCTTCAGAATATCCTCAATGGTATGTACTACTATATGGTTAGCGGTTTCGTAGCTGCCGTTTACCCGAATGCTGTTTATAGCTGCCGCCTGAAACTTGCGGAAAACCATAACGCTATCGCCGGCTAAAGTGGGCAATAAGGCGCCATCTTTTAAATTTTGCAGCGGGTACCTACCCGGTACAATATGATGCTGCATAATGGTTTGGAGCTTTTCGGCACTTTCGTACTGAATTTCTTGCAAGGCAGCTTCGGTAGGTGCAAAAAAAGTGTATGGCTTATCGTTAGATAAAGTAGTTAAAATGCCCGATTGAATAAGTAATTCGCGCAATAAAGGGCGTTGATTTGCGAACTGTATAAGCTCGTTGGCGGTGCTATTTACCGGAACAGGAGTTACCAGCGAAATCGGACTATTTAGCAATTGTTGAGCCCTAAGGGTAGTGCCACTGCAAAAAAGCAGTAGTAAAATAAGAATGGCCAAAAGTCCGGCACCACGTTTCATAGCAGTATACTCCAAATAATAATCCAGAACAGATTATCTATTTTGTATACGATTGATTCTGAGATTAGAATCAGAAATTTTTTAAAAATTTTTAATTTCTAGTTAAAGAATGGTAGCCGCCACTGCCCAATTTGCTCAATAAAGTTTAAGCCGGAACCTTCTATCAGCAGAAAGCTAACTACAAAGCCAAATACCGCCCCGTAAAAGTGGGCGCTATGGTTAATGGCTCCTCCCATGCGTTGGGCCTCGTAATAGGAGTAAATCAGATAAATAAGGCCAAAGATAAAACCAGGCATGCAGATAAAGGCGAACAGGCAAATCAGGTTTAACGGATTAAATAAAATACTGGAAAAAATGATAGCCGATACTGCACCGGAAGCCCCTAATGCCCGATAATCGTAATCTTTCTTGTGTTTGATGTAAGTGGGTATATCGGCAATAATCATTCCGCCCAGATAAATAAGCAGATACATACCAATGCCTAGTTCATAGCCAAAATAAGACATAAATACCCGTTCTACTACTTCGCCAAAGAAATACAACGACAGCATATTAAAAAATAAATGCGTCCAATCGGCGTGCAGAAAACCGGAAGTAACAAACCGGTACCATTGGTTCTTTTTGGTAACACTAAACGGATGAAAAACCCACTTATCTAATAAATCCTGATGCGACCAGGCGTAAATTGAAATTCCGGATGTCAGGATAATTAGAATCAGGGTAATGCTCATGTTGAAATTTTTAAAATTTAGGTATTTAGGAATGTTAGATACTGTTTCGGTTTAGCTTTCGCGGGCCATTAACTCAAAAGCCAGGCCTTGTAATACTTCTTTGCGGTCGGCGGGAGCATCTACGGCGTGTAAACACTGCATGGCCTCTTCGAAGTAATAATTTATTTTATCCTGAGTTTGGGCTTTTATCTGTAATTGGTCGTAAATGGCGGTTACTTCCTGCACTTTTTGTTCCGGCGAGTACACCGCCTGGTTCCGGTATTTTGCGAAAACTTCTTTCTGGGCCGGGTTAGCTTGCTCTAAAGCGGTTAATAACAAAAAGGTTTTTTTATCCGCCAAAATATCGCCGCCTACCTGTTTCCCAAATTTTTCGCGGTCGCCGTAAACATCCAGTAAATCGTCGCGCAACTGAAAAGCAATGCCAATGTTAATTCCAAAATTTTTTAGTTGCAAAGCGTTATTATCAGAAGCATTATTTAAAATAGCGCCTAACTCCAAACTAAAACCCAGTAAAACGGCCGTTTTTAAGGTAATCATGTGCAGGTAATCCGGAATGCTTACTTGCTGGCTGTTTTCGTAGTTCATATCTAGTTGCTGCCCTTCGCAAACCTGGGCAGCCGTATGACTGAACAAGGTAAGCACTTTGCGCAGCTTACTGGTTTCTACGTTTAAAAAAAACTCGTAAGCCCGCACCAGCATTACATCACCACTTAAAATGGCAATATTGGGGTTCCATTTTTCGTGCACGGTAGGTTGGCCCCGCCGAAGCGGGGCTTTATCCATAATGTCGTCGTGCAACAACGAAAAGTTGTGGAAAACTTCAGTACCAATTGCCGGCATTAACACGTGCTCCAACTCATTACCAAACAGATGCGCCGCAATTAAAGTAAGCGTTGGCCGAATGCGTTTACCGCCCAGGCGCATGATATACCGGATAGGCTCGTACAATTCAGAAGGGTTATCCCCAAAAGAAAGTGTGGAAATCTTCGCGTTTATTCTATGCGCAAAATCGGCAATATTAACCGGTAGAGGGTGCTGTAAGGGCTGGTTCAAGGTAATTATAGTTTAATCATCAAAGCCATAATAATCTTTCAGATTGTAGCCAGCCGTTTTATCGTCGGTAGTGGCGGTATCTGTTTTCTTACTGCGGCTGGGTTTCTTCTTTTCGGTTTGCTCGGTTACCAAAAGCAAATCAATGGTTCGGTCGTTCAAATTTACACCTTTTACTTCTACTGTAACTTCGTCGCCGAAAGAAATTATGCGTTTATTGCGCCGGCCAATAATCCGGTAATTTTGCGCATCCAGTTCATAGAAATCATCTTCCAGATCACTTAACCGCACCATGCCTTCGCATTTATTTTCCTGAACCTCCACGTACAAGCCCCATTCCGTAACACCCGACACAATACCTTTAAACTGCTGGCCTACGGTATTCTGCATAAATTCTACTTGCTTATACTTAATAGAGGCCCGTTCGGCATCGGCGGCCCGCTTCTCCATTTCCGACGAATACTTACATTTTTCTTCGTACTCTTCTTTGTTCTCTGATTTGCCGCCGTTTAAATAATGATAAATCAACCGGTGCGCCATCATATCGGGGTACCGACGGATAGGCGAAGTAAAATGCGAATAATGCTCAAAACCTAAACCAAAATGACCTAGCGGCTCCGTGGTATATTTGGCTTTCGCCATGGTACGAATTGCCAGATTCTGCAACACGTTTTGTTCTGGTTTCCCTTCGGTTTGCTCGGCCAGTTTGTTTAACTCATTTGAAATTTTATCAATGTTATCCACCGTTAAGTTATATCCAAAACGTTTGGCAAACATCGAAAAATTAGTGAGTTTATCCGGATCGGGGGCATCGTGGGTACGGTACACCATGGTATTCCGGACTTTAGTTTTCTTCATGTTAAACACAAACTCGGCTACTTTGCGGTTAGCGAGCAACATAAACTCTTCGATTAGCTTATGCGCGTCTTTGCGTTCTTTCACGTAAACCGATAAGGGTTTTCCTTGTTCATCCAGTTTAAACTTAACCTCTACGGTTTCGAAACTAATGGCGCCGTTTTTAAACCGTTTGTCTTTTAGCTCGTGCGCAATTTTGTTTAAAGTTAAAATCTCTTGCGCAAAGTCGCCTTCGCCGGTTTCAATGCGTTCCTGCGCTTCTTCGTAGGTAAACCGCCGGTCGGAGTAAATAATGGTTTTACCAATCCATTGGTCGTATAATTTACCTGATTCATCGAGTTCAAACACCGCCGAAAAAGTAAGTTTTTCTTCGTGAGGCCGCAATGAGCATAAACCATTTGATAATTTTTCAGGCAACATGGGAATGGTACGGTCTACTAAATAAACCGATGTAGCCCGATGGTACGCTTCGCGCTCCAGCTGCGTTTTTTCCTGAATGTAGTGTGTTACGTCCGCAATGTGCACGCCAATTTCCCAATGCCCGTTCTCTAATTGTTGAATAGATAAGGCATCATCAAAATCTTTGGCATCCAGCGGGTCGATGGTAAAGGTGGTAACCTGCCGGAAATCGCGGCGTTTGGCAATTTCTTCTTCCGGAATAGCTACCGGAATAACTTCGGCTTCTTTTTCCACATTTTCCGGAAACTCGAAAGGCAAACCAAACTCAGCCATAATCGAATTAATCTCGGCTTCGTTTTCGCCGGCCGGGCCAAAGGTGCGTATAATTTTACCAATCGGGCTTTTATTGCTGGAAGTAGGCCATTCGGTAATTTTCACTAAAACTTTGTCGCCGTTTTTCGCGTCGAGCAAATCATCTTCGCCCACGAACACATCAAAGTATAGTTTGCGAAAATCGGGTACTATAAAAGCAAAGTTTTTTGAAAGCTCTACTTTTCCCACAATTTCGTCTTTAGCCCGTTCGAGTATTTCCACTACTTCGCCTTCTTGCCTGTCGCCACTGCCCGATGAGTACACCCGCACTTTCACGCGGTCGCCGCCCATGGCAAACATTAATTTCTCGCTGAATACCCGCACATCTTCTTCGGTTTCATCCGAAACAATGTAGGCGTATTTAGGATTTGCTAAATCAACAATACCGGTAATGTAGGAAGCAGTCGTGTTTAAAACATAGTTGCTACCTTCCAGTATTTTCAATTTTCCTTCTTTCCGGAGTTGTTTTAAGTATTCGTTGATTAAATCGCGGCCTGCTTTGTCGTTCACGCCCAGCCGGCGCGACAGTTGTTTGTAGCCAAAAGCTTGTTCCGGATTATTAAGAAAAATTTTATATAATCTGGATTTTGTTACGGCTAATTCTTTACCCCGCGATTTAGCAGGAGTACCTGCATTAGCAGCACGATTGCTGTTGCCACGGGATGATGTTCTTTCTTTGTTTCGCATGTATTTTTATAATGTAAATCAGCTGTTACAAGACTTATACGCGCCCAATCTATTACTTGTGCGTGAGTACTGGGTACATTCTTAAGTTTATAGCTGATTTTTAATTTTATTTTTTAAATTTTTAAATTTTAGGGGCCGCTTCCGGCATATACAACCGCTTTGTTTATCAGTTGTTTTTAAACACGATGTACTTTCCGGAGCGCTCGTTTTTCTTGGACGGCCACTATATCTTTTAATTCGCCGGCCGGAATTGCCTGAATTAAGGTACGGGTATACGCGTGTTGCGGGTGCTCGTAAATCTGAGTAGCTGTTCCGCTTTCCACCATTTTTCCCTGGCTCATTACAAAAATCCGGTCGGCCATAAACCGGGCTACGGCCAAATCGTGCGTAATAAACAGGTAAGTAATGCCGAATTCTGCTTTTAACTTGTTTAATAAGTTAAGTACCTGGGCCTGCACCGACACATCCAGGGCAGAAACTGATTCGTCGCAAATAATGCATTGGGGTTGTAAGGCTAAGGCCCGGGCAATGGAGATGCGTTGGCGCTGCCCACCAGAAAATTCGTGTGGATAGCGGGAGTAATGCTCCCGGCTTAAGTTCACAGTATGAAGCAGTTCTAATACGCGTTCTTTTCTTTCTGCCTCAGTATTATAAACATTATGTACGCGCATAGGTTCCATTATGGCCTCACCAATTGTTTGCATGGGATTAAGCGAGGCATACGGGTCCTGAAAGATCATTTGTAGGTTCCGGCGCTCCCGCCGCAGCTCACTCCCGGACAAGCTGGAAATATTTACGTTGTTAAAGTGTATGGTTCCGCCGGTAGGTTCTACCATTTTTAAAATAGCCCGGCCTAAGGTAGTTTTTCCACAACCCGATTCGCCCACTAAAGCTACCGTTTCGCCGGGGAAAATTTCAAAACTAACCCCATCTACGGCTTTTATAACTTCCTGAGAACGGGAGAATAAAGATTTACGAACCGGAAAGTATACCTGCAGGTTTTCCACCGATAGTAATGGTGAATTATTTACCTGCTGGGTTGTGCTATTATCGGGTAAATTTTTAAAATTATTTATTTCTACAGCCTCGGGTACTACTAAATTAAGCCTTTCGGAAATGGTACCATCCGGAGCAATCTGCAGGAAATCAGAAACGGTAGGTAAAACTTTTTTCCCAAACGATAAAGCTGGCCGGCAAGCTAACAGTCCTTTAGTATACGGATGCTGGGGATTTTCGAACAACTGCCTTACCGTACCCTGTTCTACAATTTTACCTTTATACATTACCAACACGCGGTCGGCAATTTCGGCTACAACTCCTAAATCGTGGGTGATAAATAAAATAGCAGTTTGGTGGGTTTGCTGCAAATCATCCAGCAGTTGTAATATACGCGCCTGCACGGTTACGTCTAAAGCGGTGGTTGGTTCGTCGGCAATCAGGACAGCCGGGTTGCAAGCCATGGCCATGGCAATCATTACGCGTTGTTTTTGGCCACCGGATATTTCGTGGGGATAACTTTTTAAAATTTTATCGGGCCGCGGCAGCTTAACTTGTTCAAAAAGGGCTAATGTTTTTTCGTTGGCTTCTTTCTTAGTTAAACCTTTATGCCATTGCAACACTTCCCGCACCTGGAAACCGCAGGTATAAACCGGGTTAAGCGAGGTCATTGGTTCTTGAAAAATCATGGATATTTCGTTTCCCCGGATGTGCTGCATTTGTTTTTCGGGCAATTGCAACAAATCTACCATTCCGTATTGTCGGGACTGGTACATGATTTCGCCGCCGCTAATATTACCCGGTGGGCTGTTGATAAGTCGTAGCACAGACAAAGAAGTAACTGATTTGCCCGAACCTGATTCGCCCACAATAGCTACTGTTTCGCCGGGATACAAATGAAAGGAAACCTGATCTACAGCCTTTACTACACCTAAATGCGAACTAAATTCGGTTTGCAGGTTATTGATTTGTAACAAGGGTAATGCTGGCATCGGGGCAAATAGTAGCTATATTTAGCTTAATATTACTGGATATTCGGTTTACCTGAAATACTTTTCTGTATTCTTTTACTGTATTTTAAATTTTGTGGCTCAAAAGAAAGATTTATCTGGTACTCTACTACAAATATGGAAGTGCAGTGTAGTTACTTTCTGTTCTAGTAAACGAAATGGCACAAAGAAGTATGCTTACTTGGATTGATTTTTAAAATAGAAAAGCCATACTGGAGCAGTATGGCTTTTCTATTTTTTTAAAATTTTAAGTTGCTTAAGCTTCTATTTTGGCATTAGTAGTTTCCGGCTGATTCTTTTCGGGGTTTTCTGTAACCGGTGCATTGTTTTTTTCGGGTAAACTAGAAAAGAAACGTTTCTGATTAAATAAAATAATTAACACCCCAATAAAAATGGCCGAGTCAGCTACGTTAAAAATAGGCCACAACGACATAGCCGTTCCGCCGATAATAGGTACCCAATGTGGTATAATGCCTTCCCAGATATCCAGGTAAAACATATCTACTACCTGCCCATGAAACCAAGGCGTAGGCGAACCATAAGGCGCATTGTCGAACCAAATACCATAAAAAACACTATCAATTAAATTACCAATAGCGCCCCCTAAAATTAAAGCTACGCACCAGATAAAGCCCGGATGCGCCCGGTTTTTCCAGAGGTAATACAGACCGTAGCCAATAAATACCATGGCTACCATCCGGAATAAACTTAAAATTAATTTACCGTAGCTCGATCCTAACTCCACCCCGAAAGCCATGCCGGGATTAAGGGTATAGTGTAATTTAGCCCAATCGCCAATTAAGTGAATTTCGCCAGGTAAACCCATTTCCATATTAAAATGGACCACGAATTTTACCACTTGGTCGATAAGAATAACCAGCAGACTGAGCAGGTAATATTTTAAATATTTCATTTAGAACTTATTCTATAAACTATTAAGAGCTACGGCAACTAAAACGTAAGTTTTAAACTTAAACAAATTTACCGGCACATAATTCCCATAGTAGTTAATTATAAAAAATTACCTTTTTTAAATTACCTCCAGTTTGGCTGTTAGGGTATATTCGTCTATTTCTAAAGCGGTGCCTCCCGCAATTATTTCGAGCAGTTGCACATCGGTAGCCTGGGTTTCTTCGCTGATGTATTTTTCAAAAGCTTGTACCGCGGCATTTACTTCGGCATTATTATTCTGTAACGAAATCCGGATCCGATCCTGTACATCCAGGCCGCTATCTTTCCGTAAATTTTGAATGCGGTTTACTAAATCACGGGCAATACCTTCTTGCTTTAATTCTTCTGTTAAGGTAATATCCAGGGCTACCGTTAATTTACCTTCGGTAGCAACCAGCCAGCCCGGAATATCTTCCGAAGTAATTTCTACATCTTCCGGGGTAATAGTTACTGATTCGTTAGCTAAAGTTATAGCAAAGCCGTTTTCTTTTTCCAGTTGATTAATATCTTCCTGGTTCATCTTCTGAATAGCGGCAGCTACTTCTTTCAGGCGTGGGCCATAAACCTGACCTAATTTTTTAAAATTTGGTTTGATTTTCTTTACCAAAATGCCCGAAGTATCATCAATATATTCGATGGCTTTTACGTTTACTTCCGATAAAATTAAATCGGCAACGGCTTGTATTTGCTGTCTGGTTTTTTGGTTAAGTACCGGAATTAAAATACGCGATAAAGGCTGGCGCACTTTAATGGTTTCTTTTTTCCGGAGCGAGTGCACCAACGACGACACGGTTTGCGCCAACTGCATGCGTTCTTCCAGTTCAGCATCAATTGCAGTTTCATTTACCTGTGGATAATTAGCTAAATGCACCGACTCGACTGGGTTTTTACCGGAAACTTTATTTAAATCTAAGAACAACTGATCCATGTAGAACGGCGCTACCGGGGCAGCCAATAAAGCTACTGTTTCCAGGCAAGTATACAGTGTTTGGTAAGCGGCAATTTTATCTTCGTTGTACTCGCCTTTCCAGAAACGCTTGCGGTTCAGGCGCACGTACCAGTTACTCAAATCATCACTTACAAAATCCTGAATGGCACGAGTAGCTTTAGTAGGATCGTAGTCGGCGTAGGCCGCATCTACTAAACCAACTAAAGAATTTAATTTTGAAATTATCCACCGGTCACTTTCCGTCCGATTTGCCAGAGGTACTTCGGCTTCGGCGTAAGTAAAGTTATCCAGGTTAGCATACAGCGCGAAGAACGAATACGTATTCTGTAAAGTACCAAAGAAACGGCGCTGAACTTCTACAATGCCATCGGTATTAAATTTTAAATTATCCCAAGGCGGCGCATTCGAAATCATGTACCAGCGGGTAGCATCTGGGCCGTAGGTATTTATGGTGGCAAACGGATCAACGGCATTGCCTAAGCGCTTACTCATTTTGTTGCCGTTTTTATCGAGTACCAAACCGTTAGCCATTACATTTTTAAAAGCTACGCTGTCTTCCAGCATTACCGCAATGGCGTGTAAGGTAAAGAACCAACCGCGCGTTTGGTCTACACCTTCGGCAATAAAATCGGCGGGGAAGTTTTGCTTGAAGGTTTCCTGATTCTCGAAAGGATAATGCCACTGCGCATACGGCATAGCTCCTGAATCAAACCAAACATCAATTAAGTCCGGTTCGCGGCGCATGGCTTTACCCGATTTGCTGGCCAATACAATGTTATCCACATAGGGCCGGTGCAGGTCCATTTCTGAAACCACAGTTGGTTCCATTACTCCAGCTACAACTGCTTTGTCTACTTCGGCTTGTAACTCAGCTACAGAGCCAATGCAAATTTCTTCGTCACCTTCTTCGGTGCGCCAGATTGGCAAAGGCGTACCCCAATAACGTGAGCGCGACAAATTCCAATCTACCAAATTTTCGAGCCAGTTACCGAAACGGCCTGAGCCAGTAGATTCAGGTTTCCAGTTGATGGTTTTGTTTAACTCTACTAACCGATCTTTAACGGCCGTTGTTTTGATAAACCAAGCATCCAGTGGATAATATAAAACCGGTTTATCTGTCCGCCACGAGTGTGGATAGGTGTGCTCGTATTTTTCAACCTTAAAGGCTTTATTCTCTTCTTTCAGGATGATGGAGATAATAACATCCGTGGTTTTATAATCCGGATGGCTTTCATCTTCGTTGGTGTAATTTTTCACATAAAAATCATCGGCACCTAATACTTTATGCGTTTTGATTTTATACTTATCAACACCTTCGAGCAGTCTTACGCCAATTTCGTTAATGAATTTTCCGCGTCTATCCACGGTGGGCAACTCATTACCTAGTTCATCTTTTATGGTTAAAGCCGGGATGCCTTGTTGTTTAGCTACCCGGAAGTCATCGGCACCGAAAGTGGGTGACGTATGCACCACGCCGGTTCCGTCAGAAGTAGTAACAAAATCGCCGGCTACTACCTGAAAGGCTTTATCTGCATCGTAGAATGGTTGCAGGTAGGGCATAAGTTGTTCATACCGGATACCTACTAATTGCTTACCCGTAAACTCTTGCACAATCTCAAAAGGAATGGCTTTATCGCCGGGCTTGTAATCCGAAATTTTTAAATTTTTATTTTTTTCAGAAAAGTACTTACCCACTAATTCTTTGGCCAGAACTACACTTACGGGTTTATGCGTGTAGGTATTAAAAGTATTTACCTGCACATAAGTTATCTTATCGCCAATTGCTAGAGCCGTGTTGGAAGGCAAGGTCCAGGGAGTGGTGGTCCAGGCTAGAATATAAACATCGCCCTTAGGGTTAGAAAATAAAAACTCCGATTTAGAATCTTTAATTACTTTAAACTGGGCTACAATGGAGGTATCTTTTACTTCTTTGTAGCAACCAGGCTGGTTCAGTTCGTGGGAACTTAAACCAGTACCATCCGATGGCGAGTACGGCTGGATGGTATAACCTTTGTACAAGAAGCCTTTCTGATACAGCTTTTTTAAAAGCGCCCAAATAGATTCAATGTAATCGTTTTCGAAGGTGATGTACGGATTATCCAGATCTACCCAATAACCCAT
The DNA here is from genome assembly GCF_014217805.1 of Adhaeribacter swui. Lineage (NCBI taxonomy): Bacteria > Pseudomonadati > Bacteroidota > Cytophagia > Cytophagales > Hymenobacteraceae > Adhaeribacter > Adhaeribacter swui. Next base: position 1,754,019 of record NZ_CP055156.1, read on the forward strand.
TTTCTGGGTAAGGTCGTCCCACTGGCTTTTATAACGCATTACGGTTTCGCGGCACCGGGCATTGTAATCCGCGATAGATATTTTTTTACCGATATCTTCTTTAGTAATCCCTAATTCTTTTTCCACCTGCAGCTCGATGGGCAAACCGTGGGTATCCCAGCCACCTTTGCGGTTAACCTGAAAACCTTTTAAAGTTTTATAACGGCAAAAGATATCTTTTACGGCCCGCGCCATTACGTGGTGAATACCTGGGGCGCCATTAGCCGAAGGTGGTCCTTCGTAAAAGACAAAAGGCGTATTTCCTTCGCGCGTTTCAACCGACTTTTCAAATATCTTGTTACTATTCCACCGCGCCAGCACTTCTTCGGCTAACTTAGCGTAGTCCAGGTTTTTGTACTCGTTATATTTCACTGCTATTTTTAAAAATTTAATCTTCTACTGTTTAATCACCTTACTTGCCCATATGGGTCAATTTATTTCGGGTGCGTTTATAATTGGTTTGAGAACCTGATTAAGTTCGTTTAACCAATAATGCTAAGTTCTAATCTTTGAACTGCTTACAGTTAAACTAATTTAGACCTTTAGCCGCACAAAAATAAGAAAGCCAATCAACAAAACCGAAGAAGTATACATTATACTGGTAAATACTATCTTATCGGGGTACAAATATCTCAGTTCTTTATTCTGCTTCGTTATATTATAAGTCTAAGATCTACTTGTGTAAGTACTTCTAACTAATTATATACTGTATTTACGCGTTTTATAAAGATGTGCATAAATTCTGCTTTTTGCTGGAATGTAATTTTTACAAATTTTTAAAAATTAGAATTTTACAAGAAATAAAAAGAGCCATATTCCTGATTTTTCTCACAATTTTAGCAGTGTTCTTTTTATGGCTTAGACTACTTATTTAAAGCTTGTTTGGTGTTGCCCTAATAAGAAACCAATAATACTTCCGGAACATCTGTGTATTTTACTACCCTTCTGCATCCAGAAACTATTAATTTTGCTTCCACTTTACAATTTACTTTTAACTATGAAATCAAAATCTTTTTCTGGCTTATTTGCTGTAGTGTCCTGGGTAGTACTGGGAATATCTTTTAGCAGTTGTTCTACTTCTCAGCCTTATTATTTTGCGAAAGGTACCGGCTCTTTTAATGATTCTTATAAAACTAATTCGCCAAAAACTACGGATCTCACGGCTAATGCGAGTTCAAATAAAACTGTTAATGATTTAAATACTTTATTACAGGCCCAAATAACAGCCGAAGCCGACAAGAATCGCGAACAAGCTGTTCCTCAGAAAATAAGTATTCAAAAACCAACGCGCCGGGAATTAAAAAATTTAAAAAAACGCCTGGAAGCCGTTCTGGACACCACCAGAAAACGTGACCGAGTAACTATTAAAACCAACGAAAAGAAAGTAGACGAACTGCGCAACGAAGTGCAAGAACTAAAAAACTCCGTAAAAACCGAAAAAGCCGGCGATAAAGTAGTTGTTTCTTTTGACAAGCCGCAAACAAATTTATCTACTGAGGCAAAAGTGTTAATTATTGTGGGAGCAGCTTTGTTGTTAGTGGCTTTACTTTCTTTACCAATTATTGGGCCTGTTTTGGGCGTTGTGTTAGGGATTACGGTAATAGCTGCAGCCTTGGCTCTTATTTTAGGAATTGTGGAAATTGGCTAGTAAGTAAGCCTGTTTTCTAAATCTTTATTGTTGATTACTCATTTTATAAAAACAAAAAACCAAACCGTAATGGCTTGGTTTTTTGTTTTATAGAAAAAAATAAAATTTGGTTCAATTACTGTTCTACAGTTTTTCAAAAATCCGTTTTAAACTTACGGCATCTCCAATGTAGTTTCTTAATTCACTAATGGGCATTCGTTTTTGCTCCCGGGTATCGCGGTCGCGAACGGTTACGGTATTGTTCTCCAGGGTTTCGTAATCCACCGCAATACAGAATGGGGTTCCGATTAAATCCTGGCGGGTGTAGCGTTTGCCAATGGCGTCACGTTCTTCGTAGATTATGTTAAAATCAAACTTTAAATCGTCGAATATTTCCTGGGCTTTTTCTGGTAAGCCGTCTTTGCGCACTAACGGGAAAATAGCGGCTTTTACTGGGGCTAAAACCGGGTGTAATTTTAAATAAGTCCTGGTTTTAACGCTTTCGCCTTCGGTTACTTCTTCTTCGGTGTAGGCGTTGCACAAGGTCATCAAGAATAAGCGATCGGCGCCGGCCGAAGTTTCGATAACGTAAGGCACGTAATTACCATACGGCTTGCCATCGGCATTCAGGTCGTTATCAAAATACTGTTGTTTTTTCTTAGAAAGGGCCTGGTGTTGCGATAAGTCAAAATCTGTGCGGGAGTGGATGCCTTCTACTTCTTTAAAACCAAACGGGAACTCAAATTCTATATCTACGGCGGCGTTGGCGTAGTGCGCTAATTTTTCGTGGTCATGGAAACGTAATTTCTCGGCGGGTATGCCTAATGCTTGGTGCCATTTAATCCGGATCTGTTTCCAGTGTTCGTACCATTCCATTTCAGAACCAGGCCGGATAAAGAACTGCATTTCCATTTGCTCAAATTCGCGCATCCGGAAAGTAAACTGGCGGGCTACAATCTCGTTCCGGAAAGCTTTACCAATTTGGGCAATCCCGAACGGAATTTTCATGCGGCCGGTTTTTTGCACATTTAAAAAATTCACAAAAATACCTTGCGCAGTTTCAGGGCGCAGGTAAATGGTAGTAGACTCATCGGCTACCGATCCGGTTTGCGTAGAAAACATTAAGTTAAACTGACGCACTTCGGTCCAGTTGGCAGTTCCGGAAACCGGACAAGTAATTTTTTCGGAAATGATTAGCTGTTGTACGCCGCTTAAATCTTCGGCCTCGAGCAAGCGGGCCATTTGTTGCACCAGCTCTTTAGCTTTTTCGGGCTGACCTTCTTTTTCGTACTGCGCTGCGCGGTCTTCAATTAACACATCGGCCCGGTAACGTTTTTTTGAATCTTTATTATCGATCATGGGATCGTTAAAGGAATCGACGTGGCCCGAGGCTTTCCAGGTATCCGGATGCATGAAAATAGCCGCATCAATACCCACCACATTTTGGTTGAGTTGGGTCATGCATTTCCACCAAACATTTTTTATATTATTTTTTAGCTCTACCCCATTTTGTCCGTAATCGTAAACGGCTTGTAGACCGTCATAAATCTCGCTGCTCGGAAATACAAAGCCGTATTCTTTGGCATGCGATATAATATCTTTTAACTGGGTGCTTTCGAGTGCAGATTTTTCTGATTGTGTTGCCATAACCGCAAATATAGAAATTTAGAACGGAGCCAAATGTAGATAAACCAAAGAAAAATTATGGAAATTGAATGAACCTCACCAAAATGCGTACTTTTGGTTTAAATATTTTAAAATTTTTGCTAGATTATTTATAAAGTTCGTACTTACTTAACTTGATTTAACAATTCCTTAACAATAGCCGCAGCAAATTGCTTTAATTTTGCGGATAATTTATCCAACCTCAACCAACCTGTATGCTCGGATTAGAAACTCACCTTCTGCTCCTCCTTTTTCTTTGCTTACTAGCGGCTTGCGCCTTTGAATTCGTAAATGGTTTTCATGATACCGCCAACGCTGTAGCCACTGTTATTTACACGAACACCCTACGTCCGTGGGTGGCGGTAGTCTGGTCCGCTTTCTGGAACTTTATCGGGGTATTTGCCGGCGGTATTGGCGTAGCTATGGGTATCGTTTACTTGTTACCCGTAGAAGCGCTCATCGATCAGAATATTTATCATGGCATTGCCATGATTGGCGCTTTACTTTTAAGTGCTATTCTCTGGAATTTAGGTACCTGGTATTATGGCTTGCCTTCTTCCAGCTCCCACACCTTAATTGGTTCTATTCTGGGGGTAGGCGTGGCTTTTTCCTTGCTGCCCGATAATACCTCGGGGGCAGCCGTAAACTGGGACGAAGCCATAAAAACAGGTTTATCTTTAATTGTGTCGCCATTTTTAGGTTTTACTTTAACCGTATTTTTAATGTTTATATTAAAACGGTTTGTTAAAAATAAAGCCATTTTCCGGCAGCCGCACAAACGCAAGCCACCGCCCCTCTGGATCCGTTTAATCCTGATTTTAACTTGTACCCTGGTTTCTTTTTTCCACGGCTCCAACGATGGGCAAAAAGGCGTGGGTTTAGTAATGTTAATTTTAATTGGCATTGTACCTTCTTTCTTTGCGCTGGATAACAGTAAAAACCCGGTAGTAATGCAAGCTTCGCTGGCCCAGGTAGAACAAACGATAAACCAGATTGATACTGCCACTATAGCTAAAGTAGATCTAGAAGTGGTAACAAGTATGAAAGAAGAAGCAAGGGATTTGCATCAGCTATTTACTTCAGTAAAAACGATGGATGACTTACCGAAAAAAAGTCGGTTCTTAATCAGAAGAGATATTCTTTTATTAGCCAAGGACTCAGAAAAAGTTTTGTCCAGCACCGGCATTGCACTTAGCCAAACCGATCGCAATATTTTAAAAGAAAATATCAGCACCCTGCGGTCTTTTACCGATTATGCGCCAGACTGGGTGATTTTAATGATTGCCATGTCGTTGGGCTGCGGAACCATGATTGGCTGGAAACGCATTGTAAAAACCATTGGCGAAAAAATTGGGAAAGAACATTTAACGTACGCTCAAGGTGCTTCGGCTGAATTAATGGCTGCCGGCGTAATTGGCTTTTCTACCTTTATTTTTAAATTACCCGTAAGTACTACCCATATTTTGTCGTCGGGTATTGCGGGTAGTATGGTGGCCAATAAAGGTATTCGTAATCTTAACCCGGGCACTATTCGCAATATTGCTTTGGCTTGGGTTTTAACTTTGCCGGTGTCTATGTTTTTGGCGGGTATTCTCTTCCTAATTTTCCGCTGGATTGCTTAAGTAAGCTTTTCATATAATAAAAAAGCCGCAGATAACTTGCGGCTTTTTTTATTTCCCGTAATTTTTAAAATTTTATTTTTCCTGCCCTTCTGAAGGCCATTGCACTTCCAGGTCATCGTTAATAAATACACCAAAGTTTATGGCAATAAGCTTATCCTCTTCAAAGTACAAGTCCAACATTTCCTGTTCAAAAGACCATCTAATTTCGCCGGTTTCTAATTTTTCTGTTTCGTAATCAACTAAATTATTTTTTTGCAAAAGCTCCTTTAGTTCTTTCGTCGATTTTTGAATAACGTTGGTGCTAAATAATTGAGCCTCGTCATTTTCTGTTTGAATGCAACTTAGCCGGTAATCATCTTCCCGGTCGAAGAAAAAAGAATATCCTTTTTCCCAGTAGTTAAAAGCTTTGTGCTCAAACTCATCGTCGTCATCTGATTCTTCTATCTCTTCGGGTTCGCCCATAATATCTTTTACCTGGTCCATAGTAAATCCAAAATAGATATTGCTTATTCCCGTACCGAGCTTTATTTCGTTTTCTTTCATTGTTTTTGTGTTTAATAAATTAAGTTACGCCTTTTATCTGGAGCCGATATAATCAGCAAAATTAAGCTTATTATTTTTTACAAGCCGTATTTGGCTTTATGTTCCTGCATTAATTGTTGGTATAATGCATTCTCTTTAGCGGCTTGCCACTTTTTCTTAAAAATAGCAGCCGAAGCAGCTTTTACGGCGTCTTCCTCGCGGGGTAATAAGTAATTTTCGCGAGCTTGTTTTTCTAATTCTTTAGTTGGCTCATGCTGGGGATTTTGTTTATACTTTCTGCCGGATTTATGGTTAGCATAGCGCCGCGACCGCGTATATCCCATTTGTAAAAACTTGCGGGCCATATCGGCGCCGATAAAGTCCTGTGCTTTTAAATACGCAGTAAATAAACTGTATATCTTCTCAGCCGATTGTTCTGCAATTTCAGGCGTTTTAAAGCGCCAGTACGGCAATATCTCCGATTTATAGGGTTCTACCAGCAGCACGCCTTGTTCGCCCTTCCCTACCCGGTATAATTCCGGATTTTTCCGGAAATCGGTATTCCTGAAATCTATGGTATAATCAAACGGCATAATTTTTAAAAAATTCTTTTTTTGCCCGGACTCAAATCTAAATCTTTAAAGTTTTCCCTCTTTCCACATTTTCAATAGACTCATTATAAAAAAAATTAAATCTTAAATTTTTAAATCTTCGTCGTTAAGGCTGTTTATAAGTGGATAATTAAACTCTTTTCGCTTTTTACACCATTTTTGGTTTTTATTCCACTAGTTATTAGCTTTTATAAACCGATATAATCTGTATATCTGTTTTAATTAGAAAGGTTTAACAAAAATATCCACATATCCACTTTCAGGTTTGTTAATTTCGGTTGTTTTGTAAACACGTGAATAATTTAAAAAATAGCATTGAATTAAACTTCTTTTTCCCACAGCGCTCTATTTTATTAAAGCAAAGCTTGCCTTTAAGCAGCCTTGGATAATAATTATGCGCTTTTTATCCCTACTTTTCCACAAGTTATTAGTCGTGTTAGTTTATAAGCCAATAAAAAAAGCCAGATTTAATCTGGCTTTTCAATTTTATGCGGTTTAAAACTCGAAAGGTACATCTTGCACCCAATTTACTCTTACTTCAATGGGCCTTGGTAAATTAATTACTTTTTCGGGAATTGTTTTAAGATCCGGATTACCAGCTCGCCATGTTCCATTTAAATCTTCATCTATTTTAACTCTTATTCTATAGGTGCCAGGTTCCAGGTCGTTAATAGAAAAAGATGTAGGCGAATTGTATGTTTTTAAAATTTTAAAATCTTTATCCAGCAGTTCTAAAAAGTATTTCTTGTAATCTGTTTTAAGTTTCAAGTCGATACTTCCTCCCTGATCTTTTTCAGAGATGGTTAAATTTAGTTTTTGCTTTTTAAAACGATCACCCGAAACCGGAATTAAAACAGTAGTATCAGCTACTATGTCAATTGTTTCTTTAGCCTTAGAATTAAGGTTAAACAGCAAGATATTTTTACTACTATTAGCCTTTACCTCCTGTGGATAAGTTAATACCCGGTTTGTAAGCGAATCTTCAACTAATGTTAATAAGGGACCATTAGTTAAGCGCAGTGGCGCATCAAATATTAACTGAAATTGCTCATTACCCTTTACTTGGCTGGCTTTAGGTAAAACTTGAAAGGTCGGATTCCTACGGGCTTTTTTACCGCTAAAAGCAATATTAACGGTATCGGTTTTAGCATTGCCGGCAGAATCTTGCGCTGTAATAAAATATTTGCCTTTTATTTGATTTGTATTTGGGAAAAAACGTACAGTTTTCGTGTTCTGGCCTATAAAACTATATAGATCTGTAGAATCGCCGCCGGCAATTTTTATGGCTGTAATTCCTTCGTTATAGTTTAGGTGGTACTCATCTAGGTAAGGCTGCCTGCTTGAGATAAAAGGCGGCTTGGTATCTATTCTTACTAATTGTAAATCCTGAGGGGGTGTTTGAGCCGTAATTTCTACTGGAGTAGCTAAATACCCAATGTTTTCTTTCTCGTCGTTATAGATATTATCGTTGTTTTTATCCTGATGTGCGTACAGGTTATAAGTGCCGTATTTAATATTTTGCAAAACGTAGTTTCCTTGATCATCTGTTTTTGTTAGATAATAAGGTTTGTTTTTGCGGATGGTAGTGGTGTCGTTTACGTTATACAAAACTACATTAATGTTTTTTGCCGGTTCACTTGTTAGTAAATCGGTAACTACACCTTGTACCTGGCCAGAGTCCAGATAGGCACCGGTACTAAAGGTTAAAGTAAGATTTTTAGGTTTATTCCCTTCTGTTATGTCTTCTATGCCTTCCCGGAAATTTAGGTAATAAGTAGTGTTGGGTAGGAACTCTTTTTCGAAAGTTAGTTTAACTTCTTCCCGGTCTACTTCCGATGTAATCTGGTTTTCGGTACTCGGTGATATAATGAGTTGCCGGTTAAAGTCTTTTAAACGGACCTCCTCGTTAAAGCGCAAAGTAATTGTTTTACCCGATACTTGGAGCGCCTTGTTTGCCGGAGTACTGCTTACCAATTCCGGACTTAGAATATCTTTCTCTCCTCCTTCCGGTGGACTGATGCTGGCGCAACCACATGTTATTAATAAAATAGTATAGTTTAATAGTTTTCGGGAAATAAACATTCGGATTTAGGAGCAAAGAAAAGATTTAGAATAAAACTTAAGAGAAACTAATTTTAAAATCTACCTATGTTGATAACTCAATTAGTTGATATTATTTTAGGATTTACATCTAAAATAATATCAACTAATTACATAAATTAAAATCTAAAATTTAGATCTTTTTACCAACATAAATTAAACTCGAATAATCGTTTGCGTTTTTGCTGGCGTGGTTATTAGATTTTAAACCTGTAAGTACCGATTTCACAATAGCTGTGTTTCCAGACTTGTATTTCTCGCTTAATAAACTCACATAATAAGCATCAAATTTCATCGGGATAACTTCAGTCAACTCTATTTTGTGTTTTTTTAAAAAACGCTTCATAGTTGCCTGATTGAAGTGGTACAAGTGGCGTGGTACATCGTACGCCGCCCAATTTTCTCTGTAAACTTGGGCATCATGCGAATCAGCGTTAGGTACCGCAATAATCAGCTTGCCTTCAGGTTTAGTTAATTGTACCAGCTTCTTAAAGGTATCATTTAAGGTATGGATGTGCTCTAATACATGCCATAAAGTAATTACCTGAAAGCTTTCTTTAGGAATTGTTTCTAGAGCGATGCTAGCATTCAGTATTTTCTGAGTTAATAGTTCTTCTGCTTGAGCACGGGCTAGCTCGCTTGGTTCGTAGCCTTGAACCTGCCAGCCATTTTTCTTACATGCTGCCAAAAAATTGCCGGTACCACAGCCATAATCCAGAATAGCTCCTTTAGCAGAAAGTCGATTTATTAAATCAACTTTCTGCTTAATAGTATATGTTCTTACAAGTTTATAGGCTTGGTTGGTTATACTGGTAGCCTTGTTGGTATGCGAGATGTATTCTTCTGATTGGTAGTACTGACCAATGCTTGCTTCATCGGGCCTGGGGTTCGTGAATTTAAAGCCGCAATTATCGCATTGAACTATAACAAAGCTTTCTTTAGAAACGGAATTATCCTTTACAACCATAAAGTTTTTGAAACTTTCTTTGTTGCAAATGGGGCAATGCTCCAGACGTTCGTAATTCATTTACTTTCCTAAGTATACCATTAATATGGATATATCCGCTGGCGAAACGCCACTGATGCGGGAAGCCTGACCAATGGTTTCGGGGTTTATTTTTAATAATTTTTCGCGGGCTTCTTTCGAAAGTGCCGGCATATTTTTATAGTCGAGCCGTTCTTTAATAATATAATTCTCTAGCTCTTCTATGCGGTTTGCCATTTGATGTTCTTTATCGATGTAGCTGGCATATTTTACGGCAATAGAAGCTTGCTCAATGCTTTCGACTAAATATTTACTCAGATAATTTTGAATAGCCGGCACTGCTTCTGCAATGTGGGCAATATCCACGTTTGGTCTTTTGATCAAATTACCGGCTTTGGCTTTTTCTGTTATAGGCGCAGAGTTTAAACGTTGTAAAATTTCGTTTATTTCAGATGGTTCTATTGATTTGTTATTGAGGTAATCAATAACTTCCTGCGTTTCGGTAATTTTGCGGTTAACCAGATCTAAACGTTCCTGACTGGCTAAACCTAAGTCAAATCCTTTTTTAGTTAAGCGGATATCGGCATTATCCTGGCGTAATAAAATGCGGTGTTCCGCACGGGAAGTAAACATGCGGTAAGGTTCTTCGGTGCCCTTATTTACCAGGTCATCAATCAAAACGCCAATGTAAGCTTCGGAGCGTTTTAATATAAAAGGTTCTTTTTGGTTTATCTTATTATGCGCGTTTATACCGGCCATTAAGCCCTGGCAAGCGGCTTCTTCGTAACCAGTGGTGCCGTTTATCTGGCCAGCAAAGTATAGGTTCTCTACTAACTTGGTTTCTAAAGTTAAGTTTAGCTGGGTTGGTGGAAAGAAATCGTATTCGATAGCGTAACCGGGGCGGAACATCTTGGCATTTTCAAAACCCGCAATGGTGCGTAGGGCCTTGTATTGTACGTCTTCGGGTAAAGAACTGGAAAAACCATTTACGTATATTTCTACGGTGCTCCAACCTTCGGGCTCTACGAATATCTGGTGCCGGTCTTTATCTGCAAAGCGGTTAATTTTATCTTCAATAGAAGGGCAATAACGTGGACCTAAACCTTGAATCCGGCCCTGAAACATGGGCGATTTTTCGAAACCAGTTTTTAAAATTTCGTGCGTTGCCGTACTGGTGTAAGTAATATAACAACTGCGTTGTTGCTCTAGCGGCTTGGTGTTGGTGTACGAAAACTTAGACGGATTTTCGTCGCCTTTTTGTTCTTCCATGCGGGAGTAATCCAGGGAACGACCATCTACCCGGGGTGGGGTACCGGTTTTCATACGGCCAGCCTCAAAGCCTAACGAAATCAATTGCTCGGTTATTCCTGTGGCTGCTCTTTCGGCGGCGCGTCCACCACCAAATTGTTTTTCACCGATATGAATGATTCCATTCAGGAAAGTGCCATTCGTTAAAATAACGGCTTCTGATCTAAACTCAATACCTAAAGCTGTTTTAATACCGGCTGCTTTACCTCCTTCTACTAAAATGCTAGCCGCCATTTCCTGCCAGAAATCAATGTTAGCAGTTTGCTCCAGGTTTAAGCGCCATTCTTCTGCAAAACGCATGCGGTCGCTTTGGGCACGGGGGCTCCACATAGCCGGGCCTTTAGATAAGTTCAGCATCCGGAACTGGATCATGGTTTTATCCGTGATGATGCCGCTTTGCCCGCCTAAGGCATCAATTTCGCGTACTATTTGTCCTTTAGCTACACCACCCATAGCCGGATTGCAGGACATTTGGGCAATAGTATTCATGTTCATAGTTACGAGCAGGACTTTGGAACCCATGCGGGCAGCAGCAGCGGCGGCTTCGCATCCGGCGTGTCCTGCGCCTACAACTATTACGTCGTATTTTGTGGTGATCATAAATTTTGATTAGTGTGTTTCACGTGAAACAATGATGAAGGTAGATTAAATTCCGTTTGCTGTAAAATCCCGCAAAGATAACCAGTAATCTTCTTTTTGCCGCATTTCAGATTTACTCAAATCTGATTTATCATCGAACCCTATTAAATGCAAAACACCGTGTATGATTACACGGTGCAGTTCTTCTAAAAAAGATACGTTAAAATTAGTGGCGTTTTCCTTTACCCGGTCGATGCTTATAAATATATCCCCTTCTATCGTATCGTCTTCATCGGAGTTATCGAAGGTAATAATATCGGTAAGTGTATCGTGATCCAGGTAAGTTACATTTACATCAAGTAAGTAATTATCGGAACAGAATATAAACGTTAAATTTTCTAGTTCAAAGTCGTAGTCTTCTATTACCTGGACTATCCATTTTTTAATTTTTTCTTCGTCTGGAACTTGAAACGGGATATCCTCGGCTATAAACTCAATTGGTAAATCAAGCATTATTAATGTAAAAAGTTAATTGAACATTGCGGCCGTCGTTAGTGAATTTAACTTCATCGCATAAATGTTTCATCAGGAAAATACCGCGGCCACCTGGGTTTTCTAAGTTTTCCGGCGCAGTAGGGTCAGTGAGCGCTTCGGCATCAAAGCCATTGCCTTCGTCCTGCACTTCAAACCGCAGCAAATCGGGTTCTACGTAAAGCGATAAATAAACATTTTTATCTTTATCAAACTTATTGCCATGCCGGATAGCATTGTTCACAGATTCGGTTACGGCTACCATAATATTGCCGTATATGTCATCTTCGATGTGAAACTTTTCTTTCGAGTTGTCTATAAAGCTTTCTACTACCCGAATGTTTTCAATGAGAGAAGGAATCTGAATTTTAATTTGATCCATAATAGTTTTTTAATTGCGCTAATATATGCAAAGTTATTTACCAATTTTTTGAAAATATTCGTTTACCTCTTTCTTATAATAAGGAGTAAAGGCTGGCGAAATAGTTTTAAGTAATTCTGTTTGCTTTTCTTTGTTTTTAATATACTTTTCAAACGATGGCGGCACGGCACGGGCTATTTCTTTACCCGATTGTGATTCCCGCTTATTATCCAGTTCTCTTTCTCTTGCCGACTTCTCAGCTTCTAGCAAACGGGTTAAAATTTCGCGCTGCCGCATGATGGTTTGTTCTGTAAGTCGTTTATTAACGAGATCGGTTTCGGTTTGTTCCATCATTTTGTTTAATTTGTCCAGCTTACCGCCGCTACCTTCGCCTCCCTCCTCTTTGGTTCCTTTACCTTCTTTGCCGCCTTGTTTCTCTAGCTCTTTTAAGGCGTTTCGTAAACGTTGTTGCTCGGCGGCTAATTTAGCTAACTCTTCCGAAAGTGCTTTACCCGACAGATTCCCTTTTTTTAAATCTTCCATTTTCTGGTTAAGCATTTGCTGCATTTTGCCCATTTCGCCAGAACCTGGCTTAGGTTTACCACCCGGTTTTGGTTTACCTTTGCCTTGCATTTTGGCAGCCATGGCCATTTGCTGCTGCATTTGCTTTAAAGCATCGTTCAGCATCAACGCCAAATTATTCACCGATGTCATGGTGAGTTGCTGGTGCATGGTTGCTTTTCCTACGTTACGATCTCTAATCTGATTCAAACTTTCCGAAATATTATTGTTCATAGCTCCTACTTCGCGGGTAACGAAAGACTGAATCTGAAATACTTTCTTGGCTAAGGAGTACAAGCTATCTTCAATAATTTTAGCATCATCTTTTAGCTTTAACTGCTGCTGCCCTAAGGTAATAAACCGGGGGTCACTTTGGCTTACACTCCGGAAAGATTTCATGAGTTCTTCCTGGTCGAAAGAAAGTTTAATCAGGTTGTTTAGTATATCGCGCAAATGATCCAGGTTTTGCTGCGCTTCTTCCATGCTGTTGCTGTCAGCTTCTTGTTCCATTTTCTGAGCCATCTGCTGCATTTTTTCGGCGGCATTTTTCTGCGACTGTGCTGCTTTTTTATTTTGCTTTTTATCTAACGATTCCTGACTATTCTGCATTTCCTGCTCAATCTGGTTTTCTTCCTGCTTAGTATCTTCCAGTTGATTTTTGTCTTCCAGTTCCTGGTTTAGCTTTTCTAAATCATCTAGCTCTTTTTTAACGGCTTCAAATTGTTTTTTTAAATTTTCCTGTTCTTGCTGCAGTTCTTGATTGGGTGCTTTTTTATCTTCTGTTTTTTCGGAAAGCTGTTCTTGCTCTTTGGCCAACTCATTCAGCTTATCGGTGGCACTTTCGAGTTTTTGTTCGAATTGCAATTGCTTAAATAATTCTAAAGCCCGTTCCAGTTCTTTTTCTAAATTATTTTCTTTTTGGTCAAGTTTATCTAAAAGTTTTTGTAGCTCGCGCTCATTGGGCATTTGCTGTTGCAATAGTTTCTCAAGTTCCTCGTATAGTTTTTTGGTTTCTTCGTCGAGTAAATCTTCCATCAGTTTTTGCAACTGCTTTGTTTTCTCGGCTAACTGCAGGCTTTTCTCATCTACCTTATCTTGTTGTTGGTTTAGCTGATCAAACGATTGCTTCATGGCGTTAATATCGCGCTCAAGTTGTTTCTTTTTCTCAAGCAAATCTTCCATTTGCTTTTTGTCTTGCCAATTCAGCTCTTTTTTCGTTTTTAGCTTTTCTTCGGATTGCGAAATCTGTTCTTGTAGTTTTTGCGCTTTCTGAACCGATTTGCTCATTTGGCTCTGCATCGACTTGGCATTAGAAGAAATTTCTTTATTTAACTCGGAGCGCGAAGGTACTTTAAGCGATAATACTTGCGAGCGGGTGCTTTTAGGTCCCCGGATGCCATCGTTGTCCCAAACCTGTACAAAGTACTCGAGTTGCTGTCCTGGCCCGATACGTAAATTAGCTACGTTCCAGGGATAGTAATACGATTGGCTATTCTGTTGCGGTTCTAATCGCAATGGTATGGTTTTATAACCTCCCTCTTTGGGGTTATTACCCGTTGTAACCCGGTAGTGAATGCTTAGCCGCGATAAACCATAATCATCAGCTACGGTACCACCTAAAACCAGATTGTCGTAACCAGCAGAATCCTGAAAGCTTTCCAGCGTAATTTCGGGTGCCCGGTCCGGAATCGAAGTAATCAAAAAGCTCATTTTATCTTTGTTACCACTGTAGCGATTCTTAAGCCGTACTTCGTATTCCTGCGTGCTGTTAATTTTTTTACTTACTGTAAAATTAGTTTCGTCGTGGGTAGCGGCCAGAGTTGAATTTGGATTAGTAAAGGCTAATTCCAATTGTTCGGTAGCCATCGTAGCAAAATTCCAGGTAACGGTGCTGCCTTCGGGTACGGTAATGCTGCCGGTGTTATTAATTACTTCGGGCTTTTTCGCTAAATATTTGGGATATTGAACTTGTAAGTTAAAATCTTTAATGTTAGGCCGGGAGAGAACATGAAGTAGGTAACCCTCCGAATAAAAGCCGGAACCAGCCAACTGGAAAGCAACCGGTTTTTGTAAATTCTGGAAAGTATAAGAAAAAGTATTGTTTTTGTTCCGGGTTAAATTTTGTTCGCGGCCGTTGTATAATACCTTAATTTCGTTCGGTATCGTTTTTCCTTCGAGCTTGACAATCAGTTCAAAATCTTCGTTGCGGAAGGTCTCCAGCTTTGGGTTTTCCACAATAAATTGGAAGGGAGCTTCGGGGGCATAATACTTTTTGTAGTTAATAATACGCTCTGTACCCTTCACAAATAGATTAGGGTAAATTATAGTAACAGCTAGCATCAAGCCAACCGGAATTAGCACGTACTTTAACAATGGCTTATTTTCCTGAAGTTTTACACTTTCATCAAATTTAAAATTTACCAAATGCTGGCTTTTTTGCTCAATACTAGCTGCAATCAAGTCATTGGTTTTACTGAGATCTTTAAGCTGGATGGTGTTTAAAAGTTTGTCTTTGATTTCCGGATAAAAGGTTCCTACTTTCTGGGCGGCTTGCTCATCGGTTAATAAGCGTTTAAAGTTCGCGAAGGCGCTAAGTGGCGCAAAGATCCAGCGCATAAAAGCGTAGACAACTATTCCTAAAAATGAAAAGAACAAAAACGCCCGGACGTAGTACGGAAAGTAAAAAAAGTATTCCAACAGGTTATAAACCAGAAAAAAAGTTAAAAGCAATCCCGCTGAAAAAATGCTTCCTTTAATAAGTAAATTAAGGTAGAATTTTTTCTTGAAGGCCTGCAGATGCTGCAGAACCATATCCATCGTAACATACTGATTCATAACCTACAATAAAATATTCAAGTAATATTAACTAAAATATTGATGTTCATGTAATTAGGTGAGCGTATCTAAAGTAATCCGGTTAATGTAAATATAATTTAGAACGGGTTATATGCCTGAAACTTAAGGCTTAAATTAAAACGGTAAAGCTGGTTAATACGATATAATCCAATTAAGCTATTTCGTGAGTAAATTCCACTAATACCGGGCAATGATCGGAATGTTTAGCCTCAGATAAAATAGCAGCTCGTTTTAAACGGTTCTTGAGCGGTTCAGTAACAATGGCATAATCAATGCGCCAGCCTAAGTTTTTGTTACGGGCGCCGGCTCGGTAACTCCACCAGGTGTAATTATGTGGCTCCTGGTTAAAGTGCCGGAACGAATCGATGTACCCATGACTTAAAAATTGCGAGAACCACTCCCGTTCTTCCGGTAGAAAGCCTGAACTGTTGGCATTAGACTTCGGATTATGGATATCAATGGGCTGGTGACAGATGTTATAATCGCCACAGATAACTAAGTTAGGCAATTGCGCGCGTAGTTGGTTAATGTATTGTAAGAAATACTCCAGCCACTGCATTTTAAAATCCTGGCGCGTATCGCCGCTCGACCCAGAAGGCATGTACACATTAACCACAGAAAAATCATTGAAATCAGCCCGTAAAACTCGGCCTTCGGCATCGTATAATTCATTGCTGCAACCTATGGTTACATTGTTAGGCTTTTGCTTCGAGAATATGCCTACACCGCTGTAGCCTTTTTTTACCGCCGGATGAATGTACACGTGATACCCTAAAGATTCGAAAAGCTGTTTGTCAAATTTTTCTTCGTCGCACTTTATTTCTTGCAAGCAAATTACATCGGGGTCGGCGGCCTGCAACCATTCTACAAATCCTTTACTTACCGCCGAGCGGATGCCATTTACGTTATAACTAATAATTTTCATTTAATTTTCCTGATCAAAATATTCCAAAATATGCCATTTCAGCATACGTTCCTGTTCTTTTAAATTAGCCGATGGGATGGTTTTTACGGTGCGGTAATGGGGCCAACCGTCTTCGTCGCGGTGCGTGAATTCATAGTAATCGGACTGGCTGAATAACTTGCACGTAGCAATGTGCATCAAGTCTTGTTTTTCTTCTTTGGTAAACTCCCGAGTACCCTGCCCTAATTCCTGAATACCGATTAAAAAAAGAATTCCGTTTAGATGCAGGTTTTTCCCAAATTTCTCCCGCAGATCCCGCAAGAGCTCTAACCACCGGTTTTCAAAATCGGGGTTGTAATCAATGCGCCTGGTTGCCATTAGCTTGTTTTTAATTCTTCCCAGTACTCTACGGCTCTTCTAAAATGGGGAATAACAATAGAACCCCCAATTAAATTAGCAATGGCAAAAACCTCGTATATTTCTTCGTCTGTTACGCCGCATTCCTGGCATTTACCTAAGTGGTATTTTACGCAATCGTCGCAGCGCAATACCATCGAGCAGGCTAAGCCCAGCATTTCTTTGGTTTTAACGTCTAAAGCACCTTCCTGGTAAGCATTCGTATCGAGGTTAAAAAAACGTTTAATAACTTTATTATTGGCCGCCATTATTTTTTCGTTCATGCGGGTCCGGTAATCATTAAATTCCTGTACTTTATTCATTTTTTAAAAATTTTACGTATGCCTCATTAACAAAGCAACTGCTAATTTCAAGTTAATAAGCAAAAGTGTTTGGTTTATAAAATTACAAAATAGCGGCGTTTTCTAAACAGATATGTTAGCTCCAATTAAGAATATATTCGCTGATTTTATCTCTTTGCTATATCCGCAGGCGTGTTTGGCTTGCCAAGAATTACTTAAACACGGCGAAAAAGCTATTTGCACTGATTGCCGGATTAATTTACCCTATACGAACAGCCATTTAGCAGCTAACCCGGAGAACGAATTATTGCAACGATTTTATAACAAAGTGCCCATTAAGTATGCTTTTGCTTATTTATATTTTACCCGGTCGGGCCGGGTACAAAGGTTATTACACGCTCTAAAATACCAGGGGCACGAAGAAGTTGGCGAAATATTAGGCAACTGGTACGGGGCCGATTTAAAAGAAAGTAATTACCACCAGCAATTTGATTTAATTACTCCAGTACCCTTACATAAACAAAAATTAAAAATACGTGGCTATAATCAATCCGATTCTTTTGCGAAAGGATTAGGGCAAATTTTAGAAGTTTCCTGGCAATCCGATGTTTTAAAACGTACTGCCAATACCAGCACGCAAACTAAGAAAACGCGTTTAGAACGATGGCAGAATGTAGGCGAGTTGTTTCAGGTAGTTAATCCTGCAACTATTCAGAATAAACGGATTTTGCTGGTAGACGATGTAATGACAACTGGGGCAACTCTGGAAGCTTGTGCATTAGTGTTATTAGATGCCGGAGCGCAAGAGGTAAGTGTAGCCGCAATTGCTGCAGCATAAATTAAAAAAGGCCTGCTGTTTAGCAGGCCTTTTTTAATATTTTTATAAATTCTTATTTATTAGAACCAGTGTTGATCATTGCGCAACGGAAACCAATAGTTGCTGTAGCTGAATCTTGCGCCATAAACCGGCGAGTACCCGGCGATAACCAGTAAGCTACGTCTCTCCAGGAGCCACCTTTAAATACGCGTACTTCATCGTTTATCAATGACTGGAAACCAGCTACATCGTAATTAGCTGCTGGGTCGCTGATACCGCCACCCCGACGTACCGGGTTTAAATCTTCTACGTCTTGGAAAGATAATGGGCGGTACACATCTTGTACCCACTCGTTTACGTTACCAGCCATGTTATATAAACCAAAATCGTTAGCTGGGTAAGCGTAAACCCATTCGGTAATCATAGCGCCATCGTTTAAGGAACCCGCAATACCAGCATAATCACCGCGACCCCGTTTAAAGTTAGCTAAGAACTGGCCTTGGTGTCTGCCGTAAGGGTTCCGCATTTGGTGGCCATCCCAAGGGTATAACCGTTTGTTTGATTGATTTTCGTCTTCATCTAACTGAGTACCAATCATAGCCTGTGCGGCGTATTCCCATTCTGCTTCAGTGGGCAGGCGGTAATTCGGTAAAACTAGGCCCGATTCGATGGATAAAGAACCACCTTCGGCGGGAGCTTCGGCAGCGGCGCCTTTTTTCTTTTTGCCAAATAACTTAAATCCGCCACCACTACTTGCGCCACCATTACGGGCCATGTTTTCGTTTACTTTGGCGGTACGCCACAAGCAATAATCGTTGGCTTGTTCCCAGCTTACGCCAACTACCGGGTAAAACCGGAAACCAGGGTAACGCAGGTAATACTGCTCGTAAGGGTCGTTAAAAGATAATTCCCGTTGCCAAACCGTGGTATCGGGTAATGCTTTTGTATAAACTTCTTCTGCCGAATCTTTTTTAATGTGTGATAAATATTCTAACCAGTGAATGTTAGCCACTTCGGTTTCGTCCATAAAGAAGGAGGCCACTGTAACCGTCCGCTCAATGTTATCGCGGGTCATAGCTACGTCTTCTTCCATGGAACCTAACGTGGTACGCCCACCTTCAATAAACTTAAGCCCGGGACCTTCGGCCAATGGTTCGTAACTGGCAACCTGAAAACCTTCCTCGGTGTTGTACTCAATACCGGTTTTAGCACTAATATCGCCCGGGTTGGTACTGGTTGGATGCCCTTTTTTGTTACAAGCGGTAAGAATAACGGCGCTCGCGGCGGCGTAACCTAAAAATTTTAACAAATTCATAAAAGTTGTTGGCTCCTAAAAATATTAATTTTCCGAATTTACTGCAATAATAACACTATTTAAAATGCCGGACAAGAGATATGTTTATAATTTTTCTTAGATGCACGGCTTTTAAAAATTTTGTCGTAATCGATCTTATCAAAAGATATTCCAATTTCGTGTGCTCCCCCGCTCCGGCTGCCGGCTCCAGTAAAAACTACATCATAACTGTACGCTATCCGAAAAGGTTCTAAAACAACGCCCGCAATTACAGCAACCGACTGATCATAAGCTAAATTGCCGGTTAGCGGTAAACCCCTGTACAATACTCCTAACGTTACAGGCGTATACGTTAGATATAAACCAAGGTCGGTTTTTTTAAAAAATTGTTGTTGCGTATACGTAATTGTTGGAGTTATACTAAACTCGTATAAGTAAGCATCGCGGTAGTAATTAGACACGTAAAATTTATATCCGGTGTTTACCGTAAACTTTACCGGTAATTTAGATTCATTGGCGAAACCAATGGCGGGTTGGTTGGCATGATGCGCTGCCAAAGAAACCCAAAACTGATTGTTGTAAAGCACACCGCCAGCCGCTATACTTAAATAAGATACCGGATCGTAAATGTAACTTTCCTGTGAAGTGGGGTTAATATTACCGTCGTTGCTTAACTGGTCGCCAAAAATTAAATCATTAAAAGAAAAACACTGCGAGCCATACGAGGCTTGAAGTGCGACACTTGCCGCAAATTTTTCGTTTAATCTGGTTTGATAGGCATAAATACCACCTACCATCGTGCGGGTGAACCCCGCCGAACCCGCTTTATCTAAAGAAGCAATAAGGCCCGCCGAAGTTTTCTTATTTTTAAATTTATAATCGGCAGCCAGTTGCTGCGTTACAAATCCTTTATCTAAATTAAACCACTGGGTGCGATAAGCGGCCGTAACGCTGTAATCAGAGCGCAAACCTGCATAGGCCGGGTTTAGGTACAAGCGGTTCGAATATTGCTGGCTAAACTGATAATCTTGCCCCACTGCCCAAAAGCTGCAAAAAAGAGAAAGGCATAAAATTTGAAAAAGTTTTATCAGCATAGATACGAAGGAGCAAGCCTTACCGAGGTTTCATTGGGCCAAGGTAATAATACCAAGGTATCCAGAAAAACGTTGTTTTTAAACCTAGTGGTATGTTCATTCGTCTAATTAATTCGTAGTGGGGCAAAGTAAACTTGATTTTTTAAATTTTGCCGACCTTAAACCTAAGAACGCCTTATGAAAAAAGTATTTATAGGATTTGCCATTTTTATTGTGGTGCTGCTGGCCGCTGCTGCCTTAGCACCCTACTTATTTAAAGATAAAATCAAGCAGGTACTGGATAAACAAATCGCCAAAAATGTAAACGCGAAAGTGTTATACCAAACCGATAATGTTAATATCAGCTTGTTTCGCGATTTTCCAAATCTGGCTTTAAGCATCGATGATTTAACGGTAATCGGGCAGGATTCTTTCCGGAGAGATACCTTAGCCGCCTTGCCTAACTTTAGTTTAGGTTTGGATTTAATGAGCGTAATTGCGGGTGACCGGTTAAAAATCCGTTCGGTAAAATTGCAAGACCCGCGGCTGAAATTAAAAGTTTTAAAAAGTGGCCGGGCTAACTGGGATATTTTTATCTCCGACACCACCCAGGTTGAAACGCCCGCCGATACCGCAAATACCTTTAACGTGGCAATTAAAGGTTGGGAAATTAACAACGGAACTTTAGTTTACGAAGACTTAAGCATTCCTTTCCGCGCCGAGGCTTACCACGTGAACCATAGCGGCAGCGGGGATTTTGAGCAAAACGTATTCGATATGAAATCCCGGACCACAGCCGACGGCTTTACTTTTAATTTCGACGGGATGGATTACCTGGATAGTGCCCAACTTGATGCCGATATTACCATGGACATGGATTTAAACCAATCGAAATACACATTTAAAGAAAATAACATTAAGCTGAACGAGTTTGGTTTTGGCTTTGATGGTTCCTTAGCTATGCCCACCGATGATATCAACATGGATTTAACATTTAAGGCTGCTGATACCGACTTCCGAAGCATTTTATCTATCGTGCCAGGCATTTTTACCGAAAAATTTAAAAATATTAAAACCGATGGGAAAGTTGCTTTTAACGGTTACGTAAAAGGTACTTTTAACGACACGTCTATGCCTGGCTTTGGTACCGATTTAAAAGTAACCAACGGCATGTTTAAATATCCGGATTTGCCTCAGGCCGCTACTAATATCAACATCGATATGAGTGTGGATAATAAAGACGGCGTAATCAATAACACCAACGTTCTTATCCGGCAAATGCATTTGGATTTAGGTAAAAACCCCGTGGATGCGAAAGCCTCGATTCAAGGCTTAGAACCAATGAAAGTAGATGGCAACGTAAAAGCCCGTGTAGATTTAGCGGAAATGACCAAAGTTTTCCCGATAGCCGATATGACTTTGCGGGGCTTGCTAGCCGTAGATGCAGTAGCTAAAGGTACTTACAGCAAAACCCAGATGCCGGTAGTAAATGCCAAAATGAACCTGGCCAACGGTTTTGTAAAAGCTAAACAATTTCCGGCACCTATCCAGAATTTAAATGTGGTATCTACCATTACCAACACAACCGGCAACACCGACGATACTAAAGTTTTAATCGAACGCTTTAATATGCTGCTGGATGGTGAACCACTCGAAGGTCGGGTATTTGTGCAGAACATTGATAAACCTGCTTTTGATGCCCGTATCAAAGGGATTCTGGATTTAACTAAAATTACCAAAATCTTCCCGCTCGAAGACATGACCTTAGCCGGCCGCATTAACGCCGATGTAAGCGCCAAAGGTAAAATGACCGATATTGATGCCGGTAAATACGCCAATATCACCTCCAGTGGTAACATGCAAATCAATAATCTTACTTATAAGAGTACCGATTTGCCCCAGGGTATGAAAATTACATCGGCCAATACTGTTTTTAACAATGAGAAAATTGAAGTGCGCGACATGAAAGGTTTTGTGGGTAAAAGCGATGTGCAGGTAAACGGTTCGGTATCGAACTACATGGGCTATTTGTTTGGTAAAAACCAATCTTTGCGCGGTAACTTTAATTTAAATTCGTCGCGGTTTGATGTGAACGAGTGGATGGTAGATGAAATGAGCGGGGAACCCGTACCGGAAGAAGCCACTGGCGTTATTCCGGTACCTGAAAACCTGGATTTTGTTTTAAATACCAATATCAACCAGGTAGAATACGATAATTTAAAATTAAATAATTTGAAAGGAACCGTAACGCTCCGCGACCAGGTGGCAAAACTAGACCAAGTGGCTTTTAATACGTTAGGCGGTTCGTTTGTAACAACGGGATCGTATAATACCAAAAACTTGCAGCATCCGGCTTTTACGTTTGGGTTAAATATTAAAAATTTAGATTTTAAATCGGCTTACAATGCGTTTAACACCATTAAAGCCTTAGCCCCGATTGCGCAGTTCCTGGACGGTAAGTTCTCCACCAATTTCAATTTTAACGGCGAACTCGGTGCCGATATGATGCCGGTTTACAGCACCTTAACTGGTAAAGGCTTAATTGAAGTAGTAAAAGCTGTAGTAAACGATAACGTTATTGTAAACCGCATTAGTGAGGTTACTAATTTTAAAGAATTAAAGAATTTCACTATCCAGAATAAAGCCATTTCTGCCGAAATCGTAGACGGTAATTTGGTAGTAAAGCCATTTGATTTTACGGTAGGTAATATTAAAACTACCATTGGTGGTACCAATGGCTTTAATGGTAATTTAACGTATGCCTTGGCTTTAGATGTACCTACCGGGCAAGTAGGCAATGCCTTAAATGCCAAACTTACTTCGCTTACCGGCGTGAAAGACATAAAAGGTACGGATCGCGTTACCATGAATTTGAATGTGGGCGGCACGGTTACTAATCCAAAAGTGTCACTTTCTACGGCTAGTGCTAAATCGCAGGCCAAGCAAGTGGTACAAAGCATTGTGCAGGAAAAAGTAGATGTAGCTAAAGCCCGCCTGGAGCAGGAAAAACAAAAAGCGCAAGATAGCATTAAAGCCGAGCTGGACCGGAAACGGGTGGAAGCCGAAGCGAAAGCCAAAGCCGAAATTGCGAAACGTACCCAGGAAGCCGAGCAAAAATTAAAAAAACAAGCTTCGGAAAAAATAAATAGCTTATTTAATAAAAAGAAGCCAGCTACCGATACTGCTAAGAAGAATTAAGGAGTATAAAACTTTAAAAAGAAAAACCAGATGACTTTCTGCATCTGGTTTTCTTTTTAAAAGCTAAATGGGATTAACCTGAATTTTAAAATTTTTAAAATTTAGATTGCCTAGTTCTTTTGCAAATAGCTCTTATAAAGCTAATAACTTAAACCGTTGAATGGCCCGCCGTAATCGTGGACGGTTGTACCGCTGCACCATAATGGGATAAACATTGAATAGAAGGTTAAGTAAAATAAGCCAGCTTGCCTCTAAAACCGAATATTTAAAACTAACCACAACTGAAACCAACAAAACTAAAACCGCAATAACCAAGTGCCCGAATTCGGAAGCTCGGGTTGCCCGTTCCAGCTGAAATAAGGCAGAAGCAGATTTTTCAACCGGATTATTTTTCCGATTTAGTTTTTCCCAGCCAATAAACACCAATAGTTTACGGTACCAATGAACACCCAGCTTTTCGTAAATTTTTCCTTCCTTTTCAAACCGAAATGCATCGAAATACCGGGATTGGTGCGCTGGTTGCAACTGTAACTCAACAATGGAAATCCAGAACATTAAAGAAAAATTTAAAATCCAGCTGAATAAAAAAGAGGTTACCTCTGTAAAGCGCGTTATGATTACAATAAAGAGGATAGTTGCAGCAGTAGTTAAAAGCGCGATTACCTTGGGTAGAATGGATTTGTAAGTGCTACCAGGCATTTTTAAATTTTAGCAAAAACATAAGAACTACCTTTTAAGGAAATTAAGGAATAATTTAAAAATTTACGATTCTGCTTACTTTACACTTTGGCGCACATACGTAATGTAATCCGTATTTACAGGTTCTAAGCCGTTCTGGCGTAAATCGCGGGCAATTTGGGCTCGGTGATACGTGCCGTGGTTAAAAATTTGCAGCAAAATATCTTCTAAAGAATTACTAAACGGTTCGCCTTTGCTGGTTCTGTAAGTTACTTCGGCTTCTAATTCTTCCGGGGTGGCATCGGCTAAACCAATAAACCGCTCAAAAGTGCTTTCGTGTATCCGGCGGCATTCGGTTAAGGTATGATCATCAAAAACCTGCACTGGACTATCTAAACGCTGTATGCGGGATAACCAGATAACTTCGGCATTTAATAAATGGCTGAACAAGTGTAAAGCGGTAGCGGGTACCTGATCCCCGATTTTTTCTAAAGTTTCCAGCACCCGTTGATTGGCCCAACTGGTATAAGCCGCCATTTTTAGTAAAGAATCTGCTGCCATTTCGTTTATCTTTTAGCTAACAGCGCAAATTAAAAGAAAGTAAACTTACCACGGTCGTCAGAAAAGCAAAAATTTAAAAAATTAGCCTAGCAGCTATTTGGCCTCGTGCGTAGCCACCGCAATTTTAGAATCGGCGGTGCCGTAATACAAAAACCATTTATTATTTAAATTTACAAGCCCTTCCAGAAAACAAACATTACCCACCTGGCCGGTTATTTCGTAATCTTTATCGGGTTTCATAAAATAGTTAGCTGTACGCTGTAAAACTTTCGTTGGGTTTTTAGGATCCAGTAAAATCTGGCCGGCAGCATAAGTGCCCGCGGGCAAATCGGCGGTGCCGCCTTTATCCAGGTTCATACTGTTGTAAATAAGCAAGATTCCGTCGTCGGTAAGCATGGCGGGCGGACCAGGTTCTACGAGGCGGCTATCAAATTGCCCGGGGCGCGGACCAAAAGCAATCGCTAGTTTATTATTTTCTTCCATCGGCGTCCAGTCGAGCAGGTTATCGGAGGTAGCAATGAATATATCGGTATCGCCCCAATACATCCAGTATTTTCCGTTTATTTTAGTAGCTACCAACTTACTGCCGTTCCGTTGGCAAACAATGGCTCCGGATTTAGACCAAACATCTTTATACTTACCATTATGCGCTTTTTCAAAAGCTAAGCCGTGTTTTTTCCAGGTTTGTAAATCTTTAGATGTAGCCACGCATAAACGGGCCGTTTTACCGTCGTAAGTAGTATAGGTCATTACGTAGGTGCCTTCGGGAGTTTCCACTACCCGAGGGTCTTCGCAGCCGCCTTCCCACTCGTATTTTTTCATAAAATCATTATCGGGGTAAAGAACCGGTTTAGGCATTCTTTTGAAATGTAAACCATCCTGACTAATAGCTAAACCAACACGCGAAGTACCAGCAAATTTGCCTATTTTATCTTCGGCCCGGTATAATAAATAAACCTGACCATTACGCACTACTGCAGCGGGGTTAAACACGTCTTTCTCTTCCCATTTTACCGAATCGCGCCGGATAGGATCGTAGAATTTTGTGGTACTATCGGGACCCATAATCGGGTTTAAATCATCTGCTTTCTGGAAAGGTCCTAAAGTCCAGGATTCTGTTTTAATTGCTGTTGGGTTAGTTTCGGAGCTAATTTTAGTACTATCGTTGGCAGTACCGGTTTCTGCGGTTTGTTTAGCTTGTTGATTACAAGCTACTGCTATAAATAATAAAAAATTTAAAAAATTAAGGCGCTTCACTATTCGCATAAATAGGGCAGTTAAGTGGGTGTAATTTTTTGCAAATATTTATTAATCAATAATATATATAAATAAAATTTACATTCTTGTATAAAGTTATCCACAAGTCTGCTGCCGGAAATAAGGCGTCTTTATCTACCTTGCTTTTGTTGATAAGTCAACTTGGTCAGTAATTTAGTAACCCGAATTTCTTGTAAAAGAACTTACTTAATTAAAGTGCGCAGCAGGGGCATGTACTGGGTAATACCCGTGGTATAAGCTGTAGGTTTTATGCCAAACTTGTTCTCAAATTTCTGAGAACTAAATACGTAATCGTATTGATACTGATAATACAATTCGGCAGTTTCCGCAATCAATTTATTAAATAATCCAATAGTCTGTAGCATCAACTTATTTACTTTAGTAAAGTTTGGCTTGGTATTAAAAGCATCGGCTGCTAGCTTAATAAATTCGTAGCCGGTAAGAGCGGGCGCTGTGGGTATATGCCAGATTTGATTATCGGTTTCGGGATGTTGGCCTAATAAATACACTGCTTTGCCCGCATCTGGTATGTAAATAAAGGCGTGCTTAGCTTCCGGATTACCCAGCCACATGGCTTTAGCCTTCTGGGCGTATTTAGCCAGCACCATACCATCGTAAAAGCTATTGAGGCTATCGGTACCATAAAAATCGGGAGCCCGGGCAATGGTAGCGCGTAAATTGCCAGTTTGGGCTTCGTTCATTAACTTTTCGGCAATTTTAGCGCGTACTTCGCCTTTTGCGCTATTGGGGTTATAAGGTGTTTCCTCGGTCATCTGCCCGCGAACGTGGCCGTACATATACACATTATCGAAGAAGATTAGCCGGGCTCCTGTGGCTTTTGTAGCATCAATCAAATTTTGCATGATTACCGGCCACTCGGCCGCCCATACTTTTTTATTGTACTGCAAGCCAGCGCACATGTAAATAACCGTAGAGCCTTGCACGGCCTGTAATACCTGTTGATAATTTTTTAAATCGGCCCCTGTCCAGGTAGCATTTTTAAAATTTTCGATTTTGCGGCGGCTTACCAAACGTACGGGTAAGTTATTTTTTAATAATTCATGCGCCAGCGCATTGCTGACCGGTCCGCCAGCACCTAATATAGTATGCATAGTTTTTGATGTTTATAACTGATGCAAGCTAAGGCGAATTATTTGTTTAAAACGTTAACAAAAGATAATAAAGTAAGAGCTTAATAATTTAATGATGAATAGATTGAGCGTGTGGTTGAAAAGGGAATAAGCTACTTTATGAACGCAGGCAATTTTAAAAAATTTAATTTTAAGCAGCAATGGCCTTTGCTTTGCCGGATGCAACAATTCTTTTCCGGATGCGGGACAGGGATACTGGGGTAATTCCTAAGTAATTGGCTACGTAATGCTGCGGAATGCGCTGCAATAAATCGGGCTGTTGCTCTAATAAGTGGCGGTAGCGTTCTTCGGGTGTTTGCGTAACAAAAGCTACCACCCGCTCTTCGTAGCAGCAAATCAGGTACTCCGCTACCAAACGGCCAAAGCGTTCCATTTTATAAGCAATTCTCGGATCGGTGCTTAATTGCTGCAAAGTAGCGTGCGAAAAGCAAATTACCTCGGCATCTTCCAGGGCTTCTACGTGCGTTATACTGGGTTCTTGTTTTAAAAAACTGCGGTAAGAACTTACCAGTTCGCCTGCGAAACAAAAGTAATTACTAATTTCTACGCCATTTTTTAAAAAGAAAAAGCGAAAAGAACCCGAATAAATATAACCTACCTCCTGGCAAACGGCGCCTCCCTTAACAAAAGTCTTGTGTTTCTTTAGTTTTCGCAGGTACAAATGCGACGTAAACAATTCCCATTCCTCATCCGTGAATGTGATAAAAACTTTCAGGTTACGCCGAAAAATGGTCAGCATCAAATCAGTCAATTCGGCCATACGAATTAAATTTTTTAAAATTTACGGAATATTTTAAATTTTTATGCAGAGTACTTTATTAAAACCAGGAGGTGGCGAAAGAAAGCCTCATTTTTCTGGCTCCGGATGATTACCTTTGCCCATGTATTTAACGCCCAAACAGACAACTCACATTAGCGTTATTTTACCATTTTATATACCATTGTCCGCCCGCTAACGTAAAATTTTAAAAATCGGGGTAAACAGGAAAACTACATGGAAGCAAAACGATTAAATAAATTTATCAGCGATACGGGTTTCTGTTCGCGGCGCGAGGCTGATAATTTGTTGGAACAAGGCCGGGTAACGGTAAACGGTAAAGTTCCGGATGCAGGCACCAAAGTAACCGCTCAGGATAAAGTACGCATCGACGGCGAAATGCTCCGCATCCGGCACGAAGAACCCGTGTTTCTATTATTTAACAAGCCGGCTGGTATTGCCACAACCACCGATCTTTCAGTCAGAAACAATATTATTCAGGCGCTGAATTACCCGGCTTCTTTGCAGCCCATTGGCTTTTTAGACCGCGACGCCGAAGGTTTACTTTTGCTAAGCAACGATACCGAATGGGCCCGGAAAATGACCAAAGCCGATACCCGCTACGAAAAAGAATATATAGTAACGGTAGATAAATTGATTTCCCCGGATTTTTTAAATAAAGTAAGCGAAGGCGGCATTCCGGAGCCCGGCGAAGAACGCAAGAAAAATTTTGTTAACCGATTAGGTACCAATCGTTTTAGGATAGTGCTGGAACCCGGCACCAACCACCACCTGAAACGCGTAGTAGAAGGCTTAGGCTATAAAATTGTGCATTTGCAAAGAACCCGCTTAAGCGATTTAACCGCCGGAAAACTTCACGTAGGCATGTGGCGCACCTTAACCGGCACCGAAATAACCAGCCTTAAAAACGAGATTTCTCAAAAAGCCCGCCGGAACTTCGGCTCTTCCCGGGTGGCCGATGATTTTACTGACGAAGACTTTGCGCCACGTACTACCCGCCCTGCTAAGCCCAAAACCCCGGCAAAACCTGGCACTTCAACCCGGAGTGCTACTCCTGCTAACAGAAGTGCAAAAAGTTCGCCGCGCAGCACCGGCTCCACGGGGCAGAAGCGGATTGGTAAAAGCAAACCCGCCTCAGCTCGCCCGGCTTCCCGTAATACCAGTCGCAGAACTGGTGGCTCGCCGAAGAGGTAGCGAGCCTTAAACCAATTCTATTTATTCAATCCAGGAATTTTTAAAAAATTACATTTCCCCGCGGGAGATAGCGTATAGTTCGTACCAATCCTGATGCTCCAGATCGATGGTGAACGCTTTGGCAGCGTGGCGTAGGCGTTGTTCGTCGCGGGTACCCAGGAGTGGCAAAGCATCCAGTTTAATAATCCAGGCGACAGCAATAGATTCCGGATCGGCGTTATACTTCTCCCCCATTTGCTGGAGCTTTTGCCGTACACGCACGGCTACTTCATCGGTACCATTCGCAATGCGGCCATCGGCCAGCGGCCCAGAAGCAATTGGGCGCATGTAGCGCTGCCGGCTGTAATCGATCTGGCCATTATCCAGAGCCAAGGTATTCAGTAAATTCAGCTCAATGTGGTTGGTTACAATCGGAATGTTGAGATAAGCGGCCAATAACTGGTGCTGGAAAACCGTAAAGTTAGCCACCCCAATGTTTTTTACCTTGCCCGATTCTTTTAGCTGCCGCAGCGTAATGGCGGTTTCCTCCAGATTAGAAATAGGATCGAGGTAGTTTAACAAGAAAATATCAATGTAATCGGTTTGCAGATTACGCAACGATTCGTCCAGACAACGCAATATGTGTTGGCGCGAGGTATCGTAATGTTTTACACGTACTTCGGGCTTGCTCGGGTGCGGCAGTCGCAAGCCACACTTGGTAAATAACACAATATCTTCGCGTTTAAACGATTTCTGGCTAATTACCTGCCCGAATAATTCTTCGGCGTGGTACGTGCCGTAAATATCGGCGTGGTCGAAGGTGTTAATGCCCAGTTCCAAGCAAAGATTAACAATCTTTTCCATGGCGGCGGGGGTGGTGTTTTGCTCTTCCTGCCAACGGTGAAAACTGTAAACGGCGGGGGATACTTTGGGTCCAGCGTCGCTTAAATAAATTTTTTGCATGCGTAAATTTCTAATTTTATCCTGGGTGCTATCGACCATCAAACTTAAACGTTATTCCGGATATTTGTTGCTTAAAGTTATAAAGAGCCAAATAAAGTATTTTTATACCCCGGTATTAGTTTGTAAAAAAGTAAAAATTTAAAAAAATTATGCTGGCACAGGCATGCGCTAATTAATAAACTAATTGCTTTTTTTAAATTTTCTCTTTTTACAAAGATGCAAACAAATTTATTATCCTGGTCTTTTCTTAGTACCTCGCGTTGGTGGCGCCGAGAGCGGATCTTCGGGCCAGTGGTGTTTGGGATAACGACCGCGTAAATCTTTCCGGACATCAAAATACCCGGTGTTCCAAAAACTGCGCAAATCGCGGGTTACCTGCACCGGGCGCGAAGCCGGCGAAAGCAGATGGATGAGTAAAGGTACTTTGCCGTTGCCAATGCGAGGCGTATCCAGCATTCCGAAAACTTCTTGCAAGCGCACTGCCAAAACCGGGGATGTTACCTCAGAATAATCTAAAGCAATGCGGGAACCACTGGGCACGGTGAGATGCGTGGGCGCTAGGCGATCCATTTCCTGACGTTGCTCCCAGGATAAATCACTCAGCAAAATTTCTTTAAAATCCAGCCGGGCTACTTGCTCCAGCGAGCGTAATTGCAGCAAGTGCGGGCGCAGCCATTCCGATGCAGTAGCAGCTAACGCCTCATCGGAAACATCGGGCCAGCGCTCGAGTTCTAATTGATGCAGAAACTGCAGCCGTTGGCGGGTATTTTGCGCTTCTTCGGACCAAGGCAAGCGGCTGATGCCTTTTTCGAGTAAAGCTTGCAGCAACACATCGGCGACTAATTCCGGATTGGGTTTTGTTTGCGTTGTTTCTTCCAGAATTAAAGCACCCAATCGGGTAATTTGCCGGGCACTGACGCGGCCGGTATTTTCTTCGTAGCGTACTTCCTGTTGTTGTTCTAACTGGCCGCTAAAGTGTTTTATAAGATCTGATTTAGCTACCGGCGCCGCCAGTAAAATGCGCGCCTGGTTATTGGTTTTCAAATGAGCAACGCCGTAAAATTCGGCTTCTGAAAACAGTTCAGTGGCTAAATTTGCCCGCTGGCCCGTAATGAGTCGTACCCTCCCGGAAGTTTCCCGTTGGGCCAAACGATCGGGGTAAGCTAAAGCCGTGAGTAAGCCGGCGGCTTCCGGCGCCAATTTGCTATCTGTGGCCCGAATTCGCTGGCGCAAATGACGGGCTTGTTCGCGCACCCGGCGTAAAATGCTTTCTTCTACGGTAAAGCCTGGTGTGGGCGGCCGTTGGCCAGCTAATAATTCCAACCGTAAAGCCAAATCAGGTAAAAGATTGGTTTGGCTATTATCCTGGGATTTTAAAATATCGCGCTCCGCGAGCAAGGCGGCCAAGGCGCAAGCCGTAGAACCTAAGCCTAAGTGATGGCCCTGCACTACCAAATGGCCCAAGCGGGGCGGTAAACCTAAAGCCGCTAAAGCTTTTCCGTGACGAGTAGCGTTGCCAGCAGCGTCTATGGCTTCAAGGCGCAATAATAGGTCGCGGGCTAAGGCTATAGCGGCCGCTGGTGGTTGGTCTAACCATTTTAAGGAAGCAATGTCTTTTATGCCCCAAATAGCTAGTTCCAGGGCTAAACTGCTCAGGTCGGCCTCGCAGATTTCGGGCGCTTGTTGCTCGGGTAATTGCAACTGGTCGGCCTTCGACCATAATCGGAAACAAACGCCGGGGCCTAAGCGCCCGGCTCTACCCCGCCGTTGGTCAGCGGCGGCTTGCGATACCGGAACCGTTGCCAGGGTAGTAAGCCCGGTACAGGCAACAAACTTTGGCACCCGGGCCAGGCCGGCGTCTATTACAATTTTTACGCCCGCAATAGTTAAACTGGTTTCGGCAATGCTGGTGGCTAATACTACTTTGCGTTGCCCTTTTGCGGTAGGTTGGATAGCGGCTTGTTGTTGAGCTAAGCTTAGTTCGCCGTGCAGCAAATGCAACTGGGTGTTGGTGGGTAATTTACCTTCCAGGTGTTGCGCTACTTTGCGCATTTCGCCTAAACCAGGTAAAAAAACTAAAACATCTCCTTCGGGATGCTGCGTTAAGGCTTGTCGGATGGTTTTGGGTACTAAGTTCTGCAAACGATCCTGGGTGCGGCTGCCCGCTGCGGCTACTTCGGCAGGAGTAGAATAATGCGTTTTCACGGGGAACATTCGTCCTTCGCTGCGTATAATGGGTGCTGTCAGCCAGTTAGCAATACCGGCGGCATCCAGAGTAGCACTCATTACTAAAATGCGTAAGTCGGGCCGTAATACTGCCTGGGCATCCAGAGTCAGGGCTAATCCTAAATCTGCTTGCAAGCTTCTTTCGTGAAACTCGTCGAAAATGATGGCGGCTACTCCTTCCAGAGCCGGATCATCCTGCAACAGTCGGGTTAAAATGCCTTCGGTTACTACTTCAATCTGCGTTTTATCCGAAATGGCCCGTTCCATCCTTACCCGGTACCCAACTGTTTCGCCTACCTTTTCGTGGAGTAAATCAGCCATGCGCTGGGCGGAAGCCCGGGCAGCTAAGCGGCGGGGTTCCAGCATGATAATTTTGCCTTGATTTCGCCAGGCAGCTTCTAATAAAGCTAAAGGTACTAAGGTGGTTTTACCGGCCCCTGGAGGTGCTTCCAAGATAGCGCGGCTATTGGTATCTAAAGCTTGTACGAGCCGCGGCAAAGCTTCAGTAACGGGTAAGTTGGGTAGTAGCGGTAACAGAATATTAGACATTTATATGCAAGATCACAATTCTTTATTCATCTACTTATAAGTAATAATATAAGTGAATAAAGAATCTAGAGTTATTAAAATTTAACTGTCAAAGACCATGAAAGCATGGAGTTATAAACAACATATAAATCCGAAGATAATAAATGATTTTCCATTTAATTCTAATTGTAGGTATTGTGGAAACAAAATGGAGATTCAAGAAATTAAATCCTACTGGGATATTACTGCTGCTGAGTTTATTAAAACTTTTGAAGAATTGAAGTTTTACATGAGAAAAGAAACTGGAGTAGGAGATGAAACTTTGAATTTAAGACCGGATACTTTAGATGATGAATCTACTTCTCTACTGCATTGTAACATCTGTAGTTGGTGGCGGATTCAAAAGCATTTATCCATGTGGGCACCATCTCAATTGTGGGATTCCTACTTTGGGGTAAGTGGTGTATTAAAAAATCTTGACTTTACAGATCAGAGTATTCCCATAAAGGAAATTCGTAATTATTTAGCTGCACGTTATAACCACCGCTTCCATATTCATCCAAAGGTTTTTGAAGAAGTGGTTTCTAGTGTTTTTAAAAGTTTAGGATATAATAATTACATCACAGCATATTCCAATGATGGAGGAATTGATGTTGTATTAGAAAGACCAGATAAGGAATTAATTGGAATTCAAATAAAACGTTATAAAAAATCTATTAAAGTAGAACAGATAAGATCCTTTTTAGGAGCATTAATGATTAATAATATGACTAAAGGATTATTTGTCTGTACTTCAGATTTTCAATCAGGTTGTTTTCCAATAAGCAAATCTTTTCCAATAATGTTAATTAACGCCCAGAGCTTTTATGAAGCTCTAAAAGAGGCACAACAGAAAGACAATGATAATGCTTTTGAATTTAACAAGAGTTCGATTCCACGACTATATTATTTTGATAGCCTTCACCGAAATAGTTTATAAAGTAAGTAAATCAATGTATAATTTTAAAAATTTACATTGATTTACAACTAGTAAGTTAAATTGCTTTCTCCTACAGCAACAAGCTATCTACCCGGTGTGCATGTACCATGCCTTCGCACGGCGACCACGAAAATATAGTAAAACGGCCGTCCTGAGAAGCTACAAGTGCGTGTGCATCGCGTTGGTCGTATACAAATTGGGCCGCCGATAAATGCCGGGTACCGCCGTTTTGCGCCGGATGAATAATTAAAGGCTCCGCTCCCAGAATAGGTTCGGTTACAATTATCTGTTCTACCGGCGGTTTATCGGGCGGTCGACGAATTTTAGCTCCAAAGGCAAGCAGTTCGTATTGGTCGCTGATAATGGTAGCGCCATCTACGGCTGTTACTCCCGCCACCCCTTCTACCGCTTGGCGCAGCTTAGCTTGCCAGTAACTGGAGCCTTGTTCTTGTTCTTCCTGCTTCAGAATCGCAGATAAACCATCAAAGGCCGGCTGAATGGCATAGGAAATAGGGTGAATAATGGAATCGCGCCAGGTTTGGGTACCATGCGGAACTACCAGCAAACTACCCCCGCGTTTATGGGCCCGCATAGATGCTGCTAATTGTACCAGCACATCTACCGAACCGTTCCAGGTGGTAGGGGTGGTAAAACCTAACAAAGAAGTGAGCACAGCCGGACAATCGGGTAAGCTGGCACTTTGCTCATCAATAATTTTTACTTCGTCGCCTTTTAATACGGCCACATTCACAAACTTGCCGAAGCTATCTTGTCCGCGGTGTTTAATTACCAGCAAGCCCGGCTCAATTACCTCCAGTACAAAACATAAACTAGGTATCTGGCGAGTGGCTCCCCACACGTATAAATCATCGCCTTGCCCCCATACGCCTAAATGAATACCGGGCCGTTCTACAGCTGGGCCCAGTTTTGTAAGGCTGCTGGGAGTAAGAGCCAGTTTTTGCTCAAACAACATGGGCTGAAAGGCTTGTTCCGGGGGCAGAAAAGCTAAGGAAATTTGCGGCGAATGTCCTTCTTCACGTCGTAAGCTGGCCCAAAATGCAACGTCCACAATGGCCTCGATAGCCGTTTCATCCGGAGTAGAAGTTACAATATGCTCCCGGTGTTGGTTGGCTGTTGTAAGTTCCGCAAAGTGTTGTTCAATGGCCGGGGCTACTACCCGGGCAGCCTGGTATCGGGTTTCGCGGTTCATTTTACGACGGTGTGCAGAAGGTAAAGGCTCACGTTTTAACATATACTAAAATTCGAAATTACGCTGGATTCTGTTGAGGTGCAAACAAACAGAACGCTATAAAGTTGCCAGACAATACATGGCAGTAACGGAGAAGCAAGCAGGAAGTTAATTTAGAATTACGGATTAGCAACCACTGGTATTTTAGGCAAGAGATCACCAACACATAAATGCTTGGGTGGATGTTTACAATTTATATATTATATATAGAAAAATTATTTGTTAAATTTTTATTAATTCTAAATTTTTATTATAATTGTTACAGACATATAGCTGATTTGGTGAATAATAGCACAATGTTGCTGCGGAGGTATCTGCACCCAAATTAGTAAACCCTACTAATGACCTAACCAATTAATCAACCTATTAAAATTACCCTAATGGAAAAGCTACAGGCAATGCTCCGGCTCATGGAATCAGATGAATTTTTGTTAATCACGAAAACAAAAGATCAGGATGGTATAACGTATAACCGCGATATGACAGACAGCCACGCGCGACGATTTTGCCTGCAAGTATACGAACACATTAAGAACGGTCAGCAAACCTTAAACGCTTTTAAGCAATTATTTAAATAAGCTACTCGCCTGTTTGGCAAAGTTTTGCCGGAAGTTAGTTGTCAGCAAAACTTTACAGAGAAATTAGCCTACCTTAAATAACAAACATTTAATAAACCAGAAAGCCGGAGAAGCATTTTACTTTCTCCGGCTTTCTGGTTTTTAGTTTAGAAGTAAGTTGACAATATAAAAATTTAAAAAATAGGGGCTACTAGTTGTAAACAGCTAAAAGCCAAGCTGCTTAATCAAATACTTTTTAAGTAAAGGTTTTCTACTTTTTGGCGGGCCCAAGGCGTTTTCCGCAGAAAAGTTAAGCTGGATTTAATGCTGGGGTTGTTGGTAAAACTTTTAATGTTTATCCTGGCACCCAATTCTTCCCAACCGT
Source organism: Adhaeribacter swui (assembly GCF_014217805.1). NCBI lineage: Bacteria > Pseudomonadati > Bacteroidota > Cytophagia > Cytophagales > Hymenobacteraceae > Adhaeribacter > Adhaeribacter swui. The sequence continues at coordinate 1,789,876 of NZ_CP055156.1, forward strand.
AATAGTTTACCAGGTGCGTTAAAATCATCTCCAGCGTTTTACCGTGCAACGGATTATTCTTTTGTTCTTCCATTTAACTGTAAACCAGGCAGTATTTATTGTTGATTGGAGATGTAGTTTTGCAAACTATCAATGATAAACTTTTGCTCTTCCATCAGGTGTTTTACAATATCGCTCATTGAGATAATGCCTACTACTTTATCGCTATCATCCAGCACCGGTAAATACCGGATTACTTTATCGGTCATCAGGTTCATGCATTCTTTCACAGTGGTAGTGGGCGTTACCGTAACCGGGTGGTCGTTCATGATTTCTTTAATGAGCGTTTTCTTCGAAGCTTTTCCTTCCAGAATCACTTTACGGGCATAATCTCTTTCCGTAAAAATGCCGATAAACTTGTCGGAATCCATTACCAGCAAAGCGCCTACATTTTTATTCATCATCATTTCCAAGGCGTTGTAAACCGTAGAATACGATTCGATGGTGATGGTGGCGTAACCTTTCTTTTGCAAAATATTCTTTACGTGGCTCATAATTGTCTTGTTAAGTTTAGCAGCTTCGGGTTTAGAGCATTTAAATATTTAAAAGTACAATATATTAAAAAAGCCGGGATAAAAAATACCCCGGCTAAATAAGTGCCTAAAAGTAAGGCTTTTTACTGCGTAACGCCCTTGTTCAAGTTCCGGTTAACTTCGTCGAGTAAATATTCCTTGGGGTCGGAGTTGTATTCCCAGAACATCACGCCTGCCAGTTTATTATCGAGCACGAACTTACATTTCTCCCGCACGGATTCTTCGTCTTCGTAGGTTATAAATTTCTTTTCGGCGGCATTGTACAAGTAAGGTGCTTTGGCTTTTTTATCGCGGTACGCTTTGTAGCCGTTTTTATTAATCAGGCTGTCTTTTAACATGGTGTAACCGCCGCCCTGGGTAGTGCCGGTGGTTTTTTGCCCCAAGCCTTTTTTCTTGGCTTCGGCCAGGTTAAAGCCTTTACCGTAAAACGCCAAACCCATTACCAACTTAGAAGCAGGAATACCTAAAGCCGTATAGTCTTTAAAAGCTTTAGCAGCGTAATCTTTGGTGTCGTACTTTTTAGAAGCGTATAAGTTAGTGTGGTGACCCGCTACCTGCCCGCCGGAATAATCGTAGGTCATCATGTTAATGTAATCCAGGTATTGCTGCGCTTTGCCCATTTCGGTGTGGTTAATAAAATCCGTGAAGGTGGGAATAGCCGTAGTAAGCAAATATTTTTTGCCGGTTTGGGCTCCTAGTTTATCCAGTTCCTGCCGGATGGCCGCAAACATCAGCGTAAAGTTTTGGGTATCTTCAGGCCGGTAAATGTTGCCCTCTTCCCCTTTAATAGCCGGGTATTCCCAATCAATATCCACCCCATCGAGTTGGTTTTCCTGCATGATGCGCACGCAACTGGCGGCAAAGGCCTGCCGGGAAGTATCGGAAAGTACCGCGTCGGAGAAGTTCTCGCTCCAGGCCCAACCGCCCAGCGAAATTAAAATTTTCAGTTCCGGATTTTGCTTTTTCAACAAATTTAGCTTCCGGAAATTAGTAGTATCGGTGGCCAAATTCGTGAGAAAAGCCCGGTTGCCCTTTACATCCACAAAAGCATAGTTGATGTGCGTTAACTTATTGGCGCTAATGTTTTCGGTATTAATCAGTCCCCGAAAGCCACCCACGTACCCGATTATTACTGGCTTGTTGGTTGCTGTTGCGGTTTGGGCCAGTACTTGGGTAGAAACAGAAAAATGGATTAGTAAGTAAAACAAGAAACAAGCATAGCCTTGTTTTTTAAATAAAGTAGTAAGTTTTCGCATATAAGTTTGTGGTTCAGTTTGATGATGATAATGAATGATAAATTTAAAAATACTTTCAGGTTGAATGATCTTCAATAAGAATGAGCTCCCATTTGCCATTTTTCTTTTGAAAAAAATGATAGACTAGAGTACCCGTATCTTCTATTGTATAAATCAGGTTTATTAAATTATTATTTAAATTTTCTTTATCTATGCGACTAGGAGTAAGGTTTAAATAATTGGTATACTCCCATTTATTCCTATCAATAAAGGTAATTGAATCCTTATCATCAACTGAATAAATAACTTTTATTGGGAATTTTATTCTGGAATACTGGAAAGTTGAATCATCAGAAAATTTTTTAAGAAAGATATCAAAGTTATTCTCATTAACTGGGTTATACGTTGGTATACTTGTTAAAGCATGGCCTTTTGTTAAAGGTGAAGTTGTGGTAGGTAGTTGTCCATTGTGAGATTCTTTATGAGAATTATTGCAGCTAATGAATAAAAACAGCCAAATAAATGTAATCAATCGCATTTCGCATAATTTAGATTTACTGTTTACTCATCTTCCAACTATAACCTATCGCACATCCGCCATCCACTTACGAATGAGCGGGCTCAGGCAAATTAACAGCACGCCGATCCCCAACGACCAAAGACCTATTTTACTTAGAATAGCCGCGTAATAAGGCAGTGATAACACCGGGTTGTTCACTACTTCTTCCGGAACGCTCATTAAGGCCCCGATTTTACCCGCCAGAAACTCCCCTACGGCCGAAGCAAAAAACCAAATACCCATCATAAGGGCTACCATGCGCGCCGGTGAAAGTTTGGTAACCATGCTCAGGCCAATAGGCGAAAGGCATAATTCGCCGCAGATGATAAAAAAGTATCCCAGAATAAAAGCAGTTAAAGAAATTAAACCGGTCTCCGTACCCATGTGGCAGGCAGCGTAAAACACGTAAAAGCCTAAGCCCACGAAAATAAACGAGAGCCCGAATTTAAGCGGCGTAGATGGTTCTATCCCTTTGCGGTTAAGCACCGGCCAAAGCCAGGCGAAAAAGAAGCTGAGAATAATCACCCAGGCGGGCGGCAGAAAGTTATTTACGGATAAAGCGGGCAGTTCTGTGCCGGCAACGTGCATATCTACATTGCGCATGGCAAACAAATTAAGCGATCCGGCATTTTGTTCGTAAAAAGCCCAGAACAGCGCTGAAAATACGATCATGACCAAGGCAGCCATTAATTTACTCCGGGCCATACCATCCATCCGAAACGCCATTACTAAAATGTATACCAGCGACACGGCTCCTAACCCGAACATAATGTAGTCCATGAAATGGTATTGGTTAAAGAGTGCAACCACCACGGGTATCACCAACAGCGAAGCGGCATAAATAATTATTTCGGTGGAAATGCCGGCAAACACCGGTTTTTTTAAATTTTTTACATCGGGCGGCAAGCCTCGATGTTGCAAGGAGTTTTTACCCAGGTAAAATACGATTAACCCTACCAGCATAAAAATACCGGCTAAACCAAAGCCATAATGCCAGTTAATACGCTGCCCCACGTAGCCGCACAACAAACCGCCTATGGCAGCTCCCACGTTAATACCCATGTAAAAAATGGAAAAACCGCTATCCCGACGAGGATCGTTTTCGGCGTACAGGGTTCCGACCAGGCTGGAAATGTTAGGTTTAAAAAAACCATTGCCGCAAATAATAAAAGCCATGCCGTAAAAAAAACTCCAGCCCTGCGGTAAGGCCATTATCAGGTGCCCAATGGACATCAAAATACCGCCAAATATCACGGCTTTGCGGTAACCTAAAAACCGGTCGGCCATCATGCCGCCAAACAGGGGCATGGTATATACTAAAGCGGCGTAGGAACCCAGAATAGCGTAACCTTTTGGCTCCGGAAATTTTAGTTGCGTAACCATATACGCCAGCAGCAAGGCCTTCATGCCGTAGAAAGAAAACCGTTCCCACATTTCGGCAAAAAAGAGCAAGTATAATTGCTTGGGATGGCCGATACTAGTGGGTGGAGCTTCGGCAATTTGGGTTTCCGTAATATCCATTAAAATGTAATGTTATGATTGTTGATGGAGGCTGATACCAGAGTAACGGGAAATTCATTTTTTTATTCCGGCTTCTCTAATATTGTAGAACTACGGAATATATAAAACTTAGTCCGGTTATCCACAAATTTTATCCGATGGAAAGGTTTTCCTTTGGAGCCTTTTCAAGTCTCCATGCTCGGGTTCCATCTTATTTGAACGGGCTGAGTTTGCCTCATGGCCGGCAGGCATCGTTTGACTCTTTCGGGCTGGTCTAAGCTTCCTTTGCTCGTGCCTCGCAATGCTGCGCACCGGAACCTTAGAAGGCCCTCAACAGCCAAACTGGTGTCAGTTACTTTTAATTAAATCATACCAGTTTGGCAAGCGGCTAGAAACAATAAATAATATAAAAATATCCTACCATCAGCACGATCTTTAATCCTGAGAATCTCTAAATCCTATAAATCCCGGTTCAGACTTACCTCAATTGCTTTTTCATGCCTTTAATAACTTGCTGGGTTTCGGCAATACGTCTTTCCAGACCGGCGCGGTATTGCCAGGCACGGTATTGCGGATCGGCTTGGCGGTTTTTTAAATCTTTTTTAAGTTCTTTTAAGTATCCTTCGCTTAATTTTAAATATTGAGGAGCAGTAGCCGGGTTATGAAAGTTTTTGCCATCAACCTGCACGTATACCGGCGTCGTGTGGGCCGCTTGGGTAGGATTACCGTAGGCGCGGGCTGCCAACCAAATGCCTTGCTCTGCTGGTATATCAAGTGTCAAGGAAAGATGCTCCGTTGATTGCCCTGCATCTGAAATGCTAACCCGGCCCAAAACTTTACCGTGCCCCACAATCTCTAAACTTTGTAAAGGTACCTGAGCAGCGTTGCCGTAAGCATGTGCCGTAATATGTAAGGTTGTTCCTTTACTTACCGGCAATTTGCTACCGGGTAGCTGGCCATTTACTTCAAAGCTCAACATGGGACCATTGGAAACAAAGGTATGACCGGCGGCCAGACCGGCTTTCCAGCTATTGTAGGTTAAGGGGCCATCCACGTAAGTATAGAAACGAACATTGCCCAGTCGCGCTGAACGTTCGGGTGGTCCGGTAGCGTGGTCGTTGCCGCACCATGGAAAATCGGAGCCGGCTACCGCGGTAACCGGAATGCCCAGATCCAGCAAGTGGTAGTAATGGTTGGTAATTAAAGGCTTATCCGAAGCGCAGAATTGCAGCAACTCTAGTACATCTACTTTGCCGCGCAAGCCATCCAGCGTCAAGCCCCGGTAGCCGTGAAACGTTTCGGCTTGGTGCGCATAACCGCCCAGTCCGCCTAATTCGCGGAGCTTATCAAAAACTTTGTCGTAGTAATAATATTCTTTGCCAAACCGAACCTTGTCGGAAGCGCCTATTCCTAAGGCATGACCTAGTTCGGGGGTACGTGGGTCTTCCTGACCGGAGGTCAATAAATAATCATTTTTCTGATACACGCCTTTCTCACCCCAGGCATATTGCGGGTAATAAGCTTCCCAGAAATCGCCCATGCGCAGCATTACGCCTACGTGTACATCCTCGGCCTGGGTCCAGGTTAAAAGCAAAGAATCTTCGCGCGGCGAACGCCGGATGTGGATGTGATCATCGGCAGAGTACCAGCCTTTTTCGGGCATATTAATCCACCGTTTTAGTTGGTAGTTTTGCTGCTGTACCTGTCCGGCTTCGATTTGTAGTTGGTGTTTTTGTTCGAGGTATTCCGGTCCTTTAGCCAGTGATAATTGGTACGTACCCGGCGGCAAATCCAAACTAAATTGTCCGGCTACATAATATGAACTATCCGGTTGGTAATCGTAGCCATCCGCATGGTCCCATACACCATACATTACACCCACAGCAGCTTTTGGTAGCTTTTTCACTGCCCAGCCATTCCGGCTCAAACGCACCCGGACCGGCGTTAACTGGTTGGTTGTAGCATCGGTTACCTGTACTTCTAATCGGCCCGAAGCTGGTTGTTGGGCCAAAAGCGGAACAGGCAGTGCTAAACCAATAATCAAAAAAAACTGAAATAGAACAACGGTTAGAGTTTGGCTAGCTTGGTGCATCCGGCTTTTATTGTCTGAACCTTGATTTACTTGATTAAAGGATTAACTTGATGCTATCTGAATCGGGAAACAAACAGATTATACGGGTTTCGCAGATGATAAAATGTTAGAATGACCAGGTGAAATTTAAAGAATATGGGTAAAAAGCTCCCTTCCTTAGATAAGGAGGGGCAGGGATGGTTGATTTTGCAACAGAATCATTTTCCTAAAAACAGGACAACCGTTTCACGATCATCTAATGCTTTTATATCAGCCACTCTCTAATCTACTTAGCATTAAGTTAATCCTTTAATCAAGCAAATCAAGGTTCCGACACTAATCTGCGAAATCCGTACAATCCGTTTAATCCGCGATTCAGACTATACTAAAGCCGGCTTTTCTTCTACGTGCCGTTCGCCGATTTGCTGGCGCCACATGGCGTAGTACAAACCTTTTTGGGCGAGTAACTCCAGGTGTTTGCCCGATTCGGCAATGCGGCCGCGCTCCAGCACGTAAATACAATCGGCGTGCAACACCGTAGAAAGGCGGTGCGCAATTAAGATAGTGATGTGGTTGGCGTTCCGGGAAACATCGCGGACCGTTTTGCTGATTTCTTCTTCGGTTAAAGAATCTAAAGCCGAGGTAGCTTCGTCGAAAACTAGTAAAGTAGGGTTACGCAACAAAGCCCGGGCAATACTTAAACGTTGCTTTTCGCCACCCGACACTTTTACTCCCCCTTCGCCCAAAACCGTATCCAGTCCTTTGTCGGCGCGGGCCAGCAAAGAACCGCAAGCCGCATTCCGGAGCGCTGCCAAACAATCGGCATCGGTGGCGTTTGGCGCGACGAACAATAAATTTTCGCGGATAGTACCGGCAAATAATTGGGTATCCTGAGTAACAAAGCCCATTTGTTCGCGCAGATTATCCAGGTCTAGCTCCTCGCCCGGAATATTGTTGTACAAAATGCGGCCTTCCTCGGGTTTATACAAGCCTACCAGCAATTTTACCAGCGTTGTTTTACCAGAACCCGATGGACCCACAAAAGCAATGGTTTCGCCTAATTGCGTTTTAAAAGAAATACCATCAAGTGCCCGGCTGGCAGCAGTTTGGTGTTTAAACTTAACGTTCTCGAAAGCCAGGGTTTGAATAGTTTGGAGCGGCGCCGGATGGGCTGGCCGAACTTCTTTGGGCGTGTCTAGTATTTTCTGGAAGTTATCCAGCGAGACTTCGGTTTCGCGGTAAATATTAATAATGTTACCCAGTTCCTGTAATGGCCCGAAAATAAAGAACGAATAAATAAACATGGAAATAAAATCGCCCACGGTTATCCGGTTAATAAATACCAGGTAGAGCATCAGCAACAAAATAACGTTGCGCAGTAAGTTCACGCAGGTACCTTGCACAAAGCTCAAACTCCGGATGTACTTTACCTTTTTCAGTTCTAATTTTAAAATTTTGTCGGTGGTGTTGTTTAACCGCACTGTTTCCTGCTGCGCTAAGCCCAAACTTTTAACCAGTTCAATGTTGCGCAGCGATTCGGTAGTGGCACCGGCCAGCGAGGTAGTTTCGGCCACAATGGTTTTCTGGATTACTTTAATTTTTTTACTCAGCACCGAGCTTAAAATACCCAGAATAGGCACTGCTGAGAAGTAAACCGGCGCAATAACCCAGTACACGTTAATGGCATACACCACCACGAAAATTATCCCGATTAAAGAAGTGAAAAGCACGTTGATAAAATTGGAAATAAGCTTTTCCACATCAATCCGTACTTTTTGCAGCTTGCCCAGGGTTTCGCCGCTGCGCTGGTCTTCGAACACCGAATAAGGTAAATCCAGGGAATGGCGCAGGCCGTCGGAGTAAATCTGCGCGCCAAGCCGCTGGGTAATCACGTTTACGTAGTAATCCTGAAAGGCTTTGGCAATGCGCGATACCATAGCGACACCCATCGCCAATAAAATTAAAGTACCGGCTCCTTTAAAGAACTCCGGGGTAGATAATTTTAATTTTTTGGTAACAGCAGCGGTCGCGTAGTCATCAATGATCTTCCGCAAAATAAGCGGGTCCAGGAGCGAAAAGGTTTGGTTAATAGCGGCCAGCAATAAGGCCAGAAAGACCAACCACTTGTATTGTTTTAAATATTCAAAGAGCAGTTTCATACGGAAAGATTAATGCGGAAGAGGTACCAATTATAAGTAACCAGCACCTTCTGTAAATTGTTATGGACGCTTAAAAAATCGAATCAGCTACTTCATAAAAGATAATAGCTAATTAATTGGCTCTCAAAGTTAAAAAATCAAATTGAAAATAAGGGGTAGGTTATTTTTTCTGTCGGTAATTTACTTAAATTGAAAGTCGTAAAAACGAATTTACTCCGGTAAGTCATTCTTTTTCCTTTTTATCGAACATTCATCTTAACGCATCTAAATTTTTAAAATTTATGGCAAATAACCGTAGAAGTTTTCTGCAAAAGCTTGGTTTAGGTACTACTGCCTTGGGTCTGAGCTCCGCCTTTTCGTTGCCCTCGTTGGCTGGTTCCTCCCGTGTTAAAAAAGAAGAAGAGGATCAAATCCTTTTTATCGGCGAAAAAATTGCGATTGCCAATACCGCTTACGGGAAAGTAAGAGGCTTTAAACTGAGAGGCATTTACACCTACCTGGGTATTCCGTACGGAGCCGATACTTCCGGCGAAAACCGGTTTATGCCGCCTAAAAAACCAACTCCCTGGACCGAGGTAAAGCCCACTATCTGGTGGGGCAATACCGCGCCGCAAAACATGGAAAAGCGCTACGCCGATCCGGTTAGTTCTTTTATCGACCACTGGAACTACGACGACGTGAGCGAAGATTGTTTGCGCCTGAACGTTTGGACGCCCGCTATTGCTGACGGTAAAAAACGGCCGGTAATTGTTTGGTTGCACGGTGGCGGTTATACCAACGGTAATGCTATTGAACAAGATGGATACCACGGCGAAAATATCAGCCGGCGCGGCGATGTAGTGTATGTTTCCATTAACCACCGCTTAGGTCCAATGGGTTTTGCCAACTTTGCCGGCGCTAATGCTACCAAGTACGCCGCTTCGGGTAATGTGGGCATGCTGGACTGCGTAGCGGCACTAGAATGGGTAAAAGCCAATATTGCTAATTTCGGCGGCGACCCGGGTAGTGTTACGATTATTGGTCAGTCCGGAGGTGGTGGTAAGGTTTGTACTTTAATGGCGATGCCTTCGGCCAAAGGTTTATTTCATAAAGGAGTAGCATTGAGTGGAGCAACTTTAAAAGTAACCGAAAAAGAAACTTCGGAAAAGCTTGGCGCTTATATTTTACAGGAAGCTGGCTTAACCAACAGCCAGGTAGATAAACTGCAAACCATGCCCTGGAAAGAATACTACGAAATTGCCACCCGGGCCAGCAAAAAATTAGCCGACGAATTGAAAGCTGCTGGTAAGCGAGGCGGTGGCTGGGCACCGGTAGCGGATGGTAATTTCCTGCCGCAACATCCTTTCGATCCGGTAGCCTCTCCCCTGTCAGCGGATGTTCCTTTAATACTTTGCTCTACACTGAATGAATCGTCGCCGAGCCGATCGGATGCTTCGCTGGAAAATATTACCCTGGATGCCGTAAAAGAAAAGGTAAAAGACCGTTTCGGCGAAAATGCCGGAAAAGTAATCGACTCTTACGCCAAAGCTTTCCCCGAAAGAAAGCCCATTGAAATCTGGTCGATGGCCGTGAGTAACAGGCAAAATGTAATTGCCCTGGCTAATGCTAAGTCCAAGCAAAAAGCGCCGGTGTATGTAGCTTGGTTTGGCTGGCAACCGCCTTTATTTGATAATCGCATGCGGGCTTTCCATTGCAGCGATATTAGTTTCTGGTTCTATAATACCGATTTAATGTACACGCATACCGGCGGTGGTTCGCGCCCGCGGAAGTTATCGGCAAAAATGGCAGATTCGTTCGTAAAATTTGCCCGTACCGGTAACCCCAATGGTGGCGGCTTACCTACTTGGCCCCGTTACACTCCTGAAAACGGCGAAACCATGTTCCTGGACGATGTTCCCGTTATTAAAAACGATCCGGATCGCGAAGCCCGGAAGGCTTTAGCGTAATATTATATATGTTAAAAAGTAGAGTCCGTAATGGCGGGCTCTACTTTCTTAAGTTAGCTTTTAGCTTATGTTTATAACTATATAAGTAAATCTCGCCAGAGTTTCATAGTTTATAATTCACTCCAAAACCTATAACCTTAAAAATACGTGAGCCTGTTATAACGGGGGAAATAGTTGTTCCGGTTAATTCTTTCACATTCCTATTAAACAATATCAATTCTGCATTTCCTTCCCACTGTTTACTTATTTGATAGTTAACTTCTAAAGTACCGGTGATAAATGCATTAAAACCTTTGGCTGTAGCTTGATAGGTGAATGTGGGAAGCTGGTCTGTTTTACCTGTTCTTTGTTCAAAAATACTTCCGTAAGCTGGAGCCATTGAAACCGAACCAAAATACTGAAAGCGCTTGGTTGGATTTAAAATGTAGCGCCAGGTTATAGGCAGTATAATTCCCCTTGATTTACTATAATTGTATTCTTCTATTAATTTATTTTCTTCATCATTATAAATATTTGCCCAGTCGAATTTTCGTTTGCCATAGGCTACTCCTATTTGCAAGGAGGATCTTTTAGTTAAATAGTAGCCTACATGTAAAATGGGCCAAGCTGCAAAAAAGCCATTATAGGGCATTTGATTAAAATTCAAATAATACGAAGTATTGTTAAGCCGAAGTCCTACATAGTTAGGTTTTAGTTGGGATTTTTTTGCTTCACCTGAATTAGGAGATTGAGCGAAAGTTGATAAAGAGCACAGAATAGAAAACAAAAGACAACCAATAAATTTCATACAGTAAGTTTTTCAAGAAACGAGATAGTAGTCGTTTGCTTACGAAAGTGCGCATCAGCAAACGGCAGATGTAGTAACCATGAATTGTTCAGAAATAACAATTAGCCCTTTTGAACTCTAGGCAACAAGAAAATTTAAAAATTCCTTATTGACTATAATATTACTTCTTACCATACTTCTGTAAAGCAGACTTGAAATACTTACCCTGGCGGGTAGGAGTAAATTTCCAGTCCTGGATGAGCATGGGTGCCCATTGCGGATCGAAAACCCAGACGGTATAGGAAATGCCATTGGCATCGGCGTATTTGGTGATGGCGTCGCCGTACGACTCGTCGCTGATAACGGGTACGTGGGCGCCTTTGTCATCGGGGCCGCAGAAACCAATTTCGGTTAAAATTACCGGGTATTTTTTCGCTACGTTGCCCCAGTCCAAAGCCCACTGTGGTTCCCAGGGTTTTTCGCGTTTCTGGGGGTACGGGTGACTCACGTAGGCAATGCCTTGGGCGTTAATGGGGTCCAGGTTTACTGGCGTGAGGTCATAGGCCCAGTTAAAACCAGCTACTAAGGGTACCGCTTGCGAACCGTTCGCCCGGATGATCACGATTATTTCTTCCATGATTTCTTTCCATTGCGGCCAGGTGCAGGTACCGGCTTGCCCGCCCATTACGGTAGGTTCGTTGAACAGCTCGAACATAGCTACCGTGGTATTGCCTTTGTAATGTTTTGCCATGGTGCGCCAAAACTCGAACGTTTCTTTTTGGGTAGTTTCGTACATGGGGTTCTGGTACAATTCCGAGCGCAGGTTGCCGATGCTGTGCCAGTCAATGATCACGTATAAACCTAGTTCGGTGGCCCATTGTACGCCTTGGTCGAGTAACTTAATGTAGTTTTCCTGACCTTGTTTGCGCCAGGCATTGGGGTGCACCGGGAACCGCACCACATTGGCGCCCCAGCTTTTCATTACTTCAAAATATTCTTTGTTCCAGTGCCCATCCCGCTGCAGTTTATCGGGGTCGCTGGTATCCAGGCCTCTAAAAACAATGGGTTTATTGCCGGCCGTTACAAACTTATTGCCTTGTACGCTTACCAAGGGCAAAGTACCGGCGGTTTGCGCAAAAGTAGTTTTACCAATTAGCAGCAAACTAACCAGCATTAATAGGGTAATCTTTTTTAGCATATGTACAGAGGGGATTATACCACTTGGTAAGGTAGCACGAAATAGAGATACAAAGAAGGATGGCTCCGGTAAAATTTTTAAATTTTAGCAAATAAAAAGGCTGCTTCCAGGTAAGAAGCAGCCCTTGTTATGACGAAGTCTTGATTCCGATTAAAATTCCATTTCGTCGGCGCTAGGGCCGTAGCTACCCGGAATGGGAATGTTTAACAACCGCAGGTATACGCCTAATTGGGCCCGATGGTGAATGAGTTGGCTAAGAGCGTGCCGGATAACCTCGTATTTGGTATAAACTGCGTACACTTCGTCGCCATTGCGTAAAGTCCAGTTAGGTAGTAAGTCTTCTTCGCTGGCTTTGTTTAAAGCTTCGGCACCCGAGGCGATAGATTCTTCTAAATGCTGCATTAACTCCGCCGTATTATTTATCTCCTTGGGCGCATAAGGTTGGGCGGCAAAATCCAGTTCATCGGTATTCAGGCCCATGGTTATCCACGATGGTAATTCGGCAATGTGCGTAGCCAGTTGCCGAATGGTCATGCTTTTAGGGTGCGGCTGCCAGTCGTACTTGTCATCCGGAATGCGGGATAACATTTTGCGGGTAGTTTCGGCTTCCTGAGCCAGTTCTTTAGGAAGTAAATCGAGTACGGATAAAGTTTGAGTTTCGGGCATAGTTTTATGTTTTTAGAGGTGTTGCTGAATAGTACAAAGAACATTAGGTCCACTGACAACCCTATGGCAGTGTACTTTCAGAATTTTTAATTTTTTAAATTTTTAAGGATTTAACTACCCGTAACGGCTTACTTGTTACTTGTTGAATAGTAGTTCATCACAAGAATATCTTTTTAATCTTTACCACCCGGTACCCAAACAAAAATGCCTAACTCCAACTGTATTGGAGCTAGGCATTTTTAAATAAAATAAGTTAAGGCCGGATAAAGAAGATTTACTTAGCCCGGTTAAAAACAAATAAATCTTTGAACACCCACTTGCCATCTTGCTGGTTCCCGCGGGCAATCACAAACTGGTTAGCCGAACGCTTTTCGTACAAAATGCGGAGGTCTTCGCCTTCTTTTTGAAAAATAGCTTTGTCTTTGCTGGCTTCCACAAAGTTGTAACGGTCTTGTTTGTCTTTTTCTTCATGGCCAATTAAGCCGGGTGCAAAGTGTTTCACCAGCGACACTAAACCTTGCGGCGTTTGCTCATAAACGAGTATTTCGTACATGTCGGCTTTGCCGCCTTTCATCATGCGCATAGAGCCCATAATGTTGCCGTTCTCCGGCGCTACCCACACGCCATCAATGCTTCTGCCATCAGCGGTAGTGGCTTTCCAGTTACCTTGAATAAAGCTTACATCGGCCACCGAACCACCTTTGGGTTGGCTCTGAGCATACACTTGCGGCAACAAGCCCGCGAAAACAAAAAAGGATAACAAAGCAAAAATGCGTTTCATAGAAGCAGAAATTTGGTTTAAATTTTTAAAATTTAAATATACAAAATGGTTTTAAGTAAATGAACTCTAGTATTAGGATGTTAAAGCCAGGGCTTTTAATCAATCTATTAATTCAGTAATGGAATACTTTTCAAAGTAAATGACTATGGCGCGGAAGTTACTTCCGTTACTTTTGATTTAAAAAATTATCGTTCGCATAGCTGACTGAGTAGCTTTATTGCTTAGTGGAACTGTTTTATTGCTCGCTTCTTGTTCTTTTTGTCTTGACACAAAAAGAACCAAAAAAGTCAAGACGCTAAAAACTCGCTGAACGCTCGAACAGTTTAGCGTCAAACCTTGCACCTGGCAGATGCTATTTGTTGCATCGCTGGCTAGGATAATTTAAAGTTTTACAATTTAAAAGTCTTTGTCATTCAGAAGGAACCTATTTTGCTACGCAGCAGAACAAGTTCCATTAGTAACAGCCATTACATGTTAATCTTCGCCTCTTTAAAGGCCGTTAAGTTCCATTTCTATCGCGAGCGTGGACGCTCGCGGCAGAAGTTTTTTTAATTTTTAGCTAATTCACAACCTTCCAACCTTCCAACCTTCCAACCTTTCAACCTTCCAACCACATCAAACCGTAAGCGCCACCCGTTTGCCGGTTTCGGCGGATTTGTAGATAGCTTCTACAATCCGGATGTCGCGGAGACCTTCTTCGCCGCCAACGGGCATGGGTTTGCCTTGCATGATGGTGCGCGCGTCATCGTCCATTTGGTTGGCTTGCTGCCACGGGTTTTTGTATGGGTGGTTGATTTCGCCAAGGGGGCTGCTGCCTTTTACCCCATCGTAGGCCGAGTAAGGTTCCATCTTAATTTCGCCTTTGGCACATTTAATCGTTAAAAAATTTACGTTTTCGCCGAAGCTCGTTTTAATATCGGCCAGCACGCCGCCCGGAAACTCCAGGGTAGCTACAGCGGTTTCGGCTAATCCGTTTTTATAAATTTCCGGCCGGGTAGTTGAGGTTTTAGCCATAGCTACAGCAATCGGTTCCATGCCCGTTCCCATGCGGGCTCCTTGGATGGCATAAACGCCCATGTCGTGCATGACGCCGCCGCCCATTTCTTTCTTCTGCTTCCAGTGGTCGGTGCGGTTATCTTGGTAGCCGGCGGCGCATTTCACGCTTTGTACTTTGCCTAAAAGCTGTTTTTGTACAATGTTGCGGTATTCTTTGGTGTTAGGTTCGTGCTGCAGGCGGTAACCAATCGCTAACGATCTTTTGTTTTTCTTACAAGCGGCAATCATGGCCTGGCATTCCTGGGAGGTGACAGCCATGGGTTTTTCGCACCATACGTGTTTACCGGCATTGGCAGCCCGTTCCACGTACTCCCGGTGCATAGATGGCGGCAATACTACGTACACCACGTCAATATCGGGGTTATTGGCAATGGTGTCGAAGTTCTGGTAGTTATAAATGTTTTTGTCCGGAATGTTATACTTTTTCTTCCACGTTTCGGCTTTTTCCGGCGAACCGGTTACAATACCAGCCAGGTAACAATTTTTGGTTTGCTGCAAAGCAGGCGCCAGCAAATCGGTGCTGTAATAACCCAGACCCACCAGTGCTACGCCTAATCGGTCTTTTTGCGGCCGGGTAGCTGCCAGCAAGGTGTTCGGCGAAAAAATGGCAGTAGCACTACCCAAAACAATTGTTTTTAAGACGTCTCGGCGAGTTGTAGAAGACATATTTTTAAATTTTTAAAGTTTAAAGCTATAATAAATTAGTTTTTCTTATGTAAGACCAGCTTTAGGAAACCGGCCCGATTGAGATACATTTTAAAATAATTGCAATCAAAATATGCCAAGATAAGTATTTTGCGCCTTTTCCCTATATTTAAATTAAATAAACTTATTCCCGCCAACCGTAATTGTTTTTATCCATTTAAAACCCTCTAAACAAGCACGGGAAATGGTTTTAATTAATTCTGTACCTTCGGACTTTAATTGATACGCTTAAATAACGCTGATTAATTGCATGAAAAAACAACTTCAATTATTTCTTCTCTCCTTGGTGCTGTTACCGGGCAGTGTAGCCATGGCGCAAACCAAAGATCCGGTGGTAGATGCTATTGTGAAAGAAGCGAACGAGAACTCGCAACTCGAAAAATTAGGCCACGAGTTAATGGACGTGATCGGTCCCCGGCTGGTAGGTACCCCGCAAATGAAACAAGCCGGCGACTGGGCCGTGGCTAAATACAAAGATTGGAATATTAGCGCCCGCAATGAAAACTGGGGCGAGTGGCGCGGTTGGGAACGCGGTATTTCGCACATTGATTTAGTTTACCCACGCACCGAATCGCTGGAAGGTATGCAATTGGCCTGGAGTCCCGGCATGAAAAAAGCCGTTACGGCGGAGCTGATTATTATTCCGGACGTAGCAGATTCTATGGAATTTAAAAAATGGTTACCCGCCGTAAAAGGTAAGTTCGTGCTCATCTCCATGAACCAGCCCACCGGCCGACCCGATTATAACTGGCAGGAATTCGCCAGGAAAGAATCTTTCGAGAAAATGAAAGCCGACCGCACCGCGCAAACCGAAGCCTGGCGCAACCGCTTAAGTAAAACCGGCCGGACTACGCGCAACTTGCCCATTGCCCTGGAAAAAGCTGGAGCCGCCGGGGTGGTTACCTGTAACTGGTCGAATGGCTTTGGGGTGAATAAAATCTTTGCTGCTTACACTAAAAAAATCCCGACCATTGATATGTCGCTGGAAGATTATGGGTTGCTTTACCGCCTCACCGAATCGGGCCATAAACCTAAAATACGGGTGCAAACTGAGTCGAAGGAAAAAGGCGTTGTACCTACTTTTAACACCATTGCCGAAATTAAAGGCTCCGAGAAACCCAATGAGTACGTGATCTTGTCGGCGCACTTTGATTCCTGGGACGGCGGCACCGGCGCCACCGATAATGGTACCGGCACCCTAACCATGATGGAAGCCATGCGCATTTTAAAGAAAGTATACCCGAACCCGAAGCGTACCATTCTGGTGGGCCACTGGGGCAGCGAAGAGCAAGGCTTAAACGGCTCCCGCGCTTTTGTGGCGGATCATCCGGAAATTGTGCAGAACGTGCAGGCGGTATTTAACCAGGATAACGGTACCGGCCGCGTGGTAAACTTGGCGGGACAAGGATTTTTAAATTCTTATGAATATTTGGGCCGTTGGCTAACCCAGGTGCCCGAAGAAATCCGTTCTCAGATTCAAACCAGCTTTCCGGGTTCGCCGGGTACCGGTGGTTCTGATTTTGCTTCGTTTGTGGCGGCCGGCGCACCTGCTTTTTCCTTGAGTTCTTTAAATTGGTCGTATGGCACTTATACCTGGCATACCAACCGCGATACCTATGATAAGATTGTGTTTGATGATGTGCGGAGCAACGCGATTTTAACGGCTATTCTGGCGTATATGGCCAGCGAAGATCCGAATAAGACTTCCCGGGATAAGATTGTATTGCCGGTAAATCCGCAAACGGGGCAACCGGGTATCTGGCCGGAGCCGCGGCAGCCTACGCGAAAAGGTGGTTTAGATTAAGGTTAATTGTTAGGACTGAACCAAAAAAGCTGTGGTTAGCTGCATTACTTGGAACCGGTTCCCGTCTCCATGCACAAGTTCCATCTTATTGGATACGGCTGAGTTTGCCTCATGGCCGGCGGGCCTCGTTCGGCTCTTTCGGGCTGTTTAGCGAACCTTGGCTCGTTGCACTGCGCCATGCTGCTGCGCAGCACCGGAACGCTAAAAGGCCCTCAATAGCCAAACTGGTATTAGTTGCGAGTAGCTACTTTTATTGGTAAAATTACCACAAGTTACTAAAGGGCTAATTTTGTAAGCTCTATTTAGCCCTAAACTTTATGGCGCGGAAGTTACTTCCGTGCCTTTCTAAATTCTTAAGATGGACTAGCGGTTTAATTGGAATAAGTATAATAGTCACGGAAGTAACTTCCGCGCCATAGTTTTTAAGTATGCCATGCTTATCAAGGATAATTTGAGGCTTTTAATCAACTTAACATTAAAAAAGCGGCCTTTGAGAAGGCCGCTTTTTTAAATAACTCTATATCTGTGAACTCTCAACCATGGTCTAGTTTTTTCTAAGGACTATGGACTATGGACTATCAACTAACTCTTCAAGCTGCCAGTCATATCCTCCGGACGTACCCATTCGGTGAATTGCTCGTCGGTTACATAGCCGGTGGCAATGGCGGCCTGGCGTAAAGTAGTGCCTTCTTTATGGGCTTTTTTGGCGATTTCGGCGGCTTTGTAGTAACCAATGTGCGGGTTCAGGGCCGTTACCAGCATTAACGAGTTTTCCAGGTGGCGCTGAATAATTTCGTGGTTGGCTTTAATACCATCGGAACAATTCACGGTAAACGATACGCAGGCATCGCCTAATAACCTCGCGGATTGCAATACATTTGCCGCAATTAGTGGTTTAAATACGTTCAGTTCAAAATGACCCAAGGAGCCTCCTACGGATACAGCCACGTCATTGCCCATAACCTGGGCGCAAACCATGGTTAAAGCTTCGGGTTGGGTCGGGTTTACTTTACCCGGCATAATAGACGAACCCGGTTCGTTGTCCGGAATAATGATTTCGCCGATACCACTGCGTGGGCCGGAAGAAAGCATGCGAATATCGTTTCCTACTTTCATGAGCGCTACCGCCGTGCGTTTTAAAGCACCGGATAATTCTACCATGGCATCGTGGGCCGCCAAAGCCTCGAACTTATTAGGAGCCGTTACAAATGGGTAACCAGTAAAATCCGCAATTTTCTGCGCTACCAGTACATCGTAGCCTTGTGGGGTGTTTAAACCAGTCCCTACGGCGGTGCCACCCAGAGCCAATTCTTTTACAACTTCTAAAGCGTTTTTAATGGCGCGAATGCTGTTGTCAATCTGCTGCACGTAACCCGAAAACTCCTGGCCTAATGTAAGTGGCGTGGCATCCATAAAGTGCGTACGGCCGGTTTTAACCACGTCTTTAAATTCTTCTACTTTACGTTGCAGGGAGTCGCGCAGGGTTTGCAGGCCTGGCAAGGTAATTTCGGCTACTTGCTTGTAAGCCGCAATGTGCATAGCCGTCGGGAACGTATCGTTCGACGATTGCGATTTGTTTACGTCGTCGTTGGGGTTAATTTGTTTTTTTTCGTCGTTTAAAGAACCACCCAGTAACACATGTGCGCGGTTGGCAACTACCTCGTTTACGTTCATGTTGCTTTGGGTACCCGAACCGGTTTGCCAGATAACCAACGGAAATTCGCTGTCGTGCTGACCGGCTAAAATTTCATCGCAAACTTGGCTGATAATATCGCATTTATCTTGCGGCAATACACCTAGTTCCAGGTTGGCGTGCGCGGCGGCTTTTTTAAGGTAAGCAAAGGCATACACAATTTCCCGGGGCATACTGCCTTCCGGACCAATTTTAAAGTTGTTGCGCGAACGCTCGGTTTGTGCGCCCCAGTATTTATCGGCGGGCACGTTTACCGGACCCATGGTATCTTTTTCTACGCGAAATTCCATATTGTTTTTCTAAAAATGTAAGTTTTACAAAACGGCTCGAAAGTAAAGAATAAATTTTCGAAAGCAGAGCGAAAAATATTTAAAATATGCAGATTGATATAAACAGCATTACCCGATTTTTAAACAAACGATGCTGTTCAAAAATCGGGTAATCTAATTAAACTAAATTTAAAGCTTTCATAAGGGTTGGTTGTGAAGACACAACCAACGGCGGAACTAATCTAAGACTTCACAAAAGTTGTAAATAATAACACCGATTAATGAGCCTTGCTGCCGATTGTGTGTCCGCAACTAATTTTTTGCCCGTTGGTTGTGTTTTCACAACCAACCGTAATAACCTTTTGGCTTAACCCAGAAAATTTTAAAACTTTTAATTTCTGGTAAGTTTGAAATAAAGATTCACTGCCGTTGGTTGTGTCTTCACAACCAACCTTGGTAACCTTTTAACTAAAGTATTTTTTGCTGTTTTTTACAAATAATTGAGCAACAGTAAAACCAAACCTACAATTACAATTAAACCGCCTAAACCGCCCAGCACAGGTACGATTAAGCCTAACAGTGCCACAATTAAACCCAGAATAATAACCTTAATAGCTACATCGTTGGTTACCGGGCCTTCGGCTACTTTTTTACCTTCTTTTATTTTTTTAATTTCTTTTTTAGCCGTTTTAATTTCTTTCTTCACTGCTTTTAAAGCCGTAACTTTTTCACGGAAAGTAGCTTTTTGGGTAGGAGCAACAGTCGTTTTTTCAAGAGCGGTTTTTACGGCTTCGTTCCGGCGAATTTCGGCAGTTAGTTCTTCTTGCTTCGCCTGCTCCGGCGATAAAATAGCGGTGGGCGCTTCGGCAGCGTTGGCGGTTACAGGAGCAATTTCGGGCGTAGCTACTTTTGCGGTAGCGTTCTCCACTCGTTTAAATTCTGTGGGGTGATTCGAGAACAGAAGACGTTGCGGCTCCTGCGAGCAAGAACTTACCAGAACGGCTAAAAACAAAGCAAAAATAGCGTTTACCCAGCGGGCGGAAGAAGAGATAATGTTTTTCATATAAGTTGGCGTAATAAATAATTTAAAAAAGATATACTGCTACTTTCCTAAAAAAGATGTGTTTTTTAATATTCTTAATGTGGTTTCCTGCAAAATAAAGTAATTTTCAAGTAACTAAAATCTATGGCTGATTAGGCGGTTTATTAAATCTGCCGCAAATTTATAAGTATAAATATTACTTACGAAAGCAATGTCGCTATAATTGCACCAACCAGATGCTTAAAAAATCTGGATTAAAAAGACGGAATTATGCCAAAAATTGATTTCATTTGTTCAGAGCAGGTAAATTTTTAAAATTTTAAAAAATCTAATTCCTAAAATTTTGCTTGTGGTTTTTTGGCCAGTGTACCAGAATACTTTGATATTGTCCGGAATAACTTGTTTAAAATAGAAGAATATAACTTAAAGAAGACCAGCCCCACCGGACTGGTTTTCGCGTTTCTAATGTATGATAACAACCTCCTCTCCTACGCCACCTTCTAAGCTAAAACAACTGCTGCAAATTCCCGTGATTGTTGCGGCCTTGGGTTATTTCGTGGATATCTACGACTTGTTGCTGTTTAGCATTGTGCGGGTGCCCAGTTTAAAATCCATGGGCTTATCCGGCGACCAATTACTCGAAGACGGCTTTTTCCTGATTAATACCCAAATGGCCGGTATGTTGGTGGGAGGCGTACTCTGGGGCATTCTGGGCGATAAAAAAGGACGGCTCTCGGTATTATTTGGGTCTATTTTGCTGTACTCGCTGGCTAATATTGCCAATGGTTTTGCTACCAGTGTTACCCAATACGCTTTGCTGCGCTTTATTGCCGGTATTGGTTTAGCCGGGGAACTGGGTGCCGGTATAACTTTAGTAGCCGAAATCTTACCCAAGGAAATCCGGGGTTACGGTACGTCGTTAGTAGCCTCGGTGGGTATTTTGGGAGCGGTGCTGGCGTACTTTATGGCCGATTTATTCGACTGGCGCATTGCTTACTTTATTGGCGGGGGCCTGGGTTTATTGTTACTGGTGCTGCGGTTTAGCGTGTTTGAATCCGGAATGTTTACCAACGTAAAAGAGCAGGAAGTAGCGCGGGGTAACTTTTTCCAATTATTTTCTTCGGGTCGCACCTTTGTTAAATACTTGCGCTGCATTTTCATTGGTTTACCCATCTGGTTTGTGATTGGGGTGCTGGTTACTTTTTCGCCGGAATTTGCGGTTGCTATGGGTGTTTCGGAGCCGGTGCAGGCGGGTAAATCCGTGATGTTTGCTTATCTGGGTTTATCGGTCGGCGATTTAAGCTCCGGTATTATCAGCCAGTATTTCCGGAGCCGGAAAAAAGTGGTGTTGGGCTTTATTTTACTGAACGTGGTCTGCGTGTTATGCTACCTGCTCATCGATCTGCCTTCGGCCGAATCGGTTTATTTTACTTGTATGGCGCTGGGTTTTTCTATTGGCTACTGGGCTTTGTTTGTAACCATTGCCGCCGAACAATTTGGCACCAACATTCGGGCTACGGTAGCTACTACGGTGCCTAATTTTGTGCGGGGCAGCTTAATTCCGGTTATCTGGCTATTCGATTATTTTAAAACGCATACCGGATTAATGCAGAGCGCCTTACTGGTAGGTACGCTCACGTTTATTATTGCCTTGGTAGCACTTTGGGGCATGTCCGAAACCTTTGGTAAAGATTTAGATTTTGTGGAGCGCTAATTAAAAGGTTATGCTGCAAACCGGCAACATTTAATACTTTTAAGAGTTACTTATAAAAGAACTATTAATTATTAACTCCATAAAGTTTTCGGAGTAAGTATAATAGTTATGTTTCATTAAAAATTATCCGTGTTTATGGATCCATATTACGCCAATAAAATGGCGAACAAGACCGAATTGGAGTTGTTGGAATACTTTAATAACCACCAAAAATACGTACCGGTAGCAGTATTAGCGGCCGTAGCCGAGTTGCAGAAGCGGGGCCGTACTTTTTCTGAAACCGAACTGGCTACCCTGGAGCCCGAACGCCAGGCCGTAAGACAAGCTTATCAAGCCGAGATGGCGGCAAAAGCAGCAGAAACGGACAACGATGAAGAAGCCGAAGAAGTATCGCAGTTATACACGCCTAATGCCATTGTGGGGTTCTCTATTTTTTTTAGTTTGCTGTTTGGGGCCATGTTGTTGGTTACCAATATCCGCGAACTTGGCAACCGCAAAGGCAGTTGGATTGTAGTTGGTTTTGGTATTGCTTATATGGCCCTGGAAGTAGTTCTTTTTCAGTTATACCGCAGCTCTACTTTAACTTTGGGTTTAAACTTAATTGGGGCTTTAATTTTAAATTTTTACTTCTGGCCCAAATACATCGGGTTTAATCAAGGCTACGAAGCCAAACCAATCTGGCGGGCTTTGCTGATTTCTATTTTAATTGTATTGCCTTTAATCATTATTGCCAGCTTGCTTCCGCAACCAGAATAAGCCTTTTTTACTTTTAGCTTTTGGGTTGATTTCAATGGTTTTTTAGACGCTCTAACCCCAAGGCTACTATCCATAACTTTTCAGAATTTATAATTCTTTTGGGATAAAAAACGCGGTTATCTTTGTTGTAAAAAGATGGCTTATACCGAGCCGTCCGGCTGAATTTTGCTTTTTACCAAAAAATTTCAGCTAGTTGTCTATCCGATAAATGAATAAATGGCGAAAATAAAAACCTCTTACTTCTGCCAGAGTTGTGGGGCGCAATCCGCAAAATGGATTGGTCGTTGCCCAGCTTGTGGCGAATGGAATACCTACGTAGAAGAAGTACTGCAACGCGAAGAAGCAGCCGGACCAGCTTCCTGGAAATCCTCTTCGTCGCTGCAAATAGCAAACAAACCCCGGCCTATTGCCGAAATCAGCTACTCCGAAGAATTGCGCCTGGATACCCGCGACCAGGAATTAAACCGGGTTTTAGGCGGCGGCATTGTGCCGGGCTCCATGGTTTTAATTGGCGGCGAACCGGGCATTGGTAAATCTACTTTAATGCTGCAGATTGCCTTAAATTTAAAAAATCAGCGGGTACTCTACATTTCCGGCGAAGAAAGCGAACAGCAAATAAAAATGCGGGCCGAACGCCTCGGTGCGCAACACCCCAACTGCTTTATTTTAACCGAAACCGGCACCCAAAATATATTCAAGCAAATTGAGCAACTGCAGCCCGAAGTATTAATCATCGACTCCATCCAAACTTTGCATTCGGCTTTTATCGAAAGTGGAGCGGGTAGTATTTCGCAGGTGCGGGAATGTACCGCCGAGTTGTTAAAATACGCTAAAGAAAGCGGTACGCCGGTGTTTTTAATCGGCCATATAACCAAAGAAGGTAACCTGGCCGGCCCTAAAATTCTGGAGCACATGGTAGATACCGTATTGCAGTTCGAAGGCGACCGCCACATGACTTACCGCATTTTACGTACCACGAAAAATCGTTTCGGTTCTACTTCCGAATTGGGCATTTACGAGATGCTGGGTACTGGTTTGCGGCAGGTTAGTAATCCTTCGGAGATATTAATTTCGCAGCGCGAAGAAAACTTTAGCGGCATTACCATTGGCGCCACTCTAGAAGGCAATCGCCCTTTATTAATTGAAGTGCAAAGTTTGGTTAGCCCGGCTACCTACGGTACGCCGCAGCGTTCCAGTACTGGTTACGATGCCAAACGGTTAAATATGTTGCTGGCCGTATTGGAAAAACGCAGTGGTTTTAAGTTAGGCTTGCAAGACGTATTTTTAAACATTGCAGGTGGCATTAAAGTAGAAGATCCGGCTATTGATTTAGCCGTGTGTGCTTCCATCCTGTCGTCGTTTGAGGATTTAGCTATTCCGCATACTACCTGCTTTGCCGCCGAGGTAGGCTTAAGTGGCGAGATCCGGGCCGTAAACCGCATCGACAACCGCATCAGCGAAGCCGAAAAGCTGGGTTTTAAAGAAATTTACATTTCTAAGTTTAATTTAAAAGGCATCGACCAGAAGAAATTAGGTATAAAAGTAAACGCGGTAAGTAAACTGGAGGAAGTTTTAAGTTCTCTTTTTGGATAAATAAAAGAAATTCACTTGGTTTTGGTTAGATAGGAGTATAAAAATCAAAAACTTAGGGTAAAATTACTGATTGTATTACAGGAATTTTTAAATTAGGCCGTACACACAACACTATTTTACCCGGGATTAATAAGTAGCCGTACACCAGCGGCATACCTGTACAAGAACTTTTATACATAAATAATTAATCCAATCCGACCTAAGCCCTGGTTTCCATCGCGCGAAGCCAGGGCAATTTCATATTAATGCGAAGCTTGCAACAAGAAAATGCATTTTTTAAAATTTTAGTTGAGCTTAAAGCTAGCGCAGCGTTCTAAGTAATTTTTGCAAAGCCAATTTTTAATTAGCTTTTGTAAAGCGCTATTGCGCCAAATGGGGAGCAGCAGTAGCTAAGCGCAATAGATACTAGTTTGGCTGTTGAGGACCTTTTAGCGTTCCGGTGCCGACGCAGGAGGCATGGCGCAGTGCAACGAGCCAAGGTTCGCTAAACCGTCCGAGAGAGCCAAACGAGGCCCGCCGGCCATGAGGCAAACTCAGCCCGTTCAAATACGATGGAACCAGTAAATGGAGACGGGAACCGGCTCCAAGTAAATACGGAAACAAACTAAATTTTTAAAAATTTACTTTTTAGCAGCTTGATAAAGCCGATGCAGGTTCCGGCTTTTAACCGGAGTAAAGTCACAGACTTTAACTTATAGATAGGCACAAGTTTGAAAACTTGCCCCAGAGAATGGGGAACAAGGAAACGGGAACCGGCGCCAAAACAAACAATAAAAAGTCCGTATCAAATATTTCATACCAATATTATATTGTTACTTTGTTTTATAGAGTAACGCTTTTGTAAATGGCCGTAACCGGAAAACTAACCGATGCTTTTAATTTGCTTTCTAAACTTACCTGGCAACGGGCGGGTAATATGGGGCAAGTGGTAAGCAGCTACATCTTATCGAAGCTTACCCAAAAAGCCACGCACTGGGGTAGCCCCATCAGTATTTCGTTTGAGCCTACTACCTCGTGTAATTTGCGTTGCCCCGAGTGCCCCAGCGGTTTGCGTTCGTTTACCCGACCTACCGGCATGCTGCCTGATGAGTTATTCCGGAATACCATCGACCAACTGCATCAGAAATTATTGTACTTAATTTTTTACTTTCAGGGCGAACCTTATTTGCATCCCCGCTTCCTGGAAATGGTACAGTATGCTTCTAAAAGAAAAATATACACAGCCACTTCTACCAATGCGCATTACCTTACCGAAGAAAACGCCCGCAAAACCGTAGAATCGGGTCTGGATCGGTTGATTATTTCCATCGACGGTACCAGCCAAGAAACTTACCAGGCTTACCGCGTAGGTGGCAACTTAAATAAAGTAATCGAAGGCACCCGCAACCTGATCAAGTGGAAGAAAGAGTTAAAATCCAAAACCCCTTTCGTGATTTTTCAATTTTTGGTGGTGCGGCCCAACGAACACCAGATAGCCGATGTTAAAAAACTGGCGGCGGAGTTAGGCGTAGACGATGTGTGGTTTAAAACAGCGCAAATTTACGATTATGCGCAAGGTTCGCCGTTAATACCTACTATAGATTATTACTCGCGGTACCAGAATACCGGCAACGGTACGTATCAGATTAAAAATAAATTGCTTAATCATTGCTGGCGCATGTGGCATTCCTGCGTTATAACCTGGGACGGCCTGGTAGTACCCTGTTGTTTTGACAAAGACGCCGAATACCGCATGGGTGATTTAAAAACCGAAAGTTTCCGGGCTTTGTGGCGCGGCACGCATTATCAGAAATTCCGGGGAGCCGTTTTAAAATCGCGGAGCCAGGTAGAAATGTGCCGGAATTGCACCGAAGGCACCAAGGTGTGGGGATAAAAAGGTAACTAGCCGCCGGATTTTTAAAAATTTAAAAATAACTTACCTGGCCTTTTCAGCAGTTGAGCGGCTTAACAGCTTTTATCCATGGATCCTAAATTAATTACCATTGCTACTTTTCCGGATGCTTTAAAGGCCCAGATCATGCGCGGTCGTTTAGAAGCCGAAGGTATTCCGGCTTTTATTGCCGATGAACATACCATTACCAACCAGCCCTTTTTGTACATGGCTTACGGCGGCGTGCGCCTGCAGGTAACGGAACAAGACCGCGATCGTGCCCTAACCGTATTAAATACCAGTGAGGCCTTTGCGGTAGAAAATACACCGGAGTACTTCCCGGATCAATGCCCCAACTGCCATTCCGATAAAGTAAAAGAAACAACCTCGGCAGCAAAGCCATCGTTATTAACTTTTCTCCGCAATGCACTTACTGCCCGTCCCAGCCAGCCTTTGGTCCGGCGGTTTACCTGTCAAAATTGCGGTTACAAATGGATCATGGAAAATTAACTAAATGACCGAATTGGAAGAAGCGCTCAGTCTGTTAATTAAAAAGCTGGAAATTTGGATGAAGCAACTGGTTTTGATGTTGCCTAATCTGATTATTGCTTTAGTGCTATTAGTAATTACTTTTTACGTAGCCCGGCAAATGCGCCGGTTTTCCGAAAAATTACTGACTCGGGTATCGCACAGTGCAGCGCTTAATAATTTGTTTGCTACCATGGTGCAAACGGGGGCTTTGTTGCTGGGTATTTTCTTTGTGCTTACTATTTTAAAGCTCGACAAAACCGTTACTACCATGCTGGCTGGGGTAGGTATTATTGGGTTAGCCTTGGGTTTAGCTTTTCAGGATATTGCTACCAATTTTATTTCGGGGGTAATTATAGCGGTGCGTAAGCCCTTTACCGTAGGCGATGTAATTGAAACCAACGAGTACTTTGGCACCATCGAACGCATTAACATGCGCACCATTGATTTGCGCCGCGTAACCGGCGAATTAGTGAAAGTGCCTAACCGGAAAGTGTTCGAAAGTGTAATGGTTAACTTCACGTACTACGGCATCCGGCGTATTGATATTAAAATGCGTGTTTCGTACGCCGAAGATTTAGAACGGGTGCAGGCGTTGGTAAAAGCTTGTGTAACCGGTATTAAAGGCATGATTGAGAACCGCGAGGTAGAAGTAGTTTACGAAGAGTTCGGGGATAGCTCGGTTAACTTTTTGGTGCGGTTCTGGATTCAGTACAAACGCCAAACCGATTATGTGCACGCCCGTAGCGCGGCCATTATTAAAATCAAAAAAGCTTTCGACGATAATCACATTCAAATTCCGTTTCCGATCCGTACCCTGGATTTTGCTGGCAAAGCGGGCGAAACTCTAAATCAGCAGTTAAAAGAAACCCTGGAAGAAGTTCGCGAAAGTAGCCGGAATAAAGCTTCGCAAAATGGCAAAAAAGAAGCGGAAGATTCATGAACCTGCCGCTTTTTAAAAAATCAGTACTGTTACTAATTTATACTAGTTTTATTTTGACTATTAGCATGGAATAAGAAATAACAAATTTCTTCTGACAATTACGTTGTTTTATCCAGCTTCTTGCCTAGGTTTTCTACTTCTACTAAAAAGGCATCTACTTCCGAGTCGGCCATGGGGCCATACGAGTTACTGATCGTGCCTTTGGTGCCATCGTTGCATTCAATAGCGTACAAAATAGACATGTCATCCGGATCGGTTTCGCCCTCAAAGCGGAAGAAATTGACGATGCGCACGTCTTCTACTCCGTAGGTTTTATCGCTGTTGAGTAAACATAAACGACCATCCGATACCCGGAAATCTTCGGTAAAGCCTTCGCTGTTTAAACGGGCTTCTACTTTAACCATGGTAGTTAATTCTTCTTTATCTTGCATAAGTTTATAATTTTTAAATTTATAGGCCAATTAAAAAATAGAGATAGACGCTATACGCAAAAACCAGAATTTGTTCTATGGCGCCTATGGTTTTTTCAAAGGTAATGGTAAAATTACGGGTACTTAGCTCTATTAATGGTCAGTAATCTTATTTGCTACTTACGTACTACCGGTTTTTTGTATGCGTAATTTTCACAGAAATTAAAAATAAATTAAAATTTAGCGTGCCTTTATTTATAGTTATGCAGCATAAAATACTTTATCTTTTACTTAGTCTGTTGCCCTGGAGCAGTGCTCTGGCTCAAAATAACCAAATAGATACTACTGGTTCGGCGGCCGTTTTGCAGGTATTGAGCAACCAGGTAGCCGCCTGGAATAAAGGCGATATTAATAACTTTATGCGCACCTACTGGAATTCGCCGGATTTGGTTTTTGTGTCGGGTACTACAGTAACCAAAGGCTGGGAACCAACTTTGGCGCGTTATAAGCGAGTATACGATTCGCGGGCTAAAATGGGAACGCTACAATTTACTAATCTAAAGGTAAGTGCGTTAGCTGGTGATTCGGCTACGGTTTTAGGTAACTGGGCTTTAACACGGGCCAACGATCACCCAAACGGCGAGTTTATTTTAAAATTCCGGAAGATAAATGACCAATGGTTCATTGTGCGCGATCAAACCAAGCAATATTAATTACCAAGGGAGCTTTAACGCAAAAGGAATAACCGCTTTTTGTAAGCAAAGGGTTAAATGAAAAAAGTAAAAATTTAAAAAATTATCGGAGCGAGGTAGATTTGGTTTCCAGGTCTTTTTTAATTTTTTCGAAATCGATGGAAGAACAGGCGCCGCCGCAACCTTTGGCGCAACCCCCACCCGCTTTCGGCCGGAAATTAGCGATAACCAAGCGGATAACGTACGCGGCAGCTAAAGCAAAAACAATAAATATAATAATCTCCTGTACCATTAATAAGTAAGCTGTTGTAAGTACTAGGTGGTTGTAAAGTGATAACTAATTTTTGCTACTATCTTATTTATATTTAGAAGCAACACCTTCCCTACCTGAAACGTGCTTTCTTATTAACTAATTGCCTCCCCAAAAAGTTTAGCAGTAGTTTATGAAAGATTGTAGCCCATTATGTAAGAGCTATAAAAACTCATAACTTTTAACTTATAATAACTACCAATACTGGGCAATTACCTGCAGCATTTCGCCGTGAACCCGGCCGTTGCTGGCTACTATTTCGCGGTCGAATACCGGGTCGCCGTTGTTGTCGGTAAACATACTTACGTAACCTCCGGCCTCGCGTACCAAAATTACGCCCGCAGCCACATCGTACGAATTTAAATTAAATTCAAAAAAACCTTCGAAAATACCTTTGGCCACGTAGGCTAAATCAATAGCGGCAGAACCCAACCGACGTACTCCGTGTGATTGCTGCATGTAGGCTTTTAAAATTTGCAGGTAGGTGTCGGTTTTGCCGAAATCAGTATACGGATAGCCCGTTACAATCAACGAATCCGATAATTTTTCTACGCCGGATACGTGGATGGGACGGTCGTTACAAAAAGCTCCTCCTCCTTTGGTAGCGTAAAAACATTCGTCGTGGCTTACCTCGTAAATTACGCCCAGCACAATCTCAGAATGCTGCATTAATCCAATGCTGATGGAGAAAAGTGGCAAACCGTGCATAAAGTTGGTAGTGCCATCCAGGGGGTCGATGATCCAGTTGTATTCGGCGCCCCGTTCGGTTACGGTACCTTCTTCGGTAATAAAACCAGCTTCGGGTAAAATTTGCTGCAATTCTTTCACTAATTGCTCTTCGGCTTGCTTATCTACGTACGATACCAAATCGTTTAAACCTTTGTGCTCAATCTTGCTGCGGTCGAAAGACTGGGCTTCGGCCCGGATAAAAGCCCCGGTGGTTTTGGTAATAGCAATTACTTTTTGGCAAAGTTCAGAAAGCTGCATACAACAAATATTTTAAAAATTTAAAAAACAAACTAAGTGAAAGAATTACTGCGAAGCGGTGCAAAGGTTATGAATACTCCGGAATATTTTGGTATCGGGCTACAAATTTGTTTTAAGTTGTTTTCTTTTCTCCTGATAGTAAATAAAAGCCGCCCGTACTCCCAACAATAACACCAAAGGAAAAAACGCCGGGTGGTACTCCTGGGGCAGCCAACGCCACGTTATTAGTAACAAGGCCATTAAACCGGCAGTTAATAAAAAGTAAATTTTTAAAAAATGCGGCGTTTTTCTCCGGAGTAAGAGCAAAGCTACGGGTAAGTGCAGAGGTATAGTCCAGAGTAAATTTAAATTTTGCGCAAAAGCTTTGTAATCGCTGCTTGTCGTCAGAAACAGTATCACGCAGCCTAACACCCCCACTACGCTGAAAAGAACTACATCAAAACTATAATCCGGGCGTTTCTGCCGCCATTGATAGCCGGTAAGCACGACTCCAAACACCAGTAAAGCCCAGCAAATAATACCTGGCCGAAGGGGTACTGGTACTTCCGTAGGTGGATTAGCTTTAAACAGAGTAGCAACAGGTTGCGCAAATGGGGCATTGCCGCTCTGGCCTTGCAAGGTGGCTTTGGCAAAGCCTTCCTGCAAATAATCCGGGATAAACATGTATTCGGTGGCAGAGGCTTTCCGGTCGCTGGTGGCGCCCATGGCTAAATCCACCCCAAAATCGGCCCACGGCAAAGGGCTTTGGTAAATGCCTACAATTTGCCGGAAGCTTAGCTGTTTTTGATTTAAAGCCGGATTAAACCGCAAACTATCGCCCAAGGTTTTCTGAAATACATCGCGGATGCGGGTGGCGCAGTTATCAAAAAAGAAATCGTAATAATACTCGCGGTTTTCGGGTAAATAGTTGGTTTGTAAAAATTGAAAAACCGCATTTTTCTGCGGCAAGGTTAAGTTTAATACCTGCTCGTACACCGACCGGTTATAATATTGGTAAGCGGCTAAAAAATCGGAAAAGTTAGATACAGCTAGCTTGTATTTTAATTTACCCATTACAAATTTAGGGTAAAAGTTGGGCGTGCTAAAGTCGAAAGTGCCGTAGTTAAAAACGTAGTCTATGCCATAACTGGGGTCATTGATCCGGATGGCGCTGTGCCCGTACATGGAGTATAACTCGTCGCCGGGCGAGCAGGTAATTAAGCTAATACGCGCCTGCGGCGATAAACTTTGCGCCTGACCCGGAACCAAGCCGAAACCAAAAAATACCAAAATAACTAGTAGCCACTTGTTTATAAAAAAGCACGAAGCAGTCATGAATAAATTTTAAAATTGTAAACGTAAAAGAGCGAAAATAAATGTAAAAATACGCTTTGTTAATTCAACCTACCGGAACAAGCGGGTAAAGTTATTATGGGCTTTTACCTTTTTGCTTAGAGCTTACCTGATTTTATGATGCGCTTTCACTTTTTTCAAAAATACGGTTAAATCCTGGATAAACTGTTGCGGGCTTTCATAATGGATGTTATGTCCGGTATCGGGATATATTTTATGAGTAATAAACGCCGGATGCTGCTTTTGCAAAGCGCTATTTTCTTCTTCAAAAGGCATAAAATCGTTTTCACTCACCGGATCTAGAATTAAAACAGGCACATTTAAATTACGATACACAATTTTAGGCTCCAGTATCGACATAGACTCCGCAAAAAGAGGCGCCCGCGTAAAACGAAGAATATTATTAGACCATTGTTTGGCAAAGCGCATATGAAACAAATCTATAACTCCCGGACTGATAGCCCAACGGTCTTTCCTGTTTTTCGTGATCCAAGCCAGTAAGTTAAATTGATTACCACCCGAGCTAGTATCGTAATTAGCATAGTAAGCTTCCAATTCGCTGGCATAGGAAGTATCGGCGGGCCAATCTTTTTCGATTTTCCGTAAAGTACTATCTAACTTCTCCGGACTCATTTGGTGGTAATAGGTATTCATGTTTACCGATCCCCCATCTTCTAATACTAAACCCAGAACCCGGTTAGGATAAGCATCATAAAAAGCCGTGCTGATATAGCCACCCCGGGACCACCCGCCTACAATCGCTTTTTCGATTTTTAGCTTATCCATTAATTCTTTTAAATCGTCGGCGATGTGGTATAAGGATACTTCGTGCGGCGGAATGGGGGTTTGCCCGTGCCCATAATAATCAATAGCAATAACGTAATAACCGGCTTTTACCAGGTTGGGCGCCACATCAAAAAGTTCGTAACCGTTCGTTAAACTACCATGCGACCAGATGAGAGGGGTACCGGATGCATTGCCCCAGGTTAGATAGTGCATCCGGGTATTTTTAGTTTGAATAAATGCTCCGTGTTCTTTTTCGAAGCGCGTAAATTCGGCTTTGGCTTCTTTATACAGGGCTTTAGCTCGCTCCAGAATAGGCGTTTTATTTTGAGCATTTAATACGAATGCGGGCAACAGGAGTAGCAAGGCAAAGAAACAAAATCTCATGGGCAGGATAGCGAATTTTGTTCAACAGGAAGGGCTGTTTTTTAAAATTTAACAGCATTCATGATTTAAATAAACCCTGATTTTTTCGTATCAAAATTTACTTTAGACCTTCCAGCACCAGCACAAATTCGCCTTTAATGGCTTTTTGTTGAAAAATTGCGATCACTTCCTGTAGCGATCCGGTTATGGTTTCTTCAAACATTTTGGTAAGCTCACGCGAAACCGATACCTGCCGTTCCTCTCCAAAAATTTCTTTAAACTGCTCCAAGGTTTTGAGTAAGCGGTGCGGCGATTCGTAAAAAATCATCGTGCGTTCTTCGGCGGCCAAGCTTTGCAGGCGGGTTTGCCGGCCCTTTTTAATAGGTAAAAACCCTTCGAAGGTAAACCGCTCTGAGCTAAAACCTGATTTTACCAGTGCCGGCACAAAAGCTGTGGGGCCGGGCAAACATTCTACGGCTACCCCATTTTTCAAGCATTCACGCACCAGTAAAAAACCTGGGTCCGAAATAGCAGGCGTACCCGCATCCGAAACTAAGGCCATTTTCTCGCCATCGAGCATGCGTTGCACTAAGTGCGCGGCAGCTTTGTGTTCGTTGTGCAGGTGGTGGCTGTGCATGCGTTTTTCAATACCCAAGTGCTGCAATAATTTGCCGCTGGTACGAGTGTCTTCGGCCAGAATCGTGTCTACTTCTTTTAAAATGCGAATAGCCCGCAAGGTAATATCTTCGAGGTTGCCGATGGGCGTTGGCACCAGGTACAACCTGGTTTCGTGGGTAGTTGCCATACTTCAAAGGTAGGTATTTTGGTTTAAGTAAGTGGAGGAACAGGTTATTGTTTGAAGATTATTTCTCTTTCAGGTTTTCTTTGGCCCTAATTCCGGTTACCCAACCCCGAGTTATTTGGTTTATGGGTGTTGGGTTTTCCTTTCTGTCTGAGGCACCGTGCCTAAAACAGGGATAAGGATGCGGCAATTCCTTTCTCCATTCTTATGTTTTTATACTGTAACGTTGAAATTGAGAAAATTTAAAAATTCTACCATTTCGTAATGTCAACCACCCCTGCCCTTCCTTAGATAAGGAGGAGCATGGGTGGTTAAATTTTGTGGAGAATCGCTGATTTTTTTAAATTTTCTACTAATTGGTCAACCTCGAAAGCTCAATCTTTATCGGTTTTACCTTTTACCTCCGTTACGGGGCTATCCAGCAACTGCGTCGTTTTTACTAAACGAATAAATTCGGCGCGGTAGCCTTCGCTGTCATTACCTTTAGCATTTTCCGCGAGATGAAGCACGCCAGCGTAAGTAGCTTGCCCTTTATGTTCGGAGTCGCGGAGCAGCATGCCAAATGCGGCAACGGCTGCCGCAAAGCGCAAGTTCTCCGAAGGGTTAGCGGTTAGCGTAGGGTATACTACGTGTTCGAGTAACTGGCTAGTATTACTTGTAGGTTTTTTGTAGCGCAACTTTAGGGTTAGCAGTTCGCCAGAGAAGTTGTTTTTATCCGCGTTTTTAACGGGTTGGTATTTAAGTGGATCAGCCTCCGCTACGTTCTTTTTACTAGTGGCCGGCACAATTTCGTAGAGCGCCGTTACGGTGTGGCCGGCGCCTAAATCGCCGGCGTCTTTCTTGTCATTTTTAAAATCTTCGTCGGCTAGCTGCCGGTTTTCGTAGCCAATTAAGCGGTAGGCTTTTACGTGGGTTGGGTTAAACTCGAGTTGTAGTTTTACATCTTTGGCGATGGTAAATAAAGTACCGCCAAATTCATTCACAAAAACTTTCTTCGCTTCTTGGATATTATCCACGTAGGCGTAGTTGCCATTTCCTTTGTCGGCTAGTTTTTCCATGCGGCTGTCTTTGATGTTGCCGGTACCAAAACCCAGCACTGTTAAAAATACGCCGCTTTCTCGTTTTTCTTCTATGAGCCTTTCCAGCTCCGATGTGCTGGATACGCCCACGTTAAAGTCGCCGTCGGTAGCCAGTATTACCCGGTTATTGCCATTTTTTAAAAAATTCTCCTGTGCCACGTTGTAGGCCAGTTTTATGCCTTCACCGCCCGCCGTTGAACCACCGGCTTGCAGCCGGTCTAATGCCGCTAGAATTACTTCTTTTTGGTTTCCTGCGGTTGGTGGCAGTACCAAACCCGCTGATCCGGCATAAACCGTTATGGCTACTTTATCTTGCGGCCGCAATTGGTTTACCAGTAACTTAAATCCGGCAATTACCAAAGGTAATTTATCCGGCGAATCCATCGAACCCGACACATCAATCAGGAAAACCAGGTTAGCCGGTGGTAAATTACCCGTAGCAATGTTCTTGCCTTGTAAGGCAATATGCAGTAGTTGATTATCCTGGTTCCAGGGGCAAGCCGCCAGTTCAGTTATTACGGCAAACGGATCTTCGGGTGTGGGTTGCGGATAATTGTATTTAAAATAATTGACCATTTCTTCTATGCGCACGGCATCTTTGGGAGGTTTTTGACCATTATTTAAAAAACGGCGCACGTTGCTGTACGAAGCCGCATCTACGTCAATGGAAAACGTAGAAAGCGGGTGACGCTTGGTAGCTAAAAAATTGTTGTCTTCAATGCGGTCGTATTCTTCGGTATTAAAACGTGGCTGGGAATAATAATCAATGGGCATACTCATCCGGCGGGTTTCACGGGAAACATTTCCTCTTATTCGAACGCCGCTTACTACTCCGGCTACTTTCCCGGCTAAACTTTGCACGTTGCTATAACCCGTTACCACTACTTCCTCCAATGCCTGATTATTGGGCTGTAGAGCTACTTTTATCGTATTAGCCGCATTCAGTTTTACTTCTTGAGTAGTAAAGCCTATATAATTAAAAACCAGGGTTTGGGTAGTATGGGGCACTTCCAACTTAAATTTTCCTGAAGTGTCTGTAACCGTACCAATGGAAGTACCTTTAGCCGTAACCGTAACTCCGGGCAAAGGTTGAAGGGTAGCGGCATCGGTAACTTGTCCGGAAACTATCCGGGTTTGGGCTAAATTGGAAAAAGCCGTTAGAAAAAAGAAAAGAACGAGTAAGTAGCAGTAGTTTTTCATGGCGGTATTGTTAAGATTTGTTCCATGATGGTTTAA
Source organism: Adhaeribacter swui (assembly GCF_014217805.1). Taxonomy (NCBI): domain Bacteria; kingdom Pseudomonadati; phylum Bacteroidota; class Cytophagia; order Cytophagales; family Hymenobacteraceae; genus Adhaeribacter; species Adhaeribacter swui. The sequence goes on from NZ_CP055156.1 coordinate 1,825,299, forward strand.
CCGCCGGATTTACACAGGAGAAAAGGTATTATTTTCAAAATAAATTCTTTTATTTAAGTAAGAATTATACGGCTAACATGTTCCTTAAACTATTCTCCAAAACACCCAAACCGCCCTCCGACCTGGAACTGGTACAACGCTATCAGGAAACGGGTGATTTGGCTTACATAGGAGAATTATTTGAACGCTATACCGAAATAGTGTTCCTGGTTTGCCGCAAGTACCTGCCCGACGAAGATTCCAGCAAAGACGCCACCATGCAGGTATTTGAGCAACTCATTCAATCGTTGAAAAAACACCAGATTACTAATTTTAAAAGTTGGCTGCACGTTACCGCTAAAAACCATTGTTTAATGCAGCTACGGGCCCAAAAGAGTAAGCCTACCTTTTCTTTGGATGCCGAACCTAATTTGCATGTGCAATTCAGTAACAGTTTGCATCATAGCAACGGCGAAACCGAGGCCCGGGAACAAGAATGGCAATTACTCGAAAAAGCCTTGGATGGATTGCCGCCGGAACAACGTTTTTGCCTGGAGTTGTTTTACCTGCAGGAAAAAAGTTACAGCCAGATTGCCGAACAAACCGGCTACGATGTAAACCGGGTGCGCAGTTATATTCAGAACGGGCGGAGAAATTTAAAAATTTACGTGGAGAAGCACCATGATGCAACCTGATACTTCCAAATGGCTTTTGCCCACCGACGGACATCCTTCGCTGGAGCAGCTGCGGCTGTATCAGCAGGAAGAAGAATTATCTGCGCGCAGCCGGCATCAGGTAGAAAAACACCTGTTGGATTGTGAATTATGTTCGGATATTTTGGCTGGCATGGCGCTTAGCAACCAGGCGCAAACGCAAGCGGCTTTAAACCAGATAAGCAAGCGGGTAAACAACCGCGTGCAGCAGGAATCAACCAAGAAAGTACGCCCCATGTACGGCCCGATGCTGGGAATAGCGGCGACACTGGTTATTTTGTTAGTAAGCGTGGGACTATTCCGCTACCTGCAACAACCCGATTCGGCACCGATTACTCGCGAAAATACCGTGGCTAAAAGTTCGCCAGCACCTACTCAATCTGTTCCGGTTTTACCCGAAGCCCCAATTATTAAACCCGCTGAACCGCAAGTAGAAATAAATCCTAAAGAAATAAGGAAAGCGCCAATTATAGCCCAGCGTAAGGTAAAGGTAAGTAAACCAGAAAAAGCCGTTGCAGTTACTACCGATAAACCACAAGAACTATCTTTCCCAATTGATACGGCCGCCGTGCTGGATGCTTTCGCAATAAAAACTGAAGACACGCCGCGTGCTGGTTATACAAGTTCTACGCCGCAAGGGAATGCCAGTAAGGTAGATTTAACGGGAGCTTTAAATAAAGTAGCCTCGTCGTTAGCGGGTAAGCAAATGGGAATAGCCTTGCGGCGAACCGGAACATTTACCGGCCAACGGGTAACCGGTCAGGTTACTGATTCTGAAGGAGAACCTATTGCAGGAGCCAACGTGGTGGTAAGCGGCACTACCACCGGCACTACCACCGATGCCGCCGGCAAGTTTTCATTGAACGTACCCGCCGGGAAAGATGCCCTTACCTTTAATTACATCGGGTACCAATCGCAGGAGCAAAAAATTAAGGAGGAAACTACTCTGGCCGTAAAATTAAGAGAGGACCCGAACAGTTTGCAGGAAGTAGCGGTGCTTTCCTATAGTCAGCCCCGCAACATTGCCGTGGAAGTAACCCGGGCTAAACCGCAAAACGGACGTAAAGAATTTAATCAATACATCCGCGAAAATCTGCAATATCCCGTCGAAGCCCGGCAGCAAAAGCAGGAAGGGAGGGTAGACGTTGGTTTTACCGTAACGGAGCATGGCGCTTTAACAAATTTTAAAATTTTAAAAAGTTTGAGCCCCGCCTGCGACGCCGAAGCTATCCGGTTGATTAAAGAAGGTCCGGCCTGGCAACCCACCGTTATGCAGGGCCAGCCCCAACCAGAAAACGTGCAGGTAAGCGTACGTTTTAAGCTGTAAACGCAGGCGGTAGCTGTTAAGCTATAATCCGCTGCGGTAAGTTTTTAATTATTATCTTGTTTTGAGTAGAATAATCCGCCAATTTACCTCAGCGTTTCGGGTTCGTTCTGATGTATTTTTAATTGGCAAAACAGAATTTATCGTACCTGAGCAGCATTAAAATGCAAATCAGAATAACTCGAATAAGCTTCAGGTACAACTGTCCATTCCATTTCTAAATTAAGTATATCTACTATGGCCAACGTCTTAAATTATTTACCCGAACTGGAAGCCGACGAGATGGCTTTTGTGCAAGGCTTTTTTCAAAATTTTAACGAGCAGCAAGCCCAGCAATTCACGGACATTTACCGTTTGCGCCGGAAAAGACCTGAGCTTATTCTGTTTACTGCCCTGCTCGGTTTTGTCGGGTTTGCGGGTATTCAGCGCTTTGTGGTGGGTGATATTGGGTTGGGAATTCTGTATTTCTTTACGGCCGGACTCTGCTTTATTGGTACCATTGTGGATGTAATTAAATATCGCGGTATAGCGTTTAATGCCAATATAAAAGAAGCCCAACGCACCAATATTCTAGTGATGGGGCAAGCAGGGAATGGTTTTTAATGTACTCCCACCGGAGGAAGAAAATTTTAAAAAATAAAAAGATAGCGCAGGCATCTTGCTTCCGCTATCTTTTTATGCTACATGCCTTGTTCCAGTCTAACTGTAAATTTTAAAAATCAGCGGCTGCTACTTTATCCTGACTAAATTGGCCGAGTACTTCTTTAATGCCGCTTAAACCAGCCGCGATACTTTCCATTTGCGCCAGTACCTGCCCCACCTGGTTGTCTGCACCAAAAGTTTTTAATTTTAAGTTACGGCTAAAGGTTTCTTTAATGGCTTCCCAGCGTTGTAATTCTGCAGCATTAGCAAATCCGGTAAGTTCTTTAAACTTTAATAAGTTAGCTTCCGCGCCGGTGGCTAGGGTTTGTGCTTCGGCTTCGTAGTGCGCTAAAATCAAGGTTTCCAGTTCCTGGTCGTTCATCACCGGATTTACTTTTTCGGCCAGCTTGTTCATGTTGCGGTAAGAGCCTTGCAGTTTAAACGCCGGCTCGGTGCGGTACTCTTCGGCCTGTGCAGCCGAATAGATGTACGCGGTATTTACCCTTAGAATGACATCCCGGATTCTGAGTAACTTTTGAAATACTCTCACTAATTCGTTTATTTCTTCGGCAGCGTAATTGCCTTCCAGTTCTAAGCTTTCCTTTTCGCCGGTTTCGGCTACCCGGATTAAGGTATATATATCTTGCTGGCTTTTGCTGGTGAGTTGGGCCAATGTAACGTTAGAGGTAAGGGCATTTTCCAGGTAACTCAATTTAAAAACTGCTTCGGTATCGCCGATGATGTCGCCTAAGTTGTAAATATCGGCCCGGTTCGCGAGCATGTCGGGTATCCGGAATTTTTCGCCGGTTTCGGTGTACGGGTTACCAGCCATAACCACGCATACTTTTTTACCCCGAAAATCGTAGGTTTTGGTTTTACCTTTGTACGTGCCTTCAATTTTGCGTTGGGCATCGCATAACGAAATAAACTTTTGCAAGAATTCCGGATTACAATGCTGAATATCGTCCAGGTAAATCATGACGTTATCGCCCATCTCGAAAGCTAAGTTCAGCTTGCCTAATTCTTCGCGGGCTGCGGCATTCGGCGCTTCGCTGGGGTCTAAAGAAGTAACCTGGTGGCCAATGGCGGGGCCGTTAATTTTCATAAAAATCACGCCCAACCGGTTGGCAATGTACTCCATCAGTGTGGTTTTACCGTAACCCGGCGGCGAGAGCAGCAATAACATTCCCATCAGGTCGGTGCGTTTAGTATCGCCGGCCGTACCCATTTGTTTCGCTAAGTTGGCGCCGATTAAAGGCAAATAAACCTGATCAATTAATTTGTTCCGCACAAACGAGGATAACACCCGGGGCTTAAATTCTGATAAGCGCAATTCTTCGGCAAAGGCCTGGGTTAAGCCTCTTTTTAGCTCGTTGAATTGTGTAAACCGGGGTGCTACCGTAGTGGCGTAGCTGGTTAATTTTTCCTGAAACGCGTGAAAATCTAGACGGTATTGCTGCTTTTGAACCAATGGGTGCGCGCCCTGCATACTCGTTACAATCTCGGTTAAAGCCGCGTGATGCACGCGTTGCAAATTAAAATCATGGGTAAACAAAAGTACTGCGGCTTCTGCTACATAATCGGGGTTAAAGCTACTACCAGCCTGCTGTAAAAAGGCTTTCAGCCAATGCTGAATTAACTTAAACTGCTGTACCGGGTTGTTAGCAAAAGCTGCTACAGAAGTATCGTATGTACTTATAACTTTTTTATCTGTTAAATATTGCTGAAAACCCTGGTACAAGGCCGCAGCCTGGTCCGAGATAATAAAATGGTTCGGGCGAATTAATTCGTAAAACAAGTACTCGCCCGCCTTTTCACTGTTAGCGTTAGCGCACAACCCGGTTTCGTTTACAAACGCCTGGATACCTAGTTGCAATTCCTGAATAACAGCTTCGAACTGCCGGGTTTCGGGGAAAACCTGTAAAATAGCGCTTATTCCTTGTAACTGGTTGGTTAGTATTTCTTTCTGATCTTCGGCGATAAAAGCTTTCCAGAATAACTGCGTTGCTGCCCGGTCCAGGGGAGCGTAGCGCAACAGATCGGCGGTTTTTAAAAATCGAACCAGCACCGTTAACAACTGAGTTGCGTCCTGGTCGTGCACCCCTTTAATGTACCCTTCGTTGAAGCGCGCCGCCATAAATTTTTGCGTGTACTCCAACAGTTCGGCAGCGGTCAGCTTATGCAAATCATTCACCGACAAATAAGCGAAACCTTCGCTTGAAGCAAAGTCCGAGGCGCTTTGAGCAGCCTGCAAAATTTGAAAAGCCAGGTACTCGGCCCGGTACACCGTATTATTTTCGGATACCAGCGTTTGTTCCCAAATTGGCTGATAACTCAAAAAATGCGGGTCGGTTATTTTTTCAAAAAAGTTGGTGCCGGTAAGGTGGTAATACATGGCGTTGTCGCGCAGTACTACGCTTAAATCCAGCGGTTGGGTATTTACCGTAAAAGCATGCGGCCCAAATTGAATGATGTTCGAACCCACCACAAAAAGCTCGTTTTTGTCTTTTAGCTGCCTTACCGTGTCTTCTTTTAAGGCTTTTAAACGGCTTTGGATCGTATCGGCTTTCACGGTGTCGCCGATGTGCAATAACTCCACCACGGTATTCCGGACTTTTTCCACCATTAAATCCGCGGCAAAATACCCGTTTATATCGTTTACCGTGGTAAGTTTGGCTACCCGACCCTGCATGGCTTTTAAAATACGCTCAGCCGTTTGTTGCAGGTTAGTAGCACGTTTGTTTTGAGCTTCCTGTAAGGCGGCTTTTCTGGATTCAAAAGCGCTGTAAATTTCCTCGCGCTTGTGGCTAATCTGGTCGGTAAACTCGTCGAAATCCGTGAACTTGCCTTCCAGTTCTTCCAACTGCACCATTACTTTGGCCAGGTATTCTTCGCATTTAGCCGGCGTATCGCAAACATCCAGGTAATTAATAACGCTTTGGCTGATAAGCTTGATCTGGGAGTTAAATTCGGCTTTGCCTTCCTGGCTTACTAGTTCTAAACGCTTGCGTTTTAAACCGGCTTTGGTTTGATTGAAAGTGGCGTAAATAGCCGAAATAGTATCTACAATCCTAGTGGTTTGGGTGGCGTCTTCTACTTTTAAATTACTGACCACATCAAGGAGCATCTCCAGCTCACCGGCTATGGCCGCAATGCTTTTCTCGGTAGCATCCGCTTCTACTACTTTCTCAATTTTTTGAATATCAGCTTGGATGTTCCGGATGCGTTGCTCGTAAGGTGTAAGGGCATCGGGTTGCAGCAGGAAAGTAATGCTGGCATTGGCGGTTTGCTGGGTATATTCCTGTATTTGTTGTTCGTAAGTGTCGATTAAAGCCAGGTCAGCGTAGCGCAAATCTTTTAACGAGATCATTTCGCCACGCACCGAACGCAGTTCCGCCAGGTACTTCACGAAATCCAGAATAGCCGTGGGCTTCTGAATTTTTAAATTTTTAATTAAATCCTCAGCTTTTGCAATTACCTTGGTTACCTGCTCGCGGGTGCTTTTTTTAATGCGCAGTACCTTTTCGTATTCTTCTACCGCCGCCGTAGCGCTTTGCCGGATTGCGCTGATGGGTTCCGCCAGGTTATAAGTTTCCGTACGATTCAGCCAGTGGTAAGTATCCAGCAAATCGGTGCTCAGCTTGATTAAATCGAGGTATAAATTCCCGTACGAATCTTCTTTTTGTAACAAGGTCAACACCTCGGTGCTTTCGGCCATGGCCCGCACAATATCTTTGTTGCCTACTTTATACAGGTAAGAATCCAGGGTTACGGGTATGGCGTAATTGCTGCCAATATAAGGCGTTTGCCAGATTTGGATAGCGTGGTGTTTTTTGGCTTCGGCATCGGCTTTAAAATAACATAACTCGCCATTTTCAAAAATTGCGTAGCCGTGGCAAACAATCGGGTTTTCTATTTTCTGCGTGATTACATTGTACGATAGCAGCAAGTACACGCCGTTGGCTTTGTTGTAAAAGACGAACAGATAATCTTCGCCGTTGGGCGAGGCAATCCGTTTTTCAAAAAGCATATCCGCCAAGCCATTGTCAAATTCTTTAAACTCGCCGGTTTGCAGATAATAGCCGTACGCGTAAATAATGCCTTGATTTTCCGGAAGCAGCACGCAGCAGTTTTCGAGGGCATCGATGCGGCGCACTTCGCGCAACTTCGCGTTAAAAACCAGGTAGCGATACTTGATCTCTTTGTAAGGCCGTATTTTTAAAATTATAATGTTGCCGATAATGGCGTAGTAGATTTCCGAATCATCCAGCGTTTGGTCTTTGTCCTCCACGGGTTCGGCGTAAATACCCAAGCCAGTTTCCGTGTTATCTTCTACTTTTATGGTGAGGTCGCCGTGGGTGGTTTCTACAAATACTTTGTCTTCGATGGAAACGTGCGGGAACTTGCCTTTGCGTTGGGCTTCCCGTACGGTGCGCTTCCAGGCAAAATCATGCTGGTTCGGGAATACAAATTCGTGATCGCTACGATTGTCCACGTAAGTCAGGGAGTTTTCCTTGATCAGCCACTTAAACGTTTTAATATCGTTTACGCCTTTGCCAATCCGGAACACCATGTACAGGTGCGTACCCATTACCGCAAATTTTACGAACTGGGTGTTCTTGTAATAACGATACAGTTTTTTAAAATCATCCAGAAATACCGCGTCCGAAAGTAACGTTAAGGTCTGCTGCTGAAAAGTCCGGTTCTGGTAATTGTAAATACTAAATACATCCGCCAGTTCTATCTCCGCTTTTAATCCCAGATGCACGTTATAGCCAAAAATAAAAGAATTTCCCACGGGCACCATGTCCCAAGGAATGCAATTATTATCGGTAGTTACGCGTTCCGTAGCCAGCAAAGTGGTAGCGATAGCACCAAAAACCTGCTTGCGTTCCTGGTTTAACTGATTTAAGCGATTACGTAAATCTTGTCCGCTTTTTTGCAGCCGGCCCCTTAGTATGTCGTAAGTACCGCCTTCTAATTGTACATTTTGGGCAGCTGGTGTATTGTTTTCGGCCATAAGCGGCAGTAAACTAAAGTAATTTATGATTGAATGTTAAACGGCATTATTACCCCCATTTGGTTCGGAGCAATTCCAGGTTGTTATCCAGCAAAGCCTTAATAGCTAGCAGGGCATCGTACTTGGTTTGGTTGGTTCGGCCAGTGAAGTATTTTTCGTTCAGTTTTTGAAAAAGTCCGAAGAAGTATTTTTTAATTTTTGGGCGTTTATAGAAGATGTAAAACTCATAATCTTCTACATCGCCCACAATCGAAATACTCACGCCATGTTTGTTATAGGTATTTTCTATTTCCAGAGAAGGCGAAAAGTAAATTTTATCGCCTTTGGTCTCGGCTACGTTTACTTCGTTTAGCAGTTTCAGCCAGGGCACTTCGTTGAAAATATAAAAATAATCCTTGCGCTCCATAATGGTTAGTTCCACGGCCTCGGGCTCGCAGGGCTTGCAAATACTATATCTGAAAGAAGACATAAAATTAAAAAATAGGGATTAGCTGCGCTTGGCAGACGCAGCTAACCCATTTTTAAACTAATTCCATACTTCTAACTAGTTTATCCGAGATGCCCATGGAAGTGGCAGTTTGCGTGAGTTCCTTCAGCAAACCGGTGGTGTTTTCGTCGGCGCTCTTCTGAATCATTTTCAGTAATAAAGCCGAGACACTCAGGTTGCGCACATCTTCTGACTTCATCCCGAACTGATTTAGGAAATACTGCAGATTATCGCGGAACTGTACTTTACCGTTTCCGTTAGTATGGAAAAAAGTATCTTTCACAGTGCCCAAAACCTGGCTGTTATCCACTACCCGGTCCACGGATTTACCTTTGGTAATCGAACCAATAATCTGGTCGAAGAACATAGTTTCGCCACCCACGATATCGATTTTGGCGGCTTTTAGAGCTTCGGCAATTACTTCGGCCTGCGACGCAGCAATGTCTTTCTGTATGTTAATCTGCGCCAGTTCAATGGATTTATCTTTATCTAGGCGAAGTTTAAATTCTTCGTGGTCTTTGCCCACACCATCTAATTTGCGCATGGCTTCGGCTTTACTTTCAATGCCTTTGGCATCTACGGTAAATTTCTCGCTGTTTACGCGGGCTTCGGCTAGGCCTTTTTTCTCTTCGGCAATGGCTAAGTTCTCAATTACGTCGGCATCTGCTAAGCCTTTTTCTTTGGCTACTTTGGCAGCTATTAAGCCTACCTTTTCGTCTGCTTCGGCCTGCGCCTCGGCTTTTACTTTGGTGGCTTTGGCGGCCGCTACGGCTTGGCGTTCGGTTACTACCGCTTCCGCTTCTCCTTCTTTCTGGCGGGCCAAGGCTTTGGCTTCCATAACCTGGGCTTCGGATAAACCAAGGGCGGCAGCCTGGGTAGCTTCGGCTTCGGCCATTACTTTTAATGCCTGGGCACGGTTAGCCGCAGAAGCTTGCTGCGCTTCCGAATCAATGAGTAATTGTTTAGCTCGGAACTCGGCGGCCTGGCGGGCGGCTTCGGCGCCTTTAATTTCTTTCACTAAGGCGGCTTGCGCTACTTGCTCGGCGTTGGTAATGGCAACGGCTTTAACTCGCTCGGCTTCAGCAAAGGCGCGGGTATCTTTAATTTTTTCTTCTTCTTCGACTACCGCTTTTTCTACGGTAACCCGCTCCCGGATAATACCCTGAATGTTTTTACGCTCTTCTTCAATGGCTTTTTCTTTTTCAATCTGAGCCAAGGCTACAATGCGTTCTTTTTCGTTGGCTTCGAGTAAACGGGCCTGTTCTACGCGTTCAGTTTCCACGGCATCGGTGCGTTGTTTGCTGCGCTCGGCTACTAAAATCTGGCGGTCGCGGTTTTGTTCGGCAATTTTTAATTCTTCGTCGGTGGCAATCTTAGCTTTTTCGGCTTTCAGGCGTTCTTCCTGACGTACTTTTTCGGCTTCGGCAAATTCCCTGGCTTTAATATTGGCAATCTCGCGACGTTGTTTTTCTTCGTTTTCGGCGAGCTGGCGTTCCAGTTCCAGAATGGTTTCCTGCGCTTCTACGTTTTGTTTTTTAATCGTTTTTTCTTTTTCGCGCTCAATTAAGTTCGATTGTATTTTCTGGCGGGCGGTTAAGTCAATAATTTTTTTAATTCCTTCGGCATCCAGAATGTTGTTTTCGTTGAGGTTAGTTAGTGGGGTTTGCTCCAGGTAATCAATAGCGCAGTCGTCGAGTACGTAGCCGTTTAAATCGGTGCCGATGGTTTGTAAAATCTGGCGTTTAAAGTCGTCGCGGCTTTGGTATAAATCCACAAAATCGAAATGCTTGCCTACGGTTTTTAAAGCTTCGGAGAACTTGGCATCGAACAAACCTTCCAGGGCGGTATGGTCCGAAGCGCGTTTACAACCAATGGCTTGCGCTACTTGCACCACGTCTTCGGGCGTTTTATTTACCCGTAAAAAGAAGTTTACTTTAATGTCGGCCCGGAGATTGTCTTTACAAATCAAGCCTTCGGGCCCGGTGCGGGAAATAACGATGGTTTTTAAGGTGATATCCATTACCTCTAATTTGTGGATAATGGGTACCACAAAAATGCCGGAGAAGGAAACTTTAGTATCGCCTAAACCCGTCCGGACCATGGCTTCGCCTTGAATGGCTTTTTGGTACATGCGGATAACAATGGCGATAAAACCAAAAAGTACAACCGCCAGAATAGCAAGAATAGACCAGGATAATTGTGCAATCATGTTTTAGAAAGTAATTGTAGAAATGCTTTTTAAATTTTGAGAATTGAGTAAGTCTGTTTTTTAAAAATTTTACTAGCTAGCAAGACTTTGGTAAGGCTCTATGAGGTAGAATTGCTTGGCCGCGTTGTAATCAATAATTAACCCGGTTTCACCTTTTTTAAGGTAAGCCCCCGATGTAGCTTTCACATTCAGGAGCAGCAGCGATCCGGTGGTCCGGACGGTAGCCTGCCCCATTTCGGTGGCGGTAACGGGCAAAGTAACCGTGCAAACCCGTCCAATAACCGAGGCTTTGGAATCATGCTCTTTTTCGAGGGCGGCAAATATTTTAACAAACGGATAGGTTAATACTTTGGAAGCAAGCAGGCTGAAGATGAAAAGGGGTATTAGCAGCACAAAGCCAACCAAACTTTCGCCGGTATTTAAATAATAGTTAAGGAGTATAGATGCGGCCCAAAAAGGCAAAGCCACAAAACTGAAAAAGATCATGAATGGGATTTTGCCCACGTTAAAGAAGCCCAAAGCATGATTTAACCAGACGATCGCGTCGGAGCTATCCATTTCCAGATCCATGTCCAGCATGTCTAAATCCAGAATACCCAGGATTACCACTGCCCAATAAAGCAGGGCAAATAGCAAAAGGATGCTAGGAATGATGTTGACGCTGGCACTAGCCGCCTGTAAAAACTCCGACATAAAGGTATTTAATATACACGATTGTAAATATATTAAATAACTAATATAAAATAAAATAAGTTTCTGATTTTTGCTTTATATTTAAAGAGAAATAGAGCTGGGTGGCACCAGATTATTTGATTCTTCATAAAAGAAGAGTTAAAGGCTTTATTGACGATCAGAAAGTTAATTTTTTTAAATTTTTGTAATTCTGGAATCTGTAATCAGAGACTCTATTTTAGCCTAACATATCAACAATTGTTATTAGTATGTCGCTTTTCAGCAAATCCGAGAAAGTAACGCAGGCAGTATATTTTAGTCCGGGAACGGAGTGCTTAGATGCCATACTGGAGCAAATAGAGGCGGCGCGTACGTCGCTCAAAATATGTGTATTTACCATTAGCGACGACCGGATTACCCGGGCTATTTTACAGGCGCACCGCCGCGGCATTAAAGTAAAAATTGTGACCGATAACGAAAAGCTTTACGACCAAGGTTCAGATATCCGGCAATTAGCGCAAGCGGGCATTCCGGTACGGATAGATAATACGCCCAATCACATGCACCACAAGTTTGCCATTGTAGATAACACGGTAGTGGTAACTGGCTCCTACAACTGGACCCGCAGTGCTGCCCTGTATAATCATGAAAATATTGTACTAACCTCGGCTAAACCAATTGTAGCCGGGTTCTGTGAAGAGTTTGATCGCTTGTGGGCAGAGATGGAGGCATTGTAAAAATACCACTGGACTTGGTTTAATAAAAGGCTAGGAAGCTACACCAACGGCAGGGCGTCCAGATTTTTTAAATTTAAAAAATTATTCAACCTCACCCCAGGTACCGCGGAACAATATTACCCGCCAACCATCCGGATCTTCGAAAGTGAATGATTTATCTTGCCAGTAAGGGTTTTCGGGAGCAACCGGGAAATAACCCAAGTTTTGTAAGCGCTCTACCGCGCTGCTTAGCTCAATTGGGTGTGGAATATAAAACACGAGTAAGTTGTCTTTCGTTGGGGCGGTACCAGGGCTGCCGGCTTCGTACTGGGTAAATTCCAAATGGTATTCCCGGTGAGGTAAACCTACCATTACGTCGCTGTACCCGGCATGGTCCGTAAATGAACTTAACTGCGGCAAACCTACCCCTTCGGTATAAAATTGAATGACTTTGGTGAGTTGGTTCGTGGGCCGGGCAATCCGGACCTGCGTAAAGGAAAGCATAAGTGCTAGTAAGGTAAAAATTTAAAAAGTAGGCTCAATCACTGATTTAAATGCCCCAAGGTAATAGCTGTAAGTTTAATTAAGGATTGGTTGATTTGAGTTGCGAATAATCCAGCACTAGGTTACACATCGCTTTCACGCCCAGCTTAAAACCACTTTCGTCGATGAAAAAATCTGGGGTGTGGTGTGAGGGTGCTTCCAGGCGGTTTTTACCTTTGGGCATGCCACCCAGAAAAATAAACAAACCGGGTACTTTCTCCTGAAAAAATGAAAAATCTTCGCCGCCGGTTACGGCCGGACGCAATTCTACGTTCTCCGATCCGGCGGTGCGCTGCAAAGTGGGTAGCATTTTTTCGGTTAAAGCCAGATTGTTAAACGTTACCGGGTAACGCATACTCAGCGGAATTTGCACGTCGGCGGTGGCTCCGGCACTTTCGGCGGTTTTGGTGGCAATTTGCTTTACGCGGGAGATCAGCATTTTTTCGTCATCGGCACTTAAGGCCCGTAAGGTACCCGTCATTTCTACCTGCTCCGGAATAATATTCGAGCGGTTACCGCCCTGAATGGTGCCAATGGTTACGATGCCTGGGTTTTCAGTAACATTTAAATTGCGGCTCACAATGGTTTGTAAATTATTGATGATTTGCGCCGATACCACAATCGGATCGACGGATGACCAAGGATAAGCGCCGTGGGCCTGTTTGCCTTTTACAGTAATTTTCATGTCGTTGACGCTGGCCATGGTGCCGCCCGGTCGGTAGGTAATTTTACCTACTTCGGTTTGCGAATTTATGTGCAGACCAAAGGCCACGTCTACTTTCGGGTTATCCAATACGCCTTCTTTTACCATTAATTCGGCGCCGCCTTGTTCGCCAAAAGGTGGCCCTTCTTCGGCCGGCTGAAAAATAAATTTAACAGTGCCGCTTAACTCGTTTTTCATGCCCGCCAATACTTCGGCTACGCCCATTAAAATAGCCACGTGCGAGTCGTGGCCGCAAGCGTGCATCACGCCTACTGGCTGTCCGTTGTAAGTAGATTTTACTTTAGAAGCAAAAGGCAGCGGTACCCGTTCGGTAACAGGTAAAGCATCCATATCGGCGCGTAAAGCTATAACGGGGCCGGGTTTGCCGCCCTTTAAAATACCCACTACACCGGTTTTAGCTACGCCAGTTTTTACTTCTATACCCAAGGCTTTTAAATGTTTGGCCACGATAGCGGCCGTTCTTTTCTCGTGGTTGCCTAGTTCCGGGTTCTGGTGAAAGTCGCGGCGCCAGGTAATTACCTTTTGTTCTACTTTATTGGCAGCCTGGTCTACTTGGGAAGTTAAAGTGGTTTGCTGAGCTACTGCCGGAATAGTTAATAGCGTACCCAGTATCAGCGGGTAAATATTTTTCATGAAGTAAGTTCTGGATTTGTTTAAAAGTTAAAGTAGCAATAAGTAAGGCAAAAGACAATTCTGGAGTAATTTGATTACAGCCGGAAGAAGGTTGAGAAACTAAATTAACCCTTACGGACACTCCCAAAACAAGAATTTTGATTAATGAAATTTTAAAAATTTAAAAAATGAGTTTAGCGCGAGCTAAGGAAAAGCTGTTCTCCGCAAGTTTTCATTTCTTTCTAAAACTGTTATCAGCTAATGAAACAACTAATTCCCAATATACATGCTGACCTGATTCTTATGAAATTTAAAAATTACCGGGAAGTACGTATTTCGTTGCTTGATTATTCCTTGTAAAATTGCCGCATCAAATAGATGCTAATTTAATTGATTAACAGGCTTTTATTACTGGTAAGCACCTGGTCTAAATTCAAGTTTTCGGTACTAGATAGTAGGTTTTTAATAACCGGGCAATATTGGTAAAAGCAAAACACGACCCTTCGATGAGCGCACCTAGTAAATTTAAACTCTGAGCGCTTTAGCTCCGCAACAGTCCCATCATCTTAAACATGTAACAATTCATCAAAATTCTTTACTAACTATGAAATACCTTTTAGCTTCCCTTATCCGGGAAAATACTTTCGGAGGAAGCTTCTTGCCACATTGGTTGATTAATAACCGATTTAATACCTTTTTCACGCCCCGATTAGTACCAATCCGAGTAGTTGCAGTATTGCTTTTATTATTTACCGCTATGCAAGCCCAGGCTCAAGAAGTTTTGTTAGGACTCACGTCGGATTATGGTCCGCAAGGTGGCGGCACGGCCTTTTCTATTAAAACCAATGGGAATGATTTTGCTGTTCATAAAACTTTTACCAAACTAGGTTCAAACCCGGGCGGCGAGCTGATTCAGGGCAAAGATGGTAACTTTTACGGGATGACTGCCCGGGGAGGTGCCAGTGATTTCGGAACCATTTTTAGAATGACGCCGGCTGGTACAATTACTATTATGCATCATTTTGCCGGTTTCGATGGCAATGCGCCGGGTAGTAATAATCTTATACAAGCTGCCGACGGTAACTTTTACGGTATGACCTCTTCTGGCGGTATGAATAATAATGGAGCGGAACCTGGCATTGCTTTTAGAATAACTCCTGGCGGGGAGTATAAGGTAATTTACAACTTTACGCGTAATGAAGGTTACCGTCCTTACGGCGATTTACTGCAAGGCCCGGATGGCAACTTTTACGGCATGACGTATTATGGCGGTACTTTTGATAAAGGTACGGTTTTTAAATTAACGCCATCAGGCACCTATACCGTATTGCATCATTTTAATGGTACGTCCCGGGGTGGCTGGCCTACCGGCAATTTAGTGCTAGGAAACGATGGCAATTATTACGGCGTTACTACCAGTGCTGGCGCCAACCAGTTAGGTACTATTTTTAAAATAACCACCGCTGGCACTTTTACTTTGTTACATACTTTTGAATTAGCTACTGGTGGTACTCCGGTGGGTAGCTTGGTAAAGGGTAAAGACGGGAACTTCTATGGCGTAACTACCGCGGGCGGCGATAATTATAGCGGTACTATTTTCCGAATAACGGCCAATGGCGATTACAAAGTACTGCACCATTACGGCTTCGATGCCATAGGAAATACTCCAAAAAGAAGTTTGATTTTGGGAAAAGATGGAAACCTGTACGGTACCACCATGAACGGCGGAGACTGGTTTAATGGAACCATTTACAAAGTAACGCCGAGTGGTATTGTAAGTGCTTTACATGCCTTTTCACCTTCGGAGGATGGTGGCCGGGCAAGCGGTCTAATGCAAGCTGCTGATGGTTATTTATACGGTATGAACGAAATTGGCGGGCCTCAAGGTGATGGTGTTATCTATCGTATTTTACCCAATGGTACCAATTTTAAAAAATTAGTAGATCTGCCCGGTTCTTTTGGCGGAGTAGCTCCCCGGGGTGGGTTGGTACAAGGCCCCGATGGCTTTTTCTACGGCATGACCGAATGGGGCGGTGAGTATAATCACGGTACTATTTTTAGGTTGTGCTCCGATGGCTCTTATAAAATCTTACGGTCACTGGATGATGTAAACGATGGAGGATATCCCCGGGGTGACTTGCTGCTGGGGAAAGACGGCAATCTTTACGGTTTAACCAGCCATGGTGGAGTTAATGGCAGTGGTACGTATTTCCGGATAACACCCCAAGGTAATTTTACGGTCTTGTATTCCTTCCAAAACGACGATACCGGCTACTCGCCCTGGGGAACTTTACTGGATGGCAACGATGGTTATTATTATGGCATGACCAATGCCGGAGGCGAGTTATTATCCGGCGTTATCTTTCGGGTTACCCCCACTGGTGATTATACCGTATTACACAGCTTTGATAATTATGAGGATGGTTCTTCGCCCCAAGGTAATTTAATTAAAGGTAAAGACGGTAATTTTTACGGCCTTACCAACGTAGGCGGCGATTACAATACCGGTACTTTTTTTAAAATGGCACCCGATGGCACCGTTACCAAACTGCATTCTTTCTACCAGTTCGAAGATGGCGATAAACCATCTGGTAGTCTGGTGCAAGGCAAAGACGGTAATTTTTACGGGATGGCTGCCCGGGGAGGTAAGAATGGGCATGGTACTATTTTCCGTTTTACACCAACCGGAAAAATAACCGTTCTGAAGTTTATGACGGATGAAATCTCGGATGGTGCTAACCCCCATGGTAGTCTGGTAATGGATAAGGAAGGCAATTTTTATGGTTTAACCTGGGGTGGTGGGCATAACTTTAGCGGTGTTATTTTTAAAATTACGCCCAAAGGGAATTATACCGTTCTGCACCATTTAGATGGACCCAAAGAAGGCAGAAGCGCTTTCGGTAGTTTAATTTTCCAGAAGGCTAATCCAACGGCATACGCGCAGCGTGTTACCACAGCCGTGAACACGGCTAAAGTTATTACCCTAAAAGGAACTGGTGGTAGTCCGCTGGTCTACGAAATTATATCCCAACCAAAGAATGGTACCCTAAGTGGTTCCGGCGCCAAACGTACCTACACGCCTAAATCTGATTTTAGTGGTACAGATAGCTTTACTTACCGGGTAAACTGGGGCTGCCAAAGTTCTACGGTTGCAACCATTACCATTCAGGTAGGTACCCCGGTTGCCACTGCTATCCGGATTAATGCCGGTGGAAATGCTTTAACTACCACGCAAGGTAACTTTAGCGCCGATGCTTATTTTACCGGGGCAACTACTGTTTCTACTACGGCTGCTACCATTGCCAATACCGCTGATCCTGGCCTATACCAGGATAACCGTCGGGCGAGTGCAAACAACGGCAGCTTCCAGTATGCTATTCCGGTAACCAACGGGCAGTACACCGTAAAGCTGCATTTTGCCGAAACTTTCCATACTACTGCCGGAAAACGCCAATTTAACGTTACCGCTGAAGGGAGTAGTTGGCTCAACAATTATGATATCTACGTCGCTGCCGGAGGTGCCCGCCAAGCCATAGTAGCTACCCGCAATGTAACGGTAAGCGATGGAACCCTAGATTTAAACTTCATTTCCAAGGTAGATAAAGCTTGTGTATCCGCGATTGAAGTATTACCCGCTTCCGGAACCGAACAAATTGAAGCAGCTACGCCAACAAAAGAAGAGACAGGTTTGGTAACTCGCTTATATCCTAATCCGGTTACTGACCAATTTACCGTAGAACTAAAAGTACCCGCCGAGCAAGTTAGTTTCTCGATTATAGATGCTTCAGGGATAACCGTAAAAACTCATATTTCAACCCGGGCCCAAGCTGATAAACTGGAGTTCCTGGTGGACCAACTGCAACCAGGCTTGTATACTTTGCTGGTACATGCCAATAACAATCAGCAGGTTTTGCGTTTTTTAAAAAATTAGAATTTGAATAATCAAGATAACTAATTCTAATAAAATAAGCCGGTTGCCCTTAGGAGTAACCGGCTTATTTTTTAAATTTTTGTTAGTAAAGTTACTCCCGATGAAACACCCTAGTAGCGTAAATATGTCACATTCATGCTACTAAGTAGAGCAAGTAGCTACTGGCAACTGACACCAGTTTGGCTATTGAGGGCCTTCTAAGGTTCCGGTGCGCAGCATTCCGCAGCGGAGCGAGGAAAGGAAGCTTAGACCAGCCCGAAAGAGCCAAACGAGGCCCGCCGGCCACGAGGCAAAACTTGAAACTAACAAGTTAGATAGCACCGCAGCATGAAAGCTTGAAAAGCTTTCACGACAACCGCTAAAACTTTTTAAGCTGCATTTTTTAATTTCAAATTAAAAAAACATCGTCTTATTCAACGCTACAACCGCCGCTTTAAAATCTTCGCGGGCCACTACAAACTGCACATTTACTTTCCGGAGCGAGAAGCCGGCACTCTTGATATTAATACTATTTTCGGCTAAAGCCCCGGCAGCTTTCGCCAATACCCCTGGCTGATCGATGTTGGAGCCAATCATGCACACAATGGCTACTTCTTCCACGGTTACTTCCTGGAACTGGGTTTCCAAGGCTTGTTTTAAATCCGGTTTATAATCTTTGGCCCAGATAACCATAGAAATGCTGTTAGCGCTGGTAGCTTTAAAAATATAACTGATGCCAAACTGCTGGAAAGCCTGCATCACGGCAAAGTCGGAACCTACGGTGCCCACCATTAAAGGATCGTAAATATCCAGGATAATCACTTTGTTGGTGCCGGTAATTACCTCTACGCGCTTGTTGGGCCACACGTAGTCGCGGGTAATTAAAGTGCCCGGATGGTCGGGTTCAAAGGTATTTTTAATGCGCAGATTAATGCCATTTATTTCCAAAGGTTTGCTGGCCTTCGGGTGAATAGCTTCCATGCCCACATCGGCTAGTTGGTCGGCCACATCGTAATTAGTATTTACTACCGGCACGCAGTTTTCCAGGCCCACCAAAGCCGGGTCGGCGGAAGATAAGTGGTATTCTTTGTGAATAATGGCTTCCTGCGGTTTTAAGGCCACGGCTATTTTACAAAAGGTTACTTCGGAATAACCCCGGTCGAATTCCCGCATAATGCCTTCGGTGCCTTTGGTATAGCCAGTAACGATGGTAATGGTTTTTTCAAAATCAATGCCTTGCAGCGAATGCGCAATGCGCTCATCAATGGTATACGGCTCGTGGTCGTGGAACCCGCTTAAATCTACCAGAGTAGCGTTCACGCCCTGGTTCTGTAGGATATTCACAAAATTAAAAGCCGAATGCGCTTCGCCGATGGAGGCTAAAATCTCGCGGGCCGCTTGTAAAATGCTTTCGGCGCTTACGTAACCGGAGGCCAGCACATTAACTAGGTTTTCCAGGAATTGCTGTGCTTCGTGTAAACGCTGCCGGATAAAATTATTGGCTACTTCTACGTTTAGGCCCAGGTGCTCGTAGCTTTTATTAATTTCTTGTAGCTTTTCGGATACCAGGTTTAACGACTGGTGAAAATCTTTGTGCCCCACAATATGGTGGTAAACGCCGGGTTCACCGGTTTTTTTATTTTCGAGGAGCAAATTGGTAACTCCGGCAAAAGCCGATACCACAAATACCCGGTTGTAGAGCTGGTCACCGGTACGACCATGATAAATGATATTTTCTAAAACTTTGTCCAGCGCACTCATACTAGTGCCGCCAATTTTTTCAATAGTAAGCATGTTTATTAAAGTGGATTCTATTTCCAGTTTTTGTTTTGTTCCGGCCAAAGCACCAGCCCATAATTCTTAATTACCTGCCCGGCTTACCGTTATTTTTTTAAATTTTTTACCTGCTGCGCCGTTGTAATAAGCTATTTTTTTAAAATTTCTGATTTTTAGATACCATCAGAAGCCAGCTGCGCTTTTATTTCAAACTTCAAACTTACTAAAATGAGAGTAAGCATGCCAAAATGAAGCAGTTATTTTACCAGAAGTGGTAAATTTTTTCTAAGGTTACTTCTTTAAACCTGAGTGCAAAAACTTACCTACACCAACCATAATTAGCCGTATAAATCAAATTAGAAAAGTAATTTCTATCCCATTTCCCAGTTTATTACCGTCATTCTGAAAGAATAGCTCATTTTTGAATTTATTCTTTTCTTGTCTCGAACTCCCATTTTACAAGCCGAGCAACGAACAACTAAAAACGAACAACTATCCACTATAACTGGTATTCCTGAATTTTCCGGTAAAGCGTGGTTAAACCAATGTGCAGCAGACGAGCCGTTTCAGTTTTATTGCCGTGGGTTTGTTGCAGGATTTTAGCAATATGATTGCGTTCCACGGTACTCAGGGCAGTTTCGCTGATTTCAGAAGCTGGTAGCGGCGTGAACTGCTGAAACTCCGGGGGCAACAAGGGGAGAGTTAGCGTATCACTATCGGCCAGAATAACGGCGCGTTCTATCACATTTTTTAATTCGCGGATGTTGCCCTGCCAGGGATATTCCTGCAGCTTTTGCAGAAAAGCCGCATCCATTTTGTTAATACGTCGGGTTAGTTTAGCCGCGTAGCGGTTCATGAAAAAAGTAGCAATGTCCGGAATATCGGCTTTCCGGTCGCGGAGTGGGGGTACTGTAATTTTAAAACTAGACAGGCGGTAGTATAAATCCAGGCGAAAATGCCCGGCTTCGGCTTCTTGTTGCAGGTTCCGGTTAGTGGCCGCGATAATGCGCACATTTACTTGCACCGGCTTGGTATCGCCGATCTTGGTAAAAGTCTGGGATTCCAGTACCCGCAGAAACTTCGCCTGCAATTCTAAAGGCAGTTAGCCGATTTCGTCTAAAAACAATGTGCCCCCGTGGGCTTCTTCAAACAAGCCTTTTTTATCGGTGAGCGCACCGGAAAAAGCGCCTTTGCGGTAGCCAAATATTTCGGATTCGAGTAAATCTTTCGGGAAAGCGCTGCAGTTTACCGCCACAAAGGGTTTTGTATTACGGCTACTGCCGCCATGGATGGCCTGGGCAAATAATTCTTTCCCGGAGCCGGTTTCGCCCTCTAATAAAACCGTGGAATTGGTAGGCGCTACCCGGCCGGCCAGGTCTTTAGCTTGTTTAATGGCCGCCGAATGCCCCAAAATGGCCTCAAAACTGTATTGTCGGCTCACCTGCTTTTCCAGCTCTAATACGCGTTGCTGCAAAGCGGCTTTTTCCATGGCTCGGCTAACCAGCGGAATAATTTTATCGTTATCGTCGCCTTTAATTAAATAATCAAAAGCCCCGTTTTTCATGGCAGTTACCCCATCTGCAATAGTACCATACGCGGTGAGTACAATAATTTCGATGGCTGGGTAAAGTGCTTTTATTTTGGCGGTAAGTTCTATGCCGTTGCTATCCGGCAGTTTTACGTCGCTGAGGACCAATTGAATGGGTTCTTTTTCGAGTAAACGCAAACCGGCTTTGCCCGTGGGAGCTTCAAAAACCTGGTAGCCTTCTAAGCCAATAATGCGGGCCAGTAAACCGCGCAGCTTATCTTCGTCGTCGATAATTAATATATTTCCGTTGGTCATTTTTTAAATTTTTGCCCATTTGTTGCTTACCGGCGCGGTCGTACAATATGCCTTTCCTGGCGGATTAAGGTGCCGGTTCGGAGTGAGTCTTCCACCAGCAAATCTATCTGTTCCCGGAACTCATCGGTGAGCCGGGGAAAGCCGAACAGCTTACTGGTAGCAGGCGCAATGTCTTCAGCGTTGATGCCGTACGATTCGGTAATTACTTTTTGAATGACCAGCTTTATTTCTTCCGGGGCAATTACATCCAGGTCCCGGGCAGACGCGGGTAATTGGCTGCGGTCGCGTGGTTCCGGTTGCTTCATGGAGGGAAGCCATAAAAAATCACCTTGTCGCTGGTAAGCATTTTGTTGCAAGCCAAAATTGATGGCAGCTTCCAGGGCGGCTTTTATCCGGGGACCAACTTTAGGTACTTCGGCGGCTTCGGTTATCCGCCGGCTTACTTCCGTTACGTGTACCGGACTTTCTACCTGCACTACCTGCCACACCCACTGGGCCAAAGTAGCTACAGGTACTTCGGGTAAGGGCATATTTATATTTTTAATCGGAAGGTTAGCTACCTGGTACAGGGGCAAACCCGTTTTTTGCTCCGGGCTTGCAGCCGTATGCCGGCTAACCAAGGCATCTTCTGGCTTTAATTTGGCCGACGAACCAGGCGTTTTAGACGCGGAAGATTTACCCATAGCTTGTTCTATGGCAGCTACTAGTCGGTTTAGTTCAGCTTCGGGGTTCCGGAACCAATCAGTGCTCCAGACGTGGTACAGATTCCAGCCCAAACTTTCCAGCACCGACTGACGTAAGCGGTCCCGGTCGCGGGCCGAGCGGGCACTGTAATACGTAGCGCCGTCGCATTCAATGCCGAGTACATATCTGCCCGGTTCCTGCGGGTCAACCACGGCAAAATCCACGTAAAATCCGGCGGAGCCTACTTTTGGTTTTAATTGATAACCTAATTTCGTCAAGGCCTGGTAAACGATTTCTTCGAAGGGCGCCGCCTCATCTTCTGATGCAATAATGTTTTCCCCGGTTGTTAAATGGCCGTTCTGTGCGTAGGTTAAAAAAGTTTTAAAGGCTTGCACCCCGCGCGCAGGCGTGCGGTTTAAGTCAATATCGTCGGGAGATAGGTTGGTAAATATTTCACAGCGCAGGCGGGCGCGGGTAATAAGTACGTTTAAACGACGTTCGCCACCGGTGCTGTTTAAAGGGCCAAAGTTCATGGTTAAGTTACCTTCGGCGGTGCGGCCGTAGCCGGTACTGATAAAAATTACATCGCGCTCATCGCCCTGCACGTTTTCTAAATTTTTTACAAAAAACGGTTCGTTGGGGTGGGCCTGAAAATAGGCTTCGGCTTCCGGATCGGTTTTGCGTAAGGTTTCGAGTTGGTTGATAATGGCCTGCATCTGCGCCATGCTGAAAGCAGCCACGCCTAAGGTTAGTTCGGGCATGGTGCGGGCGTGCTGCATAATAGCTTGAGCTACGGTTTCGGCTTCCTGCGGATTGGTGCGCGTTTTGCCGCGGTCGTAAAAGGTATGGGGCAGGTGATGGTAAATTAAACCAATTTCCTGGCGGCCCGCATCCGGGCTCGGGAAAATAACCAAGCGGTTTTCGTAAAATTCCTGGTTAGATACGGCAATCAGCGATTCGTGGCGGCTGCGGTAATGCCAGCGCAACATGCGCTGCGGAGCGCCCTGGGCCGCGAACAAACCCAGAATACTTTCTACATCCGTAGTAATATTTTCTTCTTCTACTTCTTCCTCGTTTACCAGCGAATCAAAGAAACTGGTGGGCGGCATTTGTTTGCTATCGCCCACTACCACGGCTTGTTTAGCGCGCATAATAGCCCCAAACGCATCTACGGGCTTTACCTGACTGGCTTCGTCGAAAATAACCAAATCAAATTGCAAGCACTCGGGCGGAAGAAAGTTAGCAATGGAAAGCGGTCCCATCATAAATACCGGTTTTATCGCCTGAATGGCGTTCCCGGCTTTAGTCATTAGTTGCCGGATAGGTAAATGACGCGCTTTTTTCTCAAATTCGCGACGCAGAATACCTAACTGGCCCCCGGCTTGGTGCTGGGGCAATCTTTGCCAATGCGCTAGCGCGAGCTTAGCCCGGTTATACGCCAGCATTAAAGCATCTAGTTCGTTAAATTTTAAGATTACCTCTTCGTGGCCAGCCCGTTGAAACTGCTGCAAAGCCGGGCGTTCGGCGTAGGCTTTTTCCAGCAACGCTTCGAGCCAGGTTTGTCGGAAAGCGGGGTACAGGTAAGCGCCAGCTTCCGGCCAGGTTAAGGTCTGGTTTACTATTTCTTGCAGGCCTTCTTGTTGTAAGCGAGTTGTTAAATTATTCCAGCTTACCAGCTGGTGCAACTCGGGTAAATGAGTTTGCCATTGTTCCAGTAAAGAAACCTGATTGGTGAATGGTAAGGCATCCAGATAATTTTCTTCACCAAAACGGAGAATTTCATCCAGTACCAGCAACTGTTTTACTTCGGCTAGGCGGGCGCGATGGTTTAACAAATGTTGCTCCAGTTGCCGGGCGTGTGGTTGGAGAGAAGCTAAATTAGGCTCCCCGGCCAAATAATCGAGTAGGGTTGCCGGTACTGTCTGGTTGGTTACATCCTGATGCCAATCGGTAAGCCAGTTTTTTAAAATATTTAGATGCGGCCAATCGGAGCGTTCCGCCCGCCATTGTTTCCCGAAAATGGTTTGCCCAAATTCCTGATATTGCTGGATAACTTTTTGCTGCCGGTTAGCTTCCAGTATGGCATCGATTAATTTTAATTGTTCATTGGTACTCTCGGGCAAAACGGTTTTGCTCCAACCAGCTAGCTTTTTTTTGCTCCGGCGGTAAGCACTAGATAAGAAACGCCACCATTTCTCCCCGTAGGTCATTAAGTTCTCCCGCACTTCCAGCGCTTCGGTAGTAGCGTCCCAGGCTTCGGGCAGCAGCTTATCCTGGAATTGATCCTGGATAGTGGCGTAGGCTTTTCCGGCAGTTAGTAATTGTTCCAGCTCAGCTTGTTGGTGCAACCAGCTACTTGATTTTACCGCTACCCCAGCGTAATCAGGGCTATTTAGCAAACGATTTACCAGGGCACTTAAAGCCGTGGTTTCGGAGCGGTTAGTGGGCAATTCTACCGAAATAATTAAAGCTAATTGTTGCGCGGTTGGCTGCAGCACCATTATTGCCTGGCGGGCTGCAGTTAAAGCCTGCGCTATTTGGTTTTCTTCGGCGGGCAGTAATTGCTGGCGCTGGCTTCCCCAGAATAATAGTTTAGTAGGTTCGCCTGTTTGTTTTAAGCGGGCCTGTAATTCCTGAACCAACGCATCGCGCCGGCGAAATTCATCGCGCGACCAGTTCAATAGGGTTGGTAAAGCAAATCGGGGTAAGTCTGTCTGCGGGTACTGTTGCCGCAATTGCAGCAATTCGCCATATACATCGTACGTGGTTAAATCGCTTTGGGCAATGGGTTTGTTTACGGCTTCGCAGTAGCTGTTCAGGCGTTCGCGCAATTGCAAGAGTAAGTTTAGTTCGCTTTCCTGTTCTTTCACCTTGGGCTTTCCTAAGTTCAGGGTACGGGCGAGTTCTTTGGTTACTTCTTTTTTATTTGTTTTATGGCTGTGCAATTCCAGACAGGCTTCACCCAAGCCAACTTTATCCAATCGGCGTTTTACCACTTCCAAAGCCGCCATTTTTTCGGCCACGAACAACACCGTTTTGCCTTGCCCGATGGCTTCCGAAATAAGATTAGTAATGGTTTGCGATTTACCGGTACCAGGAGGGCCTTGAATAATTAAATTGCGACCTTGGTTTACATCCAGAATGGCCAGCGTTTGCGACGAATCGGCATCTACAACCTGACGTACTTCGGTGGGGTTTAAATGCGGGTCGAGGTGGTCTTCGTCGGAGATGAGCGGAGCTGGTTCCTGAAAGCCGTTTTCGTGCAGCAAGGCTTGCAGCAAAGGGTGCCGCGCAGGACCTTTTTCATCAGACCAATTAGCGGCATCCAGGTCGTTGTACATCATAAATTTCCCGAAAGAGAAGAAGCCCAGCGCAATTGCCGTAGAATTAATCAGCCAACCTTTACGCCCCACAATTTCTTTCCAGACTTCATCAAAATAACCGGTAACATCTACTTCTTCGGTATCAGGCAGTTCCGGAATATGAAGGTCAAAATCGGCTTTCATCTTGGCAATCAATGATAAATTTTCGCCTACTTCGCCGCCGGTATACCGCAATTGAAACCGCTCCCGCGCCGAGGATCGCACTAGTTCAACGGGTATTAATAAGAGCGGCGCCTGTCTTGCATCCTCGGTGTTGCTGGCTTCGTACCAAGTAAGCGTGCCTAGGGCCAGGTACAGTATATTTATGCCTTGTTCTTCCACAAACAGCCGGGAGGCATGATAGGTCTGCAATAGGCGGTTTTCCAGTTTGGCCGTGGTTTCGCGGGTTTGCAGCTTATTGTCGGTTTGGGCCGGGGTAATGGTTATCGTTTCGCCGGGGCTTTTTCTATCTGCCAATGGGTTTTGGATGGTATCCAGGATGCTGTTGGCCGTTTTGCTATCCAGAGCCAGGAAGGTCATGGCTTTGCCTTCGGTCACCAGCAAGCGGTACACTTCGGCGGGTACTTCGTTTACAATTTCTACTCCTTTGGCTTGCAAGGGCCGGTAGTTCAGGAGGGGATTACGTAAACTTAAATCGAGTAAATCGCGGCGCGAAGCTTCCAAACGGGTACTTACTTGGGATACGGCAGTCATGGGCAACATTTCAGATTCTATGCGAATCTAAACGTTTTCCGGCAACAAAACCGGTATTTTTCCGGAGCAGCCCTCCTGGTTTTCTTTTTGGCTAAACAGCCAAGTTTTTAGGGGCGCATATTTTTTAATTTTTTAAAAATCTGCGCCCCTAAAAGGCTAAAAATATTTAATTCATTTACGATTATAAACTTAAGGCCAGCGCGAGCGCCCTCACTTGTGTCTAACCAGTGGTAAGCCTCTGGCCGGGCGAACAAATAAACTTAAATTAAAAGTTAATCAGCAACTATTCCCAACCGGCTATAGACCAGACGATAAGCATCACGAGTGTGGACGCTTGCAACATAAAAAGAAATTAACACCTCAGGTATATAACGCAGGTTGGTTTACTAGATTAAATGAAGTCGCGGTTTAGTGAATGGTTGCTAGGGCTCTTTCCAATACCCGGTCCTTGCCGCCAAGTACTTCGGCTTTGGTGTTTTTTACCAGGACATCCGGAGCAATACCGATTCCTTCGTAGCTTTTACCATCGGCGGGCCTAATGTCGTTTACACTGATGGTGTAGTACCAGCCGTTCGGTAGCTCGCGGCGGGCTTGGTCGGAGTAGCAACCCAAGGTAGTATCGCCAATTTGCACAAAGGGTTTTCCGGCTTTTAAAGCCCACAGCAGAATTTCTCCGGAACTGGCTGTCCAGCGGTTGGTTAATACTACTAGTGGCTTGGTGTACTGGCTTTTGCCTTCGGGTTGTACGTACCATTTTACCGGAGCTGTAAAGTCGGTATGATTAGGGCCGTTGCGTTTGCGCGAGGTCATAAAAAAGTTTTTTGAGGTAGCAAACCGGCCGGCAATATAGGCACTACTTTTATCGTAACCGCCCTCAAAATCGCGCAGATCCAGTACTAAACCGTCGGTATTTTTCATATAATCTAATAGGGTATCCATGGCTTTAGCGTAGTACTTTTCATCTAACCCGGAATCACGCAAATGGATATAACCTAGCTCGGGGGAGAGTTTGCCGTAAGTAATGGATTGGCTGTAATCTTTTACTTCGGTGAGATACTGATCTTTTACTACCTGCAACGAGAAATCGTCGTGCTGTAATTGGCTTACAATGCCCCCATCGTAGCGCATGGGGTTTGGGCCCGGCGCCATTATGGTAAGATGGCCGTCGTTAAAATGCGCCAACATATCCGAGAAAATTTTAAATAATTCGGCATCGGTGGTAGTGGGTTTTACCTGCGGGCGGTACTGTTGATAAAGTGCGTTCCAGTCTACGTTTTTAACCGAGATAAAAGCCGATAAGCGGTCGTACTCGTGCCACAAAGTTTCAAAATTTTGCTCCGGGTTATTAGGGGTAGTTGGTCCCACCAGCGTTTCTTCGCAAGCGGTTAGATTGAGAAGCAGAATTAAAAATAGCAGCGGTTTTATGATTAAATTTTTCATGTTTAACAGATAGTGACTTAAAACAGGTAATTGCATTGTAGATGGGCGGCATGGGAATAAGCCGTAATAGCTTGCGGATTCTGGGCGTGCAGCCATTGAAAGTCGTAAGCAACTCCTGTTTGCCAATGGCGGCCCAACCGGTACTGATAAGCTGCTCCTAATGAAATTTTTTGAAATTCATGGATAAAAGCCAGGTTCGTGCCTTCTTTAAAAAAAGCGCGGAAATTGCTGTGCTCCGGGTCCGAAATAACGTTGCTGTAAGGCAACCGCGAAACCAGGGCTACTACCGGCATGGCTCCTTTAAACTGAATTTGCTGTTTGGCGTTGAGCTTTTTTTCGTATTGAACAGCAGCATTCAGGGTAGCAAAACTGTTGGCCCAGGTACTCCACATGCCAATGTTGTCGGAGTAACCCAACCATTCTTGCAAGACAATACCCGCAAACATTTCTTTGGTGCCGCCAGTCCGGAGCTTTCGTAAGTACCCCGCTTCTAATTGTCCGAGGTACAGGGTAGGAGCATGCACAAACTGGCTCGACGTAGTTTCGCCGGAGAAGTTGGTGCTGGTAAAAGTGTACGTACGGGCACCCAATCCTTTCGGCAAGGCAGTTCCGGTTTGCGCCTGCACATTTACAAACGACCGGGATTTGATACCAGCGTGTTCATAACCAATGCTTACCCCGTTTAAATTGGCCTGGTAGATATTAGGGGAGGCTTGCTTATCCAGGAAGTGGAAACTGCTGCGTTTATAAGCCAAGGTAAGTTTCGATAATTTCAGGTCCTGAGCCTGAGTTTTTACGCTGCAGCACAACCATACTAGGGCGGCAAAAGCAGTAATATAAATTTGTTTCATGTAGGTTAATGATTAGGCAATAAGATACCAGCCTGGCTGGAAGCCAGATTTTTAAAAATTTTAAAAAATGAGAGTTGATTTAGCCTGGAGAACCCAGGCTGGGAGGTTTATTTGTTAGCGGCCGAGCTTAACTTTTTTTTACGGATTAAATCCAGGGTAAAATCCATTTCGGCATCGCGCTGTTGCAGAACATCGTCGATGGTAGGAATCACTTCGTGGTCGGGTAATACGCCCCGATCTTTGTAAGGATAACCCGATACCGCCATGTGGTAATCCCATTGCGGCGTGGCTACTTCTATACCGGTGTTCGGTAACACCGCCACCACAAAAAAACCGCTGGTATTACCGTAATACCCCCCGCCGGTTTCGCGGCCCACAAACGTAGCGCGCTTATTATAATGGGCAATAGCGGCAAATTCCGAAGTTACTGAAAAGCTGTAGCCATCCGTTAACACGTACACGTCGCCTTTAAACGGATTACGCTGGGGCTTTTGCTCTTTTAAAGTTTTCTTGAAGGAAAAGGTATAATGCCCGTCTTTGCTTTTGGTAATAAAAAAGCGGCGGTAAAGCGAGAACATCTTAGGCACCCAGGCAATGTGTTCGGCAAAGCTGAATTTCTTCTTTTGAGCTACCCGCACCTTATTGTAATACCGGAACGGCTTTGGCGTGAGATACGAATACAGCAAAGAACCCCAACGATCAATCCCCCCTTCGTTGCCCCGCACATCGATAATCAGGTTTTGAATGTTCTTTGCATTTATCTGCCAGAAAGCATCGCGGTAAAACTTTTTTACATCCATCTGGTCTTTGTAAATATTAAAATTATCGATGCGCAGGACGGCGGTGCTATGGTCTTTGTACGCCAAACGCATGGGCAATTGCTTCGGCTTCTGGCTTTCTTTTTCTTTTTCGAGTTGCTGAATGGTAGCCAAAGTAATGGCGGGCACCTCCGCCGTTTTTACTTCGCCAGTAGAGTTTCGTTCCCGGTAAGTAATGGTATAACGGGCAGATGCCCCAATGTAAGTACCGTAGTAAAAAGGGAAAAAGTTGGTTAAGGATTGGTACTTAATCGCCTGGCTATTCCCGTCGGCAAAATACACGGTGGGCAACAGCTTAGTTATGAGATCGGCTATGGGTTGGCCGTTGATAGCAACGATTTCGGCTCCCAAAGGAATGTTATTCAGGCCAGCATTATTCCGGACCAGGTGCGCTTGTTTGCCGGTAAAGTACAGGTCCAGGGGGAAAAGCTGATCCAGATTGTAATAATATTGCCAGTGTTGGCGCTCGTGGGGCATGTACTTAATGTGGCCTTCTTTGATAGCCGCAATAATGGGCGTAGCCGCAACATAAAATTCCTGCTGGGTCATGGGCCGGTTCAGGGTATTACCGATGCTATCGAAGAGTACATCGAACCGTTCTTTGGAGGTATAGCGGTAAAAGCCCGGGTGCGACTCATCCAGTATGGTGCGCATGAGTTTTAAATCGGCCTGCAATTGCGCGGGGGTAAATTGTTTCGTCGGGTCCGGTACCGGGGTGGAGTGGGTGGTCTGGCTCAGGCCTTGGTACGAGCCCAGGGCAAACAGCGAAGAGAATAAACAGCGTTTCAAGTAGGTTAAAAGTTTCATAGTTTGGATTGATTGAACGCTGCAAAACTATATGCTCCGGCAAGGCGAGTCGTCTTACCCGCTAAGTTCAGACGCTTTTTTTGGTAATTACAGGCCTAATCCGCTAAGTTCGGACGGTTCTGATGCTGGTTTTTCACGTATTCCGAAGGTGTTTGGCCGGTCTGTTTTTTAAAAACGGCGTTAAAAGTAGCTTTAGAATTAAACCCGGCTTCTTCGGCCACGGCCAGGTTGGTGAGGTGCCGGTATTTGGGATCTACCAATAACAATTGCGCTTCGGCTACCCGGTATTGGTTGATAAAGTCGTAAAAATTTTTGCCCAGCCGCTCATTAATTACTTGCGATAAATGGTGCTTCGGCATCTGCATGGTATCAGCCAGTTCCTGAATGGTTAGGTTACTTTGCCGGTAAGGCTTTTCCTGCTCCATATATTCCAATAATTGATTGAGGTACAACTGGCTATCCTCGGGCTTTAACACCGATTTCTGGTATTTTGAATTCGCTGGTGCGGGCGTTTCTGAAGCTTGTATTATTATTGGCTCTTTTTCCTTCATCGGAGCAGCTAGCACTGGGGCGGTTTCCAGCAGAATAGCTGCGTTTTTTGGTTTAGCACTGGGCTTATCTAAAAAAATGCGCGGCTGCGACAAGGTTTTGTAACCCACCCAGTAAATCAGGAAGACTACGCCGAAGTAGTGCAGGTGGTATTTATAGATAATGGTTAAAACCGGCAAACCCCATTTCTGCGCGTAAAAAGCCACCGATGCCACAAACAGAATGCTGAGTAAGGCATAGATAAACTGCCGCAGCCATTGTAACCGGATTTGCTCCACTTCCGAAAAGGTATTTTCTATTTTGTGCCGGTATTTTTTTAATTCCCATAACGACAGCGCCAGGTAGAGCAAGATCAGGAACAAGGTAATTTGCCCTAAAAAGCCAAAGTCGTCTTTGCGGGCCAGTTCAAAATTGCTGAGATATGCTATTTTTTCGGCGGTAGATTTTAGAAAATAGGGCAATAAGTAAACAAACGTTAATAAAAACGGGAGAAAATGAACGCCATCTACCGGTTTAATCCTTGGGCGTTTAGCCGTTAGTTTTTGAATGAACAAGTAAATGAGCGGGGCGAACAGCGTAGGCAGCAACCACCCTACTTTGCTTAAATGCGGAAATGCCAGAAAAAACTCGCGGGTATCAAAAGCCACTAACACCGATTGTGCCGAAATAAGCAAGATAAGCGCCGCTAATAACTTATTAGCTAATTGGTTGGCCTTCCGGGTAGCTAATAAAAAGGCGAGGCAAACGCCTTGCAGCGCACCTCCCACCAAGATATATTGAACCGCCTGAACAGACATAAGCCAAACACTAAACGTATCAACAAAAATAAGTAATTCCGGCAGGTAGCAGTTGAATTAACTTAGAAATATAAAGCCAATACAAAGCTGATTTTTTAAATTTTTACATTTTACAAGTCTTTGTTTAGCTGGTCGTCGCTTTGTTTCGATAAACTTTAAAGAAGTTGATTTACCAGAGTTTAAAAGAAAAATCCCATCGGCTGTGCATGTAAACAGCCAATGGGATTATCAAAAGGAATTATCTTAAATTTAAGCCAGCGTAAAATCCGGCAAAGGAATTATTTCGCCACCTTTCATGGCGGATTCGTGGGCCAGAATACCCACGCAGGTAATGTTAGCGGATTGCTGCGCATTGGGGTAAGGCTCGCGGTTTTCGACTAAGGCGGTTAAGAACTCGTGTACCAGGTGCGGGTGCGAGCCACCGTGGCCGGAACCTTGAATAAAAGACAAATGCTGGTTGTCGCCGGAGTCGTACACACCTTGCTGGGTGAACGACTGAATTTCTGCTGGCAGTAAATGTGCGTAATCCGGGGTTTTTACTCTTTCGGGGGTTTCGCCAGTATGGATTACGTTGTCTTCGTGTTCAATTAAGGTCCATTCAAACGTTTTCTTCGAACCGTACACGTCAAAGCTTTCGCGGTATTGGCGAGCCGTATTAAACAAAGAACGGGTTACTTCAGCGCTTAAATCGGAATCTTTTAACTTGATGTGGCAGGACTCGATGGCAAACGGAGAACCGTATTTCGAAATTAAGTTTTCGTCGATGCGGCCGGAACCAAAGCACGATACGTATTCGGCCTGGGCTTTCGGCAAAGCCAATACCGGACCCACGCAATGGGTAGCGTAGTGCATGGGTGGCAAGCCTTCCCAGTACCCCGGCCAACCGGCCATTTCCTGTTGGTGCGAAGCCCGGATGAATTGCAGTTTACCTAATTCACCTTTTTCGTACATTTCTTTCACGAACAAAAATTCGCGGCTGTAGATCACCGTTTCCATCATCATGTAGGTTTTGCCGGTTTCTTTTACGGCTTCTACAATCTGGCGGCATTCTTCTACGGTAGTGGCCATGGGTACGGTACAAGCTACGTGCTTGCCGGCCCGTAAAGCTGCCAGCGATTGCTCTGCGTGGCTTTGAATAGGGGTGTTAATATGTATAGCATCTACTTCCGTGTCTTTTAACAACTCGGCGTAATCGGTGTAGCGTTTTTCTATGCCAAAGGCGTCGCCTATTTCGTTCAGCTTTTCTTCGTTCCGCTGGCAAATGGCGTACATAATGGCGTTCGGATGCTTCTGGTAAATCGGAATAAATTCGGCACCGAAGCCCAATCCGACTATGGCTACTTTGATTTTTTGTTGGGTCATAGTTTTTATAATTTTTGAAATTAGTACGTTTTTGATTAAGTTCTTTTGGCTGTGCCTGGAGTCTGTTCCAGCCTCCAGGCACAGGTTCCATCTTGATTGAACGGGCTGAGTTTGCCTCATGGCCGGCGGGCCTCGTTTGACTCTTTCGGGCTGTCTAAGCTTCCTTTCCTCGCTCCGCTGCGGAATTCTGCTACGCAGAACCAGAACCTTAGAAGGTCCTCAATAGCCGAACTGGCGTCTTTGCTTTTAGCTCCGGCTTTTCTGATCAAAAAGAAAGAACGAACCTTCCTATATTGCTGCGAATTAAGATATTGCTCTTAAAACCTTTTAATTTATTCCGTCATTCAGGAGAAATCTATTTGGCTTCGTAGTAAAATAGGTTCCTCCTGAATGACATCGGAAATAGTATTTTTAAATTTTTTAAATTTTGCCAATTAACGATGCAACAAGTAGCATTAGTCAGGTGCAAGAGTTTGACGCTAAACTGTTCGAGCGTTCAGCGAGTTTTTAGCGTCTTGACTTTTTTGGTTCTTTTTGTGTCAAGACAAAAAGAACAAATACACTAGCAATGAAACAGCTTCACTCTGAAATCATAGTTATAAAGTGGCTATGCGAACAAGAATCTACTGCTAGAATAGCAAGTCACGGAAGTAACTTCCGCGCCATAGGATGCTACCGTTATGTGAACAAAATATCATCTCCCAACCAAAGCACTTGCTATACCATCTTCATGCTTAACCTTTTCTTCCCCTCTGGCCCATTTTTTTAAAAATTGAATACCTTCCGAAGCAAAACCATCCTGGCTTTCGGCTAAGGGGCGCCAGATGCATACGGCTCCGGCTAGCTCTTTCACGTTGGGCGTAAAACTTTCGATGGCGACGGCTCCTTGGTAATTAATGGCGGATAAGCCGCGATAGAAAGCATCCCAGCGGGTTTGGCCAGTGCCCGGTGTACCGCGGTAATTTTCGGATACTTGCACGTGCCGCAGTTTATCGCCTACTAGTAAAATGGCTTGCTCAATATCTGGTTCTTCAATGTTCATGTGGAAGCCATCCAGGGAAACCTGGGCCGCCGGATGGTTGATGTCACGGATTAATTGCATGACATCGCTGGCATTATTAATTAAGTCGGTTTCGAAGCGGTTGATAGGTTCCAGCGCAATGGCCTGGCCGTATTGCTCGGCGATAGTGCATACTTTCTGTAAGTTGGTAACGGCCCGGTCCCATTCAATTTTCTTTTGTTCCAGCGATACCAGCCGGGCTTTGCCTACCGCTGAATACATGGGGCCCGATACAAAGGAGCAGCCAATAGCTTCGGCAATCTGAAAACACTGGGTAATGTACTCGATGCTGTTGCGGTGGTATTGTTCGTCGTCGTGGGTTAAATCGCGGGTAGTACCAAAGGCGCCGCAAACCAAACCCTCTAGGCCATTAGTCTCTAAGGCTTCTTTTAACTTGGGCGCATCTATCAGGCCGGGATCTTCTACGGGAATCTCTACGACGTCGTAACCCATTGCTTTGATTTTAGGAAATAACGCTAGCGTAGTTGAATCGAACGGAGAGGTCCAGAGCCAGGTGCTTACGCCAAATTTTACGTTTAATGCCATAAAAATTAAAAAATTTGTGAGAAGTAAACGCGGTAGCTTTTTCATGCTGCCGCGTTTTTTAAATTTTAAGATTTCCGCCTTAGTTGGTTACTTTCATGACCCCGTTCATGATGCGCCAGTGGCCCGGGAAGGTACACACGTAAGGGTAATCGCCGGTTTTTTGCGGTACTTTAAACCGGATTACCGTCCGGCCTTCGGGATTTACCAGGTCGGTGGCAGCAATTACCTCGTTCATTTTAGGCACGTAATTCTTTTCGGCACCTTTGGGGTCGGCGGCCAATTTATCGGCGGCAGCGCCTACTTTATCGGTCATGCCGGTCATTACGAGTACCCAGTTGTGCTGCATAAAGTCCGGGTTCTCCAGTACCAGTTCTACTACCTGACCGGCTTTTACCGTGAACGATTTTTTATCGAACTGCATCTGGTCTTTTACCACTTTCAGGTTAATGGTAACATCGGCCTTTTCAGTGGTAGGCACTGCAGTAACTACAATGGAACCTACTTCCAGGAACGTGTTGGATAAGTTACCATCGAAGTTAAAATCGTCTTTGTACGGGCCAAACTTCTTGTCGTCTTTTCCTCCTACGCCAATGGCCAAATCAGAAGTAAGTGCTTGTTTAAATAACCCGGGCGCTTTGCCTTCGGCTACCGTTTTGCCATCGAGCTGCAAAGCCATTTTCCCATTTTGGGCTAATTGGGCTACCACTTCGAAGCGGTTTTCCTGCGGTACCGGAGCCGAAATAGAGTACGGTTTACCTTTTTGTTTTACGAGTAGGGTTACTTTATCCTCGTTGATGTACAAGCCATAACCTTGGTTGGTGTCGCCGTGGGTCATAATAACGCCGCTGGGCTGGCCACTTCTGGGTTTAATAACGGCTGATTTAATGGTAATTTCTTTACCCACTACGTTCGGTGCTTCGGCGGCCGGCATCCGCGACCATCTTTCCAGCAAACGCACATCTTTATCTAAGCTTTGGGCTATCCGGGGTACTAAACCAGCAGATGCGGATTCCGATTTTTTAGTGTCTTTTTGCATGGCGCTTTTAAAACCCGCCTGGTGTTTTGTGGTAGCTACAAATAAAGCTTGCGCTAAAGCCGGATCTTTATCGTTATCGGGTGATAAACTAGCAGTGTAAATAGCCTGACCAATGTCGTCGGAAGTAGGCATTTCGGCAAGGGCCAGAATAGCCGTTAAACGAGTAGGCAGGGCGGAGTCATTAATCAGGTTAGATTTTAATAAAGCTTGTTTAACCTCCGCGTTTTTAGGTAATACCTGAATAGCTGTTTTGCGAACGCCAGCCGCCGGGTGCGACAAAGCCTTAATGGCGACCTGCAAAGCTTCTTGGTTAGATTCATCTAGGGCGCCTAAACCGTGCATGGTCCAGAGGGCGTGCACCGCCGGGGCATTTACGCCAATTTCGTCTACACTTTGGTTTGCCGCTATTTTGTACAGCTCCGGTAATACCGATTGGTGTTTACCTTCTACGATTAAACGCTGGGCCGTAGTGCGCCAGAACATGTTATCGTTGTTTAAAGCCGCTACTAAAGTTTCGGGTTTGTTTTTATCCAGTTTAACCGGGTCGTAAGGTTTCGCATTTTTGTAAACTACGCGGTAAATCCGACCTTTGTCGTGGTCGCGTAAAGGGTTAATGTAGGCGTTACCTTTCCCATTTTCGGCCTGGTAACCACCCCGATCCGGAGTTGGCGTAGGGTTGTGCTGAATAATAAAGTCGTACCAATCGGCTACCCAAACGGCACCATCCGGACCAACTTCGGCGTGCACCGGGCCCATCCATTCATCAGAAGAAGCCATAAAGTTCCAGCCGTCTTTTTCTACGTAACCGGCGCCGCTCGGCTCCATAATAGCGTTATGCACTACGCGTCCGGTGGGTTCACACACAAAAGCAATGCGGTTCCAGTATTCTTTCGGGAAGTTTCTGGCGGTGTATAAGTTATGACCAGCCGCCGCGGTAAAACCGCCGTGCACGTCTACCTGGCGCAGGTTCGGCGTCATGGTGTGCATGTCGTAGTGGCCGTCGATTTTTTTAATTCCCTGAGCACCGCTGCCACCTACCAGCACTCTTTTTAAATTTTTATCGGGCATGTAATAATAAGCGCTGTGCGTATTATTAGCCGTAGACAGAAACACGTCAAAGTTTTCGTTGAAGCCTAAGCCCCAGGTGTTGTTACTGGTTTTAGCTAAATATTCCAGGTTTTTACCATCGGGGTTAAAGCGGTACAAGCCCTGGCTGAAAGCAAGGTTCTGGTTTTCGCCGGTACCTTTAAAAGCCGAGTAACCTACCGTGCCCCAGATTTTATTATCCAGGCCATATTTTAAATTAGAAGGCCCGGCGTGGGTATCGAATTTTCCCCAGCCATCTATAATAACTTCGCGCACGTCGGCTTTATCGTCGCCGTTGGTATCTTTTAAGAACATAAATACCGGAGCTTGTGAAATAATAACGCCGCCATTAGCAAAAACAAGGCTGGTGGGGATGTTGAGTTTATCGGCGAAAATAGTAAACTTATCAGCTTTGCCATCGCCATTAGTGTCTTCGCAAATTTTAATGCGGTCATCGCCCACGCCATCTTCTTCGCGCACTTCGTTCGGGTAGTCTACGGTTTCAATTACCCATAAACGGCCGCGTTCGTCCCAGGCCATGGAGATCGGGTTGATAATGTCTGGTTCGGCGGCGAATAATTGCAAATCAAAGTCAACGGGTACCTGAATTAATTTCTGTGACTCGGCGGGGCTTAATGGATTTTGAAATTTCGGGGCCGGATCGCGTTTTTCGTAGTTAGGTACGGCAGCATCTACGTAGGTTAAAGTGGGTAAAGCCAGTTTTTCTACTTGTTTACTTACTTTATCGCCCACGGCCCATAATACGCCATTGCCAATTAATTTCTGAAAGCCAGGGTTGTTCCAGGTACGTTCGTCGTGGCCGTAAGCGGTATAAAATACGCGGCCTTTGCCTTGCTCCCGTACCCAGGTCCAGGGCTCTGGTCGGCCGCCTTCGTCGCGGGTCATGAGTACTTTATTATCTGGATTTAACTTATCGTGCACGTAGGTTTCGTCCCAGGTAGAGAACTCGGTGATGTCCTGCATGGTAGGGTGCTTGGCATCTATGATTTTAGCGGTGAAGTCGCCGGTTTTGTGGGTTTTAAACTGACCACCTACCATTTTGATGTAGTTCTCGGAGTTCTGGAAACAGAACGAGGCGCAGTGAATAGGAATAAAGCCTTTGCCGCTTTCTACAAACTCGGTTAAAGCTTGGTCCTGCTCCGGCGCAATTTTTTCGTGGTTTGCATAAATAATTAAACCATCGTATTTTTTTAAATTTTCTGAATTTAAATCAGCAGGGCTAGTGGTGTACGTGATATTAATGCCTCGGCTGAACAAGGCCGTAGCCAGTGTTGGCGCATACTTATTCGAATTGTGATGTTCGCTTTCATGGCCCAAAAACAAAACTTCGACCCGCCGGGGAGCCTGACTGGTGTTTTGGCTGGAGTTGGGGTTTTTCACACAACTACCTACCAATAACGCCATCAAAAAAATGATAAAAATACTTCGTTGCATATACTAATATTACTTTTTATGGTGCAAGAACTTATAATACAATTAAATAAGCTTACTAAAATTAGGACGCATTTACAAGTTTACTCTATTACTAAATCCAAAACTGCCTGTTTTTTAACTGAAATTTACTGTATATTGACTAGTTTAAGTCGGGTTTAAAGAAATTTAGGTACAATAAAAGGAGAGGGCTTATAAGCGGGTTGTAAATACCAGACGAAGCAATGGGCTTTTTAAGATTTAGCTGATTTGCGGATTGGTGTGTGAAGTCCAGTGCAAGTTAAAGATTAGCATTTATTCAGACGGGGTAAGATTACACACATCACTTTGTCTTGGTACTGAATTTCTGATTTCAAAAATTTTTAAAATTTTGTTATTTTTAAAAATTATCTATTCTCCTTGCCCGTATGAAACCTGTTATCCGGAAGTCAGCTAATCAAACCACGGGGTCTTTTACCGTAAAGAAACTGCATGATCCGCATTTCGACCCGAACTGGCATTTTCATCCGGAGTATCAGTTATTTTTGGTGCTGGAGGGTACGGGCACCCGATTTATCGGGGATTCTATCCAGCATTTTGAAGCGGGTGATTTGGTTTTTACCGGGCCAAATTTGCCCCATTTGTGGCGAAGCGATACGGTTTATTTTAAAGGCAACCCGGATTGCCAGGTACAAGGCATCGTGGTTTATTTTGATGCGCACTTTTTAGGAACTGATTTTTTTCATAAGCCCGAAATGTTCGCTCTAAAACACCTGCTGCAACAATCGGAACGGGGTTTAGAAATACTGGGGTATACCCGCGATATTTTAACGCACCAAATAAAAGCATTGGAGCAATTAACCGGCTTCGACCGGATTCTGGTTTTGCTGGAGATATTACATACGCTGGCCCGCTCTACGGAGTACAACCTACTATCCAGCAACGGTTTTACCAACACCTTTAAACCTTCGGATACCCCCCGGATGCAGCAAGTACACGATTACGTATTAACTAATTTTAAAAATTCGATTTCGCTGGAATCCGTGGCCGAAGTGGCCAATATGAGTCCCTCGGCTTTTTGCCGGTATTTTAAAGCCAGGGCTAATAAAACTTTTTACGATTTTGTGAGCGAAATCCGGATTGGTTATGCCTGTAAATTACTCATCGAAGAAAAATGGACCGTTACCCAGATTTGTTACGAAAGCGGGTACAAAACCTTATCTAACTTTAATACCCAATTTAAAGCCATTACGGGTTTAAGTCCTTTGCAGTACCAAAAGCAATACCTGAGCAGTAACCTGCCCGAAAATAAAAAAGCCGGATAAAATCCGGCTTTTCTGTTACCAACGGCGGTTATCATCGTCGTTATTGCGATCGCGCCAACGGTCGTTGGTCCGGCGGCGGGAGTCATCCTCGTCGGCCCAACGTGGCCCTGATTCGTAGCCCCGGTTAAAATTACGCGGCTCGTTGCGCCAATTCTGATTTTGTTGATTATTCCGGTTAGTATCCCGTTCGTTCTGTATATCGTCCGGATGCGTAAACGTACGCCAGTCTTCGCGCACCTGGTCTACAATACGGCCAAAAAAGCCCCGGTTGTCGTGGTTCCGGTTCTGGTCATGATCATGGTCGTTATCTTGGCCCGGAGTTTCCCAGTGCCGGTTACCGCTGCCGTAGCGATAGTCTTCGGCGGCAAATTGCTTTCGGTCATCAAACATACGGGGTTCTTCGCCAGCGTAAAAGCGGTTATCACTCTCGGTGTATCGGTCGTAACCGCGGTTGTCGTTGTTATCGTAGCGGTTATTCTGGTACTGGTTATTTTGCTGGTACCGATTGCCTTGGTTGTACCGGTAATCCTGGTTATAATTATTTTGGTTCCGGTTATTTTGGTTAAACTGGTTATCGTTCACGCGTTCTTCGTGGCGATAATTTTCCTGACCTCTATCTACCGGCCAGTTTTGCTGGTTCCGCGAATTGTTTTGCCCGAATGCTTGGTTTTGGTCGTAGTTCTGGTTAGAATTCCGGCGATGGTCCCGATTATCCCCAAAATTTATATCAGCATTCCGGTAAGCGCTGTTAGGGTCGGCACCGTAATGTTGGTTGCCGCGGTTATTAAAATCCGCATTATTGCGGTAATCGTAATTGTTCCGGTACTGATTGTTAGAATTCTGGTTGCGGTTATCTTCGGCTATGCGTTTGCCTATCCGTTGATTTTCTTCCAAACGATCGTCCCGATCATCTTGTCTTCTATTATTTTGATAATCTTGCATGTTTTTTCAATTAAGGTAAATGACTGTACGCTCCTTAGTTACAGAGCGTGATCCCCATTTTCTACGAAGACGAAAGTATAGGGTTGATGTTTAGGCATACTTCTCTTTTAAATTCCTGGTTTGGGGTGTTGCTGGCTGCCAACAAAGAGATAAACCTAAGACTAAAACTCGCTGTATTCACCTGTTTTTATATAGGCTTCCGCTATATTTATTCCTATTTTTAGATAATATTTAACGAGTATATTCTCTATTCAAGTTTGTTTTGGGCATTTATAAGAAATTGAAAAAATTATAATTCCTTTTTTTTGAAATTTCTGAGATACCTGTAACTTACCAGAATAATCGTTTTTTATTTCACGTCATGACCATTCCAGAGAGCAAGCAATTCTTTGAAGACAAAGGATACTTAGTAGGTGATGCAGTACAAATGTACCGCACTGAAGATGACAAACTTTTATTTGCCCGTATGCGCTTTTTACACTTGTTTTTTGAAAGTGGCATTAAAAAGAATTACGACGAACAATATTTAGAAAAATTATGCCTGTACCTGGATAGCATGTGCAGTTTGGTATTTAATTATAATGTATTGTTTACTGCAGAGCCCGCAACCCATACTCCTATAAACCAATTGGTATTTTTTGCGCTGCCCAAAGATTTACACGAAATTCTGTTAAACTTACGTTTTCAGGAATTGATTTTTGCGGAGCTCGAAGAGTATGAAATTTGTGCTAATATCTCGTTTGCCCAACAATGCGTTTTAAACGAAATTGCCCGCAAATCAGAATAAGAAAAAGAGCTTAAATAAATACTAAAAAGGCTGTTTATTTACGAGCAGCCTTTTTAGTATTTTGTTCTTTATAGTTATTTACCGCTTTCTGGGTTGTTGCCCCCCCTCGCCTTCTTCTTTTAAACCGGCCTGGTTCTCGAGGCTACCGGTGTTTAATTCTTCTTTCCGGTTCTTGCCCGGGGTATTTTGTCCGGGGCTCTGGGTATCATGACCTTGATGGTTGCCTTTTTGGCCGCTGTGGCCAGGTCCCATGCCGCCCCGGTGTGTGCCGTGGCCGGTATCTTTATCGCTAATGGTGTGGGGCTGCTTGCCGTGTGGGGTAGGTTCTTTGCCTAAGCCGCTTTTTTCGCCGGGGCCACCGCCCCGCCGGCCTAATACATCGCCGCCACCGTTAAAATCATCGTGCGCCTGGCCTTTATCTACTTCTCCGCCCACATCGTTTACATCGTCCAGGTTGCGGTTGTTTTCATCCACATTGGTTACCTCATCTATATTATCAATCTGAGGCGCATTTGGTGTTGCTTGTCCCTGACTATTTCCACTATCTTTTGTTGCCATCATTCTATCGTTTACTGTTTAAAAACTCTAGCCATGCGTTTGCATGTTTTAAAGTTTACGCGTTTACCGTCTTACAAGTTGAGTTAAGCGTATCGGAAATAAACTTTTGAACCTTTTAAATATAGGAGTATTGGTAAATTTTTAAAATTTAAAAGGTACCCACTATAATTTATATGCTATATAACTCCGGCCGGCAAGCCTGATATTATCAATTTTATGAATTACCTGCTTACAAACAAAAAAGCACTATGTTGCCACAGTGCTTTTTTGTAATAGTTACCATTTATTTATTACCCGTAAGCGGGTTTATCAATATTTGGTTTGTTTGTGTTGCGGTTTGGATGACTGCCCGGTGTAGTAGGAATATCTGGTTCGCCGTTGTCGTCGGTGTATTTTTCCCCTAATTCATCCATGGCCTTCAATGAACTTTCCGCATTAATATCTTTCATGCCTCCTACACCTTCACCAGCCGGATCGCCCATTGGTCTTTTAGACTGCTTACTGGTATTATTACTTTTATACGGCATAATTACCTCCTTCTTTAAAATGAATGATACTTTCTTTTAATTTAATTTTCAAGATCGCTCAACAGCAATTAATACTATTACGCCAGCAAATCCCATATATACCCCTGACAACGCCAGTAATCCATACAGGTATGCTTAAGTTACTGCCCGCGCTTGTTGAGTTGCAATAGGTTTATAGTAAATGTAGCCGCAAGCTACTAGAAGCGATCTTCGTCGTCGTCGATGTCTTCGTCATCGTCTAAGTCCAGATCATCTACGTCATCATCAAAATCGTCGTCCA
The DNA here is from genome assembly GCF_014217805.1 of Adhaeribacter swui. Classification (NCBI taxonomy): domain Bacteria; kingdom Pseudomonadati; phylum Bacteroidota; class Cytophagia; order Cytophagales; family Hymenobacteraceae; genus Adhaeribacter; species Adhaeribacter swui. The sequence continues at coordinate 1,867,431 of NZ_CP055156.1, forward strand.
AGTCTGAATCAAAATCATCATCTGGTATTTCGCTGATATCTACATCGTCATCGTCGAAATCATCGTCGGTATCTACATCGTCAAAATCTTCATCGTCTTCGTCCTCGTCCAGAGCCACAATAGAAGATCCGGAGTTTAATTGCTCGCCAATTTGCAAACCATCATAATGGGCATTGGGGTCTTCGGAATCTTCGTTCATCGATAAAGCAGTATCTCCGTTTGGAGAGTCGGTGCCGTAACCATTACGGCCATCGCGGTCGCCGAACCCACCCCGGGCGTGCTCATTCTTTGGTGGATCAGCGTTCGGGATTATGTGCCCGGCATTCATTTCTTCAAAATCGGTATCGGAATCTAAAACTCTAACCTTCCCGGCCCGATTGGTCGTTTCTTCGCTCATAACTTTATACATTACAGTTGCCATTTTTTAAATTTTATTTTAGTTTTTACAATTAGAAAATACCTTTTACTAAATGCCTTCTTTTACTGTTTTTTACAAGAGTAGGTTTAAAAATTAACCCGCAACTACTTCGCCGCCGTTTACATGTATTATTTGGCCGGTAATGTACGAGCCATCTTCCGAAGCCAGAAAAACGTAAGCGGGTGCCACTTCGGAGGGTTGCCCCGCCCGGCCCAGAGGTACATCGGAGCCAAAATCAGCCACATTTTCTAACGTAGCCGGTATTAGCGGCGTCCAGATGGGGCCTGGCGCTACGGCATTTACCCGGATTCCTTTTTCGGCCAGGTTCTGCGACAGCGAACGGGTAAAAGTTGTAATGGCGCCTTTGGTAGCCGAATAATCTATTAAATGGCTGCTGCCCCGGAAAGACGTAACCGACGTGGTATTTATAATACTATCGCCTTTTTGCAGGTGCGGCAAAGCTGCTTGTGCCACATAAAAATAAGCAAAAATATTAGTCCGGAAAGTAGCTTCTAACTGCTCCTGGCTAATGCTTTCCAACTCTTTTTGTTCGTGTTGCTCGGCCGCATTGTTAACTACAATGTTTATTTTTCCGCCAAACTCATCCACGGCTTGCTGCACCGCATTTTTACAAAAACCTTCTTCGCGCAAGTCGCCCTGAATAAGCAAACATTTACGGCCTTCGGCTTCTATTAAGCGTTTGGTTTCGCGGGCATCTTCGTTTTCGTCGAGGTATACAATGGCAATATCAGCGCCTTCGCGGGCAAAATGCACCGCCACGGCGCGCCCAATGCCACTATCGCCCCCTGTAATAAAAGCCACTTTACCGGCTAGTTTATCGCTTCCTTTATAATTATCCCGGATAATTTCGGGCTTGGGAGTCATTTTATATTCATCGCCGGGTTGGTCAGCCTGGTGCTGATCTGGCTGCGACGTAGGTTTATTTTCCATAGTTTAAAAGTTAATATTCGCACGAGAGCCATTCTATACGAAAGGCATTTATTGCAGTTCTACAAATTTCCATTCGATTGCTATTATTTAAGTTAAAAAATTAAAAACTCGTAATCTAAAGGAGAATAGTACTATATTTTTGAACCTGAATAATTAAAGGGTAGGCTGTACTAGCTAACGTGGGAACAAAATAGCTCTGTATATAAATAATAATCTGAAGTTTACAGGTTAGGCTACGCAACTGCTACGGTAACGGCCTGGGCTACATTAATTTGTATTGTATCTAAATTTTTTAAAAAATTACCCTTATGTGGACAGAAACAGACAACCGGTTGAAGAAAACTTTCCGGTTCCCGGATTTTAAAACGGCATTCGCATTTATGACCCAAGTAGCCGCGCTCGCCGAGGAAATGGATCACCATCCGGACTGGCGGAATGTGTATAATGTAGTCTATTTTGAGTTATATACCTTTGATGCCGGCAATACCGTTACTAACCGCGATCGCAAATTAGCGCAGCGCATTGATGAACTGGCGGGTACGTATGCCAGTAATTAATAATATTAAAAAATTTGCATGGCAGCGGCTGACTAGCATTTTGAGTAAGGCATGGAAGTAAATCCGCGCCTTAGTGATATAAAACAACTTCAGTAAGAAACTAAAGCATCAATCGCCGCTATGCGCACAAGAATTAAATTTTTAGATCATAGTAAGCTTTCCCCCCTTTATTTTGGAAAACCGCTGGTATCTAAGCGGGGAATAATTTTTAATGCATTTTTGTAATACAACTTTTTCAATACCTCGTCCGGCAGGTTTAAACCATACATTTTCCAGAAAGCGTGGCGTTTGCGGTAATAGTCGAAGTACTCGTCGTCGGTTTCGAGTACCCGGAAGTAGGTGTAGTATTCGGTGGGAGCGTAAATATCTTTCCCAAATAACACCCGGTCCTGGTATTTAATAAACCACTCGCGGGCAAAGTGCGGCTGGCGGCCTATTTCCGCGAGTACGGCACCAATCTCGGTGTACACATTTGGTAACTTATCTAATAACTTACCCAGTCTGGCTAAATCGCCGCCGAGCCAGCCAAGGTGGGCATTAATAAATATGGTTTTAGGATTGTTCGCAAACAAATTGTGCTGCTCCTGCATTACTTGCTCCCACCCAGGATATTCGCTGCTGGGACGGGCGCGGTTTGGAAATTGTTTCAACTCCAACCAGCGCTCGTTGTTTTTATCGATCGGGTCGAAGAAAGAACGCGGCTCGCCGGTATGAATAAGTACAGGAATTTTTAGTTCGGCACACTTTTGCCAGATAGGATTGAGCCGTGGATCGTCGGTTGGGATTCTTTTGCCGTTTTTATCTTTCACGGTCAAGCCCAGATTTTTAAAAATTTTCAATCCTTGAGCGCCGTTTTTCACGTCTTGTTCTAATTGGGCAGCGGCTTTCCGGCCAAAATCCGGATCATCAATTTTATCAAAATCTACGTTCGCAAATACTACAAACCGGTTGGGATAATTGCCTTTTAAATTAGCGACTCCGCTTTTAAGCGTAGCACCGCTACCGCCGCTTAAATTAACCATAGTACGCATGTTTAAAGCATCCATCTCTTGCACTATTTTGGCCATAGCCTCTTTGCTCATATTGGAGTTTTGGTGACTGTGCACATCAATAAACGGGTACTTGGCTTTGGTTACCGGGTGCTCGGGTACCACCAGCGTAGATTTAGGCTCGTATTCTTCAAAGCTCATTTCCTGCGCTTGAACACTTAAGCAGAATGGAGAAACAATGCTTCCCAGAAACAGAAGTATTAGTTTGTTGCGGATCATAGGGTGAGTGGTGGAGTGTGGTTTAAAGATAAGAAAGAGTTATTAATTTTTTGACCTTCTGTTTCTGAACTTACATTGCAAAGTCTCACTAAAGTAACTACTTTCTATCAGCTTGGTGGCCTCATGGCCGGCGGGCCCCGTTTTTGCTTTTCGGGCGGTTTAGCGAATCTTTCCTCGCTCCGCTGCGGAATGTGGCTCCGCCACACCGAATCGCTAAAAGGCCCTCAAAACAAAAACTGGTATTGTTCTCTTCTTAAGATATCTGCTTCGTAGTTTTATGTATGATGCAAGGTAAATTATTTAGTGGTTTAAATAGAAGTCAACCACCCCTGCCCCTCCTTATCTAAGGAGGGGAGCTTTAAATTATTTGCTTTATTAGCTCTACTTTGAGTGAGTAAAATCTTTGATATTCAAGAGAAGATTATATGCGTTTTGCAACTACTTTGAATTGAAATTTCTTTCAACTAGGAAAAGCAGTAGCTAAAAGCAACAGACACCAGTTTGGCTCTAGAGCGCCTTGTAGGCTTCCGGTGCCGAGGAACGAGGCATTCCACATCACAGCAAGGAAAGAAATAAAAAAGTAGTAGCCACATCTCCTCCCCTGTTTTTAGGGGAGGTGCCGCAGGCGGAGGGGTAAATAAGGCCACTATGCTATTAGAAAGTAACTGCTTTAATGAGACCTTGCTAAACAAACTCAAATGCAAAAGAACCTACGGAAACAGAATTAGCTAAAACGAAAAAAGGCTACCCTAAGGCAGCCTTTTCTAAAATCAAAATTTTTAAAAATTACTCAGCAACTTCAGCAGCTACAGGAGCATCTACCGGAAGAACCGATACGAAAGAACGGTCTTTGCGGCCTTTTTTAAATTGTACAATACCATCGGTTAAGGCAAATAAGGTATGGTCTTTACCAATACCTACGTTGGTGCCTGGATGGTGCGCGGTACCGCGCTGACGCACGATAATGTTACCAGCGGTGATAGTCTGGCCTCCGTAAATTTTTACACCCAGTCGTTTGCTATGCGACTCGCGACCGTTGTTCGACGAGCCGGCTCCTTTTTTGTGTGCCATTTTCTTCTATACTTTTAATTCGGGAACCCGAAAATTTTACTAAATTAATTTACTTGTAAAATACCTGCTCTTACTAATTAAGCAATGCTTTCGATTAATACTTTCGTATAATCCTGGCGGTGACCATTTTTCTTTTTGTAACCTTTACGGCGTTTTTTCTTGAAGATAATAACTTTATCTCCTTTAACATGGCCAAGTATTTTACCGGTAACTTTAATGTTTTCCACAAACGGCGCACCTACGTTAATAGTGCCGTTGTCTTCGGTTAATAATACATTGGCGAACTCTACGGCGTCACCCTCATTGCCGGAAAGCTTGTTGGTATAGACGAATTTACCGCCTTCTACCTTGGTCTGACGACCTGCGATATCAACTATTGCGTACATGAAGCTTACTTTTGTGGTTTTATAATTAGGGGGCAAAGGTAGTATTTGTTATGGTAATTACCAAATATGCGCTATTTTAATTTATTTAATAAATTTCCTATTTACTTATCTCATTTACAAAACGTTAACTAGTTTTTTGCTTGTCTTAAAAAACTTACTGTGCATAAATTGGTTTATTTATACACATTCTAAGTGTGAACATCTGTGGAGAAATAGTGGAGAAATAAATGATTTTATAAGGAATATCCGCAGGGTTCTTCCGTATATTTGAATCAGATTCACCTGTAGAAAGGCCCAGCGGAAAGTACAAACCGGTTATCCCGCTGGTTATCAACGTGATCTAATAATACCTATTTCGTTTACCTTTAATTAGTATCTATGGAGCCCATATTGCAAGAGAACCCGAATAGATTCGTTCTATTCCCAATTCAGAACGACGCCGTTTGGCAAATGTACAAGAAAGCCGAAGCCAGCTTCTGGACGGCCGAAGAGATTGATTTATCGGCGGATATTAAAGACTGGGAGCGTCTGAATGATGGCGAACGGCACTTTATTTCGCACGTTTTAGCCTTCTTTGCGGCCTCCGATGGTATCGTGAACGAAAACCTGGCTATTAATTTCATGCAGGAAGTGCAAATGCCCGAAGCCCGCTGTTTTTATGGTTTCCAGATTATGATGGAAAACATACACTCCGAAACGTATTCCTTATTGATTGACACCTATATTAAAGATCCGGCCGAGAAAGACCGCTTGTTTAATGCGCTCGAAACGGTAGACTGCGTAAAGAAAAAAGGCGAGTGGGCCTTGCGCTGGATTAATTCCGAGAACTTTACCGAGCGCTTAATCGCGTTTGCCGCCGTAGAAGGTATCTTTTTCTCCGGCTCATTCTGCTCTATCTTCTGGCTCAAAAAACGAGGCCTGATGCCGGGCTTAACGTTTTCGAATGAGTTGATTTCCCGTGACGAAGGACTCCACTGTGATTTTGCCTGCTTGTTGTACTCGATGTTGGAAAACCCGCTGCCCGAAGAACGCGTACATACCATCATTCGCGATGCGGTTGCCATTGAGCAAGAATTTGTAACCGACGCACTACCCGTAGACTTAATCGGAATGAACGCCAAACTCATGAGCCAATACATCGAATTTGTAGCCGACCGGTTACTCGTGGCCCTGGGTTGTTCTAAAATTTATAATTCTACCAATCCTTTCGATTTCATGGAAATGATTTCGCTGCAGGGTAAAACTAATTTCTTCGAAAAACGCGTGGGCGAATACCAGAAGGCGGGCGTGATGAGCGACCGCACGGATAACGTGTTCTCGCTCGACGAAGATTTTTAATCCAGAAACAACGAATGAGGCCAACGGAAAAAATAGCGAATCACTTTCCAAAAAATTCCGGCCTCTTCGTCTCCCTAAAATTTCAGAAATATATCTTTAAAACCTCGCCTGAAGGGGCTTTGGCAATCAGGCTGTTATCTATTACCGGGCGTTCTGCGCTCGGCCGGATTCCCTTAACCTATATTTTTACAAAACTATGTTAGTTATAAAAAGAGACGGCCGGCGTGAGTCCGTCAAGTTTGACAAAATTACGGCCCGAATAGAGAAGCTCTGCTACGGCCTGAACATGATTTACGTGTCGCCGATTGAAGTGGCTAAAAAGGTAATCGACGGGATTTACGATGGGGTAACCACCGTAGAACTCGATAACCTGGCCGCCGAAATCTCGGCTTCCATGACTACCAAGCACCCGGACTACGCTATTCTGGCGGCCCGGATTGCCATTTCGAACTTGCATAAGGTTACGGCTAAGTCGTTCAGCAGCACCATGAAGCGGCTGTATACTTACGAAGATCCGAAAACCGGCGAAAATGCCTCGTTGCTGGCAAAAGACGTGTACGAAATTATCCGGAAAAATGCCGCTCTATTGGACTCCAGCATTATCTACGACCGCGATTACAACTACGATTATTTCGGTTACAAAACCCTGGAGCGTTCGTATTTGCTGCGCCTGGATGGCAAAGTAGTGGAGCGGCCGCAGCACATGCTCATGCGGGTAGCTATCGGTATCCACAAAAACGACATTGATTCGGCCATCGAGACTTATAATTTAATGTCGGAGAAATGGTTTACCCACGCTACGCCTACCCTGTTTAATGCCGGTACGCCTAAGCCGCAATTATCGAGCTGCTTCTTGCTTACCATGAAAGAAGACAGCATTCCGGGCATTTACGATACCCTGAAAAGCTGCGCCATGATTTCGCAGAGCGCTGGTGGTATTGGCTTAAGCGCGCACAACATCCGGGCTACAGGTTCTTATATTAAAGGCACTAACGGTACTTCTAACGGTTTGGTACCTATGTTAAAGGTGTTTAACGATACGGCCCGTTACGTAGACCAGGGCGGTGGCAAGCGCAAAGGAGCGTTCGCGATTTACCTGGAGCCCTGGCACGCCGATGTTTTTGAATTCCTGGATTTGCGTAAGAACCACGGGAAAGAAGAAATGCGCGCCCGCGATTTATTCTACGCCCTCTGGATTCCGGATTTGTTTATGAAACGTGTGGAAAGCAACGGCGACTGGAGTTTGTTCTGCCCGAACGAAGCTCCTGGTTTACCGGATTGCTACGGCAAAGAGTTTGAACGCTTGTACGAAAAATACGAGAAAGAAGGCCGCGCCCGCAAAACCATTAAAGCGCAGGAGTTGTGGTTTGCCATTCTGGAAAGCCAAACCGAAACCGGTACGCCGTACATGCTCTTTAAAGACCACGCTAACAACAAATCGAACCAGCAGAACTTAGGTACTATTAAGTCTAGTAACTTATGTACCGAAATTATTGAGTACACTGCTCCGGACGAGATTGCGGTATGTAACCTGGCTTCGTTGGCGTTGCCGCGTTTTGTAACCGGCGAAGGTGAAATTAAGCAGTTTGATCACCAGAAACTGTATGAGGTAACTTACCACGTAACCAAAAACCTGAACAAGGTAATTGATATTAACTACTACCCCGTAGAAGAAGCCCGGAACTCTAACCTGCGCCACCGGCCCATTGGTTTAGGTATTCAGGGCTTAGCCGATACGTTTATTGCGCTGCGCATGCCGTTCGAAAGCGAAGAAGCCGCCCGCTTAAACAAAGATATTTTCGAAACTATTTACTTTGCGGCCATGACGGCTTCGAAAGATTTGGCGAAGAAAGATGGCCCGTACTCTACTTTCGAAGGTTCGCCTATTTCCCGCGGTATCTTCCAGTTCGATATGTGGGACGTTACCCCCGAGTCGGGCCGTTGGGATTGGGAAGCTTTGCGCAACGAAGTAGTAGAACACGGGGTGCGTAACTCCTTGTTAGTAGCGCCAATGCCAACCGCCTCTACTGCGCAGATTTTAGGTAATAACGAAAGCTTTGAGCCGTATACCTCTAATATATATGTACGGCGCGTACTAAGCGGTGAGTTTATGGTGGTAAACAAACACCTGCTGAAAGACCTGATTAAACTCGGTATCTGGAACGACAGCATGAAAAACCAGATTATCGCGGCCAACGGTTCTATCCAGAATATCCCGAACATTCCGCAGAACATTAAAGACCTGTACAAAACCGTTTGGGAAATTAAGCAGAAAACCATTATTGACCTGAGCGCTGACCGTGGAGCGTACATCTGCCAAAGCCAAAGCCTGAACCTGCACGTACAGAACCCGAACTTCGGTAAACTGACTTCGATGCACTTCCACGCGTGGAAACGCGGCCTGAAAACCGGTATGTATTACCTGCGTACCAAAGCCGCCGCCGACGCGATCAAGTTCACGGTAGAAAAACAAGCCGCTGAAACCCTGGAACCCATGAACGTTTCAGACCAAAACCGCAGCGACATGGCCTGCTCCCTGGATAACCCAGACGCATGCGAGGCATGTGGTAGCTAAGAATTTTAATTTCTAAAAAAAGAGAGGCTAATAAATTGGCCTCTTTTTTTAGTGCTTATTCTAGAAGAATTAATTAATTCATATAATATTATATACTGCATTATCAGAGGCTTACATGAAAGATTTAGATAAAGCATTCGCAATTGAAAATCTAAGCAGAAGTTGGAGATGGTTGAATTCAAGCGCAAAGCTGGATTACAAAAACTACTTTAGACATCACTATAATGCTTATGCAGTTTCTTCTAAAGAGAATTTAGAAAGTCTTCGTAAGAGATTAAAACAAAATATATATACCCCATCCCCACCAGTAAAGATATATTTACCCAAAAAGAGTGGAATATTACGTCCTTTTACGATTTTAACAATAGAAGACCAAATTGTTTATCAGTCGTTTGTAAATGTAATAGCTGAAAAACTTTATTCTGTAGCGGGTAAAAATTATGATTTATTAAATTTTGGAAACCAATATGCAGGAAGTAAATCAAGGTTTTTCTTAAAAGATTGGAAAAAAGGTTACAAAGGGTTTAACAGTAGTATAGAAACAGCTTTTAATGCAGGTTTTACAACAACAGCTACCTTTGATTTAACTGCTTTTTATGATTCCATAGATCACAAAGTCTTACGACAGCTTCTTCAACGACTAGGTATTTCTAACGACTTTAATGACAGATTAATAAGTTGTCTTGAAAAATGGACCTGCCATAATCATTATTCCTGTAAAGATCAAAAAAATGAAGTCATATATCATGGACATGGTATACCACAGGGACCTATGGCATCAGGAATATTAGCAGAAGTGGTAATGACTCACATTGATGAAGGATTTAAAAAACTAAAACCTACAATTAAGTATCTAAGATATGTAGATGATATTAGATTAATGGCTTTGGATGAGTATGGCATAAGGAGTTCTCTTTTAAAACTTGATTTATTAAGCAAAGAAATTGGTTTGTTTCCCCAATCGAGTAAAATTAACATTCATAAAATAATAGATTTAGCTCAAGAATTAAAATCTATAAGCTTAGACCCAGAAATTAAAGATACCGACAAGTTAATTGAACCAGATGACGCTTTAGAAAAAATTGATATTATAATAAGGAGAGATAAAAATGTAAATAATGAGACAGCATTGAAGTTTATTATAGGTTTAGCTATTCCAAGCATTAAACTTGATAACCGTTTAATCAAGCTTCTAGATTCACATTCGCATCTTTATAAAACCATATTAAGGTATTTTGAAAGAAGAACAAAGCTTTCAAAATTGATCTCGAAGAAATTAGTAGAAAAGTTAAAGACAGATAATATATACGAGGAAGTAACAGCAAAATACCTTGTATGCTTATCGTCTAATATTCATGAAAAACATATCAATGAAGTAATTGATTACTGCTTAAATAAATTCAAGAATATTGAAGATGTAACTTCTCCTAATTTACAAGCCGCAATTATAAGTTGGATATTAAAAGGATTTCATTTTAGATTTTATGACTTACAAATATTCTTAAAAGATTCTTCAGAGTGGGTAATACAATCTATAATGCATTTAATTAGCGAGAAAGATTATGGCCTACCATCATATGAGCTGCTGATTAACTCTTTTTTAGAAAGAAGGGATAATGATACTGCTTTGAATGCAGCCTATTTATGTATAGTAAAAAATTTAAATATTCAAGCTAATAATGCAGAAATTAATGATTTAGCCCAAATAGCATTATTTAATTTAGGTAAATTAAAAGATAGACCTTTTCGTAAGAGCACAATACCAGAAAGTTTAAAATATTTGTTTGGAGATGTTTTTAATAATTTAGATTGGAATAAATTTTTAGGAAAGCATAAGTTGAAAGCCGAAACGCAAATCTATATTTGTAAGATGTATTCTCAAACTGATGCGACAGCCTTTGTAAATCAGTTAGATGTCTTCAATGATCTTCTTCTTGACTCATTATACTTAAGAGATAATACAATAGGCAAATATAATTTGGGTAAGATTGGTTCTATAAAAAACTCAGTTAAATTAAAAGCTGCATACCCAAATTTTGCTTTAGCTATAAATTTAATTCATGAACTAAGATTAAAGAGTGAGTTGTCCCACTCTTATACATCTGCAAATGGAAAAAGAACTAAAAGGATTTCTTTCACTGAGCTGAGTAGGATAAGAAAGAAATTAATTGCTGGTTACTCGGAATACATAGACAAAGCAAGTTCAATTTTATTAGTTTCTCTTGCAATAAAGGGTGAGCAAAGTAAATCTCATGGCGCGAGCGTCCTCGCTCGTGTCTAACTATTTGGGAGGCCTCTGGCCGGGCGAACCGATATACCTTTCCTAAAAGCAAATCAGCAACAAGTTCCTACCGGCCAGAGGCCGGACGATGGGCATCACGAGCGTGGACGCTCGCGATATTTTTAAATTTTTTAAATTTTTGCTTTTAGCTATCTAATTCTTGCTGCTAAAATTTGCCACCACCTGGCTTAAACCCGTATAAGCCGGAATATGTCGCGGGCATATAAAACGTACGAAGGCGGGCTGTTTTTTGTAACGCTTACTGTAGTAGGCTGGATAGATGTGTTTACCCGAAGCGCGTACTGCGATACTTTGGTGAAAAATTTAAAATTTTGCCAGGAACAGAAAGGCTTACAGCTTTATGCTTATTGCATCATGAGCAGCCATGTACACCTTATTGCTGCTGCCGAAACCGGTACCCTCAGCGATATTCTCCGCGATTTTAAAAGCTATACCGCTAAACAACTATTGCAACTCATTCAGGATAATCCGCAGGAAAGCCGACGAGAGTGGTTGCTGTACTTGTTCCGGCATTTTGCCCGTAAAAATAATTACAACATCGAGTTCCAGTTCTGGCAGCACCACAACCATCCTATTGATTTAAATACAAACGAACTCATCGGGCAGAAACTCCATTACATTCACCAGAATCCGGTACAAGCGGGTATCGTAACCAACGAGCAAAGTTTTGTTTATAGCAGCGCTAATCCACTAAGTCCGTTGCAAATGCAGGTAATTTAAAAAGCAGGGCGTTTGTTTTTTTGCTGTTTTGGTATTATCAGGATGTTTAAGGATGGATCAAAACTTATTTAGCGAATATCAGTTTATTTTAATTGCAGATAAGCGCTTCATTTAAAATGGATGGCCAAGCTATTCAATTTTCGGCAACTTTTACCAAAACCTGATTTTTGCTTCAAAAGCAGGTTGTTCCGGGTATTTATTTTAAAAATTTAACTGACCAATAGTACATCTCCACTTATTAAAGATAAGTACCACTTTAATTACTTCTTTTGCTTTACGTAAGCGGTAAAGTAGGTTACCAGGTTAGTTTTGGCCGTGTTAAACAAATTTACTTTTTCTTCGTGAATTAATTCCTGTTCAATTAAAGGGCGGATTTGCGTTTCAATTACTTTCTTTATTTTATCGAGGTGCTCTTTTTTTTCCTCGCCGCCGTGCAGGTATACCATCAGGTAAGCTCGGTTGGCTAAACTAAAAAAGTCGTAGATACTATCATCCGAAAAAGTTAGCTGGCGCAACTTTTCCAGAACAGGAGCACTTAAGTTATTTAAACTCATACAAGAGATACTTTAAGCAAGATGTAAAAGTAAAGGTATTTACATACGCAGGTATTTCATAGGCTGGCAATATAAAATTAGCTAAATAATTGATTGACGCTGTAATTAAAGGCAATTTTTTAAAAAAATAACTTTTTAGTAACAGGTGCCTTAGAAATTAAACCCCTTTCAGGTTTAGGGGCAAATGCACTATAACAAAAAAGGCGGGTTGCCCCGCCTCTTGTTATTAATGAATCTCAATTTGTTTAGCCGGTTTTACTTTGGCTTCTTCTGTTTTAGGAACAGAAATATAAAGGATACCATCGCTGTATTTAGCAGAGATTTCTTCGCCCTTTACTAACCTTTCAGGCAGGCTGAAGCTACGGCTAAAGGACTGGTAGTTGAACTCTCGGCGGGCAAAGTTACCCCTTTCATCTTTCTCTTCGTGTCGGCTTTCTTTTTGGGCCGAGATTACCAGCAGGTTATTATCTAACTCTACTTTAAAATCTTCTTTGCTCATACCCGGAGCAGCTACTTCCAGCTCGTAAGTATCATTGGTTTCTTTAATGTTAACGGCTGGCACCGAAACACTGCTGGAGTTATGAGTTAATGGCCAGTTAAACCAATCCCTGGTTAACATGTCGTCGAAAAAAGAAGGGATGGCCGGAAAAAAACTGCGATCATTTTTCATTAAAGTTCCCATAATTAAATCCTCCTTAAAATTTAACTTGTTGAGATTAAACCTTTAAATAAAAAACTTAACTAGCTTATAACAAATGCTTTGCCAAACCCATTTTCTGAAAAACTGGCAGATTTGCCGGCATAAATTCCTGCCAGATTCTGAAAAAATTGCAGCGTACACAGAGCCATAAATAGGTTATAAACCCGTGCCTGCGGCCGAACCTTACTTTTTCGGGATTTGGTTACAAGGGCCTTCGTAGCGAAGAAAAAAGTTGATCCATACTGCCCGCGATAACCGGAACATAACCGGAAGCAAACCAATTACAATTACCGCAATGGTGCCCATTACCATACCCAGCGTAACTTCTTTTACCAAAAGGCTTAGTATAAATAACACCGCCAGAAATATACCGGTACTAAAAGCAAAACTCACGTACATGGCCCCGTAATAAAAACCAGGTTCCGGTTCAAAGCTTTGGCCGCAGCAAGGGCATTGCGGGTACATGTCGGCAAAGCGGCTACTGTATAAAGTACCCGGCGGAAACATATTGCCTTCGCGGCACCGGGGGCATTTGGCACTAAGAACAGTATATAATAACGATGGTTTCTGGTTGCTCATACGTTAGGTCTTCAGGTAGGTATACTCCTTTTAAAGGATAAAAGTATACCCAAAATTTATTTTTCTGCTAAATAGTAATCTTAAACTTACCTTATATTAAGGTAAAAGCCTGATACTTTAGCTTAAAAAGTTTGTTTAACGTAACCGGGTTGCCGTTATCAGGCAAATAAACAGGTAAAAACCGCTTTTCTTCATTCGAGCAAAAGCCCGTAACCAGGAATATCAAAATATTATTCGATAATATCTACTACCCGGCCTACCTGGCCATCTTCCAGGCGCACTTTTATTCCGCGGGAGTGGTACGCCGCACTGGTAAGCAAATCTTTTACGATGCCCTGGGTCTGTTTGCCGCTGCGTTGATCTTTTTTTAAAATAATGGCTACTTCTAAGCCCGGGTAAATATCAGCTCGGTTTGTTCCTTTCATTTTTTTAAATTTTTTCTTTTTTCGTGCGCATGGTTGGTGCCCATCAGCTCTGTTTTGTTAAGCAAAAGGCAAATATGCTTTTTTTGTTTTATCAAAAATTGCTAAATTATTTATTTTATTGATAATCAATTAGTAATGTTGGCTGCTTTTTAATTATTTTCGTTATAATTTTGTACAAAAAGCTAAATGCCTTTGTTCTTAAGTTTAATAGTTGGGGCATCGGGTAAACTTGTTTTTAGGGCGCTGTTTAACTAGAAATCATTTAACTGCTTTGAGTAATCCAATCTGGTATTTGCCGGCTTACTGCAAAGAATAACACTGCCCTGTATTGTTGTTTTTCTCCCGTACTGAAAATTCGGCCAGGTTTTTGGTAATACCTTTTAAATTTTCTATTTAAACTTGAAATTTTAATTAGAATTAGCAATAAAAACACGTGTTAGTAGTTAAGCAGGATAGTGAATGAAAGATATAAAATGCTTTATTTATAACAATAGGCCTTTAAAATATCCAAATTTATCAACTTTTAACCTAATAACACGTACTTAGCTAATCCAACTGTAAGAAACCATTTACCAATTTAACAGCAGCCGGAACCCATTTATTTCGTTTGAATCTGTAAAATAAAAGGTATAAATGATAAATATCAGTTTTTAGTTAAGATAATATATTTAGTTTTGTATATATTTGTTATAAAGTAGATTATTGTTAGAAAATTCTGGCAGGTACTTTATATCCCGAAGTTTAATGTTCTAATGAGAGTTAAATTACGCCAAGTTCTTGCAATTACCGCTTTCTTAATCGTGTCAGGATTAGTTACTTCCTGTACACAGCAAAAGCAAAAATTGAGAGAGCTCCGGTTAGCCATAAAACACCTGCTGGAAGACGTAAAGGATCTATCGCACGTACGCCTGGCAAGTGCCGTAAACGAAGAAGTTGCCTTCGACCGAATTGAATTACAAAATACCAAGGGCCATCATACCAGTGTTACCATGGGGCCGGATGGGAAATTATATGCTTGTACGGTAGATGGTAAAATAAAGCGGTTTATAATAAAACCAGATGGTACCCTTATGGATCCGGAAATCATTTACTCCTTGCAAGATGCGGGGGGTAAACGGACACCACGGTTAGCTATTGGTTTAGCTTTTGATCCGGCTGCCACAGCAACCAATTTAATTGCCTGGGTGAGCCACAGTTCGTTCATGTTCTCCGATGGACCCGATTGGGATGGCAAATTAACCCGCTTATCGGGCGCTAATTTAGAAGAAGTACAAGACGTACTCGTTAATTTACCCCGTTCGGCCAAAGACCATTTAACCAACAGCATTGCTTTTGGCCCAGATAAAGCTTTATACTTTTGCCAGGGCAGTAATACCGCCATGGGGGCGCCGGATAGTACCTGGGCTAACCGCCAGGAGCATGTATTATCGGCCGCTATTTTGCGCCTGGATGTAAAAAAAATAAAATCTTTGGAGTTGCCCCTGGATGTAAAAACAGCGGATGGTGGCACTTATGACCCCATGGCGCCGGAGGCTCCGTTAACCATTTATGCTTCGGGTATCCGGAATGCCTACGATTTGGTTTGGCACAGCAACGGCGAGTTGTATGTTACTACCAATGGTTCGGGAGCTGGTGGCAATACCCCTGCCTCGGTAGAAGGCACCCGCCGCCCGGATGGTAGCGTTTATAAAGGTCAAAAAATACCGGCTATCCGCAATGTGGCCGAAGCCCAAAACGATTATTTATTACGGGTAGAAAAAGGGGGCTATTACGGGCATCCTAACCCTAGTCGGGGCGAGTACGTGTTAAATGGCGGAAACCCTACGGTAAATACCGATCCGGCCCAGTTTAATCAATATCCGGTGGGTATCCAGCCCGACCCTAATTACCGGGGTTTTGCTTTTGAGTTTCCGATGCATCACTCCCCAAACGGTATTATTGAATACCGCGGAGGCGCTTTTAAAGGCCAATTAAAAGGTAAGTTGTTAGTAGTTAGGTTAATGGAAAACCGCGATATTATTGTGTTGGACCCCAGTGGAAAGAACAACACCATTAACCGCGAAACACCCGGCAGAGCCATTCCTGGTTTTTCAGACTTTTTACTGCCCTTAGACTTAACCGAAGATTTAAATACAGGTAATATTTACGTATCGGAGTACGGCGGCGACGGGCAAATTACCTTGCTAAAACCGCTCTCTAAAGAGCCCGCTCCTATTTTAAGTTTTAATAGTATTTTCCGGTAAGTAAATTTTTAAAGTCTGGGTTTTACTTCTGCCCGGGCATGGCGCTACCTTCTCCTGGCTTCCAGCTTTGTAAATAACCCCGGCAAAATTCCGGTTCCTTGGTATAAAAAACCGGCCAAATCCAGAATTTATCGTTTAAAGATTATTCTATTTGCGGCAGTTAAAAGCTTTAACGGTTTTAATTGCGTAAGAGAAAGAATTACGATGAATGGGTTATCAAAAGCAATGAATTCTTTATACAAAATACTTACGGTTTCGGCAGTACAACAAGAAGCAGAGGATGTAAAAACAATACGTTTTGCAGAAGATTCAGAAAATAAAATTGAATACCAGGCAGGGCAATACTTAACGCTGGTGCGGCAAACCCATGCCGGTGAAATCCGGCGCTCGTATTCCATTACCTCTTCTCCGGAATTACAGGAGCCTTTAACCATTGGCGTTAAGCGCATCCAGAATGGGCTTTTTTCCCGGCAATTAGTAGATTATGCCCAACCCGGCGACCAGATATACACCATTGGGGCAGCCGGCTTATTTACTTTACCTGCGGATATTACAGCTTATCAACATCTTTTATTTTGCGCAGCCGGCAGTGGCATCACTCCTATTTACTCGTTGCTTAAAACAGCTTTATACGCGCACCCGCATGTAACTATAACGTTACTGTACAGCAACCACGCGCCGGAAAAAACAATTTTTAAAAAAAACTTAGAATTGCTGGCGCAACAGTTCGCAGGGCGGTTGCAGATTGAATTTTTATTTAGTAATAATGCCAATTTAAGCCGCGCCCGCTTACACAAAGCTTTGTTGCATGCTTTTTTGGGGCAGCACGTAACCGCAAAGCCCGAGCAGGTACTTTGTTACATTTGTGGCCCGTTAAATTACATGCGCATGTGTACCTACGCGCTTCGCGAGGCCCATATTCCCGCTGCTAATATCCGGAAAGAAAATTTTAGCACCGATAAGCCCGTAGTCCGTAACTTACCTCCGGATACAGAAGAGCACGAAATAGTAATTCGTTACCGACAGCAAGAATACTACTTAAAGGTGCAATACCCTAAAACCATTCTGCAAGCGGCAAAAGAAGCTAATTTGTTACTGCCATATAGCTGCGAAGCCGGCCGATGCGGAAACTGCGTTGCGCAATGTACCCAAGGCCAGGTTTGGTTATCGTATAACGAGGTGCTCACAGACAAAGATTTAGCGCAGGGCTTAACCCTTACCTGTGTAGGGCATCCGGTAAAAGGCGATGTGCACCTGCGCATTTAATTTATTTTGTTAAAAAAGCGGTGGCAAACGCAAAAATTTAAAAATTAAGGCCGTTTACCTGGTTTAATGGTGGTGGCGCTTTTAGGTTTATTCAGCGTTAATTGTGCTTGCGGCGCAGGCGTTACCGCAGCAATTGGGTTTTCTGCTTTCTTGGTGCTGCCGGGAGTAACGTTTGCCTGGCTCAACCAATCCGTCATATTTTCGGTTACCAGTATGGCTCCTTTAATGGCGGTTACCTTTACCTGCGTTTTTAAATAACTATTCACCTCCTCCGAATAACCCTGCGCTTCACTGGATAAGGCACATGCGGTATTCAGGATTAGTATTATGATGAATGTAGCCCATCTCTTACTACCAGCAAAGAAAATGGGCAGAGTGGCTCGTTTCATAGTTCCGGTTGTTTATAAATAATGCATTTGTTGGTAGGTAACACTCGTTGCGACTACCGGTACAAAGATAAACATAGTATTATGTATTGCAAGGTACTATGTAAATAAATTTTTTTAGAAATTGAGATAACAAAAACGGCTACCTGATCTGGGTAGCCGTTTTTGTTATTCTGGTTCTTATACGTATTATTTCGCGCTAGCTTTTAAAGCCGTAGTTTTTAATTTATCCCGAAACTGCTTCTCAAACTTGTGCACTTTAGGGGCCGTTACCGACTGAACGTAAGGGTTCTCCGGGTTATGTTCGTAATAATCCTGGTGGTAATCTTCAGCCGGATAAAACATTTTGTAAGCCTGGATTTGAGTTACAATCGGGTTGCGGAAAGCCTTCTTCGCTTCCAGTTCTTTTACATAAGCCAAAGCTTGTTGTTTTTGCTCTTCGTTGTGGTAAAAAATAGCCGAGCGGTATTGCTTACCAATGTCGGGACCCTGGCGGTTTAACGTAGTAGGATCGTGGGTAACGAAAAATACTTCTAGTAACTCGGGGTAAGTAACCTGCTTGGGATCGTAGTAAATTTGAATAGACTCTGCGTGACCCGTTTCGCCGGCACCTACTTGCTCGTAAGTTGGGTTTTTCTCAGGGCCGCCACTATAACCGGATATTACCCGGTCTACGCCCCGCAAACGTTCAAAAACAGCTTCGGTGCACCAAAAACAGCCACCCGCAAAAGTAGCCAGTTCAAAGCCCCGGGCTTTTACTTCAGCCGCAGAAAGTGGAGGCAACGGAGGCGTGGTTATTGGTTTGGTTTTAGCCTCGGTGCAGGATTGCAGGGCTATCAGTAATACTGCAAATAAATTAACAAACATTCGATTCATATCAGGCATACATTAAAACAGGTACAATTACACAAAATGGTAAGCTTTATAAACACAACAAACAAAAGGTACGTCTTGGTTTAGCGCTTTGCATTATTCTACGGATGTGTAAATTTTTACTTCAATAATTATACCTACGAATATATTACTGCTTTGGCTTTAAAGATAAATTTTTAAAAATATTTCTGTAGAAGAGGATGGTAAGGCGTACAATTTAGCGTTTCTACCCCGCTGCTTTCCCCGCCAGGCTGGATAATAATCAGGATATATATAGATTCGGTCATTATGTCGCTGTAGAATTAAAATAGAAGCCATTATGTCTGGAATTGGCTATTTAAATGAACGGTAAGGCTACTTAAACCGCGTGGTACGGCGTTTGTATAAATCCAAGGGTAACATTACCTAGGAGATAGAGATGAAGCTAATTAAAAATAAAGAGTTTTTACAGCAAATTGCCCACCAGATTGATGTATTAAATACCTTGGGTGGGGGTATTGCTTTGCCCCAGGTAAAAGTAGATAAACTCGAGAAAGGGGCTATTATCCGGGTTTTTATTCCTTCAGTAAGTCCGGAAGCTTTTCATATAGCATTAAACCAAAATCAATTAACCGTTATGGCGGCTCACCGTTTCGATGAAGAATCTGAAACTGCTATGCCATTATTTAGCCAGCAGTTTACGCTGCCGCCGCAAATAGATTTATCGCGTATTGATGCGGTATTCGAAAATCACGAATTGCAGGTGCGTTTGCCTTACCACACATCAGTTTATAAAACCCGTAACATAGATATCGATATTAAAGATTAAGCCGCCAGGAGCCGCTAAAACGAAAAAAGGATGCCCGCAAAGCATCCTTTTTTCGTTTTAGCGGCTCTTCTTCATAAATAAAGGCTAGCTGCCGCGATAAATGAACCCAAGAACAATTATAAAAATGTTTAAATCGCTTATCTTGCCCAGATACGCTAGCTCCTTGGAGGTGCGTTTAATTAGCATGAAAAAGTACTTTCTTCTTCTCTTCTTGGGTTTGCTTGTTTGGAATACCTACGGACAAACAGGTACTACTAACTTGCAGGAGCCCGGTTTGTTTGTTGGTTTAAATAATGGCCAGCGCATATACGCCCGCAAACTGCAGGTAAAGTCGCCGGTTTTCAAGAAAAGTTTTATTTTAATAGACGACTCGGCGCAGTACGACCTGGCTGGAGTGCAGTACTTTCAGGACCAGCAAGGTTTTTATACCCGCGTGAGCAACAGCAAACGCTCTGATTTTGCCAAGCGTGTGTCGGTGGGCAAAATTTCTAAATTTTATACTTCTAAAACGTCGTACGATAATTATTACCCGGGCATGTACGGGCCTTATGGTTATGGAGGATATGGTTATGGCATGCCATCTACCCGCCGGGTGTATTATTTCTCTAAAGATGGCGGGCCGCTGGCCGATTTAAATTACCAGAACTTGAGAGGTGCCCTTTCGGAGAACGCTGGTAGCATAGAGGTGCTCGAGAAATACCGCCGGGGTAAGCGCTTGCAAACAGGTTTAACAGTACTGGGCTCGGGCGTGTTTGTTTACGGGTTGGTGAATTCAATCAGAAATACGGGGCCAAGCGTAGTAAATCGGGCTGATCCAACTCTGTACCTGGGTTTAGGTTTGGCCGCGATTCCGTGGCTAATGAATTTGTTTCAAAAGGATCACTTGAACGAAGCCATTGAACTTTATAATTACGATCTGGCCCAAGAACCGCCCGGACAACGGTAATTTAGTTCTTAAAATAAACCGGGTTAGTTAAATTCAGATTTTAATAAAATAAACCTGGTACATAGAGCTTCGCTTAAATATTAAAATTTTAAAAAATTAAGTAAGAAAGAGCGGGTACGGGCAAGCGATTTTAAATTTTTAGGTATCTACTTAAATATACAACATGGACGAATTTATGAAAATGGCGATTGCCGAGGCGCAGCAAGGTTTAGCGGAAGGTGGTATTCCCATTGGTTCGGTTTTAGTTAAAAATGGCAAGTTGGTAGCGCGCGGCCATAACAAGCGGGTGCAGGAAAATAACCCCATTCTGCACGGCGAAATGGATTGCTTAAATAACGCCGGCCGCATCGGCAGCTATCGCGATACTGTTATTTACTCTACTTTAATGCCTTGTTACATGTGCGCAGGTACCATTGTGCAGTTTAAAATTCCGAAAGTAGTGGTGGGCGAGTCGCAGACTTTTAGTGGTGCCCGGGCTTTTCTGGAATCGCACGGCGTAGAAGTAGTAGACCTCAATTTGCCGGAATGTGTGGCCATGATGCAGCAATTTATTCAGGCCAAGCCCGAAATCTGGAACGAAGATATTATGGAACTTTAGTGGGTAGTATGCTTTTTTTTAAATTCCGTAGTTGGTTTTTCGCTCTGGTTATTGCTTGCCTATTTAGTAGTTGTGTCCGTAATGCTACTTCCTGGAAAGGCTACACCGAACAGGGCAATGCATCTTACTACGCCGATAAGTTTCAGGGTAAAAAAATGGCGAACGGCCAACCTTACCGCAAAGGCAAGTTAACCGCCGCACATAAAAAACTGCCGCTGGGTACCCGGGTAAAAGTTACGAATCCCAAAAACCACCGGTCGGTAAAAGTTAAAATTACCGACCGGGGACCGCATACCCGCGGCCGCATTTTGGATTTATCGCGGGCTGCCGCCGGCAGGTTAGGCATTATTCAGGCTGGCGTGGCACCGGTAAAATTAAAAGTACTTAAGCCAAAGAAGAGCTCTTCGTAAGGGTAAGCGAAAAGAGAAATTTTTAAAAAAATGTACGTAAGCTCAGAAATAGGCACTTAAAATTACAATCTTAATAATACGTTTTAACAAGAGGTGTACGAAGCTTTAAATGGGTTTTTACCAACCGTAGTGGGGCCGGCTCAGATAGTAGCGCTGGGGTAGTGATAATTCGGAACCGCTACAGAAAATCTAGCGGAGGAGCAAGGAATCAAAACTTCTTAATATATTTATAGTTCAGAAGTTTATGCGTATGAAGCAATTTTTAACTCTCTTCAGCAAACTGCTTATTGGTTGTCTTTCTGTTTTTTCTGTTGCCCAGGCGCAAATCGCGAGGCCATCGGCGATGCCGGCCCGAATGAATAACCAGCCCGTTGGGGATAAGAGTCTTCAATTTATCCAAAACAAAAACCAGTGGCCCGCCTCCGTACGCTTTGCTGCCGATTTACCCGATGGCCGCCTTTTTCTGCAAGATGCAAGTTTTATTTATACCTTTCTCGATGGCTCCCAGTTACCTAATCACCACAGCGACCGCCCTGTTCCCGTACGGACTGCAGCGCTTCCGATGAAGGTGAAAGGGCACGCTTATAAGGTTACTTTTTTAAATGCTACAAAAAATACGGTTAAAGTAAGTGGTGCTGATTTGCGGCCCGGCCTCCGGAACTATTACCTGGGTAACGATCCGCGCAAATGGGCTTCTGGGGTGAAAAGTTACGGTGAGGTAAAGTACCAGAATTTATACAATGGAGTGGCCATGCGTCTTTATCAGAAAGAAGCTCATTTAAAGTACGAATTCCTGCTTCAGCCCAATACCAATCCCAATCAAATTAAATTACATTACGATGGAGCTGCAGTAGCCCTGCTGGCCAACGGCGATTTACGAATTACTACTTCGGTTACTACCGTAATTGAGCGCAAGCCGGTTGCTTTTCAAACCATTAACGGCCAGTTGCGCGAAGTGCCATGCCGGTTTAAATTAACGGGCAAAGTGCTTTCGTTTGATTTCCCGGCGGGCTATGCTCCTAATGTACCTTTGCTTATCGATCCGGAATTAATTTTTTCGTCGTTTAGTGGTTCTATTGCCGATAATTGGGGATTTACGGCTACGTACGATAACGAGGGTAATATGTATTCCGGAGGCGCTACCACGGCGGTCGGGTTTCCGGCCACAATCGGTGCTTACGACATAGATTGGAATGGCTCCGCGGATGTGGACCTGGGGGTTAACGGGGGCTGGGACATTGCCATTTTAAAATATAACCCAACCGCTAGCGGACCAGCTTCGTTGGTGTATGCTACGTATTTAGGCGGTAGTCGCGCCGATCTGCCCAGTAGTTTGGTGGTAAATAGTAAAAATGAACTCATGGTGCTGGGTACCACCAGCTCCGGGGATTATCCGGTAACGGATGGTGCCGTAAACCCTAACTTCAAAGGCGACTTAACCACAGTTAATGGCAATCGGGTGGCCACTTATCCCCTACCGGGCATTGGTTTTGGTTTAGGGTCCGATTTGATAATTAGTCGGCTCAGTCCCGATGGATCAGCGCTATTGGCCTCCACGTTTATGGGCGGTTCGCGGAACGAAGGCTTGCTAGATCAGGAATCGCCTTTGACGCACAATTACGGCGACCAGTTCCGGAGCGATATTATTACGGATGCTGCAGATAATGTGTACGTAGTTTCTTCCACCGCTTCCAGCGATTTTCCGGTTAAGAACGGCTTTCAAAGTCAGGCTGGTGGTGGCGAATCAGATGCTGTTATATTTAAATTAAATGCTAACCTGAGTAACTTAGAGTGGAGTTCGTATTTGGGCGGCCCCGGTACCGATGCGGGTTATTCCATTCAATTGGATGCGGCGACTAATTCCGTTTTCATCTGCGGGGGTACCAATAGTCCTACTTTACCCGGGGTTGCCGGCGCTTACCGTCCCGTTTACCTGGGAGGTGCGGCCGATGGCTTTGTAGCTAAAATCAGTAACGATGGGCAAACGCTGCAACGGGTTTCGTATTTGGGTACCAGCAGTTTTGATCAAGCGTATTTTGTGCAACTAGATGGAACCGGTAATGTGTATTTGCTGGGCCAAACCCGGGGTAATTATCCGGTTACCCGAGGCGTATATTCCGTGGCAAATGGCCGCCAGTTCATTCAGAAGCTAAACAACAACTTAACCGCTAGTATTTTTTCCACGGTATTCGGCAGTAATGATAACCCGGTAGTAACCAATATATCCCCCACCGCTTTTCTGGTCGACGATTGCAACCGCATTTACGTGTGCGGCTGGGGCGGCGACGTTAATACCCGGCCTCCTTACTCCAATGGCACTACCAATGGCCTGCCGGTTACCGCAAATGCGCACCAAGCAACCACCGATGGACAAGATTTTTACCTGATGTTATTATCCAGCGATGCTTCGGCTTTAGAATACGCTACTTTTTTTGGCGGTACCGGAAACCGGGGAGAACACGTAGATGGCGGTACCAGCCGGTTTGATAAACGAGGATTTGTGTACCAAGCTGTATGCGGGGGCTGCGGAGCCACTTCTTTATTCCCGACAACGCCTAATGCCTGGTCATCTACTAACCGGTCGGAAAACTGCAATAATGCTGCTTTTAAATTTGATTTTAACATTGTAACCGCCCGCGCTGGCGATAATGAATCGGTGTGCGCGACCGCCGAGCCCATTCAGCTCACCGGGTTCTCGCCGGCGGGTGGTATCTGGTCCGGGCCCGGGGTAACTCCGGATGGCGTGTTTACTCCCAGCCCCGATTTAATCGGGGTGCAAATTATAAATTATACCGTGGCTAATGGCAGTTGCGTAAGTACCGGAACCAAAACCATTACTGTAGAAGGCGGACCGGAAGTTACTTTTACTACTTTACCTCCATCTATCTGTTTACCAAATGGACCGATTCCGTTAACGGGCAGTTTACCGGGAGGTATTTTTTCCGGCCCTGGAATAGTCGGCAACGTATTTGATCCAACCGTAGCGGGCGTAGGAACCCATACGATTATCTATACTTTACCAAATGCTACCGGCTGTAATTCCATTAGTAAACAACAAGTAGTGGTAAACCAAACCCCAGCGGTAGTTGCGGGACCCGACGAACGGTTTTGCTCCGGCTCCTCCCCTATTCAGTTAACGGGTTTTTCGCCAGCGGGTGGCACCTGGTCGGGCACGGGCGTAAGTCCAAGTGGGCTCTTTACCCCTACCGCCGATATGACCGGTACCTACACGCTTACCTATACCGTGGTTAATAATAATTGCTCCGCTTCTGCTACTAAAATGATCACCATAAATTCTGCCATTCAGTTTGTGCAAAGCCCTGATATGGTAGTGTGCGCCGATGCCGCGCCTTTCCGGATTACGGATGCAGTACCACCGGGCGGTACTTGGTCGGGCAATGGGGTTACCCCGGATGGCTTGTTTACGCCGGGGCCTCAGGTAGTTGGTACTAACGTGCTTACTTATTCGGTAACTCTGGGCGAATGCCGGGGTAGCAGCACCAAAATTATTACGGTAGACCCACTGCCCAAAATAGCGGCCAGCGCAGAGCCTACCGAATGCGGTTCTGCTACGGAACTACGCGGGTACGCTCCTTTCACGGCTAAATTTTTAAATGCTACTACCGGTGCTACAGGTTATCTCTGGGATTTTGGCGATGGTACCACTTCCACCGAAGCTGTGCCCAGTCATGAGTACACCCAAGACGGGAATTTTGAAGTAAAGCTTACCGTGTTTTTTGGCGGTAACTGCGAAATGACCAGCTTGATAACGAGGGTAATTACCGATAAAAAGCAATTGATTCCGAATGTTTTTACACCCAATGGCGATGGTAAAAACGATACTTTTGTACCGGGTGTTACCTGCCTGCCCACCGATTTAAAGGTATTTAACCGTTGGGGACAGTTGGTTTATAACCAAAAGAATTACCAGAATACCTGGGATGGTAAAGATTTGCCCGAAGGTATTTATTTTTACCATTTAACTAATAGCAAAGGCAATAATTGGAAAGGCTGGGTAGAAATTGTGCGCTAATTAAACGACCAGACAACTTCTAATTAACTCCATGGAAACGGACTATTGACTAGGGGTTTTCAGGAGGTCTACCCAAAATTTTTAAAAATTTTACTTTTTAAAGCGGCTTAAGCAAAGCTTAAAGATTATCTACTGGTAAAAGGATGCTAGGGCTTTCTATAGCTTACCAACTACAGCCAATCGGTGAGTAAAGAAAGCAGCACGCCCGCCAGGGTAGCTATTAGCTTGCGCCGGTTAAAATGGTGTTCGGGGCTGGTTTCGAACAGGATGGTAGTAGAAATGTGCAGGAAGTTACCGGCTACTAAACCGGTTAAAACCACGTATAAATTACCGGTTTGCACCTGGTCGTGCAATATGTAATTACTGAACCACAAGCCTAATGGAGAGGCAATGGCAAAAAAGCCCAGGTAAAAAAAGGCTTTTTTAAAATTTTGTAACCGCGATACCAAAATAGACATCAAAGCAAAAGCCGCCGGGATGTGATGAATGGCAATGCCCGCCAGAATCCGGTAAAAGTTACCGGCACCGGCGTGATGGTGGTGCCCCGAAACCTGGTGTTCGCCATTTATTAAAATGCTACCTTCCAGGAACGAGTGAACCATCAGGGAAAACAAAAGCAGGTACGGAATGGCATCGGTTTGCTTTTCGTGGTGGTGCATGTGCCCGTGCTCAATGCCCTGCGAAAATATTTCCAGGATAAGTTGCAGAAAGAACCCCGCCAGAATGTAATAACCAACGGCATGCGGATCCGGGGCTTCTACCAATACGTCCGGCAGTACGTGAATAACCGTTAAGGTAAATAAATACGCTCCGCTAAAAGCCAGTATTAACTTCAGCCATTTTTGGTTATGCTGCGGAAAAAAGCGCACCAGGGCACCCGAAAACATAACCGTTAGAAATAAAACAATACTGGCTAAAAGCATACGGAACGATGCGTTATTTTTTAAGAACAAAAATTAACCGCTCGCTGGTATCTGGGTTATAAGGCTCCAGATCATACGAACCAAATACATTTACCAGGCGCAAACTCGTCATCCGGAAATATTCCATAAACTGATCGTAGGTAAGCGCCCGTACTTTCTCATAAAAAGTATGCTCCTGCCCTTGGTCGGTTACCGAAATGGTTTTTACAATAAAACCTTTCTCTACCTTCTCAGAAATACGGAATAAAATACCATCGATTACTTTTTCTTCGCTACTGCTTAGGTGCTGAATAGCGTAATTGGTATTCATGAAATCGATAACCAGTTTGCCGCCGGGTTTAATGGCCGACACCGTAGAGCGCAATGCCACTACATTTTCGGTTTCGCTACCAAAGTAACCGAAACGGGTAAATAAATTTAAAATTAAATCGTAGTAAGCGGTCCGGAAAATGTCCCGCATGTCGTGCTGGTAAAAATGTAATTGCTCGTTTTCCAAGGGTTTGGCGCGGGCAATATTTTTTTCTGAAAAATCAAGGCCGGTAACGGTATATCCTTTTTGATTAAGGTAAACGGCGTGTTGTCCGTTGCCGCAACCCATCTCTAAAAGCTGGTAAGTGAGCTTGGTATTTAAATGAGCAATTAATTTGTCAATAAAGGCGTGGGCTTCCTGAACATCTTGGTTCCGGTACAAAATATGGTAATACGGTGAGTTAAACCAGGTACTGAACCACTCTTCCTCTTGCTGGTACATGGGTGTTTTTATTAAGTGGCCGCAAAGGTAAGAGTTATTTATGAAACAAAGCCAGAGAAAACTATTTAAAGCAGAATAGCTGGGGTAAAATAGCAAAAACCGGGTCTTGGGCCTTTTAGAAATATGAATTTTTAAAAATTTTATTTTCCGGAGAACCCTATAGCATTTTCATAAATTTAATTTACCGCGTTCAGCATACAACAAAGCAAAAAGGCCGGTAAGTTTAAACTTACCGGCCTGTGGTTCGCTAGTATAAAATTTATTTACAAAGCGGTTGAATCGGATGCAGTGCCTTTAAAATCCGGGTTTTTAACCAGGTCCATGCTGCAAACCGGACATTTGCCGGGCTCATGGCTGGCGCTGCCTTCGCATTTCATGGGGCAAATATAGGCAAACTGCGCCGTGCTGGCAGAATCGGCAGCCGTGCTCGGCGTACTTGTTTCGGCAGCTTCGGTTGCAGTTGTATTTTCTTCGGTAGCAGGTTTATTGCAGGCGCTTAAATAACCACTGCTCACCAGCGCCAGGCCTAAAGCTATTTTTTTAAAATTCATTTTATATAAAAAAGTAAGTTAGCCAGTTAAACAGCACGGGTAAATAGTTGCACCAACTATTCGTGGTTTTCTACGGAACTGCTTTGGTTAGTTTTTGTAGCGTCTTTTACCTGTTCTTTAGAATCATCGAGCGCCTTGTTTGCGTGCTCATCGTGGTTCAGGTTTACATCTTGCCGCGCATTGTCGTGACCGCTATTATCTTTGGTATTATCCAGATTAGACGAGTTGCGGGTACCGGCTGGCACGTAATCTACGGAAACTTTCTTGTCTGGACGTAAATCAGAAGGCTCGCTACTGCAGGCTACCATAAAGGCGGTGCCCAGAACCAAGGCTAAGGTAAAGGCTTTTGTAGTCATTTATTTATTATCGATTAATTCTAACGGGTTTATAAATCTGTAAAAACGATAACTTTTAAAAAATAGATACTAAAACGTTTTATTTATTTGCTTTAAGGCCAAGCTATAGCTCCGGAGTTAAGCAATTAAATTTTTACGTTTCAGGTAGGCATCCATCATTTTTAAATCATTGGGATTATTAAAAATCCGGAAAGGCAAATGAATAAACTGCGCCTTAGATAGCGATAATAAATACGCATCCTTGGTTTTCTTGGCTGTTTTAATCATTTCCCAGTTTACGGGCATGCCTTGCTTTTCGTTTATTTTCATTAAAATTTGGCGGCCATCAATCTCGTACGCCATTTTCTCGAATATAATTTTGTTTTGCTCTAATTGCGTAACGCCAGTAAACTGTACTGCCCAGAATAACAAATAAAGCACTACAATTAAAATAGCCCCAGAAATAAACCACCACGAAGGCCAGATAAAGGCCAGGCAAGCTAAAGCAATCGGGCCAAAAATGAACCACCATTGTTTTCGCAGTAGTTCCAGCATAGCCATTTTAATGTACGTACTTGTTTCCAGCTTGTACTTTTTGGTTTTAATAATCACGGAAATAAATTAGAAATTATGAATTAGAAATTAGGGACTGTAAAACAGATGCGCTACAATCGGGTACAAAAGTAGGTAAAAATTTGCCTTGTAAAAAAAGCAGGCATATATTTTTACCGGTTCTGAACCAGATTTAACAACTTAATTTCTAATACAAACAAGTTTTATTTGCGTGCTTTTAAGCTCAGGTCCAGGCTGCGGATAGAATGTGTAAGGGCTCCCACCGAAATATAATCTACCCCGGTAGCAGCAATGGCGGCAATGGTTTCATCGGTGATGCCCCCCGACGCTTCGGTGGGGAAACGGCCATTTATGAGTTGCACGGCTTCGCGTAACTGGTCTGGGTTCATGTTGTCGAGCATAATGCGATCTATCCCGCCGGTATCCAGCACTTGCTGTACTTCCGATAAGTTGCGGGTTTCCACTACAATTCTTAACTGCCGGTTGGTGCGTTGTAAATAGTCGTGGGTAGCCGCAATGGCTTGTTTAATGCCCCCAGCATAATCTACGTGATTATCTTTTAAAATAATCATATCAAACAAGCCGTAACGGTGGTTTACGCCCCCTCCTATTAATACTGCCCATTTCTCCATCATTCTAAAGTTAGGCGTGGTTTTGCGGGTATCCAGTAAGCGGGCGTTGGTGCCGGCAATTAGTTGGTTTAGCCGGTGAGTATACGTGGCAATGCCGCTCATGCGCTGCATGCAATTTAAAACTAGCCTTTCTGCGGTTAAAATAGACTGGGCTTTACCGGCTACGTGAAACGCAATATCGCCTGGTTTTACGGGTGTGCCATCCGTTAAAAATACTTCTAAAGTAAGGCTTGCATCTACTACCCGGATTATTTCCTGGGCTAGTTCTACTCCGGCCAGAATGCCGGTGCCTTTTACGAGCAGCTTGGCTTCGTTTTTGGCGCTATCCGGAATAGATGCCAGCGAAGAATGGTCGCCGTCGCCGATGTCTTCAGCTAAAGCTTGCTTTATAAAATGCTGTAAACTTTCGTCGGGTATATAGGGTGGTCTCACGGGCTAATTCTTAAATGCAGGTGGCAAGTTATACGTTACAAATGGCAAGTTGCCGATTTATAATTACCTGAACTAACAAAACGACGAAATCATGATGCAGGTTTTTTAATCCGCCTCCATTAAAAATTTAAAAAAAGTAATTGATCAACTTAAAACTTCAGAAAATAAAAAGCGCGACTTTGAACAAAGCCGCGCTTTCTGGTATCTAGAAAAGTGAAATTTTAAAAAAAGTAGTTATATACCCATGCTTTACTCTTTAGTAAACTCAATTGTATCAATCAGGTTTTCGCCTTTAAATTGCTTAATGTACACCATTACGCGGTAAGAGCCACCGTTGTACTTATATTTCATAATCTCGTAAGTTAATCCCTGGTCCGAGGCGCCGCTGTGTAGTTTTTCTAAACCAGTTGGAGCTTGTTTACTAAAAAAATCGCGAAGAACAAATTCGGCTTGGGTTTGGCTGTAAGTAGATTTGTTACCATCTATTCCTACTTCTACGGACGTATTAAAATATTGGGCTAAATCTCGCGAATTACCTCCACTTAGTGCTGCCCGAATGCCGCTCAGCACATCGTCCTGCGCGTATGTTTGGCCAGTAAACACCAAAGAGGTAGCTACCAGCGCCAGCATCGTCAGGACTAATTTAATTTTTTTCATAAGTATGATAAAGTAATCAACCGACTCACCCACCAAAATTGTGCCAAGGTGCGTCTTAATATTATTATATTCTTAGGATTTGGGAGCGACAAGTTAATAAAAATTATAGATTTTACGCCAGAATATTATATTTGCAGCATGAATAAAAAAGTTATTTTAATCATTCTGGATGGGTGGGGTATTTCTACCAATCCGGTTGTTTCGGCTGTAGATCAGGCGAATACCCCGTTTGTAGACTCGCTTTACCAGCGTTTTCCGCACGCTAAATTAGAAGCATCCGGCGAAGCCGTAGGCTTACCCGAAGGGCAGATGGGAAATTCAGAAGTTGGCCACATGAATATTGGTGCCGGCCGGGTAGTGTATCAGGATTTAGTTAAAATAAATGTTTCTATCCGCGAGCACGAACTAGAAAAGATGCCGGTACTGGCCGATGCTTTAGATTACGCCGTAAATCAAAATAAAAAAGTGCATTTTATGGGCCTGGTATCTGATGGTGGGGTACACTCGCATCTGGATCATTTAAAAGCCCTTTGCAGTATTGCTGCCGACAAAGGTTTAAAACACGTATTTGTGCATGCTTTTACCGATGGGCGCGACACTGACCCGAAAGGCGGCGTAGGTTACCTGGAAGACCTGGAAAACCACATGCACCAAACTACCGGGGAGTTAGCTTCTGTAGTGGGCCGTTATTACGCCATGGACCGCGATAACCGCTGGGAACGGGTAAAAGAAGCCTACGACTTAATGGTACACGGTATTGGCCAGGCTACTACTAATCCCATTCAATCGTTGCGCGATTCTTACTTGGCCGGCGTAACCGACGAATTTGTGAAGCCGATTGTAAAAATAGATACAGGCGGTAAACCAGTGGCGTTAATAGAAGAAGGAGATGTGGTATTGTGTTTTAACTTCCGTACGGACCGGGGCCGCGAAATTACGCAAGCCTTAACCCAGCGCGATTTTCATGAGCAGAATATGCACAAGCTTAACTTGTATTATTTAACCCTCACCAACTACGACGACAGCTTTGTGGGCGTAAAGCCAATTTTTGATAAAGATAATTTAAATAACACACTGGGCGAAGTAGTAGCTAACGCAGGTAAAACTCAAATTAGAATTGCCGAAACAGAGAAATACCCGCACGTTACGTTTTTCTTTTCGGGAGGGCGTGAAGCCGTTTTTACCGGCGAAAAACGTTTAATGGCAGCCTCACCCAAAGTAGCTACTTACGATTTAAAGCCCGAAATGAGTGCCTTTGAACTGCGCGATCTTATTGTGCCGGAGCTACGCGATAAAACTGCCGATTTTATTTGTTTAAACTTTGCTAACCCCGACATGGTAGGCCACACCGGCGTGTTTGAAGCCGCGGTAAAAGCCGTAGAAACCGTGGACCAATGCGCCGAAGCTGTAGTAACTACTGCTTTAGCAAGCGATTACGCCTGTATTATTATTGCCGACCACGGTAACGCCGAAATGATGGTAAATCCGGATGGTACTCCCAATACAGCGCATACTACCAACTTAGTACCTTTTATTCTGGCTTCTAACGATTACCAGGGAACTTTGCAGAACGGTAAATTAGGCGATTTAGCCCCAACCATTTTGCAATTAATGGGTATACCTCAACCACCCGACATGACGGGACATTCGTTATTATAGCCGGCTTAAAATTTTATTTTGAAGTATTTTTTTAAAATTTTCCTGATTTTAAACCTTATCTGGGGGAGCAGTTGCCAAAACGAACCGGTAGAACCGGATCTGAAGGCAACTGCTGCTCC
Source organism: Adhaeribacter swui (assembly GCF_014217805.1). Taxonomy (NCBI): domain Bacteria; kingdom Pseudomonadati; phylum Bacteroidota; class Cytophagia; order Cytophagales; family Hymenobacteraceae; genus Adhaeribacter; species Adhaeribacter swui. The sequence continues at coordinate 1,899,470 of NZ_CP055156.1, forward strand.
GGCATATTTTAATTTAAGCGCCTTTATTTCGGAGCAAGCTGAGCTGCTGCAAGCCAGTCAGGTAAAAGTAAAAAAGACCATAACCGCCCTACCCGACTCGCCCGAAACTAAGGTGTTGCAAAATATAAATTGGGAACAGGAGCTGGAAACTTTTACCCAAGCCGATATTAATAAACCCGCCCTACGGGCCGCTTACGATGTAACCACCAGTCCTACCACCAATGGTCAAACTAAAACCATTTACCGCCAACGAGCAGGTTACCGCGACACCCCGGTCGAATATTTAGAAGTAATTACATCTGCGGATAAGCAGGTTGTAGCGGTTACGGGCCGGCACCGGGAAAACAATTATCTGGTAAAATCCGGAAAAAATTTTTCGTTGAGGTGCGCACCGGTTAATGGTAAAAACCGCATTGTAGCATACCGAATAAGCGGTACTCAAAAAACCATTTTCTTTGATCCGTTGCAGTATACCGTACAAGGAGATATTCAATAAATTAGACTAATTTTTAAAAAATTAGCATCAAAATTTATCCGGGTTTATAAGTATTATTGGTTAATCTGTCTTTTTGCCTTAAAATTTATATTCAGCCGCTTAAACTTTTTTAATTGGCCGGGCTTGTTATTATCTCAAAATAATTTACTACTTTCGGCAGGCACGTAGGTGCTTTAGTATCATCAAACAACATTTTCTTTAAAAAAACTCATGACCAACAGTTCGGTATCTCGCGAGCCCGTTACCAGTCCGGCTACAACCAATGCCAGTTACATGCGCTCTATCATTATTATAGGCACCTTATTTTTTATTTTCGGTTTTGTTACCTGGTTAAACTCGGTTTTAATTCCTTACCTGAAAATAGCTTGCGAGCTTAATAACTTTGAATCGTACTTAGTGGCATTTGCTTTTTACATATCATATCTGGTGATGGCCATTCCGTCGGCGTGGGTGCTAAAAGCCACTGGATTTAAAAAAGGCATGTCGGTGGGCTTACTTATTATGGCGGTAGGTTGTTTAATTTTTATTCCGGCTGCTACTTCGCGTACGTACATTTTATTCTTACTGGGCTTGTTTGTGCAAGGTACCGGTTTAGCTATTCTGCAAACGGCCTCTAACCCATATATCACCATTCTGGGGCCGCGGGAAAGTGGCGCCAAACGCATTAGCATTATGGGTATTTGTAATAAAGTGGCCGGCGCTATTGCTCCTATTATTCTGGGTAGCATTGTGTTATCCGAAGCCGATACTCTGGTAACCCGTTTAAATGGCATGGATGCCGTTCAGAAAGCAGCAGAACTGAATGAGCTAGCTTCCCGGGTAATTATGCCCTATATTATCATGACCGCTATTTTGTTGGTATTAGCCGTACTTATTTACTTTTCCGGCTTACCCGAAATTGATACCGATCAGGAAGATGAAACCGTAGCGGTAGCCAATACCAACAAAACCAGCATTCTGCAATTCCCGCATTTAATTATGGGTACCTTGGCTATGTTCTTGTACGTTGGGGTTGAAGTAATGGCGGGTGATACCGTTATTAGTTATGCGCACAACGCACAAGGTATTTCTTTAGATACCGCTAAATTCTTTACATCCTGCACCTTGGTGGCCATGATTGTGGGCTACGTTATTGGTATTTTAACTATCCCGAAATACATTAAACAAGAAAAAGCCTTGCAGATATCTGCTATTCTGGGGGTTATTTTGTCGGTAGTAGCTATTTTAACCGACGGGTACGTTTCAGTGCTTTGCGTTTCTTTGTTAGGTTTAGCAAACGCTTTGGTATTCCCGGCTATCTGGCCATTGGCTATTGCGGATTTAGGCCGGTTTACCAAAATTGGTTCGTCGTTCCTGATTATGGCGCTGGCTGGGGGTGCGTTAATTCCGCTGGCTTATGGGCGCCTGGCCGATGTGCTTAACCTGCAACAAGCTTATTGGATTATGGTACCTTGTTATTTATTTATCTGGTATTATGCCGCTATTGGCCACAAAGCCCGCGCGTAAATACAGATTTTTAAAAATTTTAAAAGCCTGGCCTTGTGCCGGGCTTTTTCATGATAGGGGATATCGTAAATTAAAGTATTTTTAAAAATCAAATACTAAAAACAAAACGTAACAGTTACCGATTACAGAACTAAGGCTCCTGGTATCTCTAAGCTGGTTTATGTTGCTTGGTAAATTCTTCTTCTTTTAAATAATAGTGCATGCAGTTGCGGGCAAATAAATTTCTCGTTTTTATTATCAGCTTCTTTCTTATTAATAATGCCGCTTTAGCGCAGCAAACTGCTCCGTCCCGGCGTTGTGCTACCAACCAAGTAACACAACAACTCGCGCAACGCTTGCCGGGTATAGCTGCCCAACAGCAAAGAGCAAAGCGCCAGGCCCAGGTGTTTCAGCAGCAAAAAAAGTTAGCCCGCTTGCAGCAACCAGTTATTGTGGTGCCGGTGGTGTTTCATGTAGTGTACCGTACTAGCCGCGAAAATATATCTACGGAGCAAATATTATCGCAATTAGACGTATTAAATACCGATTATCGTCGTATGAACGCGGATTCTGCTAAAACTTTGCCTCAATTTAAAAACCGGGCCGCTGATACGCGCATCCAGTTTTGCTTAGCCACCCGCGACCCCAACGGACAGCCAACTACAGGTATAACCCGCAAAAGAACTACCGCCACCAGTTTCGACCTGGATGATGCCGTGAAGTTTTCCAGCTACTCCGGCCAGGATGCCTGGGATGCGGAACGTTACTTAAATATTTGGGTGTGTAATTTGTCCGGCGAAACCCTGGGCTACTCGCAATACCCCGGTGGGCCCACCGAAACCGACGGCGTTGTGCTGGATTATACCACCATTGGGCAACCACCCGTAAACCCGTTTGCCTCTAATTATAATCTGGGCCGTACCGGCACCCACGAAATAGGCCATTGGCTGGGACTGCAACATATTTGGGGCGATATTGATGACGGAAGCTGCAGCGACTCCGACGATATTGCCGATACCCCAAATCAGGACAAGGCTTCTTCCGGTTGCCCTACCGGCACCGTAGTTTCTTGTAATAATAGTTTGCAAGGCGGCAATATGTATCAAAACTTTATGGACTACACCGACGACGCCTGTATGAATTTATTTACCCAGGGGCAGGCAGAATATATGCAAAGCATTTTAAATACGGTCCGGCAGGATATATTAACTACTGCCGTAGTGTGTGCCGTACCTTTAACAGCCGACTTTGTAGTGTCTGATACTATTATTGTGGCGGGTACCACCGTGCAGTTTAACGATGCCAGCGTGGGGGTAAAAGCCAATCAGTGGAGCTGGACTTTTGAAGGAGCCAGTACCGCTACTTCAAGTCAGCAAAACCCGGTGGTGCGGTACGATCAGCCGGGTACCTACACGGTGTCGCTTACGGCCAGCTTTAACTCTGTTTCGGATGCAGTTACTAAAACACAATACATTCGGGTAACTGGTACCGAAGCCATTATTTACCCTAATCCCGCACCCGATAAATTAAATATTGAAGTGCCCGCCAATAAAGAACTGCAGCGAATTGAGCTAATAAACAGCGTGGGGCAGGTAATACTTACGCGGCAAGCTACGGCTAACTTTATAACTATTAACTTACCGGCTATGGCGAATGGCTTATACACTTGCCGTTTGTGGTACAAAGATGGCCGCACTGACGTTAAAAAAGTAGTAATTGCCCGGTAGCTGATTTTATTTTAAAGGACTGGTAAATCTAAAAATTTAAAAATTTAGAATTATAGGCGCCTTATTTTAAAACTTAACGGAACAATCTGGCAATAAAAATGTTATTTGCTTGCATAACTTGCAAAATTTAGGTGGTTTTTTAAAAAAATACATCTAAGCTGCTGAAAGTTCGTAACATACTTATATATTTACGGCACCAAATAAGAATATGAAAACAAACGCTTTTTCTTCGGCTCAATTTCAGATACCTGCGGCATGCTGTGGTTTCTGTTGTATGGCTATGGCGGGAAAGGCTTAATTGTAAGTTTATATAATTATCAAAAAGGCCTTTTCTGCTACCAGGAAAGGCCTTTTTAATTCTGTACTAATTCTATTAAAACGATATAGATAATATGTTATATGTAGCCGCTTCTTGTTGTTGTATGTGTTGTTTTGCCCCGCTAACAGATTGGCCGGTATAAACTATTACATTCTGCGGAGTTATTAGTTTTGCGTTGGGCCTTTCTTCGGTAAGAGAAGGCCTTTTTAATTTAGAAAAAATAAAAAATTTAAAAATAGAACATGTTAAGTTTTCGGACCGAATTTGAAAATCCGTTGGTTTCAAAAGAAATTATTGAACTCGACAAAAAAATACGCCAGTTCCGGGGTGGCCAAATTCCCGACGAAAAATTCCGGAGTCTGCGTTTAACCCGCGGTATTTACGGCCAGCGCCAGCCTGGCGTGCAAATGGTGCGCATTAAGTTGCCATTTGGCCGTTTAACGGTAAAGCAATTACTCACCATTTCTGATGTATCGGATGAGTACGCCAGCAAAAACCTGCACTTAACCACCCGCCAGGATATTCAGATTCACTTTGTAAGCCTGGACCGCACGCCGGAACTATGGGCCAAACTAGCCGAAGATGATATTACCTTACGCGAAGCTTGCGGGAACACGGTACGTAACGTAACTGCTTCGTTTGATGCGGGTATTAACCCTGAAGAACCGTTTGATGTTTCACCGTACGCTTACGAAACCTTCCGGTACTTTTTACGCAATCCTATTTGCCAGGACATGGGCCGGAAATTTAAAATTGCGTTCTCAGCCAGCGAAGCCGATACCGCCATGGCCTACATGCACGATATTGGTTTTGTGCCGAAAGTAAAAATAGAAAACGGCGAAGAAATCCGGGGTTTCCGGGTAGTAATGGGCGGGGGGTTAGGCGCGCAACCCATGCTGGCTAAGTTAGGTTACGAGTTTCTGCCCGAAGACCAGGTAATTCCGTTAATCGAAGCTGTTTTACGGGTATTCGACCGCCACGGCGAACGCGTTAGTCGCAACAAAGCCCGTTTAAAATATCTGATCGCTAAGATTGGTTTTGAAGCCTTCATGGACTTAGTGGCCATAGAACGCACCGCTATTAAGAGCAAGACCTATACCATCGACCGCAACAGCGTGCCACAACCCGAGCCAGCGCCTGCGCGCGAGATTCCGGCCGTTGAAATTTTAAACCAGAACCATTACGAGGCCTGGTTAAAAACTAACGTTACCGAGCAAAAGCAAAAAGGATTCTACTCTGTAAAAGCCCGCGTGTTAATGGGCGATATTAAAACTGCCGAAGCGCGTAAACTGGCTGCTTTGGTACAGGATTTTGCCGCCGACGATATTCGGGTAACCGCTAACCAGGGCTTGCTGTTTAAATACATTCGTCCCGAAGCTTTACCTTACTTTTTCCAGGAACTGAATAAATTAGGTTTAGCCAAACCGGGTTTCGATAGCACCGCCGATATTACAACCTGCCCCGGCACCGACACCTGTAACTTAGGTATTACCAACAGCATGGGTATTGCCGAAGTGCTGGAAGACATGATTAAAGAAGAGTTCCCGGATTTAATCTATAACCACGACATTAAAATTAAAATTAGTGGTTGCATGAACTCCTGCGGGCAGCATGGTTTGGCCAATATTGGTTTCCACGGCAGTTCTATTAAACACGGTAACGCCGTAGTACCAGCTTTACAGGTAATGTTGGGTGGTGGTACTCTGGGCAACGGCGAAGGCCGGGTAGCCGACCGGGTAATTAAAGTGCCTACCAAGCGCGGTCCGCATATCTTACGCTTTTTATTCAACGACTTTGAAGCTAACGCTCAGGACGGCGAATATTTCAACTCGTACTACGACCGCCAGGGCAAAAACTACTTCTACCAGTTATTAAAGCCACTGGCCGATTTAAGCACCATGGCTCCCGATGATTACAAAGACTGGGGCCACGTAGAAGAATACGCTACTGCCATTGGGGTAGGAGAGTGCGCCGGCGTTATGATTGACCTAGTAGCAACTTTGTTGTTTGAGGTAGAAGAAAAACTGGAGTGGGCAATAGAAGCTTTAAAAAATGGTCAATACGCCGATTCTATTTACCATAGTTACAGCATATTTGTGGGTACTGCCAAAGCTTTGTTATTAAGCAAAGGCGTGTCCTGCAACACACAAATTGGTATTATCAACGATTTTAATACCCACTTTGTAGCCGATGGTACTTTTACTTTCGCGCCGGATTTTAAAACCCACGTGCTGCAAATCAATCAAAATGAACCTACTCAGGAGTTTGCCCTGCAGTATTTAACCGAAGCCGAAACCTTCTTGGCGGCCGCTAAAACCTACCGCGGCGACGAAGTAAAACGGCCCGAAGTATTGGCAGATTTGCTAAACGCTTAATTCTTTATTCTGCACGACAGATTTTTTAAAAATTTGGTATTTATAACCAGGCAGAAGTTGCTTTTTTATACTTGATAAACAATCAATTATAAAGGTGACTTCTGCATTTTTTGTTTTAAAGTCGTTATTTAGTCTACAGAATCAGTTTATTTTGCAACAGTTCAGATTTTAAAGCCAGCCGGTGAAAATCTGTTTTATTTAATACATATATTATTAAAATTCTGTGTTAACTGAACCTAAAACTCTTACCGCCACTAACCAGGAGAACTATTTATTTCCGGTTTTCCTGAAGTTGCACGAACTGCATACTTTAATAGTAGGTGGTGGCTTGGTGGGAGAAGAAAAAATTACGGCGGTGCTGCGCAATAGTCCGGAAGCCCGGGTAACGCTGGTAGCCACTCAAATTTTGCCTCAAATCCGGGAATTCGTCGCATCTTACCCGCAAGTTACTTTAATCGAAAGACCTTACGCCGCTACCGACCTGGAAGAGAAAGACCTGGTTATTGTGGCTACCGATGATAAAGCCTTAAACCGGCAAATAAAACAACAGGCCAAAGCCCAAAAGTTACTCGCCAACGTAGCCGATACGCCGGATGAATGCGATTTTTACCTGAGTTCTATCGTCCAGAAAGGAAATTTAAAAATTGCTATTTCTACCAACGGCAAATCGCCCACGGTGGCCAAACGGGTAAAAGAAGTTTTAAACGACACATTTCCGAACGAACTGGAAGCCGTACTGGATAACCTGCAGCAAATTCGGAACAGTTTAAAGGGCGACTTTGCCGAAAAAGTAAAACAACTAAATACCATAACCGCAGTACTGGTGGATAAACCAGTTACTCCTACTATCACTGAAGCGCCTAAACCGGCGCCGGTGCCTTTGGTGCAACACATTAAACATTCCTGGCGGTATCGGGTAATTATTGCCTTTTCTTGTTTAGGTCTGATGATTTCCGGACACTTGCTGTTCAGCTTTTTACCGCTGGATACCATTGGTGGCTACGCTTTGCAATTAGCCGACGATATTGATTCTCAGATTCTGTGGTTTATGCTGGCGGGTTTTGTGGCGCAAATGATTGATGGGGCTCTGGGTATGGCTTACGGGGTAAGCGCCAGCACCTTCTTGCTCACGGTGGGTATTCCGCCGGCGGTGGCCAGCGCCAGCGTACACGCTTCCGAAATATTTACTAGTGGCGTTTCGGGTTTAATGCACCTGCGTTTCAGGAACGTAAATAGCAAATTATTTAAAAATTTACTCTTGCCCGGCGTTTTAGGCGCTATTCTGGGAGCTTACATTCTTTCTTCTGCCGAAGATTACTTATACATCATTAAGCCGCTGGTGGCTTGTTACACTTTGTTTCTGGGGGGCGTGATCATTAAAAAAGCGATAAAGAAAACTACCAAACGTAAACCGGTTCGCAAACTAGGCATTCTCGCTACCTTTGGCGGTTTCCTTGATTCGGTGGGTGGTGGTGGCTGGGGGCCAATTGTATCTTCGTCACTTATTGCTAGTGGCCGCAGCCCTTTGTACACCATTGGCTCCGTAAACTTGGCGGAGTTCTTTGTATCGTTGGCGAGTTCTATCACTTTTATTACGCTGCTGGGCTTTAATCACTGGCAGGTAGTAGCCGGTTTAGTGCTGGGTGGGGTAGTAGCTGCTCCTATAGCCGCGGTACTGGCGCGTAAACTTCCCATAAAAGCCATGATGATTTTAGTAGGATTAATCGTGATTCTGGTAAGTTTGCGCAACATCATAACCATGATTTTTTAAAATTTAGTATATCCGGTATTAGTTAATCAACAACCATTTTGGTAGAACTTAAAATTGCTTATAGCCGGAAACTGATTAGCTGCGTAGCCAACAAGTTCCGCACTGAATGACTATATTTTTATTTAGGCACTTCTAATAACTTGAAACTTGCAACTTGTAACCTGCAACTAATTTAATAACCTTTCAACTTTCCAACTTTTTAACTTTTTAACTTTTCAACCCATAACTTGCAACCTGCAACTTGTAACCTGTAACCCGATTCAAACCCGTGAAAGATAAAGAAACCCAAGTAATCCGCACTTACCCGAAACGCAGCGAGTTCCGCGAGCATTCTACGCCGTTGTATCTTACGTCCAGTTTCACTTTTGAAACCGCGGAGCAAGGCCGGGCTTTGTTTGCCGACGAAGTAGAAGGCAACATTTATTCCCGGTTCTCTAACCCCAATACCAGCGAATTTATCGAGAAAGTGTGCGTGATGGAAGGCGCCGAAGATGGCTTTGCTTTTGCCACAGGTATGTCAGCGGTGTTTTCCGGTTTTGGCGCTTTGTTGCAATCCGGCGATCATATTCTGGCTTCGCGGTCGGTATTTGGTTCTACGCACCAGTTGTTAACCAAAGTATTACCCAAATGGGGCATTACCGCTACCTACGCCGATGCCGATCGCCCCGAAGAATGGGAGGCTTTGATTCAACCGAACACTAAGCTCATTTACATCGAAACGCCTTCTAATCCGCAGTTAGAGTTAATCGACCTGGAGTGGCTCGGGAATTTAAAAAAGAAGCATAATTTAATTTTAAGCGTCGATAACTGCTTTGCTACTCCTTACCTGCAAACGCCCATTTCATACGGGGCCGATTTGGTAATTCATTCAGCTACCAAGTTTATGGATGGCCAGGGCCGGGTTTTAGGTGGTATCATCGTGGGTCGGCAGGATTTAATCGACGAAATCCGGTTTTTTGCGCGCCACACCGGGCCGGCCTTATCGCCGTTCAATGCCTGGGTTTTAAGCAAAAGCCTCGAAACCTTACCCGTGCGCATGGACCGGCACTGCGATAATGCTTTAGCCTTAGCGCAACACCTGGATCAGCACGCGGAACTGGAAAGTGTTTTATATCCGTTTTTACCGTCGCACCCGCAGTACGAACTGGCCAAAAAACAAATGAAACAAGGCGGTGGCATTGTAACATTTGTGGTAAAAGGCGGTTACGCCCGCGCGCACAAATTTATGGATGCCTTAAAAATAGCTTCTAAAACCGCTAACCTCGGCGATTCTCGCACTACCATTACGCACCCGGCTTCTACGACGCATTCTAAGCTAACCGATGCCGAACGGGAGGCCGTTGGTATATCCGCGGGTCTGATCCGGATTTCGGTAGGCCTGGAAAACGTCAATGATTTAATTGCCGATATCGACCAGGCTTTGGCTGCTACGCAAGCATGAAAAAAGCACTTTATTACCTGGTAGATGTTTTTACAGATAGCGCTTTTGGCGGCAATCAGTTAGCGGTATTTCCGAACGGAGAGGAAGTGCCGGAGCATCTCATGCAGCAAATTGCGAAAGAGCTAAACCTTTCGGAAACTACGTTTGTGTTACCGCCAGTTAACCCGCAGAACGATATTAAACTGCGCATCTTCACGCCGGCTCAGGAACTGCCCATGGCCGGGCATCCTACTATTGGTACGGCCTACGTGTTGCTGCAACAAAAATTGCTTGCTGCGGAAGACCGTAACCAGTTAATTTTCGAAGAGGGTGTAGGGGATATAGCCGTAGCTTTTGAAAAATCTGGCGAAGTTCTGGGGCAGATTACCATGACGCAGCCTTTGCCAAAGTTCGGCCAAACCGTTACGGACATCCAAGTTCTGGCGGATTTGCTTTCGCTGAGCCCGGATGATATTTTGTCAGAGCCTGCCGCCCAGGTAGTATCATGCGGGGTACCTTACCTGTACGTACCTCTAAAGAACCTGGCCGCGGTAAAAAAAGCCCGTTTACGCAGCGATGTGTTAGAAAACCAACTAAGCCACGTTGGGAGCCAAAGTGTGTTCTTGTTTGCTATGGAAACCGAAGATCCGGCTAATACCGTGCATGGCCGCATGTTTGCCCCCGCATTTGGAATTGTTGAAGACCCAGCAACGGGTAGTGCCTGTGGCCCATTAGGCTGTTATTTAGTGCAACATAAGTTAGTACTGGAGCAACCCATTGCGCATATTATCTGCGAACAAGGTTATGAAATGGAACGACCAAGTTTGTTATACTTAACTATTGAGCAAGAAAATAATAGCATTACCCAAGTAAAAGTAGGTGGGACGAGCGTACTGGTAGGTGAGGGATACTTTTATTTGTAAATTTTAAATTTTTATAATTTTAAAATTTTATAAAAAAGGCAGCTAAGGAGTTAGTTGCCTTTTTTATTTAAAGAGCTATTCTACTATAGTACCTATTTACTTCTTCACAGAATCCTGCTTGCCGAAGAGCGCTTGTGCGATGCGTGATCTTTTTCTTTTCTGCGTAAGGCTCTCCAGAATGCCTTTGCTTTTAAACCGTACGTACCACATCCCGGCCCAATCCCCCGTTTGGTAACCAGCGTGCGTGGAAGCAAAATCTTTTGGTAATAATTTTTGCTCTTCCGGCGAAAGCGTTTTTCCGGGTTGGCCGTGGCATTGCAAGCACAAGGGGTTGGCCATAAAAATGGGTTTGGTATACAAAAGTTCGGTAGTGCCCACCCGGATTACCTGAGGTTTTAAAGGTTGTTTTTGCTTCTGAAAAGCTTGGTATTGTTGCAACTGCTCTTGTAGCAACAAACTGGCGGGGTCGGTAGCAGCATTTGGCCAGGTTTTGCCCGTACGGCCCACCTGTGCCTGGTATTTTTTAGCCATTTGGTTTACTGCGGAGTCCTGCATCTTTTGGCGGTATTGCAGGGCTTGTTCAAAGTTACCTGAGTCGAGTTTATTTTTTAAAAATTGCAGCATTTGCTGGTCCGCCTTTCGCAAAATACTATCGCCTACCCGGTGGGTTTCCTGTATAATCATAGGGCCGGTAATGCGTTTAACCTGGTGGCGTTCTACTTCAGCGGCCATTTCTTTGCCGTTTGGTAGCTTCTTCGGCTCGCAACCACCAATAAGTATTAAACTGCCCAATTGTAAAAAGAACGATATTACAAGTAACAGTTTCCGGGGAAGAGAACAAATCAGCATAAAAATGGGTTTTATAGAGGTAATACTTACCGGCTGATAAAAGCGTTTAAATAAGAACAAATATCTGCGTTAGGTAAAAGATAAACAACAAAAATAGCGTACTCGCTGTTCTGGGCAATTTACTTAAACCCATCACCATCAACCGGTAAATTTTATTAACTTTGCGTTTTAATATAGATAGTTGCAGCCATGTTAGATAAGTTAGAGGCCATTAAAGAGCGTTTTGACGAAGTAAATCTGCTTTTACAACAGCCCGAAAGTATGAGCGATATGAAAAAGTACAAGTCGCTTAATAAAGAATACAAAGACCTCGAAAAAATTGTTATTGAATACAGAAAATACCAAAACCTGCTCGGCAATATCGAAAATGCCAAGCAAGTAATTGCTACCGAAAAAGACGAAGAATTCCGGGAAATGGCCAAGGAAGAGCTCGACGAGCTGTATCCGCAGGTAGACGAGATGGAAGCCTTAATTAAAGATTTGCTTATCCCGAAAGACCCGAACGACAGTAAAGATATTATCATTGAAATCCGGGCGGGTGCCGGGGGCGACGAAGCATCTATTTTTGCCGGCGACTTGCACCGCATGTATTCCCGCTTTGCCGAAAAACAAGGCTGGCGCATGGAGTTAATCGATGCCCAGGAAGGTACTTCGGGTGGTTACAAAGAGATTATCAGCAGCATTTCCGGCGAAGACGTGTACGGTAAAATGAAGTACGAGTCGGGCGTGCACCGCGTGCAACGCGTACCCGCTACTGAAACGCAAGGCCGTATTCATACGTCGGTGGCCAGCGTGGTGGTACTACCGGAAGTTGAAGAATTTGACATTGAGTTGGACATGAACGATATCCGGAAAGACTTGTTCTGTGCCTCCGGACCAGGTGGTCAGTCGGTAAACACTACCTACTCCGCAGTTCGTTTAACGCACTTACCTACCGGTATTATGGCACAGTGCCAGGACCAGAAATCGCAGTTGAAGAACTATGATAAAGCGTTAAAAGTATTGCGTTCCCGGATTTACGAAGTAGAGCTCGCCAAGAAAAATGAAGAAATGGGAGCCCAGCGCAAAAGCATGGTAGGCGGCGGCGACCGTTCCGATAAAATCCGGACGTATAACTACCCGCAAGGCCGGGTAACGGATCACCGTATTGGTTATACCGTGTACAACCTGCCCAACGTAATGGACGGCCAGATTGACGACTTTATCGAAGAACTACGCATAGCCGAAAACGCCGAACGCTTGAAAGAAGGGGTAGCTTAAGGGTTGCAGGTTGCAAATTGATAAAAATTTAAAAACGAAAGTAGCGGGCAGTAATGTCCGCTACTTTCGTTTTATAAAAGTAGTTAAACTTTAAAAATTTGCTCTTGGCGTGTACTTTTGCTTACCATAAGCTTATTTTATTCTGCAATTAACGTAACATAATTTGCTCTATAGGTTACTAGGATGAACGATAAGCAGTAGCTAAGTGTAAAGATACCAGTTTGGCTCTAGAGGGCCTTCTAAGGTTCTGGTTCTGCGCAGCAGAATTCCGACGATAGGAGGAAAGGAAGCTTAGACCAGCCCGAAAGAGCCAAACGAGGCCTGCCGGCCATGAGGCAAACTCAGCCGTTTCAAATACGATAGAACCTGAGTCTGGAGGCTTGAAAAGGCTCCAAAAAACAAACAGCAGCAAATCGAATCCATTATCAAATAAGGAAAGTCATCAAAAATCCCAGGTTATTTAATACAGCAGTGTTATTTCAAAAAACAATACAAACTTTTAAAACTAAAACATCCGGGAGATTACTGGTACTTTGCTTTTTCATCAGTTGGACATTATACAGCTTAACCGCTTGCGAACCCAAAGAAGATATTATTACTACCGATCCGGCTGCGAAGCTGGAGTTTTCTACCGATTCTGTTAAGTTTGATACCGTTTTTGTCAATACCAGCAGCGCGAGCCGGGCTGTTTGGGTATATAACCGCCAGAACAAAGCCGTAAAAATTAGTGAAATAAAGCTTGCTCAAGGCAATAACGCTTATCAGTTAACCATTGATGGGCAGGAAACCAATCACGCCAGCAATGTGCTGGTACGCGGCCGCGATAGCTTGTTGGTGTTAGTCAAAGCAAAAATACCAACAACTACCGATACCACAGCCTTTATTCTGACAGATGCCATTACTTTTTTAACGAATGCTAATCGCCAGCAAATACCGGTAGTCAGTTACGGGCAAAATGCCTACTTCCATACCAAAGCCGAAATTACAACAAATGCTATTTGGAAAGCCGATAAGCCCCACGTAGTAAATAACTTTGTCCGGGTAAAAACGGGTGTAAAGCTAGCTATTGAAAAAGGCGCGAAAATTTATTTTGGCAAAGATGCCGCTTTATTTATTCACGGGAGTTTGCAGGTAAATGGTACCCACAACCAGCGGGTCGCTTTTAAAGGAATCCGGCGGGAGCTTTTTTACGCCAGTGTTCCGGGGCAATGGCAGGGCATTAAGTTTGAAGCTACCAGCCAGAATAACAGCATTCACTTTGCCGATATTAAAAATGCAACCTATGGCCTGTGGGCCGCTAACCCAGACCGCGATGAAACAGATTATGATCTGGAAATAAACCAAACGGTTATTCAAAACATGTTCGAAACCGGTATCCGGAGCCACGGGGCCGATGTGCGGGCGATAAATTCGTTAATAACCAATTGCGGCCAAAGCGCTGTGTTGGGTTTAGGTGGCGGTAATTACCAGTTTATTTATTGCACGCTTGCCAATTACACGGTAGGCTTCCGGCCCGAAACGCTTACAATGCATTTCTCGGACCGGTTAAAAGAAGCCGATCAACCTAATCAAGATTACCGCGTTAAACTACTCGTGCAAAATTCCATTATCTGGTCGGGTAAACGATCTAACTCCACCTTTCCGGATCAAATCCGGATTAACAATGAGGCGGGTACAACGCCCCAGTTAGAACTGCGGAATTCGGTACTGCAAACTGTTACTTTGGCGGAGCATCCCGCCTTTAATTGTTGTAGTAATTTATTAAACATCGACCCCAAATTTAAAGCACCCACAGGTAGGCTAGAGGTAGATACGCCGGATTTCCGGCTAGATACTTTATCGCCGGTTAGTAATAAGGCCATGGCGCTGCCCGAAATAACTAAAGACCTGGATAATATAAATCGCCACGCAACCACGCCCGATCCGGGCGCTTACGAACGTACAAAGGAATGAAATGGTATCAGAAAAGTATTCGCTTGCCCGCGCTTAAACGCGGTTATCATTTAATTACGGATTTGCTCACCGCCGAATTACCCGAACTAGAAGGCATAAAAGTTGGTTTGGCGCACATATTTATTAAACATACTTCGGCCAGCTTAACCATTAACGAAAACGCTGATTTCACGGTACGGCAGGATTTTGAAAGCCATTTTAACAAGATGGTACCCGAAAATGCGCCGTATTACCGCCACACCCTCGAAGGTCCCGACGATATGCCCGCGCACATCAAAGCTTCGTTGCTGGGTAGTTCCGTTTCGATACCCATTACCGATGGGGCGTTTAATTTAGGAACCTGGCAAGGCATTTACCTGGGTGAGCACCGCGACCACGCTACCCGTCGGTGGTTGGTAGTTACCCTGCAAGGCGAGTAAAAATTTAAAATTTTAAAAATTTTAAATTTTCAAAATAAAAGGCCGGTTAATAAACCCGTTAAGATAATGTAAGGTGGGGGGACTTCAGTCCAGAGCAGAAGGCAGAAGGTGCCCACTACAATAGCAATGTTTGCCAGATTCGTGTCAATGGGATGGTACAGCAAAATGGCGGCTGCGGCTACCATGCCCGAACTCACGGCGTTAATTCCTTCCAGTGAAGCTTTAATTACCCGGTACTTGCGGAGTTCGCCCCAAAACCGGATTACAAAAAAGATCAGGAAAGTACCGGGTAAAAATATACCCACTGTACCGATAAATGAACCTAATAGCTGCCCGCCAATGCCGTAATCGCGCATGGCTAAAGCCCCCAGGTACGAACAAAAGGCAAACACCGGCCCGGGTAAAGCCTGCACCATCGCAAAACCCGATAAAAATTCTTCGGAAGTTAAGTATTGCTTAAATTCTACAAATTGCGAGTACATTAACGGAATGAGTACTTGTCCGCCGCCAAAAATTAAACTGCCATTCCGGTAAAAGTTTTCAAACAGCTTAAAACCGCGTAATTGGGTAGTGCCCCCTAGTACTGCTGCCGCTATAAATACCGCCGTGTATAAAATAAAATTGCTCCAGTTAATGCGTATTTTCTTATCCGGCTCAATGGGTTGTGCCTTATACCGCAAGGCCGTAATGGCGCCGCCAGCTATCAAAAGTATCGGGTAAACCCAAGGCATGTTAAAAAAATAAGAAATGTTAGCCGAAATCACCATCATGCCAATGCCGGTTTTGGTATTTACTACCTTGGAGCTAATGCGGTAAGCCGCAAACGATACAAAGCCCACCGCCATCGGTAATATAAACCGCGTAAATCGTAGCGAAATGTTATTAGCCTGCAAATACGACATGGTTAACCCCATCAAGGTCATGATAAGGGTAGCTGGCGCAATCCAGACGAGGAGGGTAAGATAAGCTAAATTAGGGCCACCCATGCGAAAGCCAATAGCTGTAATGGTTTGGGTAGATGTTGGCCCGGGTAGAATCTGGCAAAGGGCATTTAACTCAATCAGCTCGGCTTCGGTAAGATAGCGGCGTTTTTCCACGAGAATTTTAAACATCATGGAAATGTGTGCCTGTGGCCCCCCGAAAGCAGTAAGCGCCAACCAAAGTACATCTTTCAGAAAAATGTAGTTTCTGGGGCTTAAAACTTTTTGACCTTTGGACCACGGCTGAGAGTCCACTGGTTTAGGATCTTTTATTAGTCCATGGTCCACAGGCAACAAAATTATAATTAGTTAATAGCTGATAGTCGATAGTCCACAGGCTATAGTCGATAGTCGACAGATCATAGTTCACGATTAAAAAACATTTTAGCTGGTAGAATAAACTGGGAAAAATAAATCAAGTGGTTTAAATAAACAGCGCTTTTACACATGCAACTAAATCTACCAACTATACGCTATAATCTGCCGACTAAGGACGACCAACTATCGACTATAGTCTGTGGTCTGTGGACTATTTCTTCAATAAACCCAGTTCTATCAAACGTTCTGTTAAAAACTCACCGGCTGTAGTATCGGGGTAAGCTTTGGGGTTTTCGGCGTCGATGCAACCATCCAGGCAAGTAAGGTCCATTTCGGGGCGTGGGTGCATGAAAAACGGAATTGAATAGCGGGAGGTATGCATGAGTTCGCGCGGCGGATTGACTACCCGATGAATGGTAGATTTTAATTTGTTATTGGTGTGCCGCGACAGCATATCGCCAACATTTACCACAATTTGCTCGGGCAAAGCCGTAATCGGAATCCATTTGCCGTCGCGCCGCAACACTTGTAACCCATCGGCGCTGGCACCCATTAATAAAGTAATTAAGTTAATATCGCCGTGTTCGGCGGCCCGTACGGCATCGGCCGGCACGCTGTCCGGATTTTCAATTGGGAAATAATGGATGGCCCGTAAAATGCTGTTGCCGTGGTGTACGCGGGCATCAAAGTAATCTTCGCTTAAGCCCAGGTACAATGCAATGGCGCGCAGCATGTGGGTTCCGGCTTGTTCTAAGGCACGGTAAGCGACCAAAGTCATTTCTTTAAATTCCGGTACTTCGTCGGGCCAGATGTTAGCCGGATAATTTTCGGCTTCTAATTCGGCGGCCGGTAAATCCTGGCCCACGTGGTAAAATTCTTTTAAATCGCCGGTGTTGCGGCCTTTGGCGTGTTCTTTCCCTTTGCCCACATAGCCACGCTGGCCTGCTAAAGTGGGGTTTTCGTATTTTTGTTTTACATCGTCGGGCAAGCTGAAAAACTTTTGCACCGCCGCGTATAATTGTTTCGAAAGCTCCTCGCTTAAGCCATGGTTACGGATAGCCACAAAGCCAATACTTTGAAATGCCTCCCCCAGGTCCTGTACAAATTGCTGTTTACGCTCCGGGCTACCGGAAGTAAAATCAGCTAAGTCTAACGACGGAATCTTATCAACTAATTTCTCGGTTATAGTATCCATATTTTATAATCTGTAAAAGATAAAAATTTAAAAAATTGGCCGAACTCATCTGGGTAAACTCTCCTGGTAATAGCCCGCCAACTGTTAGCAAAAATACGCAATAAAACTCTTTCGGTAAACGCTATTGGTAAATCTACTTTACTAATGGCGGAAGTTTTTATTGCAGTGCCGTTGCCTGAATTTTAAAAAATCAGAACTTCTATTAGGCTTAAAAACAAAATAGCTTTTAGCAAGGATAGTTAGGTATCTTTACTAAAAGCTATTTCTAAAATTTTTAAAAATAATTATTTCTGCAGGGCAGCAACGTAGTTTTTCTCGGCGTTGGCCCAGTTAATTACGTTCCAGAAAGCCGCGATGTAATCGGGCCGGCGGTTTTGGTATTTTAAATAATAGGCGTGTTCCCACACATCCAAACCAATTACGGGCTTGCCTTTTTTCTCGGCAACATCCATTAAAGGGTTATCTTGGTTAGGGGTAGAAGTAACAGCCAGCTTACCCGAAGGCTCCACAATTAACCAGGCCCAGCCCGAACCAAAGCGGGTAGTAGCCGCCTGGTTAAAGGTTTCCTTAAATTTATCCATGCCGCCTAAATCGCTTTGGATGGCAGCCGCCAGTTTGCCGGTTGGTTTACCACCTTGCGCCGATAAGATATTCCAGAAGAAAGTATGGTTCCAGTGGCCGCCGCCGTTATTGCGTACCGCTACCGGGTGTTTGCTGATATCTTTTAAAATATCTTCCAGTTTCATGTTGGCCAAGGCAGTGCCCGTTACCGCTTTATTTAAATTAGTAACATAGGCCTGGTGGTGCTTGGTATAATGGATTTCCATGGTTTGCTTATCGATGTGCGGCTCCAGCGCATTAAACTCGTAAGGCAACTTAGGAAGCGTAAAAGTATCGGCTACGGGCTTAGCCAGTAAGTTTAAGGGCTTTACCAACCCTGCTATTCCGAGCAGTGCCGCCGATTTAAGAAAAGTTCTTTTATCCATAACAGGTTTATTTTAATTTAATGAGTACAAAACGATGAACCACGGGCAAAAGTATAAACTTTAACGGGAGGTTGTTTGCCTTAAGCCCCCCGGAGTTTTAGAAAATGCAAGCTTACGCCACTTGTTAAACTACCCTGATTACGTACTTCCGTTAGCCAGGTTAATAAACGGAAAGTAAGAAAAAAGGAAACTTATTTTAAAATAAATTAAATTTTATCTAAGCTGTTTCGCATTTAATTAGTTTTTGGCAAGCTCCCGGCTGGTGATAATAACACCATCAGCCAGGAGTTTTTTACTTTATAATAAATGGCGCAACAGCTTAAATTTTAAAAACAGAAGACCTGATTGGCTATTGTTATTGTAACGTTTCTAAAGTACCGGTAAAATAAAATTCTGGGCTTTCCAGGCTTTTTATCTGGCCCAAAGTGCCTTCGGTAGGGTCCCGGAAATAATCCAGGGTAAAGCTTTCGGTATTTAAATGGTTTAAGATAGGGGCCATATCCGGCGCAATGGCCTGCCCGTTGCCATTGGGTGCTTGCGCAGTAAATTTATAAACACCAGCGGCCGTTTTAGTGTACGTATAAGGATAAATCGCAAAGTATTGAACATTATTCTGGTATATCACCACGTATAATTGCATGGACCGGCTTTGCGGATTAAATAAAAATAACATATAGTCCAGCTGTAACCCATAGTTACCGTTTAGCAAAGCGGCGGCAATCTGTTGCTGGGCACTGGTAAAATCCGGCGACCAGCCAGGCAATGCTTGCGGCGGCACGGCTACCGTATTAAAAGTAGCTCCCACAAAGTTATGCAAAGGAATAATGGCGGTTGGTGATGATTGCACCACTACCCGGGTGCCATTAATGTCGGCGTAATATACTTGCTGCTCGCTGTCCCATAAAAGTTCGGTAATAGCGGTGTTGTTTAAAACCAAAGGCGGGTCGAATAGTAAGCCGCGGAGGGTATACGTAAACGTGGTAGAAATTATTTGCACATTGCCGTTCTCCAGCGAAACCAACGAGAAGGTTCGGTTGGTGGGGTTAATATCTACTTGCAGTTTGTTGCCATTGGCAGCTGGCAGAAAAAGAAAAGGATTGGCTTTGGAGTAAGCCGTAGTTTCGTCGATAATGGTTTTAAGTTTGCCCGCCGTATACGCGTTAAATTCTTCCTGGGTGGCTTGTACCAGTAGCATTTTGCTTTGCTGCATATTGCCGGTTAAGCGAATAGTTGCGGCATTTACCGAGTCGAGGGTAAACTCAAAATCCGAAAACATGCCTTGGCCCACCGTACCTTCCTGCCCGTTTAAATTAAATAACACCTCCGGATCAGGGTCGGCCAGAAGATGCAGGGGCGAGTAAGTATCAAAAATTAAGGCGGGTTGTTGCATGGCTTTTAAGCGGTAAGAACTTTCGGTAGGTGCGCCCGCCGAACTGGAGCTTACGTCCGCTGACATACTTACCCGGTCGTTTTCGCTAAATTTTAAAAAAAAGCTGTATTTGCGGTTTTCGCCGGTAGTAAGCGTAGCTTTCCAGCCGTAAGGCGCTCCCGTTAACTGGGTTTTATAATCAGCCAGGGCTTTGGCTAAGCGCTCATCCGGACGTTGGCCGGGAGCTGGGTCGTTTTCGTCTTTCTGGCAGGCCGATAGCAGGGTAAGCAGCAATAAGCCCAAAAGGTATATTTTCTTCATGTAGATGTAGCAGTTACCGCACCGGGGCGCGGTAAAGTGATTTAATATTTATAAAGAATTAATCGCATTTTCGGCATTGGCCTGTAAGGTATAAAAATCGATATTCCAGGCTTCTTTAAAATAACGCACGATTATTTGCTCTTTTTGCCGTAAAGCCGCTTGCGCCGTAGTATTCGGGATTGTTTTGCTAGGGTCAGCCGGATCACGTACCACAATACCATTAACCAGGGTATTAAAATTAGTACGGCCTTCTATCAGCATAATCGAAATCATTTCCACGAAATCATCATCCGGGTTACTGCGGGCGTATTCGGTAATGAACCCCCGGGAGCGCGCATCGGCTAAACTAAAATCGTTCCAGCTGGCTGTGTAGCTGGTCGTAATCCGTTTAAATTCTTCGGGGTACAAAATGTTCTGGTGCAGAATATGGCCAAACTCATGATGAATGGTATGGAGCATTTCTTTTACCACGGGCTTGTTGGTCTTTTCAAAATAATTAATCAAGTACAATACTATCTTGCGACCACCTTCAGCGGTACCCAGGGTTATGGTGCCGTTGGTATTATACTCGGGGCTACCTACCAGCACAAATTGTTTGGGCGATAACCGTTTTATAAAGTTAGGGCCGGCTGCTTGCTCGTAAGGAGTAATCCAGGTTTTTTTAATGGTTTCCATTACCGGGGTAATTTTATCTTCCTGGGGCGGTACCAACGTTTTATTCAGGGCAAGCTCGTAGCGGTCGAAGCGATATTTTACTTCAATGTTATAAGGCGTTACAAAGTTGTCGAGCAGCCAGCTGTCCAGGGGGCCTTTGGTCCAGGTTTCCCCGCCTAATCCGGTTAGTACCGTATCCGGATCATCATCTTCGGAGCAGGCCGATAAAAAGGGGAGAGCGAAGAAAAATAGAAAAATTTTAAAAAAATGCGTTTTCATACTATCTCGTTAATAAGTATTTTTTCTTTAGCGGGGATTTCGTTCTACGCCGGCCAGGGTAACTTCCTGGGGCAATTGGAGCAACCGGCGCGGATCTTCCGGACTTAGCTGGAATGGCTGCCTATCGATAGTATAATGCGTTACCGGAATCCGGTGTCTTAAAATATCGAACCAGCGCATTCCTTGCTGCACAAACTCGGCGGCTTTAAAATCCAGAATGGTATAGAGCATGCCTAGCCGTACGTTAGAACCCGTGCCGTAATAATTGGCAAGTTTAGCATTGCTGATATTGTGCGTGCTCCGGTTATAATCTGCAATGCGGGTACTGGCGTATAAATTTAAATCGGCGCGGGTAGCTTCTACGTTACCCAAAAACAGATTTGCTTCGGCACGATTAAATAATACTTCTTCGGCGGTAAACAACGGGAAAATAGTGTATGGCACCCCCGTAGTGGCATTTAAATCGGTACGGACAAAATGCTCCCGGAATTTAAGAATCAGCCAGTTATCGGCGCCTTGCGTGTACAAGGGGTAAACCCAGGTATCGCCGGTTACATTGGGTTGCCGGAATAATTGGTTAACCAGGTTAGTAGATAACCCGTAACGGTACCGCGCATTGTTCCGGGCCCAGTTAGATGGGGTTTCTACTAATAGCAGATTGGCATTTTCGGTGGCTTGCGTGTATATAGCCAGCCCCTCGTTAGCGGTTAAATTACTGTAAACATTTACCCAGGGCCGCAAATTATCGCCAATATTCCCGCCCGGAAATACCTGGTTGGCATGCTCAACTACTTTCTGGTAATCTTGTTTAAATAAGTAAAAACGGGTGGCAAAGGCGTGAGCGGCGGCGGTGTTAAAGTGGTATTTGGGAACCCGGTAAGCGGTATTAACTATTAAGGGTAAGCCTTCGGTTAAGTCTTTTTCTATTTGCTCGTACACGTAGGCTACGGTTTTGCGCTCGTACTTGCCCAAAACTACTTTTTCCGGAGCCGTTACGTACGGAATACCGGGGTCTGAAGCTGCCGTGGCCGGATCGTAAACTTTGGAATAAAGGGTTACTAACATAAAATGGGCATAAGCCCGGGCCACTAAGGCTTCACCTTTTTGAGCGCTGTAATCATTCGGGTTGGGGGCGTTGGCAATGGTTTCCAGGGCGTGGTTGGCCGCCGCAATAGCGGCGTAGCTAGCATTCCAGTAGTTATCAGCAGAACCTTGCGCCTTGCTCTCCACATCACGGAAAAAGTAAGGGTCGCGGTTAACATCTTCCGTTACAACAGAATTAATGCCTTTATCTTCCGCCAGGTCCGACATGGCTTCTGTAAAAGTAGCGTAATCGGCCTGGGGGTAAGCCGTCACCAATAATTCACTTACTTTTTCTACGGTATTTAATTGCGTACGCTGGTCTACAGCCTGTTCCAGGTAATCATCCTGGCAAGCCGAAAGCGCCACCATACTTCCTATTAAGGTATATTTAAATATATTCTTCATTTTAAATTTTTAAAAATTGGCGCGTTGTCCGTAAATCATTCCTGCTGCGTTTAAAAGAGGAGATTTTTTAAAAAATTAATTTATCAACTTTTTAAATTTCCAATCTTTCAACTAATCAAAACCCGGCTTTCAGCGATAAAGTAAACTGGCGCGGAATAGGAGTAGCTACTCCGCCGGCGCCAAAGAATTCCGGATCCTGGCCATTTAATTTTTTATCGGCGTAAATCAGCCAGATATTGTTGGCTACCAAACTCAGCGAAACCATATTAAATCCAATGCCACTTAAACGGGCTGCCGGTAAGTTATAAGTAAGAGTGGCTTGTTTCAGGCGTACAAAATCGCCATCGGCTACGCGGGCAGTAGAGTAGTTGTAATTGTTATAAGGGTAACCCGTTAACTGCGATTCTTCGATGCGATCTAAAATAGATGGAATCGTGGTTGTATTCTCGTCGCCGGGCAAAGTCCAGCGGTTTAAGAACTCCTTGGGCATCGCATCCAAATCCGTATAGCTCGATTTAAAGGCGGGGTTCAGGCGGATTACATTGCCGGCGCTGTACGTAACCAAAGCAGATAAAGAGAAATTTTTATAGCGGAACGAATTAAACCAGCCACCCGTAACAATCGGATCGACGGAGCCTTCGTACTTTAAGTGCTGTATTTTGTCGCTTTGCAGGTATACGTCGCCACTTTTTTCGCCGTCTTCGTTGATAAAGACAGGGGAGCCATTTTGCGGGTCGAGGCCCTGAAAATCGATGGAAAACAAGCCCCTATACGGATAACCTTGCAGTGCGCCCCCATTCGGGCCCACCAACGACCAAATATCCGGGTCGTTTCTTAACTCCGTAATTTTGCCTTTGTTGTAAGCCCCGGTAAGCTGCGTCCGGAAACCATAATCTTTTTCGTTTATAAGGTTGCTGCTCAAAGTTAATTCCAAGCCTTTAGATTCCATATCGGCGTAGTTGGCTACTTTATATTCTTCGCCGCCAATGCCCGAAGTCCGGATGCTGCCAATCAGGTCAAACCCATTGCGTTTATAAGCATCTATGGTTAATGACAACTTCTCGTTAAACAAGCCAATGTCCATCCCCACATTGGTTTCGTATTGCTTTTCCCAGGTAAGTTCGGAGTTTTCGAGGTACTGAATGCCAATCGCCGATTCTACTTCGGATAAATAAGGCCGCCGGGTACTGATATTATTTAAAACTAAGCTGGAGTTGGTGGCATTACCCATGCTGGCGGTTAGGCCGTAGGTAGCACGCAAGGTTAAACGGTTAACTTTATCTAAGAAAGACTGCATAAAAGGCTCGGTATCTACATTCCAGGAGCCGCTCACGTTCCAGGTAGGCAGCCAGCGGGCGGTGCGCGCCTGGCCCAGCAAATTAGAACCATCGTAACGCACGGTGCCATTTAAGTTGTATTTGCCCCGGAATGAGTAAGCACCATTGGCCATAAAGGCCAGAAAACGCTCGTACCGCATGGTCATGCCGTAGTAATTAAAATTACCTTCTATATTTTGTTTAATTAAGCGGTAATCTACGTAGGGTACGCCGCCTTTATCGTACTGGTAGCCATAGCCGTTAAAAGTTTTATTCTGCCGGTCGGTGTAGCGCAACTCCTGTGAGGTAAACAGCCGCACCGTATGGATTTCGTTAAAAGTTTTGTCCCACTCTAACTGGTTCCGGAAGTTGTAATTAACCAGGTTATCGTCGTTGGTGTTGTAAAAGCCACCGTACGGTAAAACCACCACCGGTTCTGCTTCGGGGTTATCCGGGTCGCGGTACAAAAATTTATTTCGGCCCCGAATAGTAGCATCACCGGCTGCGCGGTAAGCGTTGGCCATATTGGAGTTTTCGCGCACTTTATGTTCCTGGCCGGTTCTGGCGTAGCGCAAAGCCCCTAAAAAGCTGTATTTCAAATTAGGCAGGATTTTATAAGAAAATTCGCCTTGCAGCTTTAAGTCCAGTAAAGAAATATCGAGGGTATTATTTTCGAGCTCGTCCAGGATATTAAAAGGGGCAAAGTTGCGGCGGAAATACTCCCGGTTGCCATTAGCATCGTAGGCCCGCAGCGTACGGCTGGTGTTCAGGGCGTAGCTGTACGGATTAATATCAAAATCGCGGTCAAACTGGCCGCTTACCGGGTTGCTCACCCGGCCAATAGTGCCCGGTGCCTGTTGGTCGCGGATAGAGCCTTGCGTGATTAAGCCAAACGAAATCTTATCCGACACATTAAAATTTGCCCGCACGTTACCGGTAAAACGTTTTACCTGGTCGGCTACGGTCCAGCCGTTGTCTTGTAAATAACTGGTAGATATATAAAACTGCGATTTTTCGGTACCCGAAGATACGCTTAAGGAATGCTCCTGCATAAACGAATTGCGGAACAAAATATCAAACCAATCGGTATTGGCGCGGGCATAGGGCTCTAAGAAAGCAGCTCTCGCCTCCGGCGTATTTTGTAAACCAAACTGGCCCGTTGCCGGATCGAACCGGTTTATTTCGTCGTACATTTTAGTAAATACGCCCCCATCTTGCCGCCGCGAAGCGTCCGAATGGTTTAGCCAGCCTTTGCGCTCCAGCTCCGTGTACACCGACATTTGATCGGCGGAGTTCATAATGTTAAAATTATTGTAGGTGGGCTTTAAGTAAGTAGTAAAATTGCCGGTATACGACACAATGGGTTTGCCAATTTTTCCTTTTTTGGTGGTAATAACAATTACGCCGTTCATGGCGCGGGCGCCGTACAAAGCCGTAGCCGAGGCATCTTTTAAAATCTGAAAACTTTCAATGTCGTTGGGGTTAAGGCCCGCTACCGAAGAACCCACCAACGTAGACGGGTCGCCGGTAGATAATTGCTCGTTCGACACGTTTACGATATCTTCCAAGGGAATGCCATCTACTACCCACAGCGGTTTGTTTTCGCCAGTAATAGATGTAGCGCCTCGTACGCGTATTTTAGGTGCAGCACCAAAGGTACCCGACACGTTCTGCACCGATACCCCGGCTACCCGGCCTTCCAGCATGCGGCTCACGTCGTTTACGCCTTCACGCTTCGAGTCATCGGCTTTGAGCAAGGCCGCTGAGCCGGTAAATAGCTTGCGATCGATGGTTTGGTAACCCGTAACTACTACCTCGTTTAAGGTACTAATATCTTCGACTAAGGTAACGTTAAAGGTGCTTTTGCCCGCAACCGGTATTTCCTGGCTTTTATAACCAACCATCGAAAATACCAGCACCGCAGCGTTGTCTTTCACTGTTAATCTAAAATCGCCGTTGGCATCGGTAGTGGTGCCGTTGTTGGTACCGCGTTCTACTACGGTTATACCGGCGCCGTTTTCGGTACCTTGCGCGCTTTGTACTTTTACGGTACCACTAACCGGAACTTCCCAAACCGTTTCTATTCGTTCGCGGGATGCCGCTGCGGCTGGTAAAGTTGAATAACTTAAAGCACTTAGAATGAATAAAAAAGAAAGTCGTCGTGCCTTTTTTGAGTAATTATTTTGATGCATATAAACCAATTTTGGTAAACAAAAAGTAGTGGTTTCTCTTCAGTTCCTAATAGCGTCTTTACAAATTATAATTTACAGAATTAAAGTAGATTTCTAAGCATGCCGGTACGCTATATTTTGGGCTAATAAACGCCGCGTAAAGCAGAGAAGCAAAATATAGTAAAAAGGGGAGAAGACGTATAATCAAACCGGAATAATTATAGAATACTTACTAAATACGCGTAGTGAGTTTAAATATTGTAGAAAATTAAGAACACAAACAGCTTTTTTCTTGAGGTACGCTAAAATTAAATATGGCGGTTTTCCGGTGAAGCAGAAATTTAAAAATTAATCTTTACGGCTCTATTATAAATGCTTAATTACATGTGTGGGCTACAGGTAAACTTTACTTAAATTTTCGTTTAGATATTTAGAAAATTTCTGAATCATTTGTAAAAATAGCATTGCTTTGAGATTATTTCGCCAAGGTACTAAATCAAATAACCGCGTAAAGCGCCGTAAAAAACAAGAACTGCAACAGAAAAACAAAAGGCGCTAAAGTGTTATTTTTTAAAAAATCTGATTTCTGAAAGTACCCTTGCAGTAATAATGCTACCCCAAACCAACCCGTAAAATTAGATACAGGGATTTCGCCGGATTGCCACGACCAGAAATCCAGTGCCACCGCAACGGGTTCGATAAAATAATCCAGGGCAACCATTAAGAAAGCGGCCAATATAGACCTAAGCCACCACGGAAGTTGGGGTAAATAATTTACTAAATGGCCCGAAGTATAAACCAACATCAACCAGTTTAAACCAATAATAACCGGCACCCGAAATAGCTGCCAGCCCAACGATGCGCCGTACGAATAATGCCCGAAAAGCAAAGCCGTATGAATGCCAATAACTTCGGCAAAAAAGCCCACCAGAAATACCACCAGGGCAAATAGCCCAAACGGCCGGGAATAATCGCGGTGAAAAAAGAATAAAATAGAATTGGTGAGCAGCAGATTAAATGGTACTAATTTTAAAAAATAAGATTGGTAGGCACTGTAAATTAAACCGTAAAAACCAACGGCATAAAATATCAGGAGAATAACAATGGCCAATATTTCTTTTTTATGGGTTGGAGTAGTCGCGTTCAAGTGCTGGTCTAAATTTTTAAAATTTTAAAATTTTGGGAGAAGCTAATTCGATAGACCTGATATCCAGGATTCTATTTTAAATACATGGCTGTTCTATTATGGATGTAAAAAAAATCTACTATCTAATAGCTAAATACTTTTGTTTCTTTATGTACCGGGTTGGGGCACCAAGCTGCTCACAATCTTCGCCGACAATAAACTCAACGGAATGCCGCCGCCCGGATGCACGCTGCCCCCGCAGAAAAACAATCCTTTTACTTTACTTGAAAAATTGGGGTGCCGCAGAAAGGCGGCTAACCGGTTATTAGAGCTGCTACCATATAAAGCACCCGCAAACGAAGACGTGTCGGCTTCGATGCCCACCGGGTCCCAGGCTTGCTCGCAGGTAATGTAGGCGTTTAAGTCGGTGTGCAGCGCTTGGCTTAGTTTCCGGATAACTGTTTCACGTGTAACCTCAACTAAATCAACCCAATTCTGGCCGCTGTTGTGCGGCACGTTTACCATTACAAACCAGTTCTCGCTGGCTTCCGGTGCGTCTTCCGGCGAAAATTTAGACGTAATATTCACGTAAACCGTAGGGTCGGGGCTAATGGTTTTGTGCTGAAAGATATGCTCGAACTCCTTTTTATAATCTTTACTAAAAAATATATTGTGCAGGTGCAACTCCGGAAACTCGCGGTTAATGCCCCAGTAAAAAATTAAAGCTGAGCTGGAACGCGGTTGCTGTAAGGTTTTTTCGGGTGCTTTTAACTGCGGCAACAACTTCCGGTAAGTGGGTACTACGTCCATGTTACTCACTACCACCTCGGCAGGCACTATGGCTTGTTGGGCGGTGCGTACGCCAATTACCTGGTTGCTTTGGATTAAAATTTCTTCTACTTTTTCGTGGTACCTAAAAACTACACCCAACTCCGTAGCCAGTTTTACTAAACTCTGCGCAATGGCGTAAATGCCGCCTTCAGGGTAAAAAGCGCCTAAATTATGCTCCAGGTGCGGAATTAAATTAAGCGTAGCCGGCGCCTGGTAGGGATCGGAGCCGTTGTAGGTAGCAAAACGGTCGAGGAGTTGCACCAAACGTTTATCTTTAAACTGTTTGGCATTGGCAGCGTGCATGGTGGTGGTTAAACCCAATTCCGGCAAAACCGGAATGGTTTTTAAAACATCCGCGCTGAAATAAGTAGATAGTTGGTGTAACGATTTATGCAGAAACGTATCGGCCGTGGCATCGTACATCCGGGCACTTTTGGCCAGGTAAGCTGTTACTTTTTCCTTCGGAATTTTAAATTTTTGCTCTACTTCCCGGGCAAACTTTTCGGGTTCGCGGTAAGCGGTTAAACGGGTACCATCGGCAAAGAAATACTGCGTAATAATATCTAAGCGCTGATAACGAAAATAGTCCTGCGGGTTGCGACCAGCTAAAGTAAATAGCTCATCTACCAGGTGGGGCATGGTAAACAACGAAGGCCCTTTATCGAAGCGGTAACCATTCAGGGTAAACTGAGTCATTTTGCCCCCAAAGGTAGCGTTGGCTTCCAGCACCGTTACGGCGTATCCTTGCACAGCCAGCCGAATGCTTGCCGCAATGCCGCCAATACCAGCCCCAATAACTACCGCCTGATTCATGTGTTTTCCGGTGATCTAGTTTTACACTCCCGACATTTAACTCTTTCTACCCCGAAATGTTTTCGCTAGTTTTTAGCCTCTATCCGGATATTGCGAGTAAATTAGCTACGTAAAAAGTAAAAACCACAATCAATGACTTTTTCTGAATTTAAAACTTCACTGGCCCAAAATACTCCACCCACCCAACTAAGCCCGGAACTCCAAGCTTTGTGGTACGACGGCAAAGGCGACTGGCACCAATCGCACGAAATAGCCCAGGAAAAAAACACGCCTAATTACTGCTGGATTCACGCGTATTTGCACCGCAAAGAAGGCGATCAATGGAACGCCAACTACTGGTATCAACGCGCCGGTCGTAAAATGCCCAAAGCTACCTTGGAGCAAGAATGGGAGAGTATCGTGCAGGAGTTATTACAAGCTTAATCACCGGAGAATTTACAAGATGTGCTTCCATCAGCTAAATTTTTAAATTTAACTGATGGAAGCACATCTTGCTATGTGTAGAGTGCTCTAACTGGCGCAAGTCTTAGGGGAGCGGGGTTTGTGCCTTACAAACAAAGGCCAATGTCCGGACTGGCGAAACTTTACAGTTGGTGGGTACGCGCTTATGCCCCAGCTTTAGAAATTTTTAAAAAATACGATTTCCAGTCCGAACCAACTGAAGCAATCCGCTTTTTAAATCCGCATTATCTTATCCGTCAGTCGGCAGGCTGAGCTATGTTCTTGGTGCATCAGTAACGTTGCGCTTCATACTGGCGCTGGTTGGGTGTGCGGGTCTGAATTCCCACCTTTTTTCTGCTGCCTGATAAAAGGCCAGAATATGCTTTTAAATAGGTCTAATCTTACCGGAAAGCCTTGGTTTTTAGACTGTTTGACCTGTTACAAAACTGAACAAAAAGTTGTATCAAAAGCGGACGCTTTTCTCCGGAATCACCTGATTGTGGTGGGCAACTCGCTGTAAGTCATATTGTTGTAAATGTGGCATTTTTCTTATGAAAACTATAACCGAAAGAGGCACCCTGGAGGTTATGCTGGTAAATTGGGATAACAGCCTTTACGGGTACTGCCAAACAAGAGTGGCCATTCTAAAAATCAATTAGAGCAATATGTTAAAAAATTATCTAAAAATCGCGTTACGCAATTTGTTGCGCCACAAAGGATATTCCTTTATTAACATTGCCGGTTTAGCGGTGGGTATTGCCTGTTGCACGTTTATTTTATTGTTTGTGCAAGACGAGCTTTCTTTCGAGAAAATTCACAACAAAGCCGAAAACATCTACCGGCTCACGATTACTGTGGATAATAGCGGTACCATCGAAAAAGCCGCTATAACTTCGCCTGCCATTGCGCCGCAACTCAAACAAGACTACCCGGAAGTAAAGCAATTTGTCCGTTTCCTGAGTACCGGTAATCAGGCTCTGATTCGCTACAACGATAAGGCGCTGTACGAAACCAATGGCTATTTTGTAGATTCTACGGTGTTTCAAATATTCGATTATCCCTTAATTGCCGGTAACCCCAGAACTGCTTTAAACGAACCCAACTCCATTGTACTGAGCCAGGAACTTGCCAAAAAGTATTTCGGTGCCGAAGACCCGATGGGTAAAATTATAGAACTGGAAACCCAATCGGCTAACACTTTAAAAGTAACCGGTATTCTGGCCGAAATACCTCGTACTACCCAGGTGCGTCCGGATTTTCTGGTGCCTATACGTTTGGTAGGCAGCGGCTTTTTAAGCCAATGGTACGCTTATGGGTTTGCCTCTTATATTCTGGTAAACGATCATTTTAATGCCGCTGCTTTTGAACAAAAATTGCCCGCTTTTACTAAAAAATACCAACCCAACCAACCCGGTAATCCGCCCCCACCATCGCTGCACATTCAGCCTTTATTGGATGTACACTTAAATGCGGAGTACGGGGGGCAAATAGCCCCGGTAAGCGATATAAAGAATGTGTATTTGTTCTCGGCATTAGCGCTGTTTATTATTTTACTGGCCTGCATTAACTTCATGAACCTGGCTACGGCTCGTTCGCAGAACCGCTCCAAAGAAGTAGGCGTGCGGAAAGTAGTGGGCGCTACCAGAGGGCAATTAATCCGGCAGTTTTTAAGCGAATCGCTGATTATTTCGGGTTTTGCGCTGGTGTTAGCCATTGCGATGGTGTACCTGGCGATACCTTTATTTAATCAGTTATCCGGCAAATTTATTACGATCAATTTCTGCGCAAACGGCGGTTTATGGCTGGGTTTAATTGGCCTAACATTTTTCGCCGGTATAGTAGCTGGTTTATACCCAGCCTTTTACTTGTCGGGGTTCCGGCCGGTGCAGGTTTTAAAAGGTAGGTTTGGGGGTAATACCAACGGTGCTTCTTTGCGCAAAGGGTTGGTAGTGTTGCAGTTTGCTATTTCTATTGCCATGATTGTGGGTACGGCGGTGGTATATAACCAAATGCAGTACGTGCAGAACAAGCGTCTGGGTTTTGACCAGGAGCAGATGCTGGTAGTGAACATACCGGGCAACCTGGATTTAAAAAAATCCCGGGTTTTGAAAGAAGATTTGCTGCAATTACCAGATGTAAAACAAGCCACGCTTACCGGTTCTATTCCCGCCGACGATAATTGGTGGCGTACCCCCATGCGTCCCATTGGTAAAGGCAATTCCGAAGAAAATTCGATTATCGGGTTTGTATTACCGGCCGACTTTGATTTTGCAAAAACGTTTAATTTAGAATTAAAAGCGGGCCGTTTTCTGGATAAAAGTTTTGCTACCGACACCGCCCGGGCTATTATGCTCAACGAAGCGGCTGTAGCAGGCTTTGGCTGGCAAAAACCCGAAGACGCTCTGGGGCAGCGGGTTAGTTATGGCGGTCAGGATTCTATTGGCAGCGTGGTAGTGGGTGTACTCAAAAATTTTAATTTTCAGTCGTTGCACCAAAAGGTAGAGCCTTTGATATTTAATGCCAGCTCTAATCGCGCTACGTTTCTGGTGGTAAAAGTACAAAGCGCCGATTTGCCCGGTACGCTGGCCAAACTGGAGCAAAAATGGAACACTTTCGATCCAAAACATCCCTTTGATTTTACATTTATGAACGAGCGCTTGCAAAGCCAGTACCAGGCCGAACTGCGCTTGGGCCGTATCTTCGCGGTGTTTGCCGGTTTGGCTATTTTTATTGCTTGTTTAGGTTTGTTTGGCTTAGCTTCTTTTACTACCGAGCAGCGCACCAAAGAAATTGGTATCCGAAAAGTTTTAGGTGCTTCGGTGAGCAATATTATGGTAATGCTATCCCGTGATTTCGTGAAACTGGTATTGCTGGCTAACCTGATAGCCTGGCCGGTAGCCTGGTACGGCATGAGCCAGTGGCTACAAGATTTTGAGTACCGCACTGATATTTCGTGGTGGATTTTTGGTACTGCGGCCGGTGCCGCCTTAGCAATTGCTTTGGCTACCATCAGCGTGCATTCATTAAAAGCGGCAGTATCTAACCCGGTGAAAGCGTTGCGCAGCGAGTAAAAAGATTTTTATCTAAAAAAATGCAATCCTTATGTTCCGCAACTATCTTAAGACTTCCATTCGGAACCTGATCCGCCACAAAGGATTCTCCTTTATCAATATTGCCGGTTTAACTCTTGGCCTAACAGCTTGTTTACTAATTGGTTTATTCGTGTGGGATGAAAATCAGTTTGATAAATTTATTCCTGCCGGCGACCGGGTGTACCGGATTTACTACCAAGTTACGGGTAAGGAAGGAACCAACTATATTGCTACTACCCCGCCCACGTTTACTACGATTTTACAACAATTCCCGGAAGTAGAACAAACTTTACGAATTCTGAATAGTCCATCCAAAACCCTCTTTGAAGTTGGCGATAAACACCTATACGAAGAAGAAGGTATTTTTGCAGAACCAAGTTTTTTTGATTTTTTCCCGCTTACCCTTCTGTATGGTTCTGCCGCTAAGGCGTTAGAATCCCCTACATCTATTGTTATTTCCCAGTCCTTGGCTCAAAAATATTTTAAGGGGCAAAACCCGTTGGGTAAAGAAATAAAAATAGAGAAAACGCTTTTTCAGGTAACGGGGGTTTTTCAAACAAGCCCTAAATTTCATTTATCCATTAATTATATATTGCCTTTAACTGCCGGTGTTTCCGAAGCGGATTTGCAAACCTGGGAGGTGTATAGTTATAATAATTATATAAAACTCAAAAAAGAGACAAATGTAGCTTCACTGGAAACCAAATTTCAGAAACACACGCAACCGTTTATAAAAGACGCGCATTTAACCTACCTGCCCCAATTTCAACCTTTGCAGGCTATCCATTTGTATTCCTCTTCCTTTCAGTACGATATGGCTCAAAGAGGAAATAGCACTTACGTAAAGGCACTAACTATTATTGCTATTTTCATTTTGCTTATTGCTTGCTTTAATTTTGTTAACCTGGCTACTGCTAAATCGTTGCGGCGGGCAAAAGAAGTGGGAATACGTAAAACCATTGGCGCTAGCCGCTGGCAGTTGATAAGTCAGTTTATTGGCGAAGCGCTACTGCTTAGTTTTATTAGCCTTATTATCTCCGGCTTTTTTACTTTTTTAGCCTTGCCCTGGCTCAACGATTTCACCCATAAGCAGATTTCGTTTAATCTTTTTGCTAATCCGGTAATTCTGCTCTTTTTATTGTGTTTAACCTTGGTAGTAGGTATTCTGGCGGGCTTTTACCCGGCTTTGGTTTTAGCTGGTTTTCAGCCGGTAAAGGTTTTAAAAGGCGTAGCCGTGCCGGCTGGTATGCCGGGCAAAATTCCCTGGTTGCGGCACGGATTGGTAGTAGTTCAGTTTGCCTTATCGGTTTTGTTAATAATCAGTGCCATTGTAGTTATCAACCAGGTAAACTACCTCCACCAGAAAGACCTTGGTTTTAACAAAGAAGAAATTATGTTCTTCCCGATGCGGGGCGATAACCTGACCAAAAACTATGAAGCCTTTAAGCAGGAGTTACAACAAGTACCCGGCGTATCGGCGGTTGCCATTGGTTATGGTTTCCCGGGCGATATGTTTGGTGATGGCATGATTACGGTGCAGCGCAACGGAGAACAGCAGTCGTTGAAAGCAACGCAGCTAATGGTAGATTATGATTACCTAAAAACCTTAGGATTGCAATTAATTGCTGGCCGGAATTTTTCTAAAAAATTTAAAACCGATAAGGATGCCTACATTCTCAACGAAACGGCCATTGCTCAATTAGGCTTTAAAACTCCTGAGCAAGCCTTAGGGCACACCGTTGAATGGCCTACCTGGCGAAATCCCGAACTTATCAAGAAAGGCCAGATTATAGGCGTAGTTAAAGATTTTCATTATAAAAGCTTATACGAGAAAGTAGAACCGGCTGCCTTACAGATTTACCCGGAAGCTTACTGGAAAGTAGCTGTAAAAATAAAAACGAGTGCTATCGGAACCACGGTGAGCCAAATAGAAGCAGTGTGGAATCGGTTTTCTCCGGATTACCCGATAGAATACAACTTTCTGGATCAAAGTTTTACCACCATGTACAAGGCAGAAGATAACCTGAAATCGCTGCTTTGGATTTTTACCTCGGTTACCATTTTTGTGGCTTGCCTGGGTTTGTTTGGTTTAGCCACTTACGCCGCCGAACGCCGCCGGAAAGAAATTGGTATCCGGAAGGTACTGGGTGCCAGTATGAACGAAATCACTTTTCTGCTATCGAAAGACTTTATTAAACTGGTATTAATTGCCTTCCTTATCGCGTCTCCGGTAGCCTGGTATTTTATGAACCAGTGGTTACAGGATTTTGCCTACCGGATTACAATAAGCTGGTGGATATTTGCCATTGCCGGGTTAACGGCAGTTTGTATTGCTCTGCTTACCGTGAGTTTCCAGGCGATAAAAGCCGCAGTAGCTAATCCGGTGAAAGCTTTACGAACGGAATAATATAAAAACGATCTGGCAATAAAAATAAACTTATACCCTTGTAATTGTTAAAGATATGCTGAGTACCTCTTTTCTTGTCGGAATCCGCAACTTGCTTCGCCACCGGTATTATACCTTGCTCAACGTGGTAGGATTGGCCGTAGGTTTAGCGTGTGCCTTACTCATTTGGGTTTTCGTGCGGTTCGAAAGCAGCTTTGATTTGTTTCATGTTCATCCGGAGCGTATTTACCGGGTAGTAACGGAACTGCGGTTCGAGGATCATATAGGCCATCAATCGGGCGTGCACGTGCCTTTTCCGGAAGTGTTGCGCACCGATTTTCCTGAAGTAAAAGTAACGCAGTTATCGCATTATGCGGGTAGCCAGGTAACCGTGCTGGACGAGCAAAAGAACGCTACTCCTAAAATGTTCCGGGAAGAGGTGGGTGTATTTTTTCTGGAACCGGAATTTTTTAAAATTTTTAATTTTTCGTTTTTACAGGGCAGCCCTAAAACCACTCTTTCGGCTCCTAACCAAGTAGTGCTTACCCAAAAAGCAGCCGAGCAATATTTCGGCAACTGGCAAACGGCCGTGGGTAAGTTTATTCAAATAGATGATAAAACCTTACAGGTAACGGGCATTCTGCAAAACCCACCCGCTAATACCAATTTCCCTTTAAAAGTGCTGGTGTCGCTAACTACGCTGGAGTCTTTCTTAAAAGAAAAAGGCTGGGATGGCATCGACAGCGATTTTCAGGGGTATGTAGCTTTACCGGAAAACTTATTGGTCAGCCGGTTCCAGCAACTACTCACGGCTGCGCATGATAAAAACGTAGCTCCTCCTAAAATTACATTTCCTAAGCTTCAACCCTTAACGGATATTCACTTTAACCAGGATTACGATTCTTTTACCGGGACCAATATTTCCCATCAGACTTTGTGGTTATTTACGGGCATTGGCGTTTTTCTCATTATTATGGCCTGCGTTAACTTCGTGAACTTAGCTACTGCTTTGGCCGCGAAGCGTTCGAAAGAAATTGGCGTGCGCAAAGTGCTGGGAGGCAGCCGTTGGCAATTGTTCCGACAACTATTAACCGAAACGGGCTTAGTGGTTCTGGTAGCCATGGTACTGGCCATTGGGCTGGCTTCCCAAAGCTTCCCGTGGTTAAAGCAATTGCTAAAATTACCCGAAAGCTTGCCGCTTTTTTCCGGGGAGTTATTGTTTGTTGTGCTGGGCGTGATGGCATTGGTTACCTTACTGGCTGGTACTTACCCGGCCCTGGTATTATCGGGTTTTCAGCCGGTATTGGCTTTAAAAAGCAAAGGCATTACGCAAACGGTGGGCGGTGTTTCGTTGCGTAAGGCTTTGGTGGTGGTGCAGTTTAGTATTTCACAAGTACTTATTGTCGGGACTATTCTGGTTATTAATCAGATGAATTTTGTACAGAACCAGGATTTAGGTTTTCAAAAAGACGCCTTGGTTTTTCTGCGCATGGACACCGACAGTTTAAGCCGATTAAAACACCGGGCTTTTAAAGAACAATTACTGCAAAATCCACAAATTCAGCAGGCAAGTTATAGCCGGGCTTTACCTTCGGATATCGATTTTAATTCGAGCTGGGGCATCCAACAGGTTGATAACAAAAGCTTGCCGGCGTACCTGGAACCCCAGGTAAAACTAGCCGATACCGCTTACTTCCGGACTTACGGCCTGCAATTACTCGCCGGCCGAAAATACCAAGCTGCCGATACGCTGCGGGAAGTAGTAGTAAACGAAACGTTTCTGCGGAAAGTGGGTATTCAAAGCCCGGAGCAAGCCATTGGCAAAACACTTCGTTTCTATGATGGTCCTGCTTTACCCATTGTGGGCGTGGTTAAAGATTTTAATAATCAATCGCTGCACAGCGAAATTTCGCCTATCGTGATGAGTACTTTTACGGAAAGGTACCAAACCTTAAGTTTAAAAATCAGCACCCAAAATATTACCCAAACGCTTAATTTAATTAAACAGCAATGGCAGCAAACCTTCCCCGACAAAGTATTTGATTACCAATTCGTAGACGAAAAATTAGCACAGTATTACGAGCAAGACGAAAAAATGCTGCGTTTGTTTAAAGCTTTTGCCGGTGTAGCTATTTTTATAAGTTGTTTGGGTTTGTTTGGTTTAATGGCTTTTACCGCGCAGCAACGCACCAAAGAAATTGGAGTGCGCAAAGTGCTGGGCGCTACCGTAACCAGCATTGTATCGTTGCTATCCCGTGATTTTTTAAAATTAGTATTGTGGGCCAATGTAATTGCCTGGCCCGTAGCTTGGTGGGGCATGCAAACCTGGCTGCAAAATTTTGAGTACCGCACTTCCATTACCTGGTGGATTTTTGGCATCGGCGGCGCCTTGGCTATACTTATTTCTTTAGCCACCATCAGCTTTCAAGCCATTAAAGCCGCTGTGGCCAACCCGGTTGATGCATTGCGGAGTGAGTAAGTCAGAACCAGGATTTGTTGGATTAACAGGATTTTCCGGATTTAAGAATTTATCCTTTTGTATGATCAATAATCGCATAAACTATTCTAAAGTGTCATCAAGGCAATCCTACAATCCGCAAAATCCAGGTTCAGATTATGGAAAGTAGGGGCTAAGTGCATCTAATCTTTATCGGGATTTCTGTACTTATTTTCAGCGAAACGCTACGCGTATGATCCGGCACACCTTCCTCCTTATTTATCGCCATTTTCTTCGGTTTAAGGGTACTTTCTTCATTAACCTAGTTGGGCTATCCACGGGTTTAGCTGGGGCTATTGTTATTTATTTGTGGGTGTACGATGAACTGCATTTCGATAAATTTCACGAGAAGGACAAGCAACTTTTCCGGGTAATGGAGAACTGGCACGATGGCAACGGCATCACTACCAAGCCCGAAACGCCGCACCAACTGGCCGCTGCCCTGGTCGCCGAAATGCCCGAAGTAGAATACGCCACTACCGTTACTCCACCGGCTTTCTTCCCGAAATTTACTTTAACCTATAACAACCAGCACCTCCGGGCAACCGGTAAATTTGCCGGAAAAGATTTTTTTAAAATTTTTTCTTTTCCGCTTACCCAAGGAAATAAAAACCAGGTTTTAACTGATAAAAATGCGCTGGTCATTTCGGAGGCAATGGCACAACGGCTGTTTGGCACTACTAAAAATGTGCTAGGCAAAACGGTAGAATGGGAAACCATGGGCACGAAGAAAACCGTAGTGGTTGCGGGTATTTTTAAAAATATTCCGCCCAATTCATCCGAAGAATTTGATTTTATTTTGTCGTTCGAGGCATTTGAGCAAGATATAATGCACATGGGCGTAAACTGGGACATGCCGGAGCCTTTTAACACCTACGTCGTTTTAAAAAAAGGCACTAACCCCGAATTATTTAACCAGAAAATTGCTGATTTTTTAAAAACTAAAAGTATCAAAGCGCAACACCGCACCTTGTTTCTGGAGCCCTACTCCCGCCATTATTTATACAGTAAGTACGAAACCGGCGTGCCTGTTCCAACGCGTCTGGAGTACGTAAAACTGTTTTCGTTAATCGCGGTGTTTATTTTGGTAATTGCCTGCATTAATTTCATGAATTTAGCCACGGCCAGAGCCTCGCGACGACTGAAAGAAGTAGGTATTCAAAAAACGTTGGGCGCCAGCCGCAAAATTTTAATTTTTCAGTATTTAGGCGAAGCCTTTTTTTTGGCGAGTGTTTCGCTGGTGCTGGCAGTGGTTTTGGTGGTGTGGTTGCTCCCTGCATTTAACCAGATCACCGGCAAACACCTTACTTTCTCGTTTAATGGTCCGCTGGTTTTAAGTTTGTTGGGTATTACCTTATTTACCGGGTTGCTGGCGGGGAGTTATCCGGCATTATACCTGTCGGGTTTTAACCCGGTAGCCATACTTAAAGGTAAACTGCATTGGTCGGCCGGAGCGGCCTGGGCGCGTAAGGGGTTGGTGGTGTTTCAGTTTGCCTTATCGGTGGTATTTATAGTGGCGGTGCTGGTGGTGTATAAACAAATGGCGTATGTGCAACATAAAAATTTAGGCTACGACAAAGACCAGATTATCACGTTCGAGATAGAAGGAAAAGTAGAAAAAAGCCTGGAGCCTTTTCTGAACGAAATTAAAAAAATACCAGGCGTAGTAAATGCTTCGAGTAAGTTAGATAAGTTTATTGGCGGTTTTAATGATTCGGGCGTTGCACCGCTGGTTTTAGAAGGTAAACAAGTTGCGGCAGATGAGATCCGGGTAAATTACAACCTGATCGAAACTATGGGAGTACCTTTAGTGGCCGGCCGGACTTTCACGAAAGCATTTAGCCCCAACCCCGATAAAAAAGTAGTGAACCAAGCCTTTGTCGAGGCTTTCGGTTTGCAGGAACCTATCGGGAAAGTACTATCGGGCAAAAACCGGAAAATAGAAATTGTGGGAGTAATCAAAAACTTTCATTATAAATCGCTGCACGAAGCGGTAAGGCCATTGGTATTTACCCTGGAACCCGAAGCCGCCACTACTATTCTGGTGAAGATACAAGCTGCGCAGCAACAAGAAACGCTGGCCCGCCTGCAACAATTTTATAAAACCTTTAACCCCGGCTTTGTTTTCGATTACCAATTTTTAGATACCGATTACCAGGCGCAGTACGTAGCCGAGCAACGGGTAGCGGCGCTGTCGCAGTATTTTGCCGGTTTAGCCATTCTGATATCCTGTTTGGGCTTGTTTGGCCTGGCAAGTTTTACCGCCGAACGCCGGCGCAAAGAAATTGGCGTGCGCAAAGTTTTAGGCGCCAGTGAAATGCATATTATCTACCTGTTATCGGGCGAGTTTTCTAAACTGGTGCTTATCGCCATTTGTATAGCGCTACCGGCAAGTTATTTAATCGTAAAACACTGGCTAACTACATTTGCTTACCAGATTAACTTAAGCCCCTGGTACTTTATTGGTGCCGGGTTATTAGCTTTAGTAGTTGCCTGGTTAACCGTAGCGGCGCAAGCCGCCCGAGCTGCCCGGATCAACCCGGTACATTGCCTGA
The DNA here is from genome assembly GCF_014217805.1 of Adhaeribacter swui. Taxonomy (NCBI): domain Bacteria; kingdom Pseudomonadati; phylum Bacteroidota; class Cytophagia; order Cytophagales; family Hymenobacteraceae; genus Adhaeribacter; species Adhaeribacter swui. The sequence continues at coordinate 1,939,285 of NZ_CP055156.1, forward strand.
AAGAAGAGTAAGAAAGTAGCGCGTTCCGCTTTTACCTGAAAATTTAAAATTTTGCTAAAATACCTATAAAGCCGTTTGTGAAGACACAAACGGCGGCCCGGCTACCTTTAACCAAAACTCGAAATTTAAAACAGAAACGGGGTGGTTTTACTTTTTTAAATTTTTGATCATCCACCGACTTGGATTAAGTGCCATATAGCCGTTAGGCTAAGGAATTAAAAGGCGGATCTTGGTTGTTTTTAGGGCATGAAACAAGCAGGCCCCTTGTTCTGCTCAGCGATCTACGCCCAACCAAAAGGCACCTTTACTAATAAGCCAACCAGTAATACCATGTGTTAATAGTTGGATAAAGCAAGAGAGGAAAAAAGCCGCTTAAAACAGAACAAGGTTTCTGGATGACCAGGGTTTGAAGGAAGTTCTCCACTACTACTAGCAACATTTAGATTGCTTTTTATTGTGGACGCGGGATTAACCGTTATTGTTCCAATGTTTCCCGTTTGGACCAGCATTCGTCCAGGGGGCCACCCGTGGATTTTTCGCCTCGGTGCCGCCAGTCGCCGTTAACGAAAGAGTAGTTGAAGGAAACCTTTTTACCCACGCTTTCGGGCGTTTTCGTGAAGAATTCGATGGTTTCGGTATAAGTGTTAGGGTCGGTGGTATAGGTGCCGCCACCAGCGTTTAAAAATTGTTTGGTTTCTACGTTATACGCAATCCAATGGAACTGCGTGCCCGATAGTACTTTCATGGTTCGGCGGGGATAAAACGGGTTGGGCCGTTTGCTTACCTGGTCATCCTTGTAATTACCCGTAATTACCCAGGCGCCCCTTAAAGCCCCGGGCTTGCCGTCGTCTAAGCGGTTCCAGGTTTGGTTTTTCAGCACTAATTTATTTTTAATCAGTTGCACCGGGTGGCTCATTTCTTGTCCTACCTGCTCGGGCTGGGCCGAATTCCATTCTTGTTTCAGATGCAGCGTATTGCCCGCTATCCGCCAGGTGCCGCCGTACGAACTGATAAATTTCTTGCCGGGCAGGTCATAAGTAGCTACCGCCATAACGTTGTCGGTAAGAATGATAACCGTACGCGCCGTAGCCGGCCCGTAAGACCAGGCCCCTACCAGCTCCGGGGTAGTAATGGCGTGAACGGGCAAAGTTACTAACCATAAAAAAATAGCTACGCCCCAAGGGCTGTATTTCCAAAGTTTCAGGTTCATAGCGCTTTGTATATTAAAAAATTACAAACATACTAAAAGGTTGAGATGCCGATCGTGTTATTGGAAGTTCCGGAAAAATTTTAAAAAAAGCTAGCCACTTAGTAGCCAGTATCCGGTTTTGCAAATAGCAAGGCTGGCCGGTGCCTGGTAGATGAATCTGAAAAAGGTAACTTGCTTCAGTGAAACTTGTTATTTTAAAGAGTAAAAGATTATCTCATTTTTTAAGATGCTTATCTGAACTCTAACGCACGTTCATTTTAAATTTTAAAAATTTCCCCCAACATATCCCGTGGATAATCTTCTTCAGAATTTGCCAGCGCAAACAGGTTTGTAGGCCGCGCGGGTAATAGAAGCTTGTTCCAAAATCAGACAAAAGTTGTATCGGAAACGAACAATTATTACCCATCAGAATCTGCTGGCGCAGCGTAAAATGCTGGTAGTAAGTTATATGCCGTTCTGGCACTTTTATTACATCTATTTTAGTAATTTATAACCAGTGTTTTTAAAAATACAAGTAGCCGTGTGTAATACGAATAACGGGTGCATCGTGCCTTTACAAGTAAATAACTACTACCTTTAATTATCATGAAAAACTTTATTCCACTTACGATTTTATCTTTATTTGGCGCGGGAGTGCTTATGCTTACGGATTGTTCCCCGGTGCAGGCCCAGCATACTACTTCGCAGAGCTTGGATTTAAAAAATGTAAAAACGCTGCAAGCCGATATCCAGATTAATGCTGGTACTTTAAAACTTACGGCGCAAAATACTTCTAAAGCTGATGCCCGGTTTACCTACAGCAAAGACGCCTGGAAACCCCAGGTAAAATACAACGGGGAACCCGATAAAGGCTCACTGTCGATTAAACAGCCCGAAGAGAAAAACACTAACATGAAAGATAAAGACCGGAATGAATGGAATATTATCTTACCGCAAGGTGTAGCTACCAGCCTGAAATTACGCATGGGAGCCGGCGAAAGCAACGTAGACCTGCGCGGTGCCAGACTGACCCGGGTAGTAATGGATGCCGGAGCCGGTGAATTTAACGTGAACCTGGCTAATACCTCGGTAAGTGAGCTAGACGTGAACGCCGGCGTAGGCGAAGTAAACCTGGACTTATCGGGCAAACGCAACACGGATTTAAAAGCCAGCATTAATGGCGGTATCGGCAGCTTAAACCTGATATTGCCGCGGCAAACCGGTGTGCGGGTAAAAGTAAACGGCTTGGGTGGCCTCGATAGCAACGGCCTTAAAAAACAAGGCGGCTATTACGTAAACGAAGCTTACGGCAAAACCCCACATACGCTGGAAATAACCATTAACGGTGGCCTGGGCAGCGTAGACTTAGCCCTGGAAAACTAAGCCTCCAGGCAGGAAAATAATATTTTTGGGTGCCGGAACTATAAGTTAGTACGTTTAAGGTGCGAGCCAAAACCGGTTATTTTTCGGTAAATTTTAAGAGATGGAGTTGGCTGAAAATAGAAATAAAACCTATCTTTATCATCCGGATATTTCTAGCAAACCACTTTATTCTTACTTTTAAATCACATGAAAAAAGGCTTTTTTTTAATTTTTACCTTATTTGTATTAGCCCTGAACACGCAGGCGCAAACCCAATCGAAAGATGAAAAAGAAGTAGCTGCTGCCGTAGCGAAGCTGCGCCAAGGCATGCTCGATGGCGACAAAAATGCGCTGGACCAAGTTACGTCTGCGGATTTAACCTACGGTCACTCTAACGGCAAGCTAGAAGATAAAGCCACTTTTATCAGCGTGTTAGCCAGCGGCGAAAACGATTTTGTGACCATGGATGTAACCGACCAAACCATTAAAATATTAGGCAATACCGCTATTGTACGCCATAACTTTTCGGCTCAGACTAATAACGGCGGTACGCCCGGCAGCACCAAGCTAGGGGTATTGTTAGTGTGGCAAAAGCAACAAGGCAAATGGAAATTAGTAGCCCGCCAAGCTTTTAAACTAACCTAAAATCTGAAAAAATCAGGTAAATAGTACCTTGGATTATAACTAAACAAAATAGCCTGGCTGTTCTTCACGGCCAGGCTATTTTGTTTACACGAAAAACAAACTTTTAAGTAGATGGTTTTGATTTTCCTAGTTGTCCTATGTTGTGCTTAGAGTTAGCATAGCGCTCTAAGTACTTTTGTGCGGCCAATCTCTGATTGGTGTTTATCTGAATGCATAGTTACGCCAATCAGGGGATTGGCTATCCGGAAAATGCGTATAGACCGCTAACGCGAACTCTACGCATAGCTAAAGTGCTCTTGGGTGAAATACTTTTGTTTGATAGATCATCAGCAAATATTAATAGCAAAGCCCGGTAGTTGATTCTACCGGGCTTTGCTATGGTAATTTCTCTTAAAAATAAAAAATTTAAAAATTTACGGTAATGCGAAAGCCACGTAAGTTCCTCCGGGTTTTAATCGGTAACGGGTACCACCGGCCGCGATTACTACGTATTGTTTCCCGTCTACCATATAGGTAATGGGCGTGGCAAAACCACCGGCTGGTAATTGATATTCCCATACTACTTTACCGGTTTTTTTATCAAAAGCCCGTAATTTTTCGTCGTAAGTGGCAGCAATAAATACCAAGCCACCGGCAGTTACTACGGGGCCACCGTGGTTTTCGGTGCCGGTAGGCGGAATGCCTTTCTTGGTTAACTCGGGGTATTCGCCCAGTGGTACGCGCCACAGATATTCGCCGGTATTTAAGTCAATGGCGTTCATGGTGCCCCAAGGCGGTTTTATGGCCGGATAATTATCCTGATCCCGGAATTGCGTGTAGCCGTTGTTTAAAAAAGGCGGCACGTACGGAAAATTGCTGTTCTCGCCGGCTTTTAAATTTTGTCCCGCATTATGAAAATCAGTGGCCACCGAAGCCGTAGCGCCCGGATTAGGTTTCGCTTCGGTATTCAGTAAAAAGTTAACGATGGCTTCGCGGTCCTGCTCCGGAATATGCTGGAACGACGGCATGCGGCCGCGACCGGTCCGAATGGTAGCGGCAATTTGCTCGCGGGTTAGCCGTTTGCCCACGTCAGTTAATACCGGGTAAGCCTGAGCCTGGTCGCCGCCGCCGCTGCCTTTACCGTCTACGCCGTGGCAAACCGCACAGGTACTGTTAAACAGTGATTTTCCTTTAGAAACAACCCCTTGGTCCTGGTTACGCATGTCACGCATTTTCAGCCACCACAGCATTTCGTTGGAGTTCTGATACAAAATACCATCCGGATCGGCCGCATTGCCGCCCCATTCGGCGCCTCCACCAAAACCAAAAAACAACGATCCTTCTATGCTGGGCGGCATGTATTTGCTGCCGCGCAAGCTGTTTTGGAAACGATCCAGCACGTAAGCTCGGGCTTGCGGCGTGCGGTCGGTAATGTCGGCTTCGGTGAGTTCCTGCCGGGCAAACGGCGCCGGCTTGGTAGGAATAGGTTGCGTAGGTGAGGGATGCTCGCCGGGCAAAGCCGGGCTGGTAGGTACCGGCACTTCTTTTACCGGAAACAAAGGCGTACCCGTATCGCGGTCGAAAACAAAAATTAACCCGTCTTTGGTGGCCTGTACCACCGCATCTACCAGTTTCCCGTTATGTTTTACCGTTACGAGGTTCGGTGGGCAAGGCAAGTCGCGGTCCCAAAGGTCGTGGTGCTGCGTTTGGAAATGCCACACCCGTTTCCCGGTTTGCGCATCTAAGGCCAGTACCGAGTTCGCGAATAAATTGTCGCCTTTGCGGGCACCGCCGTAAAAATCTACCGCCGCCGAACCGGTTCCGGTATACACAATTCCCCGCTTTTCGTCGACTACTAAACCGCTCCAGGCGTTGGCGCCGCCCATATTTTTGTAAGCATCTTTGGGCCAGGTTTCGTAGCCGTACTCGCCGGGCCTTGGGATGGTATGGAACACCCACTTGAGTTTACCCGAACGGATGTTAAAAGCCCGGATGTAACCCGGCGCGGCATCGCCGTATTCCGATACGCGTGAGCCCACAATTAAAAAATCTTTGTACACTACGCCGGGCGTCGTCATATCCACGGACAAACTATTCACATCGTGGTCAAAGGTTTCGCGGTCACCGAGGCCTTCGTGTAAATCTACTTCGCCGTTATTTCCAAAGCTGGCTACTTTCTCGCCGGTTAAGGCATTAATAGCGTACAAAAACGGCCCGGCCGCATACAAAATGCGTTTATCGTTGCCGTCTTCCCAGTAAGATACGCCCCGGATTGGGTGAAACCGGGGCTTTTTACCGGGTTCGGCAAAAGGATCGAATTTCCAAAGCTGCTCGCCAGTAGCGGCCCGCACGGCAAAAAGTTTAAGGCGAGGTGTAGTGCCGTATAAAATGCCGTTTACCACAATGGGCTGGCATTGAATTTCGCCGCCGCGCTCGTTGGGGTTGTTGTTTTCGCCGGTGTCGTAGGACCAGGCTAATGTTAAATTTTTAACATTTTCGGTGTTAATCTGGGTTAAGGGCGAGTAGCGGTTACCGGCTTTGTTGCCGCCGTATTCCCGCCAATCTTCGTTATTGGTGGCTAAGCTGGTTTTGTTTTTTTCGGGTCCGGATTGTACGCAGCTTCCCAAAAGCAGCAGACCCGCTGCCAGGAATTTTAATCGGTGATTCATTTATTAATTCGTTGATGCAGTTTTAGGAAAAGTGTAAAAGTCGTAGTTAATTTTCCATTTCATTTCTTGCCCGGGGGCAGCATTTATGGAAATGTAAGGTTCGGGGCAAGAGGTAGTGGCGCAGGCCCAATACACAATTTTTAAAATCGGTTGGTCGCTCGTCATCCGCACACCGGCACCGGTTTTTTTATTCTCAATTCTAAAATCATAATCTTTAGCGCTGGTGCCAAAGCCTTCTAAGCCGCTGCTAAATACACTCTCGCCTTTGTTTAAAGGGCGGGTGTAAGTGAGCTTATTGTTGCCGGCCAGCACAATGTCGCCAAAGCCTTTGCCTTGGGCTTGCACGTTAAACGGGAACTTTACTTCGATGCCGGGGCCGGTAGGCTCATTATCGATGGTGAAAAAGTTGTGATTGTATACGCTGGTGGCTATGGCTTTTTTGCCGGTGTTTTTTAAGCTATGTTCCAGTACCAGTTGCGGTTTGTCTTTCATTAACCGCACTGTTTTCCGGTAGATGTAGGAATAGCCAGCGGCATCTTTCAGTTCATGAGTAAATTCTACGCGGTCGGCTTTTTTGCTTACCGTCCATTTGCCAGGGTCCACGATGTCGTAGTATTTCGCGAAGGCGTATTTCGAGTCGTCGGCTTTGCGCAAAGCGCCCACGCCAATTTTTAAAAAAGTATCGCCGGGTTTGGCTTCGTCGTAGCCCAATACAGTAAATTCTTCTACCGGCCCAGTGGCCGATTCGTGCACTTTAGGATCGTATTTTTCGAACCACTGGCTAAAATACTGGTGCCCCTGGTACTCCAGGCTGGCAATCACACCCGACCAATCAAAACGGGTGCCCTGGTAAAAGCCTTGCTGCGCATCGGGTAAATACAGCGTAGCTTTCACGGATTCGTTTTTAATGTCGGCCTGCGGGAAATTGGCTACCCAGATGGCACTGGATAAGCTGATTAATGTACAGGTTAATAAGAGTAATTTCTTCATGCGTTACTTGTTTGTTTTGTTATTTATGGCGCGAGCGTCTTCGCTCGTGTTTACCTATTTAGGAGGCCTCTGGCCGGGCTGATGCTTTAGCTAAAATCTACTAATTATCGTTCGCCCTACTATGGCGCGGATTTACTTCCATGCCTACCAGTTAAAGCAAGTTTATTCTCGTTCGTATAGCTAGCTGAGTAGCTTTATTTCTAAGTGAAGCTGTTTCATAGTTTAGGTCTTGTTCTTTTTGTCTTGACACAAAAAGAACCAAAAAAGTCAAGACGCTAAAAACTCGCTGAACGCTCGAACAGTTTAGCGTCGTTTTCTGCACCTGGAACGACTACTTGTTGCATCGCTGGCTAGCAAGATTTTAAAAAATTTAAATTTTTTTCACAGTTTCATCTATTCAATACATCGGTGTCATTCAGGAGGAACCTATTTAACTACACAGCAGAATAGGTTCATTTAATAAAATCCCTCCTTACCAAATCTGCTTTATAGCAGGTAAAAAGTCCCCCTTTGGAGGGGGTAGGGGGAGGAACAGAAGCGGTGAAAATTTAAAAATTTCTTCTCCAATTATCATTCATCCTCACAATTTACCCGGCATTTTGAATTTTTTAGAAGCATCATCAATGACCAATACCCAATCTTTGCCTTCGGATGGCGGAGTAAACGTTTGTTTATCATTTGCTTGGATCGTTTTTTCGGCAGTTGCTTTTCCGGTGCTTGGATTATACCACCAAATATTTTTAGTCTTACCGGTAATTTTAGCCACATCAACCGTTACGGGTTTGTTTTGCGGTAAATAAATAAAAGCATAAGCGCTTTGCTCATCGCGGGTGGCGGTTATTACATCTACGTAGGTGCTGCCTTTATCCGAAACAATCAGGCTTTGGTCGGCCACGCGGGTTAAATACGGCCGCGATAACATCAGATTTTTTAAAAATTGCATTTGCCCGGCCGCCGGCGCTTTTAAGGCTTGTTGCCAGGTTACTAAAGTGTCGCCGAGGTTAATGGTTTTGTACAGCTTGGGGTTAACAAATTGCCAGATACTGTGGTGCCCGTAAGTAACGCCGCAAGCGCCGGCAAATACGCCCCGGTAAATGCGCGCCCGAACATCGTAAGCGGTAAAGTAACCGCGGCTTTGGCGAGTCCATTTGCCGTCCCAGGGGTTTACCGGGTGTTCTTCGTAGCAAGGCTCCATGTCCAGGGTAGGCTTTTTGGGTGTAAGCGCTAAATCGCGGGTTACATAATCCCAGGCTTCGGCTTCGCGGTTGCCGTGACCCGATTGAAACGAATTCATGTCGAGCCAATCTTCCTGATGAATTTGCTGCGAAGTAGAATTGGGGCCGCCGCCCGGGTGATAGGTGATAAAAACATCTTTCCCCATAACACTTTCAATGCCTCGGGCCATGGCCCGCCAAATAGGCACCTGGTCGTACTCTTTCATTTGACCTTCTCGGTCTGATTTATATTTTGCCGGGCGGTCACCGCCTAAAATCCAGATAATATTCCATTGGTTTTTGTAGCGATTGGCCAGGATGCTACCGTAGGTTTCGGCGTTTTCCGGATTGAAAATTACCGGGCCGTCGCCCCATTTCGGGGTAACTTTATCGCCCCAAGTGGGTAATAAACCAATGTACATGCCTTTTTCGGCAGCTTTTTTAATTACAAAATCTACATTATCCCAGTAATCGTATTGGTCGGGATTGTTCGGGTTGGTGCCCGGTGTTATGGCTAGTTTCGTTGGGTCGTCGTTTAGTAAAGGGGTATCGCCGTAGCGGTTAGGTTCCCGTACGCCGTTAAATTCGGCTAAAGCCACGGCTTGGATTACGTTAAAACCTTGTTGTTTGCGGGTTTCTAATACTTGTTCGGCTTCTTCTCGGGTGAGCCGGTGAAATATTTCCCAATCGGTATCGCCTAGCCAAAAGAAAGGTTTCCCATCCCGGGTAGTTAAATACTGATTAGTCGGGCTTACTTTAATTTGCGCCTGGATGGCGCTGGCAATAAAACAGCTTATAAAAGCAATGAAAAGAAACTTTTGCTTCATAATAAAAAGTAGCAGTAAAAATTAGGAAAACATAGCTACCCAACCAGGTATAAACCCAGCAAGATAGCTATGTTTTTTAAAAAAGTAGTGGCAAACCCGGAATTACTTTAAGTTAGGGTTAACCGATGTTTCGGAGAATGGCAGCGGGAATACGTAATCTTCCTTGGCGATGCTTCCGATAGGTTGCAAATCGTTGGGGTGTTTGTTGGCGTTAGCGGCTTCAACCATTTCCAGACGTACCAAGTCAAACCAGCGGGTTCTTTCGGCGGCAAATTCCCAGGCGCGTTCCTGCACCACTGCCGCGGCAAATGCCTCACCGGATAAACCTTGCAAAGGCTCTAAGCCTGCCCGCGTACGGATGGCGTTAATGGAAGTATAAGCCAAGTCATCAGGAGTGCCGGTGGCGCGGGCTTGCGCTTCGGCGTAAATGGTGAGCACGTGGGCGTAGCGCATCATAGATTCCGGTACCGACGAGGCCCAGTTTTTCACTTCGCCTTTGATGTAGTATTTCTGATAATACGGGTGCTGGGTTTGGCTTTGCTGCCACGGAATGGTAGTGCCATCGGCTTTCTTAAAAGTAGTCCGGAAAGTAACGTCTTTGCGGGGGCCTTCCGGGAAATTATTAAAAAAGTTGATTTCGGCGAAGAAATCATCCCAACCGCTTTCCTCACCCGGCATGGCCGACCAGCCGTAATTGGCATTGGTAGTAGAACCATTACCTTGGAAAGTTGAAATCTGGAATACGGTTTCGGCGTTACCGTTTTTCAGCGGATCATTTTCGAAAACGGCCGCGTAAGTTGGTAATAAATCAAAGCCGTAAGTGGCTTTATTATCAATTACTTCTTTGGCTTTCGCAGCGGCCAGGGCGTATTTCTCGGTTTGCTTTAGAGGGTAGCCCGCTTCGGTGAGGTATACATCGGCTAAATAAGCTTTTACGGTGCCTTTATTCGGCCGGCCTGGTTCGCCGTTACGCCGGGCATCGGGTACTAACTTTTCTGCTTCGAGTAAATCGGCTTCAATTAATTTATAAATCTCCGCCGGAGCGGTTTTGCCCACGGTTAACAAATCATCCGAAAACTCGGCTTGCGTAATTAACGGAATGCTGCCGTACAAGCGGGTGAGCCAGTAGTAAGATACTGCCCGGATAAAATGCGCTTCGCCGGCAATAGAACTGATAATGGCGGCATCACCGGTGGTGTTTTTGTAATTGGCAATAACGTTGTTGGCTCCCTGAATGGCTTTATAGCAACCGCTGTAAAGCGCCTGGGTTCTTTGGTTGGTAGCCGGTACGTTAAATTGGTCGAACTCCCGGAAGTCGGCTTTGTTACTGGCTTTGTGCGTGGTAATATCGTCGCCGCCCATGGTGGCCGCTACTGCCGTAGCATGAATAAAACCAGTTCCCCAGGTATTGGCCCAACCTTTGTAAGCGCCGGTTAAAGCCGCTTCCAGGCCTTGTTGCGAACTTAAAGCCTGGGCACCCAATAAGGCGCCGTTAGTTTCCTCATCGAGGTAATCTTTACAGCCGGTGCCGGTTGCCAGCATCGCCGCCAGTAATAATATATTTAATTTTTTCATTTTCTTCTGATGGATTAATAATTAAAAAGACAGGTTTAAACCCACAGTGTAGGTTTTGGAATTAGGATAAGCGCCGTAGTCGATGCCCTGGGCCGTGTCGGTAGAAGCGCCAATGTTGCTGGATTCCGGGTCGATGCCTTTGTATTTGGTAAACGTTAATAAGTTAACGCCGCTGGCAAATACTTTAATGTTGCCTTTGCCAATTACCGAAGCCGGCAGATTATACGATAAACTCACGTTCTTTAAGCGAATGTAATTTCCGTTTTCTATGAACCGGCTCGATTGCGTAAACACCACGTTGGTAGAGCTAAAGGCCGGAATATCGGAAGTTTCGTTTACCCCAGGAATGTAACGGTCTTTAATTTCTGACAAGATGTACTGGCGGGCATCGCCGCTACCCGACATGGCTGCTGCGCGGGTATAGTTTAACTTATCAATGCCAAATACGCCCTGGAAGAATAAGTTTAAAGTTAGATTCTTGTAAGTGAAGGTGTTGTTCCAGCCGGCAGTAGTGGTAGGAATACCTCTACCAATAATCTGGAAATCGTTGGCGTTAATGGCTCCATCGTTATCTACGTCTTCGTACCGCGAATCGCCGGGATTGGCTTTGTATCTCTTCGCTTCCTCGGCTTCGTTTGGTTTCCAGGTGCCCAGGTATTTATAACCCCAGTAAGAACCTAAAGAACGGCCCGGAACTAACATAAATTCACTGGTAGTAGACATACCGGCTCCAACGCCTGTACCCTGCGGAATGCGTTCGGCAATTCCGCCCAAGCTAACTACCCGGTTTTTAACCAGCGACATGTTCAGGTTACTGGTCCAGTTTAAGCCTTCAGATTCCAGCACGGTAGCACCCAACGAAAACTCGAAACCTTTGTTTTCTATTTCACCCACGTTAATGGTTTGGGTTCCGCCACCCACGTAGGCCGGCAAAGACCGGTTCAGCAACAAATCAGTGGTATGCTTCACAAAATAATCCGCTTCTAAAGTAATCCGGCCATTCAGGAAGCCCATTTCCACGCCCACATCGGTTTGCTTGGTAGTTTCCCATTTCAGGTTTAAGTTACCGGGGTTACCTAACTGAATACCACTAACTACCCTGCCATTATTAAACGCAACCGGGGCGTTGGTATTATAGGTTGATAAAGTAGCGTAGGGGTTAATCGCCTGGCTACCCGTCATACCCCAGCTTCCTCTTACTTTTAAGGTGCTGAACAAATTGGTATTTTTTAAAAAATCTTCTTCGGCCAGATTATAACCAACAGCTACCGACGGGAATACACTGTACCGGTTATTTTCCGCAAACTTAGAAGAACCATCGCGCCGTACGGAGGCAGTCAACAGGTATTTATCTTTAAAAGAATAATTTACCCGGCCCAGGTAAGAGAGCAAAGTCCATTTGGTAAAGCCAGAGCCTACGGTGTACGAGTTAGCTAAAGGCAGATTGTAATAGCCTAAAGTTGGGAAGGTTAAGGTGTTACCGGTAGCAGAAAAACCGTTGTCGGAAAATTGCTGCGCTTCAAATACGGCTACCGCATTAATGTTATGTACTTCGTTGAAGCTGCGTGTATACGTCAGCGAGTTGGTGCTTTGTAAATTAATTTGCTCGTTAGAAGTACGGTTGGCATTGGGGTTTCCCCGGGTTACATCTACCCCGTTAAAGTATTTGCCTTGGGTATTGGCGTAATTAACCGCGTATTGCAGGTCTAAAGCCAAACCATTTACCGGTAATTTAAAATTAACACCGCCTACAATATTGGCAATGTTGCGGTCTACGTCAGAGTTCCGGTCGTAGAGTAAAGCCACCGGGTTGGTAGCCACCGAACCTACCGGATCCGAAGCAATTATTTTACCGTTAGCGTCGTACGGCTTGGTTGTCGGCGACCAGGCCAGCGCTTGTACTACCGGGTTGGCGGTACCACCGGTTAAGCCGGTATTGTGGTTCTGGATGCGGGTACCCGATATGTTTAAGCGTAATGAGATTTTGTCATTTAGTTGCGAGTTGATGTTGGAACGAACGATATAGCGTTTGTAGCCGGTGTTTTCAATAATGCCATCCTGGTTCAGGTAGTTGGCAGATAACAGGAAGGTAGTTTTATCGTTACCCCCCGATACGCTTAATTGGTGTTGTTGCCCCCAGGAGCGCCGGAATACCAGGTCTTGCCAGTCGGTGCCGCCATTCGCGCGGTACTCATCAATTTGGGCCTGCGTGAAAATAGGCGAAGAGCCTAAAGCCGCGGAACGCTGGTTGGTAATTTCGGCAAAATCAGCCGCTCCCAGCACATCCCATTTTTTAATTACTTCCGAGGTAGAAGCCTGGCCTTCGTAGGTTACGTTAAAGCCGCCTTTGGTGCCTTTTTTAGTAGTAATAATAACTACCCCGTTGGCACCCCGGCTACCGTAAATAGACGTAGAAGCCGCATCTTTCAATACCTGTATAGACTCAATATCGTTGGGGTTAACGGTGGTAAAATCGGCTCCTACAAAACCATCTACCACGTACAAAGGGTCGTTGTTACCCAACACGGAGTTGGCTCCCCGGATACGTACGCGGGCTTCACCGCCCGGAGCGCCACCGGCCTGGGTTACTTGTACGCCGGCCGCGCGGCCTTGTAAAACCTGGTCTACGCGGGTAACGGGTTGCTGGGCAAATTCTTTCGTGGAAATAGAGGTTAAAGCGCCGGTAACGTCGGTTTTGCGTTGCGTACCGTAACCCACCACCACTACTTCTTCCAGCGATTTGGCATTGTCTTCTAAGGTTACATTAAACGGACCAGTGCCCGTAATGGCTACTTCTTTGGCCGAATAGCCGATAAAAGAGAAAACTAAAGTTCCCGATAAAGAAGGTACTTGTAACGTAAAGTTACCGTTGGCATCAGTAGTAGTACCGGTGCTGGAGCCTTTTAGTAAAACGGTTACTCCCGGCAGGGCTACACCTTTGGTGTCTTTCACCGAACCGGTTAGGGTTTCGGCTACTATGTTTTTGGTAGTTGCCGCCGCTACTTTTTCTGGTGTAGCGTTGGCGTCCAGGGCTAAAGCCAGGACTAAGGCGGGCACTAAAGCCAAGCGCGAAAACAAGGGTCGGCCCGCTCCTAAATTGTAAGGGATTTTCATAAAGTTTACTTCATTGTTATGGGTGAAATTTTAAAATATTTTGATTGACAGAAGAACCACAAAGCCAAAAATTGCCGCAGACGTTAATCGCTAGGGTAAAATTTAACTTTGTGGTTACAGCAGTGGTAGCCGGAAGTTTATTTTTTAAAAATTTAAAATTTACTAAGGCCGGATAATGGTACCGTCGAATTTGCGCACCTGCCAGTTGCCGGCTTTGTTGGAGATCGGGTATTTGGCGGCCGCTTTTTCGTTTACTTCCACGCCAATGCCCGGCGCTTCGTTCACCGACATGTAGCCTTTGTTCATGGTGGGGCAGCCCTGGAATACTTCTAAGGTTTTATCGTTAAAGCTCACGGCTTCCTGAATACCAAAATTCCAGATAGCTAAGTCCATGTGGCACTGGGCCGCATGACCTACCGGCGACACGTCGCCGGGGCCGTGCCAGGCGGTTTTTACGTTGAACCACTCACCTAAACGGGCTACCTTCATGGCTGGGGTAATACCGCCAATCTGCGACACGTGAATCCGGATGTAATCGAACCATTGGTTAATCATGGCTTCTTTCCACTCGTTTTGGTTGTTAAACAACTCGCCCATAGCAATGGGTACGGTAGTGCTTTGGCGGAGCATTTTGAACCACTTGGGGTTTTCCGGGGAGAAAGGGTCTTCGATGAAGAAAGGCCGGTAATCTTCCAGCGCTTTAATCATGTTAATGGAATCCATGGGGTCCAGCCGCTCGTGAATATCGTGTAGCAGTTCTACTTCTTCGCCGCACACTTTACGGGTAGCTTCGAATAATTTGGGCACCGATTTCATGTAGGCGGTTTGATTCATGTATTGGTCGTTGGCGCCCCCAAAACCTGCATCTTTAAAATCAGGTTTAGACGAAATAGCGGTAGCCCCGTAGCCGCCTTGCTGCACCCGCACGTATTTAAAGCCGCTGTCCATGATGCGTTTGGCATCATTAGCGGTTTCTTCGGGGGTTTTACCGTTAGCGTGAGTGTAGCAGGGCACCGCGAAACGTACTTTGCCGCCCAATAACTGGTACACCGGCATACCGGCTCTTTTGCCTTTAATATCCCACAAAGCCTGGTCTAATCCGCTTAAAGCATTGTTTAATACCGGCCCGTTGCGCCAATATGAACTCACGTACGCCGATTGCCAGGCGTCTTCGATATTATCTACGTCTTTGCCGGCGCATAAAGGGTCCAGGTAGTTGTTAATGGCGGTAACCACTACTTCGGCACGCTGCGTAAATGTGGCGCAGCCGTAGCCATATAAGCCCGGTTCGGTGGTTTCTACTTTTACTACAATTAAATTAGAGCCTTGCGGTGCGGTGCCAATGGCTTTTACACTTTTTATTTTAACGGGCTTCATACCTTTGGCGTAAGCCGGCGTAACCCGTTGTTCGGCGCGGCTTTCCGGGGTACCAAATAAACCTAATAGGCCAGCAGATGCTCCCAGACCTAATTTTCTTAAATGATCGCGGCGGCTTTCCAGTACGTCTTTGTTTAATTTTTCCATTAAGAGGGTGTTTATTTTAAAAAATTTAAAAAATCAAAGCCGGAGCTTAGCAGCTAAGCTCCGGAAAGAGGTTCCATTATAGTTTCTTATCCCACCACACGCGGGTGTCTAGCTTGTTAGGGCCTTGCCGGGTAAGTGCTTCGTTTATATTGGCCTGGTTCACCACGATTTCGCTATCGGGGTAATTTAAGCGCCGGATAAAATCTTCTTCGGTGATTTCTTTGCCCGGATAAGGATTAGGCGTTAAGGCCGGATAACCGCTGCGCCGGAAATTGGCAAACAACTCGGAGCCATTTAAGAAAGAAGAAACCCAGTATTGCGTGTTTATCCCTTCCAGGGCTTTTTCGGGAGTACTAACATCCAGCGGGTGCGCCTGCACATACGCCTGAATATCTGCCGATGGAATGGCCGCATTAGGGCCGTACTCGGCAAATTGCTCCATGTGGGCGGTAATGCCGTTGGTAAAGTAAGTAGCCGGGTCGCCGGTAATCCAACCTCTAACCGCGGCTTCGGCCAAAAGCAATTGCGTTTGCGAGTGCGTTACGTGGTAAGTGGGGGCAGCCGTGCGGTTAAGCACCGTATTAATATTTACCTGCGAAAAATCCCACAAACTGGCTACGCCCAATTCGGCAAAAGTTTGGGCAATGGTTACGTTATCGTAGCCCATAGGCATACCAACTTGCTTAGCCGGGTCGGTGGTAGCGCGGTCGTTTACCTGTTCTGAACCACTTTTGGCGCCTACGTAGCGCACGGCTATGGCTTTTAACCGCGGGTCGCTGTTTTCTCTTAAATAATTGATAAAAGGAGCGGCCAGGTAATAATTGGCTTTCTCGCGGGCGCCTAAATGGTCGGCGAGCCAGTTTACGTACAGGGCAGTGTGGCGGGTAGCGGCATTATCGGCATTGGATTGCATCACGCCGCCGGCTACGGCTTTGGCTACGTAGGTTTGGGCCAGCGTGGGGTCTACTTTGGTTAAGCGCATGGCAGCCCGCAGCATTAGCGAGTAGCCAAAACGTTTCCATTTAACTACGTTGCCGCCATACAAAATATCGGTTGGGTCGGCAGCCTTGCTTGCATCCAGGGCGGCGGTAGCTTCGTCGAGTTCTTTTAAAATATCTTTATAAACAACTTCCTGCGCATCGTATTTCGGAGTAATTATATTTTCCGAAAAACCTTTACCAGCCTCGAAATACGGGATATCGCCGTACGTATCGGTTAACATTTGAAAAACGTAGGCTTTCCAGATGCGGGCAGAGTGATAGGTGTTAACACTGGCTTCTACGTCTTTGGTTTTCTGCACCACATCCACAATATCGCGCACTACGGTGCGGTAATAAGTAGTCCAGATGCGGGCCGTATTATCTACGTTGTTCTGGTTGTAATTACCCCCGGAAAGCGAGCTGCCGAAAGGCGTTACAATCTGCTGCACAATCGGGAAGGTATACGACAAGTGCACCAGCGTGCCAAAACCATCCTGAAACGACGTATTAATAATAGCGTTGTTCATCAGGAAAGAAGGCGTGAGGGTAGTAGGGTCTACTTTGTTCGTGTTGAGTTCATCAAACCCTTCGTCGCAACTGGTAAGGCTCCCGAAAACCAGGAGCATTCCCATTATATAAATTTTAAAATTTTTCATGATTCCAGATATTTTGCTGTTCATTAATCTTTTTAGCCTAAAATTTTAAAATTTAACATTCAGGTTAAATCCTAAGCTGCGGGTTAAAGGCAAACTCGGCCAGAAATCTAAACCGGTCTGGTTATCGGAGGCATTATTTACCTGCTCGGGGTCCATGTTTTCGGTCCATTTCTTCAGCACGGCCACGTTGTTGGCTACCGCACTAAATTTCAAACCTTTAATGAAAAACTTCTGGGGCAACATCTTGGTAAAGTCGTAGCTCAGGGTAATCTGGCGTAACTTCCAGAAACCGGCGTTGTACACAAAATCTTCGAACACGCCGTTGGCGTTGGGCCACTCGTAAAAAGGCTGCACGGGTGCCCGGGTGGTATTTACTTCGCCGTCGGGGTTTACGCCCTGGCCAATCACGTAACCTTCTTCGCGGCCCACCAAGGTTCTTTTGTGCAAGCCATGGCGCAGGTAGTTCATGTTGGAGCCGCCAATCATTTTATGACCTAGTTTAAAGTCGATGAGGGTAGAAAGGCTCACTCCTTTATAAGTAAACGTGTTGGTAATACCGCCAAAGTACCTTGGTAAAGCGCTGCCTACGTTTACTAAACCACCCCGCAAAGGCGTACCGCTGGTTTTATTAAATACTTGCCGACCCTGGTCGTCGCGGAGGTAGCTAAAGGTGTATAACTGGCCAATTGGCTGACCAACAACCTGGCGCAGCGTCGTTCCGCCGGAACCTCCCACTACAATCATGGTATCGGCGGCGTTTAAGCCCAGGGTAAGTACTTCCGAAGTATTGTAAGAAGCGTTAAAGCTTACATCCCACCGGAAAGCAGGCGTGTTCACTGGCGCCGCGGAGATTAACATTTCCACGCCTTTGTTCATGCTTTTACCCACGTTAATTAAGCGGTTGGTGTACGACGAAGCATCGGAAACCTGAGCCGCCAGAATCTGGTCGTTGGTTATTTTGCGGTAGTAAGCAATATCAAACCCTAAGAAATTGTTAAACAACTTTAATTCTAAACCTACTTCGGCTTCGGCAACGCGCAAGGGTTTTAAATTCGGGTTCGGGATGGTAGAGGCGTTAATACCACCTACCGGTACTACCTGGCCCGATGGGTTCGGGAATAAGTTGTTGTTTACGCTGTAATATAAGGCGTTGGAATACGGCGCTACATTATCGTCACCCACCTCGGCGTAAGCGGCCCGTAACTTACCAAAAGAAAGCCAGGCCGGCATACTCTCAAACGCTTGCGAGAACACAAAGCTACCAGTAACTGATGGGTACAAAATGCTGCGGTTTTGCGGCGCTAAGGTCGAGAACCAGTCGTTGCGGGCGGTAACGTTCAGGTACAAATACTCCCGGAAAGACAAGGTAGCGGCGCCGTACAAAGAATTTACTTTGCGTTCGGATAAGCTGTAGAATGGGTTTTTCACCCGGCCGTTCATTACGGTGTACAAGCCCGGCTGAATAAAGTCCTGCACGGTTACGCTGTTATAATCCATGCGCACGTAGCGGGTATTACCGCCCAGCGTTACATCCACGCCAAAATCGCCGAAAGTGCGGTTCGCGCCCAAGATAAAGTCGTAGTTGCGTTCCCGGAACCGGCGTACATCCTGGGTGTAGCTGCCGTTAATAAAGCCAACCGGAGCCGGGGCAATAGCAGCGTAACCATTGGGCACGTTATAATCCTGGTCGCGGGTGTAAAAATCCTGAGCAATGCGGCCTTGCAAGTACAGCCAATCGGTGAACTGGTATTTTAAGGCAATGTTTCCGAACAGCCGGTCGCGGCGGATATTCTCGAAATGCTGGTTAACGGCGTAATACGGGTTGTTGCGTACCAAAAAGCGGGCAAACGGAAACTCGTAACCGTTGGGCAATAACTGGTTTTGTTCCAGCGCTTCAAAAGGCATGGAGTTGGCCAAAGTCATTACCACGGTTGGTGTAGCAAACTCTTGTCCGTTAATTTGGGGCGGATTTTTATTGTACTCGTTGGAGTAGTTTAAATTACCCGAAGTAGAAAGTTTTTTAGAAATATTTTGGTTGAAGCCTAAGTTGATGGTTTTGCGGTTGAACTTGGAATTCGGCACAATGCTTTTGCTGTCGAGGTTGGCAAAAGAAAGGCTAAAACCGCCGTTTTCGCCGTTATTGGATACCCGCACGGTGTTGGTAAAGTTGGTGCCCACGTTGTAAAACTTGCGGATGCGGTTGCGTACCGGTTCGTAGGGCCAGGTTTCACCATCGAATAAAATCTGCGTCATGCCGGGCTGAAATTTTTCGCCGAAACTCCACACGCCCGATAAAGGATTGGGAGCTTGTGGCCGTACACCGCCTTCGCCTTGGCCGTACTCGTATTGGAAATCGGAGAAATCTAATGGTGTTTCGGTGGTTAAGTTGGTGTTGTATTCTACGCCTAAACCTTTTCCTTCGCCCCGGCTTTTAGTAGTAATCATGACCACTCCGTCTTTAGCCCGGGAGCCGTAAAGAGCCGCCGCCGTAGCGCCTTTCAACACGGTCATAGATTCAATATCATCGGGGTTAATGCTTTGCAGACCGTCGCCGCCGTCGGAGTTGTTGGCTACCCGGTTGCCGTAGTTGCCACCTAAAGCGTAGTTAGAGTTATCTACTGGCACGCCGTTAATTACAATAAGCGGACTGTTCTGGCCGGCAAAAGAAGATTGACCCCGAATCCGGATTTTACTCGAACCACCCGGACCGGTGGCCATGGTAGAAATATTAACGCCCGCCATTTTACCTTGCAAGCCACTCATCACGTTAGGTGTGCGGTTTACGGCAATCTGGTCGGCGTTAACGGTGGCGGTGGCATAGCCCAAAGTTTTGGCTTCCCGTTTAATACCCAGCGCGGTAACTACTACCTCGTCCAGGGCTTTGGTATCCGTGGACATAGTAACATTAATTACGGAGCGGTTGTTGACGTTTACGGTTTGGTTGGTATACCCAATGTAAGAAAAAATAAGCGTGGCATTGCCGGGAGCATTTATAGTAAAGTTACCTTCCGCATCAGTAACGGTACCTTGGTTGGTGCCGCTAACCTGGATGCTTACTCCCGGAAGGCCTTCATTTTCCGAACCGGTCACTTTTCCGGTAATCCGGTCATCCTGTGCTAATACCGGCACCTGACATAAAATCAGAAGCAGGAGAATTAATTGTAAAGCTTTTTTCAACATAAATGGCTTCGTTAAAAAGTAATACAAATTCAAAACAAGCAGTAATTTCTCCTCGTAAGAGGCAGGATGGACAGAATAACCAGTTTTAGAATATCAATTTTTTAAATTTTTAAAATATTCCGGGCTGGTACCAGCTACAAAAAGCTCCATCGTGGGGCGTGTAAGGGTGTCATTGCTTTCATTTCTTAATTCGATAAATCCAGATTAAGCTACCCTGTAAGACCCCCGGAAGGAGCAATGAACCGGTACTTCATTTATATAAAAGCACCAGATCTTAATCAAGGATAGGCTTAAGAATCGGATAAAAAATAAATTCAGGTATCGCTTTATTACTTCACCAGTACGTCAGTACTACTTCAATTTGCTAATTCACTACAAAAGCGCAGGATTCATTAAAATTCTTCATTGATTTTACCTGGAGTTTAAATTCTATTCAGGTTAAAAATTTAAAATTTTCGTTGAATGATCCTGTTTTTCTTTCACGAAAGCCTGTTTCGGCTACCTGACGTAGATTGGTGCGCCATTTTTAGATTTGTTGTAAGCCCTCAATTTTTAAAAATTTATACTTTGGGAGCCTACAGCCAGAGAAGAAAACCCAATCAACAGCTCTAGGCAATTTTTTAAATTTTTAAAATCCAGGCCGGGCTTTTACCAATCTACTACCGAGCCGTCGCGCGGATCGTACGATTCGGGGTTTTTCCAGTCGTGGCCAATTTTATCTTTTATCTTGTCTTCGTCGAGTTCAACTCCTAAACCGGGCCCGGTGGGGATGAGCACGTTACCGTCTTTTTCCAGCTTAAAAGGTTTTTTTAAATAGCCTTCGCCCAACGAAACCTGCTCCTGCACCAAAAAATTAGGAATGCTGGCGGCCAACTGCAAACCAGCGGCTAAAGAAATCGGGCCCATGGGGTTATGCGGCGCAATCGGAATGTAGTAGGCTTCGGCCATCCCGGCAATAATGCGGCCTTCGGTAATACCGCCGG
This sequence comes from Adhaeribacter swui, assembly GCF_014217805.1. Lineage (NCBI taxonomy): Bacteria > Pseudomonadati > Bacteroidota > Cytophagia > Cytophagales > Hymenobacteraceae > Adhaeribacter > Adhaeribacter swui. The sequence continues at coordinate 1,960,172 of NZ_CP055156.1, forward strand.
CGTGACATAAATCGGGTTGTAAAATGCTGGCGGCTTTTTTCTCCAGGATTTCGCGGAAGCCCCATTTAGTAAATATTCGTTCGCCGGCCGCAATGGGCAAATGCGTACCGTGAGCAATCTCGGCTAAAGTATCTACATTTTGCGCCTGGCAAGGCTCCTCCACGAACATCGGCTGATACGGCTCCAGTTCTTTAATTAAAACCTTGGCGGTTTGCGGCGAAATGGCTCCGTGGAAGTCAATGGCAATGTCCATGTCTTTGCCGCCGGCCTGGCGCAAAGAGGCAAAATTATCGGCAGCGTACTGAATAAATTTGGGGTTTTCGACCATACGAGCGGGGTTTTCTTTGGCTACCCCGGTTTTAATGGTTTTATACCCTTCTGCTACTCTTTTCTTCATGTCGTCGGCGTTGCTGGCGCGGCCGTAAACCCGCACCCGGTCGCGGGTAGGGCCGCCAAACAGTTCGTACACCGGCACATTGAGTAGTTTGCCTTTAATATCCCACAAAGCATGGTCAATGCCGCTTAAAGCGCTGGTTAAAATAGGACCACCGCGGTAAAATGCGTGACGGTAAATGGCTTGCCAATGGTGCACCACCTGCCGCGGGTCTTTGCCAATTAAGTAAGGTTCAATCTCTTTGATGGCCGTTTGAATGGTAAGCGCGCGGCCTTCCAGTAACGGTTCGCCCAGACCCACCACGCCGGCATCGGTATGAATGCGCAGAAAAATCCAGCGGGGCTTAATCAGGAAAGTTTCCAGGCGGGTAATTTTTACTTTATCCTTATAATAGTTTTTAGGCGGCCCGGAAGCATAGGCGTAGGAAGAAGAAGGCAGTAATAATCCCATACCAGCCACTCCCAAAACCGACTCGATGGCTTTGCGTCGGGAAATACTAGTTTTGTTCATAGAAGATGTTATTATTTTAAAAATTAATTAGTAATTCTTCTTTTAGCAGGCCGAGCAACAAAAATTGTCCCGCCAAAGTCAATGAATAAAAATTTGTTTTTGCTCTTAATGACTTAGTTTGTAGTATTTCCAGGCGGTAAGAAATAATCTTTTAATTGTTTAGATTTTTCTCCGGGCCTTTATGTTAAGGTTGTATCTTTTATTAAAACAGGAAGTATAAATAACCTGTCTGTTCTTTACATAAGTTGCTACCAGTTGTGCACCGCTCCGTCTGGGCTATGTAAAATCGGGTGCGGGAATTTGGTATTGGAGGTAATTTCCATCACGAAATCAGCTTTTTTGGGGTTAAACTTTACGCCCAGACCCGGTGCCGGATTGAGATAAAGTTTGCCGTTTTTAAAATGCACGTAATCGTCGTTGAAGTAAGGAATTTTCTCGGGTTCGCCGCCGGCCAGTTCAATCATGGCCCGAATAGGACTGCTGGAACCGAGCACGTGTACTAAAGCCGCCGTAGATAAAGGACCCGTAAAGTGCGGAATCATGCCCACGTAGTGCGTTTCGGCGATTGAAGCTATTTTTTTAAATTCCGTGATGCCGCCGGTATTAGGCAGCGTCACCCGCGAGTAATCAATTAAATGCTGTTCCATCAGGGTGTTAATGTCCCAACGGTCGCCGAATTGTTCGCCTACCGTTAAAGGCACTTTCAGCATGGGCCGTAGGGTACGGAATACTTCCGGGTTCTCGGAGCGAATGGGATCTTCCACGAAGTAAGGTTCCAGTTCTTCCAGGGCTGTACATATTTTTATAGCTTCGGGGGTATCAAAACGCGTGTGTAAGTCAATGGCCCACTTGCCGCCGCCACCCACTGCCGCATCTATCCGTTTCGAAAATTCAATGGTTTTCTTGGCGTTTTCGTAAAAATCGAACCGGGTATCTCCGTTGCCCCCGGTGGGGCCAATGCGGTAAGCGCGTAAACCTGCTTCAATGCAATCGCGGGCGCGTTGTTCTTCGTCTTTGGCTTTGGAAGCCCGGAAACCGGTAGCGTAACATTCTACGTAATCGCGGGTAGCGCCACCGAGTAACTCATACACCGGCACGTTCAGGGCTTTACCTTTAATATCCCACAAAGCCATTTCTAGGGCGCCTAAGGCGTGCAGTTTTTCGCGGCCCGGCGGGTAAAACATGCCCCGGTATAAGGTTTGCCAGATATGTTCAATCCGGAAAGGATCTTCTCCGATCATCATTTGGGCGCATTGCTCAATCATGTCTTTAGAGCCGCCTTCGCCAATACCAATAATGCCGCCGCTGGTTTCTATTTCTACGATGCCCCGGGCCTGGTTAAACAAAGGCTTGTTGTAGCCGGGCGCACTGTAGTACCGGATTTTCGTAATTTTCATTTTAGAAGCCGCTTCGGCTTTTATTAGCGGAAAACCGGCCAGCACAGCGGCTGAGCCCAACAGCGTAGATTTTAAAAAATGGCGTCGTTGCATGGTATGTAAATGAATAGTAGGTACTTTTATAAACCGCGAAAAATATTTAATCGATTAAGCTAAAAATTTAAAAAAAGCCGCTCAGGCTTTCATTCTGGACGATTCCCGGCTGACCAGTTTTGCCTCCATAAGTACCTGGCGCATGCCTTCTTCCGGATTTTTTAATTTTTTTACTAAAAGCTCCACCGCTGTTTTGCCTAAATCACCAATGGGTTGGTGCAAGTAAGTAATGGGGCAATAATATAAATCAAACACCTCGGCTTGCCCGAAACTAACAATGGCTACATTGGCCGGTACATTTAAATGCAACTCGTTTAAATACTTTAAACCATTGGTGGCTAAGCTGTACGTAGCAAAAATAATGGCTTCCACGGGGGCATCACCCAAAACCATGTCGTCTATGGCTGCCCGTACCTCTTTCTCTATGTGCTGAATGCGTACTTCTTTTAGCCAGTTTTTATTGAGGTTAATGTTTTTTTCTTTTAAAGCTTGCTGGTAACCCCGGATTCTTTCCTGCATGTGAAAGAGCTGCGACTTATAACCAATAAACCCAATGCGGCGGTATTGATGATGAATTAAATGAATGCCTGCATCGTAGGCAGCTTTAAAATTATTAATTGACACAAAGTCCGATTGAATTTCCGGAAAGTACCGGTCCAGTAAAACAAAAGGTACTTGCTGTTCTTTTAAATAATGAATCTGGCTCTGCGAATTCTCCGACGAAACGATTATAAAACCGTCTACCTGGCGATTTAACAGCACATTTAACAAATCCCAAGAGTTATCCGGGTTTTCGTCGGAGCTGCCAATAATTACCGTGTAACCCGATTTTTTGGCTTCGTCTTCTACAATCCGGGCAATGTTGGCGAAGAATGGATTCGAGATGTCCGCTATTATTAAACCAATGGTATACGTTTTACCGCTTCTTAAACTTTTTGCCAGATGGTTGGGCTGGTAGTTTAGCTCTTTAGCTATTTGCTTAATTTTTAAAGCGATTTCCTGGCCAACCCGGCTTTCTTTTTCTTTCCCGCTCAATACATAAGAAACCAGGGCTGTAGAAACCCCGGCTTTTTGAGCAATGTCTTTTAAAGATATTTTTTTATTCATCTAACAAGGATAGAAACAAAAAGCTTATCTCAAACATAATTTAATCGTTTAAACAAAAAAAATGTAAAAGCCAGATTTTTAAAAATTTACTAATTTTACGGTTAACCTTAGTGTATGCTTATGTAATCTTTAAATAATCTGCTTTTTTATTGTATAAAATTTAATAATTCTAACTTGAAAAGCACTTATCACTTATATTTTTTAAATTTTGTTAATACTTGCAGTGTTTTATTATTGGATTTAATATTTAAAAAGCTGGAATAATACGTTTTATATAATGGCTGTTTAACAATTTAGGTTAGAATTAAATAAAATTTAAAAAATTAATTTTAAAATATTGTTTTAACGATTAAGCTTAATATATTGGCGTTGATTTAACCAGCCGACAAGCCCTGCGCAACTAAAAAAGTATTTTTAGTACACCCGGCTTTTCATCAAACTAATGTTTTTTAAAGGGCACAAACCCTGCATACGCCTTAACTTATCCTCTTCACTTATAGCTGCTTTTAATTTAGATGAGAAATAATTTGTTATGTTGTGATTGGGGAACCTCGTCTTTTCGGTTAAGATTGGTAAACCAGGATAATCTGCAGATTGTAGGAGAAGTTTTTGGGCCGGAGGGGATTGCTACTACGTTTAACGCCTGGGCGGCCGCTAATCAAACCAGTCCGGTTCCCCGGAAGCAGTATTTTCAGCAGCAGTTGCGTCAGCAAATAATGGCGTTAGCCCAGCAACTAGGAATTTCCCTCGACACGGTTCCAATAGTTTTATCCGGAATGGCTTCGTCGTCGCTGGGTTTGGAAGAGTTGCCTTACGCCGAATTGCCTTTTGCCGTAGATGGCAGCCAGGCCGGCGTGCATTATTTCGGCAGTCAGCCAGATTTTCCGCATGATTTAATGTTGATTTCCGGGCTGCGCACCCAACAGGATGTAATGCGCGGCGAAGAAACCCAGCTAGTCGGTTTAATTGAGTTAATGGAAACGGCTAGCATTTCGGAGGAAGCTATTTTTATTTTTCCCGGCACCCACTCCAAACACATTATCGTGCGCCAGCAACAGGTAGTAGATTTTCAAACCTACATGACCGGTGAGGTTTTTAATTTAATGGCCGACGGCAGCATTTTAAAAGATTCCATCGAGAGTCCAGTTACGAAAGAAATAAGCGAATCAGAATTAAATGGTTTCCGGCAAGGCGTACAGGAATCGGGCAAAGCCGGCATTTTACACGGTTTATTTACCGTTAGAACCAACCAGCTATTTCAAAATTTAAATAAAAAGCAAAACTACTTTTACCTGAGCGGTCTGCTAATTGGTACCGAACTCCGCAGCTTGCAGCAAAAAGATACTCCCCAGATTATTTTAAGCAGCGGCAGCAACTTGTATGAGTTTTACAAATTGGCCGTGGAAGAACTGGGCTTAACGGAGCATACCATAACCATACCGCCCGACCTGATTGACAGGGCAGCCATAGCCGGGCAGGTTACTATTTTTCAAAATCAGCTTTTACACGATATTAAAACTACAGAATGAGCGAGCTAAAATTTTCGGCGGAGCGATTTAACCAGATGCCTTTAGTTGGTATTATCCGGAATATTTCACCGGAGGCCATCCAACAAATTTTGCCTTTGTACCTGGAAGCCGGTTTTACTACCATCGAAATTACCATGAATACGCCCGGGGTAGACGCAATGATTGCGCAGGCACTGGAACAGTATTCCGACCGGTTAAATGTAGGCGCTGGTACGGTTTGCAATACCCAGGATTTAAAAAAAGCCTTAGCCGCGGGTGCCCAGTTTATTGTTACGCCTATTATAGATAAAAAAGTAATCCGGGCGTGCGCCGAACAAAATATCCCGATTTTCCCGGGTGCCTACACGCCTACCGAAATATACCGGGCCTGGTCTTTGGGCGCTACCATGGTAAAAGTGTACCCGGCTACAGCTTTGGGGCCGGAATACATTAAAGACGTAAAAGCGCCTTTAAATCAAATAAAGTTAATGCCGACGGGTGGTGTAAACCTTGCTAACCTAGCCAGCTTCTTAAAAGCCGGAGCCGATGGATTTGGCATTGGCAGCCAACTGTTCGATAAAAAAATGATTCAGGAAGAAGACTGGCAGGCATTGAAAGCGCATTTCGAAGCTTTTGCCAAGCAATATAGAGCCGCACGAAACCAATAATCGCATCTAAAATTTAAAAATTTTAAAAAACAGATTTATGTCGAGCACTAAAATAGGTAATTACCGCTGGGTTATCGTTGCTTTATTATTTACTGCTACCACCATTAATTACCTAGACCGGCAAATAATCGGGTTATTAAAACCTACCCTCGAAAAAGAATTTAACTGGACCGAAACTGATTTTGCCCGCATTGTAATGGCTTTTACCGCTGCATATGCCGTGGGGTTATTATTGTCCGGCAGGGTAATCGATAAAATCGGGACGAAGCTGGGTTATACGGTAACGGTAGTAGTGTGGAGTGTGGCGGCCATGTTGCACGCCATTGCCCGCGGCGCTTTTGGTTTTGGCCTGGCCCGGGTAGGTTTGGGTTTAGGCGAAGCTGGTAACTTTCCGGCCGCCATGAAAGCCGTAGCTGAGTGGTTTCCGAAAAGCGAAAGAGCCAAAGCCACCGGTATTTTTAACGCGGGTACCAGTATTGGGGTAGTTATGGCACTGATCATTGTGCCCTGGATTTTGAAATATTACGGCTGGCAGGAAGTTTTCTGGATTACCGGTGCCTTGGGTTTTGTGTGGCTTATTTTCTGGTTGATTTATTACGAAGTACCCACCCGGCAAAAACGTTTATCTGCTGCCGAGCTGGCCTATATTGAAAGCGGGCAAGAAGAAGCCCCGGTAAACCTTACCGAAACCAATTCTATTAAATGGTACCGTTTGTTTACTTTTCCGCAAACCTGGGCTTTTGTTACCGGCAAAGGCCTGATAGACCCGATTTACTGGTTCTTCTTATTCTGGCTGCCCTCTTATTTTTCGTCGACGTTTAACCTGGATTTAAAAAAGCCGAGTTTGCAGCTCATGATTATTTACGCGGCAACCACCGTAGGCAGTATTGGCGGCGGTTATTTTTCGTCGTGGTTGATTAAACGGGGCATGCCGACGTTAAAAGCCCGCAAGACTGCTTTGCTTATTTTTGCTGTTTTGGAAGTATCTATTATTTTGGCGCAGTTTGCCCCCAACGTTTGGGTAGCCGTGGGCCTGATAAGTTTAGCCGTAGCCGTGCACCAAGCCTGGGCCACCAACGTTTTCACCACGGCTTCCGATATGTTCCCGAAAGAAGCGGTTAGCTCCGTGGTGGGTATTGGTGGTATGGCGGGTGCTGTAGGTGGTATTCTGTTCCCGATTCTGGTGGGTTATTTACTCGATAGTTACAAGGCCCAGGGCAATTTAGCCGGTGGCTATAACCTGCTGTTTACCATTTGCGGTTTCACGTACTTAACCGCCTGGATTATCATTCATTTGCTCACCCGCAAAGCGAAGAAAGTAGAGGCGTATCAATTAGCGTAAAATTTTCTTTCTGTTTGTCTTTAGCGCCAGCTCCCGGCTCAAACTCCATCTTTCCATAGCTCCCATGGCGCAAGTTTTCAAACTTGTGCCTACCTACAAGGTAAAGTCTCTGACTTTACTCCGGCTAAAAGCCGGAACCTGCATCGGCTTTAATAAGCTGCTAAAAAGTAATTTTTTTAAAATTATTAAGTTCCCGTACTTACTTGGAGCCGGTTCCCGTCTCTAGGCTGTGGTGCTATCTAACTTTTTAACTACAAGTTTTGCCTCGTGGCGGGCGGGCCTCGTTTGGCTCTAGAGCGCCTTGTAGACTTCCTTTCCTCGCTCCGCTGCGGAATGCCTCGTTCCTCGGCACCGGAAGTCTACAAGGCGCTCTAGAGCCAAACTGGTGTCTGTTACGCTTAGCTACTGCTTTTTTTCTGTTTTCTTAGCTCAAATGCAATACAATTTCAGATTCAATATGGTCAGCTGATGCCATCGTGGCTTTCAATGATTTACCTGGAACCTTCTAATTCACAATCATTGACAGTTCATTCCGGAGGAATGTGTGGGTAGGAAATTAAAAATTTTGGATTTTTAAATTTCACCTTAGTAGCTATTAGAACAGATTGCTTCAGCCAGGTGCAGAAATTGATGCTAAACTGTTCTGTTGTTCAGCGGGTTTTTAGCGGCTGGTTCTATCGTGTATTCCAGAATAACTATTCCAGACTAACCGCATCTCCTTCCCTGTTTTTAGGGAAGGTGCCGCAGGCGGAAGGGTATTTATATCAAGATGAAAAGACACACACTCAGCAATCAAACAACTTCAATCAAAAGCCAAAGCATCGGTCACTTCTACCTATGCAAAAGCTGAAATCAAGAATTTGAAGTAGTATTGAAGTACCCGCTAAGTAGCAGAAGTGTAGCAACAATAAAAGCAGTTCAGTTGCTAAGTATTAATTTTACCATCAATCAAAAAAGCTTTCTGGCAAACCATCTTCAAAATCTAAAAATTTAAAAAACTAAACACGTTATTCTAAATGGCCCACTATAAAACCAAAGCAATTGCTACTTGTCTCGGGTTGCTGTGTTCCGTAGCAGTATTGGCACAAAACCCAAAATCAAAAACAACCAAACAAGCAGCGAAATCGGAAGTAATCTTCTTCGACGATTTTTCCGGCGCCACTCTCGACCGCTCCAAGTGGAATGTGATAGTAACGGGCTTCCACGTAAATAACGAGCAGCAGGCTTACGTAGACTCGGCGGCTACCGTGTATATCTCTAAAAAACCAGCCGAAACGGCGGGTGCTAAGAACGGCGTATTGGTGCTGGAGCCGCGTTTTAGTCCGGGGTTTGTTACCAAAGACGGGAAAAAGTTTGATTTTCTTTCCGGCCGCATCGATACCCGTGGCAAGGCAAATTTTACGTACGGTACCGCTTCGGCCCGCATGAAACTACCCGCCGGAGCCGGTTTCTGGCCCGCCTTTTGGGCCATGGGCGACGGTAAATGGCCAGATAACGGCGAGATTGACATTATGGAAAACGTAGGCGAACCCGATTGGACCGGCGTAGCCTTGCACGGCCCGGGTTATTCCGGCGAAACCCCGCTGGTGAACAAAGGTTTTTTTAAATCGGGCAGCGATATAACCCAGTGGCACGTGTACTCCGTCGATTGGACGCCAGATTCCCTAGTCTTTAAAGTAGATGATGTCGTGATCTACCGGGCGACTCGCCCTATGGTGGAACATTACGGTAAATGGTCCTACGATAACCCAAAGTATTTAATTGTAAACCTGGCTTTGGGTGGCGCTTATCCTTTTAAAACCAACGGGGTTAAAACGCCTTACAACGGCATTCCGGAATCAACGGTGCAGAAGATAAAAAACGGTCAGGGTAAAGTACTGGTAGATTGGGTAAAGATTACCAAGTAGTATTTCTTCTTTTCTGAAATAAGATAGAAATGGACAATAGCAAAAGTAGAAGAAAAGAGGGCCAATATTGTTGCAAGGCGTTAATGATAAAAGTTATTTTTCTTTGAATTTCTGACTTTTCATCAATCATATAATCCCAAGAATGATTGCATATACCAAATGAGGAGTATGTTTCTTCTTTGGGTTGCGGTAAATTGAAGACCCATATATCGCTTTGATAGGGTAGATAGCCTTTAACATCTTCCTGTAAGCAAATGTCAAAGGCCTTAACTAAACTTCCGTATTTAGCTTTTGCCTCAAAGTAAAAGCGAACCCCTTGGATAGTATCATTTTGAAGTTTTTGCTTTCTGATTTCAGCTTGAGCCAACCGAAGCGTTGCTCTATCGTGGTTGTTCTGGCCAATTAGTTTATAAGTAATGTAATTCCGGATAGGTTGGGGTTTGTAGGGATTTGGACCCAAGAAAGAACTTGTTTTAGGATTATACCAATTAACTTCAATCATGGATTGTTGCTTAAAAACCTGGTGAGATTCCAGATAAAAGTAGCAGGCGAAAAATAAGCTGGTTAAACTGAGTAATCCCGGAACGTATAAAACTTTTCTTCTAGCACGGTACATAATAGCATCATCAAATATAAATGATGATGGCACTCCGGGCTAAATTCCATAACTAGAGTTAGGCCCTTCCGTACCGTTGCTCTACTAATACTTCAGAATAAACTCCGTTAAGTTAATATCCTGTTCCAGGTTCATTTTTTTGCGGATGCGGTAGCGGCTGGTTTCGATGCCGCGCAACGATAAGTTGAGTAAGGAAGCAATTTCTTTACTCGACAGGTTTAGCCGGAGATAGGTGCAGAGTTTAATATCGCGGTGGGTGAGTTGCGGGTAATCGCAGCGGAGCCGTTTAATAAAATCCTGGTGTATCTGGTTGAAGTGAATTTCGAACTGCTCCCAGTTATTTTCAAAATTAATTTCTTCTTCTACCGAACGCAGCAGCTTGCGCATGTGGTGCAGGGCTTCGCCGTCGTTAATCCGGATCATGGTTTCCTGGAGCTGGTCTTTTAACCGCTGAATGCTGTCCAGGCTTTGCGTAACGTGCATCGCCGAGGAGGCTAATTCTTTGTTTTTGTGGTTCAGCTCATTCTCCAGTTTGTCGTTGTTCAGCTTTATAATTTCTTTTTCGGCTTTTAATACCTGCTCGGCGTGTTGGGCTTCCTGTAGTTTTAAAGCTTTTTCCTGTTCTTGCCGCAGCCGCTCGGTTTCTTTCTTTTCGCGTTGTTCAATTATTTTTTTAAGTAAAAAGAGCAGCGAAACGCCCACAATAATATAAACTGCGTAGGCCCAGCCGGTGCGGTACCAGGGCGGTGCAATGGTAAACGTGTAGGTGGCTTCGGTGCCGGCTTTGTTGTAAATATCCTGACCCCGCACGTGAAAAACGTAAGTGCCTTCTACCAAATTGGTATATTCTTTTTGGGTAGCCAGCGTCCAGGCCGACCAGTTTTTATCGTAGCCTTCCAGAAAATACTGGTACTGCATTTTATCGGTTTCTTCGTAAGACGTGGCGCTGTAGGTAAAGCGCAGCGAATGCAGCTGGTAAGGCAACTGCGGAATTTTATTGGCGGGCTGATTTACCGTATTTAGGCCTTGCGCGAGGTAAGTGCCGCCCGTGAGCAAGGAGTCGCGGGTGCCGCCGGTAATTTCTACCTGCCGGATTAAGGTTGAGAATTGGTTTTCCTGTTTTTTATTTAACGGGAAGGTAGAATTATACAGCACAAAACCTTCGTTGGTGGCAATAAGCACCGTGGCCGGATTGTAGTAAGCAATATGCTCAAACCCGGCTACCAAACGGCTTTCCAGCTTATTAAATAACTTGCGCTCTACGTTGTAGGTGCCGTCGCCGCGTTTTTGTAGTACGCCCATCTCGTTGCCGGCCGCAAACCAGATGTTGCCTTCGCGGTCCTGGATAAGCTTGCGGATGGGTTTGTTTTTATCGAAGTACTTCGTAAACTCTTCGTTTTCTTCGAAAAAGTCTTTTTGCGGATTGTACTGGTAAATGCCATGTTCGCCGGTAAAAACCAGCTGGTTGTTTATTTTAAAAACGTTGATAAACAAATTAGACGGAAAACCCTGGTGCGCATCGTAAAATTTTAAATTTTCTACTTTATCTAACCCAGTCGATAAAGTTACTTTGTAAATGCCTTTGTACACGTGCGCAATCCAGATGTTGCCGGCCGCATCTTCTTCCATTACCCGCGACGATTCCTGAAAACCCGAAATACGCCGCACAAACATTATTTTCCCGGCCTCTATTTTATACAGCAAAAGGCCCCGGAAAGTACCGCACAACACGTACCCCGGCCGCGATTTTAAAGGCAAGAAAAGCCAGATGCCCGTATGCTCCGAAATCCGGACGGCTTTATCGTTAGTAATTTCGAAAGGGCCATTGTGGTGCGCCAGCAGGATTTTGCCGTTAATGTTTTGCAGGTTATTTACCTGGCCCTGGGTACCGGTCATGAGCTGAAAGGCCGCGGGCTGCAAGGGACTTTCGTTGGCTAAACAATTTTTAAAATACAGGCCGTCGTTGGTGCCTAAATACAGTTTATCGGCTTGCAAATAGGAGGCATACCCGGAGCCCGGCACGCCGTTTTTGGCGCTGAACAAGGTAAAGGGCGAATTTATTTCGACGTAATCAATGCCGTTGTTTAAGCCCAGCCACAGGTTGCCGGAGTTGTCCTGGTAAATAAATTGAATGTGGCTCGCTTGCAGACCGTTTTCCCGGTTCAGTAGTTTTTGCGGCTGCCCGCTTTTATCCAGCATTAAGAGTCCGCCCAGGGTAGAACCCACTGCGTAGCCATTGGCCAGGGGAATAGCGCAGTTTACCCGGTTATTTTTAAAAAAATCCTGCGCCGGGGTTCCCCAGGGTTTAAAATTACTGTAGCCATCGTACTCAAAAATGCCGTGTTCGGTGGTAACCATTAAAATGCGGTTATCGGCGTAAGGCACCATGTCGGCGATGTTGTAGGTAGCCAGAATTTCGCTGTTAGGAATAAAGGTGGCCCGGCCGTTTTTAAATTCGTAAATTCCTTTGCCCGAGGCCCGCATTAATAAGCGTTCCTGCACGTAAAAAGAAAAGCCGCTGCTACTGCCCGGCACCGCGTAGAACTGAATTCGCCCGTTTTGCAATTGATAAACGCCGGCGCCGGTGGCAAAATAAACGCCTTCTTTGGTCGGGTAAATATCCCAGACGTCTTCAAATTCTTTATACTGCTCGGGAATAAGCGGCTTATACGACACGTAGCTCATTTGCCCCTGCGCGTTGGGTTGAAGGTACCCGAAATCGTTTTGCCCACCCACGTAAATGCGGCCTTTGTTATCTTTGGCCAAAGAGCGCACAATGGTTTTGTTCGGGAGTTCTACCAGGCGCCAGCGGTTGCCATCGTACTCCAGGATGCCGTAGCTGTTGCCAAAGTACATCACGCCCCGGTTGTCCTGCACAATGGCGCCATTCTGCGGCGAAGCGTTATAAACCTTTTGGGTAAAGTTATGAATGAACGGAACGCCTTCGTTTTTTAACTGAGCGAATAAGACGGTTGAAACGAAAAAAAAGGAAAGAAGTATTAAAAATATTCTCTGCACCTACTTAACTCTGAATAGTAATTTATAAGCCCAGCGGGGCTGCGAAACTGCTAAAATTTTAAAAAATGCTCTTGATAAAACAATCCTATGCCGAAATCAGCTTACCGCATAACAGATAATCAGGAGCGACTCACCGGTATCTGCCCGCGACGGCATTTACCCGGTTATCTGTCCAGAACAGGTTGATTTTGCCCAGTAAGATACAGCTTTTCCGGTATTATTCTACCTGTTTTATTTTAAGCAGAAACGGAATAAAAGCGGATTGCTGTAGAGGAATATTCTATAATTTAGTTCAATCAAAATATCTGTTTGGAAGTTTTGCCATTTGCATTTCAGAGCATTATTCTGAATTGGTGGTGAAGACACCACCAAGGGCGATTGTCTTGGTGTTTAATTAATAAGGTTTAAAATTCAAAACAGCTCCTAGGTTTTTACCAGTCACGCCAGTTACAAACTGGCACTTATTGCCGTTCCAAGTTGAAAACTTGAAACAGGAATGAGGAGTGGACTATTGGGCTTAGGTTGATTTTATAAACCAATCCATCGGTATGTTACCGCTGAATGTGTCCTTCTTTCAGGTAAATCTCGCTGTGGCCGTTGGCGAAATTACGGGTAGTAACCAGCACCAACGTGTTCTCATTTTTTAAAAATAAGGAGCTGTAATAAGCGCCTTCGTTTACTGGTAAATTGGGCCAAGGGTATGAAATATTGATAAACTTTTGCGCCATGCTGTTGCCCGCCATTACCAGCATGGTATTCTTTTTCCAGTCAGAACCGACTGATCGCCCGCCGGCATCCTGGCATGACAAGATGGTTTCGCCGGTTGGCAGTTGGATGAGGTAAGGCGCACCGCCCCAGATGTTTTCGGTGGTAGCCAGCCAGCGCCGTTTGTTTTGCAGATTGCCCGCCTCGGCATAATTAAACTTTGCGGTCGTAGACGACCACACCACCCACGGCGACTTCGAGTTATTTACCGACTCAATCGGGAAGACAATGCCTTTGTTGTCTTTTAAAACCAAAGGCACCGCCATGCCGTCGCGCATGCCGGAGGTGTAGGCTACGGTTCGGGAAGATGCCCAGCTTAAACCGTTATCCGTGGAGGTAACCATCCGGATTTCCTGCTGCGGATTGGGGCTAGGCCACCAGTTAGCTTCGCTGGAGTAAAACAATTGCATTTCGCCGTTGGGCAACTGAATAATGGCCGGTTCCCAGGCCCGTCCGGTTTGGATTAAAATAGGCGGCCCGAACGTCCAACCCCGGTCTTTGCTGATGCGCACCTGAATGTTGGCGTGCGCGTTATCGTCGGGCCGGCCCCGGCCGGTGTAGGTGAGCAGCACGTCGCCGTTTTGGGCCACCAGTATATCGGGGTTCGAAAAACCGTAATAGTTCGGGTTGGTGTCGGCCATCAGCGTTTCTGCTTCCGACCAGGTAGCGCCGCCATCCACACTACGTTTAATAGCGATATTATCCCATTCTTCGCCCTGCGGCCCGAAATGGTAAGTAAATAGCAAGGTATCGCCTTTCACCCGGTGAATGCGCCCGTACTCCGCTGAATATACATCGTGCGACAATTTGGTGGCCGTAGCATCCCATTGGATGGTGAGGGTAGGGGTGGTATTGTCGATAGGCGGCTGTTCCTCCGGATGGAAACTGCTGGTGGGCGGGTTTACCGGATCAGGATCGGTTTCGTCTTTACATTGGGTAAAGAGGAATAAGCTTAGAAGGAATAATAACGCTTTAGGTTTATATAGATGCATTGTTTGCTTGCTTCGGTATAGGAATAACGTAGAAATGCTTTTATAAATACGGGAACTCCTTTTCTATTTATACTCTGTACCGGTGAAATGAAGAAAATTTAAAAATTTAACGGTTCTCCGTAAAATCAACCACCCCCAACCCCTCCTTATCCAAGGCGGGGAGCTTTTTTGCAGTTACCAGTTACCAGGTACCATTTACAAGTTACCAGGGTTCATTTATTAATTACCAGTTATCATTTGCCAAAGCTTGTTTCCGTAACATTGGCTAAACCACAGGATCGTTTAATATCTAGGCTTGCTGCTAGCTAAAAACATTGGCGAAACACTCATAATCCCTTACTTATACCTGGCAATTGTTAATCGATATATGATAATTGGTAAATGATAAATGGTATTTGGTACCTGGTAATTGGTAACTGGTAAAAGCTGCATCTCCTTCCCTGTTTTTAGGGAAGGTGCCGCAGGCGGAAGGGTAAATATTTACCGCTGCAAAATTAAAATTTTAAAAAATAGCCATTGCTATTAAGCTAACAGGTTGGAGCTATTCTAAAAATAAATAAAGAGCAATGATGCCCTTTATTTGCATAGTGCTTAATTTATTAATCTCTAATAATTAGGATTCTGGCTTAGGTTCGGGTTAATATCTGTTTCTTGTTGCGGAATGGGGAGTAATTCGTTTTTGCCTTTGGTAAACGTGCTGAACGCCGGATCACGTTGGGCCAGTTCCGGGCCGAGATCACCCCAGCGGGCCAGGTCGTTCCAGCGGTGGCCTTCGCCGGCTAATTCGAGTAATCTTTCTGTTTTTAACCGCGCCAGAAACTGATCCTGCGGTAAATTAGGTTGAGTTTCCGATAAAGGCGCTAAGCCGGCCCGCTGCCGTACCTGGTCTACGTAGGTATAGGCCTGCGTGGTGTTGCCGGTAGCGTTTAAGGCTTCGGCGTACATGAGCAGCACATCGGCGTAACGGATGTAGCGCCAGTTATTGGGCGAGTTGTAGCCTTCTTCGTTTTTCCAATGATCGTTCAAAAACTTGCGGAACCATACCCGGTTCTGGTTATTGGTGCCGTAGCGCTGCGTAAAAGTCTGACCGTAAATCTGGGTAAATTGCGGACCGCGCACATCCGTAGAATCGTACAGGAATGTAGCGGCTAAACGCGGGTCTCTTTGACCGGTTACAGTTGGTTCTTTTAAAAATTGGTGCACTACCCAGCGTTGCGCTTCGCCATCGGACCAGCCAATGCCCGGTGGGGCAAAAAACTGGGCAATGGATGTACCGTAATTTAAATTATCGGCCCGGGGATCAGTGTCGTCGTCGTGGTTTTCGGTAGGGTTCCGTTGAAATTGCCATTCGAATACGGACTCCGCGTTGTTTTCGGTGGTAATTAAAAAATTGTCGCGGTAGTTGGGCATTAAGCTGTAAATGCTGCTGCCTTCGCCGGTTACCAGCCATTGCAAAGGGGTGAGCGCTTCGTTGTACTTCCGTTGCTGCAGATAAGCTTTTGCCAGTAAAGCATAAGCCGCACCTTTGGTTACCCGGCCTAAATCGTCGGGGTTGGTGTACTGTACAGGTAAAGCGGCAGCGGCTTCGGTTAAATCTTTTTCAATTTGCGCCCATACCTGCGCCTGCGGCGTGGTTGTTGGCCGATCAGCAGTAGTAGAGGGTTCCAGCATAAGCGGCACGTTGCCCCATAAGGTAGCCAGATGAAAATAAAACAAACCACGTAATACTTTGGCTTCGCCGATTAATTGCTGCTTCCGGGTCTCATCCATCTGAATGGCCGGCACATTGGCAATTACCTGGTTCGCCCGGAAAATGCCCACGTAATTATCCCGGTAAATATCGTAAGCCGCGCCGTAGTTATAATCGGTAATTAAAAACTGGTCCATGTTGTTCACGATGTCGGTAGCTGGACTTTGGCTGCGGCCTTCGTCGGATCGAATGATGTAGTAAAAGGGCAACCAACGCGAGATGGCGCCCCGGTGCAAGGTGCTGTAAATAGCGTTCACGCCTTTTTGGGCGTCATCGGCGGTCTTCCAGAAAACTTCTACCGTGGGTTGGTTTGGGTTTACAATATCTAACTTATCCTCGCAACTGTTTAATCCGAAACCAAAAGCTAGCAAGGTAATGATCAGTATCTTTTTCATATATACAAACAGGATGAAGCTTTTTTAAAAATCGCATTGAACACCTAAAGAAAATACGCGGCTGGCGGGCCAGTTACCTAAATCTACGCCCCGTTGCAGAATGCGCACCTGGGCATTGTTCGGGTCGGGGTTACCTACTACATCGGGGTCCAGGCCGGAATATTTAGTAATGGTAAACAAGTTCTGGCCGCTGATAAACACCCGGGCGTTTTGGATGCCAGCCCGGCTTAAAAAGGTAGGCGGCACATTGTAACCCAGTTCTACGTTCCGCATCCGCACGTACGAGCCATTCTCTAACCAACGGTCGCTTTCGCCGCGGTTATTGTCGATAATGCCTTGCTCGGTATTTAAAGCAATCCGCGGGTCGCTGGTATCGGTATTGGTCGGCGACCAGGGATTAATGTCGCTCCGGAAGTTGGTTTGCTGATAAGAATCCAGGGAGCGGCGCACATCGTTGTAGATTTTGTAGCCAAATACGCCTACTAGCTGCAGGTTTAAGCTAAATTGTTTGTAAGAAGCATTAAACTGCGCGCCGGTTTGCAGTTTCGGCCACGGCGAACCTCTAAAAGTCCGGTCGTCGGAGTTAATGGTGCCGTCGCCGTTCTGGTCGATATAGCGTACATCGCCGGGTTTGGCATTCGGTTGAATCCGGACACCGGCCGAATTTACGTAGTTATTCACTTCTTCCTGGGTTTGAAATAAGCCGTCGGTTTGCAGCAAATACCACTCGCCGAGCGACCGGCCTACCTGGGTGCGGGTATTGCCCGACTGAATGTAGTTGATGCCTTCGCCCTGGAAACCTACGCTTTCTACTTCGTTCCGGATAGTGGTAAAGTTACCGCTTACATCCCATTTTAAAGGGCGGTTGCTGTTGCGGTAGGTGGCCGAAAACTCAATGCCTTTGTTGCGGATAGAACCGGCATTGGCAAAAGGATCGCCCCGCAAATTACCTAAATATCCCGGTACGGATAATTGCAATAAATTATCTTTCGATAAAGAGTTATAAGCTTCCAGCGATACCACTAAACTGTTATTTAAAAATCCGGCATCAATGCCGATATTTCGCACAGTGCGTTCTTCCCATTTTAAGTTTTCGTTGATTACCTGGGCTTGGGTGCTGCCGACAAATGGCGTTTGGTTAGGTCCAAAAATAGCCCGCGGACTGTTGTTGATAAAAGCCGTATAATCCCAGGAATTTAAAGTTACAATGCCTAACTGGCCGTACGAGGCATTCAGTTTTAAATCGCTAACCCAGCCCACGTTAAAGAAGTTTTCTTTGCTGATGCGCCAGCCCGCCGCTACCGACGGGAAGAAACCTGTACGGTTCTTTTCCGAAAAACGGGAATCCTGATCAATGCGGCCGGTAAGGGTTAAGAGGTATTTATCGTTATAAGAATAAATAATGCGGCCCAGGTAACCAAAAAGCCGGTAATCTATCGGGCGACCACCGCCAGCTACCGAAGTTCCGCTGGCCGAACCAATAGTAGTTAAATACTGATTATTATAAAGCTGTAAGTCGGAGCGGCCACCGGAGGTATTTTCGCGGGTAATGTGTTGTTGGGTAACGCCCACTACGCCGTTTATGCTATGCACCCCGAATGTTTTATTAAAATTTAACGTATTCTCGAGTAGTAGATTTAAATAACGGGAGCGGTCTTCGTCTACGGAACTGTTACGCGGGGCGGCGTTAAATTCCCACACGCCCAACTTCCGGATTTCGTTGTAATGATCAAAACTTACTTCGGCCCCGGTATTGAAGCGGTATGTTAGCCAATCGGCAATTTTTACGTCCACAAAGGCATTCCCTACCAGTTTGGCATAATTAAATTTGCGGGGGTTTAAATCCACAATAGCCACTGGGTTAGATACATAGGTAACCGCATCTACTCGCCCGAAGCCCCAGCCCGTAGGGTTTGTAGCATTTACGTAACTCGGGTCGCGGACCGGAATAATGGGTAACATTTGGGGCGCATTGTAAAACGGATTGATTTCGGTGGTATTGGTGCCCGGAATATCGCGGGTGTTGGAGTTAGAAAGTACTAAGTTTTCGCCGAAGGTAATGCGGCCCTTGGTGCTGCGGGTATTCACGCGTAAAGTTCCCCGGTCGAAAGAGTTGCCAATGAGAACGCCTTTGTTGGTAAAATAGCTGGCGGATATTAAATATGTGCCCGTTTTAGAACCACCCGATAAAGACAAATTGTAATCCTGCACGTTACCGGTGCGCATGACCTCGTCTTGCCAATCGGTGTTAATGTTGGGGTTAAAGGCCGAGCCTACGCTGGCCGGAGGCGTTTGGCCAGAGTTTTCGTATTGGGTGCGCTGCATGGCGGCAAAGTCGGAGCTGTTCATTACGTCGTAGCGTTTCGGAATGTACTGTACCCCGTACCGCGCCGACAAGGAAACTTTAGCCGGACCTTCTTTGCCTTGTTTGGTAGTAATAATTACAACCCCGTTGGCTGCCCGGGCGCCGTAAATAGCCGCCGCAGAGGCATCTTTTAACACCTGGATGGATTCAATGTCGTTGTTGTTAATGGTGGTATTGGCATCGGCAATCATACCGTCGATCACGTACAGCGGGTCGGTGTTGGCAAAACTGGCGGCGCCGCGCACTTCAATGCGGGCCATCTGGCCGGGAGCGCCGCTGTTGCGCACCGTAACCCCAGGCGCCAAACCTTGCAACGATTCGGCCACGGAGTTGGTAGCTACCCGGTTAGCGGCTGCTGGATTGATTACGGAAACCGCGCCGGTTAAATCTTGCTTCCGCACGGTTTGATAACCAATAACTACTACTTCCTGCAGGGCTTTGGTATCTTCGGCTAAGGTTACGTTTACGGTAGTGCGATTGTTAAGTGGCACTTCCTGGCTGGTATAGCCAATAAAGGAAAAAGTAAGGGTGCCGTTTTCCTGACCCGCCGGCACAGAAAGGGTATAATTACCGCCAACATCGGTAGTGGTGCCGTTGGTACTGCCTTTTAATAATACCGTTACACCGGGTAAGCCTTCACCGTTGGTACCTGAAACCGTACCGGTCACGGAAGTTTGTGCGTACAGGTTGCTGCTGAAAAACAAAGCAAAAGCCAGCATGGGCCAGAGAGCAGCCATAGATGGTCGGCCTCGTTCTAAACGAAAAACAACCAATGCAGCAAATAAAGGGGGTAAGAGGTTTCTCATAGTTACTCCGAATTATTAAAATTTAAAATTTTTAAAAAATGGAACAACCGGATGCCAGAAAACAGCTAAATCTGTTTTTGAGCCGGGTAAGCAAGGGAACACAATTATAAATTCTTTAATGTGGCGCGTAGCGTCAGCAATTAAATCCGTAAATTTTTATATTATTTTTAACCTGATTGCCGGTAATAAGTTGCGATTTCCGGGAATTAATTGCGGGGAATACGGGGCACCGTATTTATACTGGTCCTTAAGGATGATTCTGAACCTTGATTTTTAGGATTTTGGGATTGCCAGGATTATGGATTAAGGTAAACGATTACGTATTACGTATTTGATCTTAAAATATTATGCGTTTTGACGAAAGGCTTTGTTGTATACTCTTTTAAACTCTAAGCTTCTCGCCCCGAAATTAATTAGTAACCCTAATTCCATCTGGTAAGCTTCGCAGTAGTTCAGCGCTTGGGCAAGGTGAACATCTTCTAATTTAATCAGTGCTTTTAACTCCACCAGAATAGTTTTCTCTACAAAGAAGTCTACTCTTCTGGTTTCTATTAATTCATTTCGGTAAAAAAAACCTATTTCTTTCTCCCGTTCAAAAGAAAGTCCAACCAATTGCATTTCAATAGCCAAAGCTCTTTGGTAGATTACTTCCTGAAACCCGTTCCCAAGTGTTCGGTGTACTTGCATCGCGCAGCCAATAATCTGCTTGGTAGTTTCTTCGTGCTTCATTTTATGTCTGAACCGGGATTAATAGGATTTTAGGATTAATTGGATTTCTAAAATTTGTTCTACTGTACGAAAATCCTGGTAATCCTTTAATCCTATAAATCAAGGTTCAGATAACTGCTTGGTCATGCACACGCTGTTATCTACCCCTACATATTGCCCATAGTTAGGAATTACCGTATAGCCCGACTTTTGATACAAACGGATGGCTTCGGGTTGTTTTTTACCGGTTTCCAGAACACACGCGGCGTAGCCTAGTTCGTCGGCCCATTTTTCGAGTTCGCCTAGAATTTCGGCGGCAATGCCCTGGCCGCGGTATTCCGGCAGCACATACATGCGCTTTACTTCCATGGTGTCGTCGGTGTATTGCTTGATGGCGCCGCAGCCCACCGGCTCATCTGCGCGATAGGCTATTATCGCGTGTTTAATCATGTTGATTTTGTTGTACTGGGCATAAAAAGCGTGTTCGGCCCCATCCCGGATGGCTAAATCCTGATCCAGTAAAGCCACTAATTTTTGAAAATCCGGATTATCAGAATCGGTGCGGAGGAAGGTGGTAGGTGTCATAAAAATACAAGTACTTGTTACTTTACTGCCTTAAAATAAACTTTTTAATCCACTTTTTTATTAGGCCAGGGAAAAGTATTTCTTAAATAAAAAACATTTCGTGCAAATGATTATTCCGGCTTTTGGCCGGAGTAAAGTCACAGACTTTACCTTGTACTTAGGCACAAGTTTGAAAAATTGCGCCAGAAAATAACAAGAAATTAAAGCGTAAGATTTGGAATGCTCCCGATAGAAATGTAATAACTCCTGCTGCTTAAAAGTCCCTCTCCCGGGAAAGGGATTTAAGGTGAGGTTGAACCAACGGATTTTTAAAAATTTACTTTTTTGCTATCTAATAATTATTCCCGAGTAGCTTAAAATCAGGTTTAGCCTTTTGCAAAAGCTCCGGCTTCCATTTCTCCAGAAGTGGCGCTTCGAGCTGGTTTTCGCGGTACTCGTCGGGAGCCATAATGGGGATGCCGCTGATAATGGGGTAGTAACGCTGGCAGGTGCCGCAGGTAAGTACGCCTTCCAAAATATTTTTGGTGGTATCCTGGGTTATAATCTGCAACGACAAATCTTCTTTGTCGAAAGGGCAGCAAAGTTTCTGAATGGTTTCGAGTCTCATGATTTTTTTAAATTTTTTAATTCCTGCACGTATTTTTTGGTGGTAGCGGCTATGTCGGGGGCGGCCATAATACCCGATACTACCGCAATGCCGCTTAAAGGCAAGTCTGCTAACTGATTCAGGTTATCCAGGTAAATGCCCCCGGCGGCAAATAAGGGTAATGTAGTAATAGCGCGCGCTTGTTGGATAGTATCGAAAGCCACGATTTCGCAGGCACCCGCGGTGGACGAGGGGAAAAGCGAGCAAAACGAAATGTAGTCGAACTGGTTTTCGTCAGCCCATTGCACCACGGCTAAATCGTTGGAACAGGTAATGCCTTTGTAAAAGTTTTTGTTAACGGCCTGCTTTATTTCTGCTAAATCTTCCGGGATGCCGTCAAAATGAACCCCATCTACTAGCGTGGTTTGCAGCAAAGGCCAGTTGTTATTTACCAGAACCGGTACCTGGTAAGCATGGCACAATACGCAGATAAAATCGATTTTGGATTCCAGTACATTCTCGGTGTTATATAGCTGCACCAGGTGAATGCCGCTTTTTAAAGCTTGCTCCAGTTTGTTTTGCAGCGTGCCTTCCGCCAGATTTGCATCCACGATTAAGTAGATGCCGTTAAATATTTCCGTGTTTTGCGCCATTTACTTCCAGTTGTTTTGTAAAGCGGTAAAAAAAGCCGCCCAATACGGGTCTTTTTGCTGGTAAATAAGCGGTTCTTTTTCGCCGGTTGCTTCTAGTATCTGCAATCCTTCGGTTTGGTCCACCATCACGCCAATTACTGTTGCCAGAATGTTTTGCTGCGTCAGCGCGGAAATAATCTCGTTTTCCGAACCTTTTTTCACGGTTAGCAGCATGGCTCCGGCACCAATGCAATAGCGCGGGTCCAGCGAAAAGAGCCGGCATACTTCCTGCTGCACGATATCCACCGGAATTTTAAAATTTTCGATGAGTACTCCGTTGCCGGAAGCCACGGCCATCTCGTAAACGGCGCCCAATACGCCACCTTCGGTAACGTCGTGCATCGCCGATACTAGGGAGGTTTCCTGGTTAAATTGAGCGGCCAGTAAGGCTTCGGGTAAGGAAGACGTTTGATAGAATAAGTCGCAGGCTTGCTGGTACACTTCCGTGCCCAGCTTGGCTTTTACTGTTTCCGGAAAGCTCATAGCCAGGATAGCGGTGGAGGAAATAGCGCATTGCTTGGTCACCAGAATTACATCTCCTACGCGGGCGTTTTTGGAAACCAGCATTTTGCTTTTTTCGCCGACGGTAATAAAGGTGCCACCGCCCGCAATGGTGGAGTTTTGCCCTTCGATTACGCCGGTGTGCCCACCCGTAATCGCTACTTTTATGTCGGTGCAAAACTGATGAATGTAGTTCCAGTAAGTCTGAAAGTCGGTAGGGGATAACCAGGGTGGTAGGTTTAAAACAAATTGCCCGAACTGGGGAGCCAATCCGGTAGTAGCCATATCGTTCGCCATT
Organism: Adhaeribacter swui; assembly: GCF_014217805.1. Classification (NCBI taxonomy): domain Bacteria; kingdom Pseudomonadati; phylum Bacteroidota; class Cytophagia; order Cytophagales; family Hymenobacteraceae; genus Adhaeribacter; species Adhaeribacter swui. The sequence continues at coordinate 1,983,175 of NZ_CP055156.1, forward strand.
AAGTGCACCGATAGCCAGGCTGATTCGGCTAATCCCAGCGAAGGAATCAGGGACAAAGGATCGCTGGTTACCGCCATGGCCTGGTTGTTCGGTAAATCAATAAGGGCCACATCCACCCCAAAGCCTGGTCCGGTACTTACCTCGGTTCGCGCATGCCCCAGCCTGGCGGCAAAGATGTCGTCGAAATCGGATTGGGTTATTTTGCCGAAAGCCTTCATGCAACGTTGTTGAATTTGATGTACAAGCCAAAGAAATCGCCGTAGGGTACGTGCCATTGCTGCACCGGAAACCATTTGGGTAAGCCGGTACAAGTCCACTGGATGGAGTAGTCGCGGCCTACTAAAGCCTCCTGAATAATTTTAGTTAGTGTGGCCGGGGTGTAAAAAGTAGCAGTCACGTAAAACGGGTTCTTCCCGAAAGCCTGTTGTATCCGGCGCCGAAAAAACTTGGGAGTATTACGGTTCATCATGCCCATGGCAATGCCGTATTTGCCCACCCGGGCCGCTTCCCGGATTACCTGCACCGGGTTTTTGTAGTACTCAAAAGTGGTGATAAAAGCCAGGGCATCGAAGGTGTGGTTTTTAAATGGCATGTAATGCGAATCGGCCAGCACCAGGTCGCCTTTAAATAAATGCAAGGCCTGGCCCAGCATAAACGGGGAAATGTCGCCGCCGGTCGCTTCAATGCCAATCTGGTGCCACCAGCGGGTAAAGCGCGTGGTGCCGCAGCCAAACTCCAGTAAGGTTTTCACCCGCGGGTCGCCGGAAACCAGTTGCTCCATTACTTTTTTCTGCCACACTTCGGCGCGTTTGTAGCGGCCTTCGTACCACAGTTCGTAGGTATCGGTGTGGTCGCGGTTAAAGAACCATTCCTGCCGGTTTTGCCAGTTTCTTATTTCGGGGGTGGTGAGTTGCTTCTCCATAGGTTATAAAATAAAAAACCACAACCCCATTGGTACAATGGAATTGTGGTTCAACAATATAGTGGTTCCGGTTTGCGGCATTTCTTACGCTGGTATTATCCAGTTCAAGTTTACGGGTATAATCTCAGCCTCCAGTCGGAAGCACCCCGATGCGTGTTATGTGTGCAAAGATGGTGTTTTTTTGGTTAGTTCAAATTTTTAAAGTTGTTATTTCTATCAGGAGATTGTTTAAGCCCTGATTTGCATAGCACTGGCTGCTGCTTTTGTTTGGCACATGCACTATGGCGCGGAAGTTACTTCCGTGACTATCGAATCAGATTAAGTATTTAAATTTTAAATTTTCTGTTCGCATAGTTGCTGCTTTACCTATGATTGTTGAATGAAGTTGTTTCATTGCTCGCTTCTTGTTCTTTTTGTCTTGACACAAAAAGAACCAAAAAAGTCAAGACGCTAAAAACTCGCTGAACGCTCGAACAGTTTAGCGTCATTTCTTGCACCTGGAACGGCTATCTGTTGCATAGCTGACGAAGGAAATTTAAAAAATTTAAAATTTAGAATCTTTCTCGCTGGCGCGAGCGTCTTCGCTCGTGTCTAACTATCTGGTAGGCCTCTGGCTGGGCGAATTGAAAAACGCAATTTTAAAGTAAGTTGCATGATTGCCGCTTTATTTTGAAAGAAACAGCAATAAGTGGCGAGTGTGCCTAAAGGGAGTAATCAACCAAATTTTTTAAAATTCTTCTGCAATCAATTCTCTATTTACGGCGGCACCGGCCATGGTTCCGGCAGCTACGGCACTAGCAACCGAGCGCATGGAAGTGGCATTATCACCGCTGGCGTATACGCCGGAGACGGTGGTTTTCTGCATCATGTCTACTTTGAGCAGGCCTTGTTCATTTAGTTCACAGCCTAAAGCCTGGGGAATGGTGCTGTGTTGCACAAATGGCGCACGGGCGTAAAAAGCAGTTACCGGAATCTCCGTTTGGTCTTGTAATACTACGCTCCGGATTTTTCCTTGGTCGTGGGGGAAGCTTTGGATTTCGGTTTCCACAATACCAATGTTGTGTTCTTTTAGTTTGGCGGTTTGCTCGGCGGTTAAGGTAGATGGGCCGTTTGTGAAAAGCGTTAAATCCGGCGTCCAGTTAGAAATTAACCGGACGTATTCAAAACCGGCATCGCCGTTCCCAAGTAACCCGGTTTTCTGGTTCCGAACTTCGTAGCCGTGGCAATAGGGGCAGTGAATCACGGAAATTCCCCAACATTCGGCAAAGCCCGGGATATCTAACATTTGGTCTTTAATGCCGGTGGCAAAAACCAGCTTTTTAGCGGTAAACTGGTCCTGATTTTCGGTGGTAATAGCAAAACCAGTTGCGGTTTTAACGCCGCTTACCGCCAAACCATCCTGGAACACCACGGTAGGGTATTGGGCCACCTGCTCCCGGGCCGTCGTCCGGATTTGTTTGGGCGTGTAGCCATCCTGGGTAATAAAGTTATGCGAATGCGGTGTTTGCTGGTTGCAAGGCTTGCCGCTATCCAACACTAATACGCGTCGCAAAGCGCGACCTAAACTCATAGCGGCGGCCAAACCCGAGTAGCTGCCGCCCACAATTATAACATCAAAGTTTTTGGCGTCTGTCATAAAAAATGTATTAAGAAGTGCGTGATAAGAATGATCGCCCGTAGGAACAACTTAGGTGGTATGCTTGTCTATAAGGCGGCCAAACCTGTATTTTAGTTTGGCAAACTTAGGATTTATTTTTATTATTGCAACTTAGTTGCATTAAAAATTTATGAAGCGAAGAAGCACTCCCTCGAAGCAGGCAATTTTAAATATTTTGCATTCGGCCCAGCAAGCCTTAAATCAGGAAACCATTGAGCAGGAAGTAAAAGGCACCATGGATCGGGTTACGGTATATCGCATCCTGAACCGGTTCTGCGAAGAAGGGCACGTGCACAAAATAGTATCGGATGATGGTAAGTCTTACTTTGCCTTATGCCATAACTGCGAAGAGAAAAAGCACCGCCATAATCATTTTCATTTTAGGTGCTTAAAATGCCAGAAAGTAGAATGTTTGCAGGAAGAAGTAGCAATAAATGTCCCGAGCGGTTACCAGATCGAAAACGTGAATTGTCTGCTAACGGGCTATTGTAAGGCCTGCGCCTAGCAAATTTTTTAAGTGAGCATATCCCAGAGCAGGTCGAAGGTGAGTTGAATAACCTGGTCTTGTTTGGGTTTCTCGAATTGTTTAGTAATCAAATACTGGTTCACGCTAAAGGCATGCCCGGTAATTAAGGTCAGAATAATCTCTTCATCCAGGGGTTTGATTATCTGATTTTTAATGCCGTCTTGCAACAGGTTCAGCAAGGGTTGTTTATTTCTTCTGATTTCTTCTTCGGCGATTTGTTTGAGGTAAGGCGAGGAGTTGAATTGCTCCATGAACCGGAACTCCGTTTTGTGTTGCAGCGCCCAGTTTAAGGAAGCCGTGTAGTAGGCCTCCATAATGTCGTGCAGGGTATCCTTATTCTGGATTTCGCCGGCAATATCCTGGGCCATGCGGTTTTTTAATTCCAGGTACAGCGCTGTTACCAGATCGTCTTTGGTCGGGAAAAAGTAAAATAGGGTACCATTAGCAATGCCGGCTTCCCGGGCAATTTTACTGGTGGGGGTGTTATGGAAACCATGTTCCACAAAAAGGTGCAACGCCGCTTCTAACAATCTTTCTCTTTTATCCATCCCGTATTTTTAAATTTTTTCTAAGTTATCCTTCCTCTCATTCCCTCCGAAGGGGAACATGTTTCCGCTCGTTATCTTTTTTAGGTCATTCGGGAAGAAACCATTTAGCTACGTAGCCAAATAGTTTCCTCCTGAATGACCGATATTTTATAGGGTCACGGTTAGTTTTTTGCGCTAGTGTTGGTTAGATGAAATCTACTAATTTTAAAAATTTAGCTCTAAGTGGCCGATTAAATTCAGGAAAAATCAAACAACCAGCAACAAATAACTAGCAACGAACAACCAACAACTAATTAACCCCTACCCACCACTGCGAAAACTGTTGGGTAGTATCATTTAAATTCACCTGCTCGCCTATCATGGGCGTAATAATTTTTAAATGTTCGGATTTATTGTTTTCCATAATCAGCTTTAAAGGTTCGTCCCAGGCGTGCAAACCTAAGTTAAATTTGGCCGAGTGTACCGGGAAGATCCGTTTGGCTTTTAAATCTTTAGCGGCTTGTAAAATTTGCTCGGGCAGCATGTGGATGTAGCGCCAGCTTTGATTGTACTGGCCGTTTTCCAGAATTACGAGGTCAAAAGGACCAAACTTTTCGCCGATAGCCGCAAAATGTTTGTCGTAGCCGCTGTCGCCGCCAATGAACAATTTTTGGGTAGGCGTTTGCAGCACGTACGAGGTCCAGAGCGCCTGATTTCTTTTAAATCCACGGCCGGAAAAATGCCGGGCCGGTACGGTATGCACGCTAAAGCCATCGCCCAGGTTTACTTCTTCGTTCCAGTCTTTTTCAATGATTTTGGCCGGATCGTAGCCCCAGTATTCCAGGTGTTCGCCGGTTCCTAAGGCGCAGATAATGGTTTTGACCTTGGGTTTTAATTTTAAAATAGTTTCGTAATCGAGGTGGTCGTAGTGGTCGTGGGAGATAAGCAAGTAATCAATTTCCGGCAGATCGTCGGGGGTGTAGCGATCCGTACCTTTAAAAGCTTTGGTGGTAAAAGACACCGGCGAGGCCGCACCGCTTAAAACCGGGTCCACTAAAAAGCGTTTACCATCTACCTGCATAAAGTAAGACGAGTGCCCGAACCACACCAACACATCCTGCTTCGGATCTAAATGCAGTAAATCAGTTTTGGTAGACGGGATAGAATCGGTAGGGGTGGCCCGTTTGTTTTTGCCGAAGAAAAAATCTTTCGCCACCGAAAAGTAAGTAACTCCTTCGGCCAGGTCGGGCGTAAAGCTTTCGTTTTGAAAAGCCCCGTTCCGGTAGTTCGGCGATTTTTTAATGCGCTCCAAGCGCGCGCCACTCGGCAATTTTCCAAATTGGGCTTGCCGGAGAAAAATAGTTGTACTCATTATAACAGAGAGAATTATACCCAGAAAAATATACATGAATTTCATAACTGACTAATCAGTCAGTAAAGGTAAGCAAGTATTTTAAATTGGCAAATATTTTTAATAAGACTTGATTTGGGTTTAGCTTTAAAATAAAATGCCCCGGTAGTTTAGGGCTACCGGGGCATTTTATAAATACATGTTTAAAAAAATACAAAACACCGTAACTACAAACCGAAAGTTAAGTACGGAAGGCACTGGGCCGGGAACTAGTGTGTTTTTTAAAAAAATGGTTAAAATGAGCTGGTTCCTGAAAACCCAGGCTGTAGCTGATTTCGGCAATGTTCCAGTTGGTATGTTTAAGCAAGGCTTTAGCCTCGGCCAATAACCTTTCCGCGATGTGTTCGGTGGTGGTTTTGCCGGTGGTAGTGCGCAAGGCACGGTTTAAATGGTTAGGATGCACGTGCAGCAAACTCGCAAAATCTTTCGCGGAGCGTAATGAAAATGGCTTCTCCGGCGATTTAATCGGAAACTGTTGTTCCAGCAATTCGGTAAAAACCGCGGTAATGCGGGCATTGGCATCGGTTTGTTTGTATAAACTCTCCGAAGGCTCCATTTTTAAAGCGGCGTGCACCATTTCCATAATGTAATTCCGGATCAGATCGAACCGGAAAGCGTAGTCTGATTGCACCTCCTCTTTCATTTTCTGAAACAAATTGCTGATAGCGGCATCCTGGCTGGCGTTTAGCAAATAAGCGGGTTTAGCGCCCGGCTGAAACATGGGCAAATCTTTAATGTTGCTGCGGATGTGCTCACTAAAAAAAGCTTCCTTAAAAATGCAGAAGTAACCGGTGGCACCTTCGGTAATACACTCGTATTTATAAGGTACAGTCGGGTTGAAGAATATCAGGGTAGGACCATCCGTTTCCAAGGTTTTATCGGCGTAATGATAAATATGCTGGCCCCGCATCAGAGAAATTTTAAAAAAATCGCGCCGGTTGTATTGGATAGAGGTACTCCCGGGACCTTGCACTTCTGCCAGGCTAAATACATTAAAATGCTCATTGTCGAGTTGCAGGTTTTCCGGTGCTTTGTTAAACTTATGTTTATAGAATTCTTCGAGCGTTTCCAGTTCGGCCATCGTGCTTGCGTTTTAAGTAGGGTTTATTAAAAATCCGTGGAGAAAGTTACGGCTTTGTTTTCTTCCAGTTCTT